>JAXHUO010000019.1:63593-66721 GCA_034189605.1 Chloroflexota bacterium
TCTCTCCTCTCCCTCCTGCTCAAACGCCTGCGCAGTAGCCCCGGCCTGAGCGCGGGCATCGCCGCCGGGCTGACCGCAGCCGTGGCGCTGGTCACCTGCATCCCGCTCTACGCCGATGGTGTGGGCCACCGGCTGCTGATGGAGCAACTCTCCGGCGAGGAGGCGCGTCCTCCTTTCGCCTTCCTCTTCCGCTACGTCGGCGCCTGGCACGGCGCACTGGAGTGGGAGGACATCCAGGCCGCCGACGCCTACCTGACGACACTCGCTGCGGGTGACCTGGGCCTGCCACTGGCCGTGTCTGGGCCGAGCGCTCGCCCTGAACATAGTCGAAGGGTATCTGAGGGGGGCGAAGTCGAAGGGGCCGGCCCCGTCGTGCGCCACGTGCGCACGGGTAAGTGGCGTCTCTTCCCGGCCGACGAGGCCGCCTACGCTGACGTTCGCCAGCCGCTGGAGTGGCTCGCGCTGGGCTTCCTGGACGGCCTGACTGCCCACATTGACGTGATCGAAGGCGATCATCTGCCCTCCCCCCCCACGGGGGGGACTGAGGGGGGTCTCCCCGTGCTAATCAGCCAATCCCTGGCCAACCGGCTGGGCTTGCGAGTTGAAGAAACCTATGTCCTCTTTGAGCCCTCCGGCACGGGTGTCTCCCTCCCTATTCGCATCACCGGTATCTGGCAGCCGCGAGATCAGGACCCATCCTACTGGCTCTATCCACCTCGCTCCTTCGACGAGATACTGCTGACCTCTGAGGCGGCCTTCCGTGACCTGGTTACCCCCGCCGTGCGCGGCGAGATAGACCTGGCCGCCTGGTACCTGGTGGCTGACGGCTCCCACGTCACCAGCGGTGACGTGCCCGCGCTTTTGAGCCGTATCGCCGCCGTCCGCGCCACGCTGGACGGCTATCTGCCCCACGCCACGCTCGACGTCTCGCCGGAGGAACCGTTGTTAGCCTACCGCCAGGCCACCGGACGCTTGACGCTCCTCCTATACGCCTTTGGCATCCCCATCGTGGGGTTGGTGCTCTACTTTGTCACGCTCGTGGCAGGGATGATGGCCCGCCGCCAGCAGGGGGAAACGGTGGTGCTGCGCAGCCGGGGGACGACGCGGGCACAGGTGATGGGGCTCTACCTATTGCAAGGGCTGTTGCTGGGGCTACCCGCCCTGGCGCTGGGCTGGCCGCTGGGCTGGGCGTCCGCCGCGCTGATGGCCCGCACGCGCTCCTTCCTGGATTTCACCTCCTCTCTCTCCTCTCCTCTCTCTCCTCTGACCTGGGCCGGTCTGCGCTTCGGCATCTTCGCTGTGGCGCTCTCACTCCTGGCCGTCGTCCTGCCGGCGCTCGCCACCGCCCGTCACACTATCGTCACCCACCAGCAGGAACTGGCGCGCGCGCTGCGCCGTCCCTGGTGGCAGCGCTACTTCCTCGACCTGGGGCTGTTGCTCCCGGCGCTGTACGGCTACGTCATCCTCCGCCGTCCCGGCGCCCTGCCCCTCGCACGGCTGACCCAGGGCGACCTATTTGCCAACCCGCTGCTCTTCCTGGTGCCGGCGCTGTTCATTTTCGCCTGGGCGCTGGTACTGCTGCGGTTCCTGCCCCGGTTGATGGACAGTCTGGCCCGGCTGAGCCGCCGCGCGCGGGGCGCGGTCCCGCTCCTGCTCTTCCACGACCTCTCCCGTCAGGCCGGGCATCTCGCCGGGCCGCTGCTCCTGCTCGTGCTGACCACCGGACTGGCGACCTTCTCGGCGTCGGTGGCCCTCACGCTGGACCTGCACCTGCACGACCAGGTCTACTACCGGGTTGGTGCCGACCTGTGGCTGGCCGAGCAGGGTGAGACCACCGGAGAGACACAGATGCCCGGCGCCCTCCCTTCCTCCCCCCCAATGGGGGGGATAGAGGGGGGGGAGGGCGAGTGGGTCTTCCTTCCCATCACCGAGCACCTGGAACTGCCCGGCGCGGGAGCCGCCGCCCGGATCGGCGACTATCCCGCCAGCGCCAGCCTGGGCGGGCAGGTGGAGAGCGGCCGCTTCGTCGGCCTGGACCGGCTGGACTTTCCCGGAGTGGCCTTCTTCCGCCCCGACTTTGCGCCGTTATCGCTGGGCGCGCTGATGAACGAACTTGCCGACGACCGGAGCGCCCTCCTGGTTGAGCGGGGTTTCCTGGCCCGCCACGGCCTGCAGACCGGCGACCCGCTGCATCTGACGGTGGACGTGCTGGGGGAGCGGGCCGAGGTCGAATTCGTCGTCGCTGGCGCGCTCGACCTCTTTCCCACCCTCTACCCGGAGGACGGGCCCTTCTTCGTCGGCAACTTGCGCTATCTCTTCGAGCGGTTGGGCGGTCTCTACCCCTACGATGTCTGGCTGGCGACCGAGCCCGGCAGCACCGAACCCATCGTCGCAGCGCTGAACGAGCGCGGCGTGCCGGTGGTGAGCGCCTGGGATGCCCGCAACCTCATCGCCGCCGAACAGCAGCGCCCGGAGCGCCAGGGCCTTTTCGGGCTGCTCACGCTCGGCTTCCTGGCCTCGGGGCTACTGACCGTTCTGGGGCTGACGCTCCACGCGCTGCTCTCCTTCCGCGAGCGCACAGTGGAACTGGGTGTCCTGCGCGCGGTGGGCTTTTCGCAACGCCAGATGCGTGTTTACCTGGCCGGCACGCAGATCGTCCTGCTGCTGACCGGGCTGCTGGCCGGCACGGCGCTGGGGCTGGCTACTGGGCGGTTGTTCATCCCCTTCCTCCAGGCACAGGGCGGGCTACACTCTGGCACACCACCTTTCATCGTGCGCACCGCCTGGGGCGACGTGGCGCGCATCTACGCTCTATTCGCAGCGACGGCCGCCGCCAGCATTGGGCTGACGCTCGCGCTGCTACGGCGTATGCGAGTGTACGAAGCCATCAAGATGGGGGAGACAGAGTAGAGGAAACAGAGGAGAGAGGAGAGTCGAGATGGGTTTTCGGTTTGAGAGGTTGAAAGTGTGGCCCAAGGCATTGGATTTTGCGGATCGGGCAATCAGTGTGTCAGTTCAGTGGCCGCGATCGGTACAGTCCTCCCTGGGCGACCAGGTGCGGCGTGCAGCAGTGTCTATCATCACCAATATCGCCGAAGGCAGCGGCAAGCGCACGGGTAAGTCATCCA
>JAXHUO010000019.1:66821-73495 GCA_034189605.1 Chloroflexota bacterium
TCTCCTCTCCTCTCTCTGCTCTGGTCTGTGATGGTTTGGTCAAAATATATCGCGTGGCCGACCGGGAGGTGGTGGCCCTGCAGGGGCTGGAACTGACGGTGGATCCCGGAGAGATGCTGGCCATCGTCGGGCCGTCGGGCGCGGGCAAGTCCACGCTGCTCAACGTCATCGGCGGGCTCGACCGCCCCTCGGCCGGCCGGGTGCTGGTGGACGGCGCGAACCTGGCTGACTTTTCCGACGGGGCGCTCGACCACTACCGCCGCGAGCAGACGGGCTTTGTCTGGCAACTGCCGGGGCGCAACCTGGTCTCCTACCTGACGGCCCGGGAGAACGTCGAGTTGCCGATGGTGGTCGCCCGGTTGCCGGCCCGCGTCCGGCGCAAGCGTTCCGCCGAACTGCTGGAGGCAGTGGGCCTCAGCGACCGCGCCGGCCACGTACCGGCCCAACTATCGGGCGGAGAGCAGCAGCGGGTGGCTATCGCCATCGCCCTGGCCAACCGCCCCCACCTGCTGCTGGCCGACGAGCCGACGGGGGAACTGGATTCGGCCACCGCCCGTGTCATCTACGAGACCTTCCGGCGGCTCAACGAAGCCTTCGGCCTGACCACCCTCATCGTCACCCACGATCCGGGGATCATCGGCTGGGTGGACCGGATGGTAGCCATCCGTGACGGCAAAGTGTCCACGGAGCAGAGAATAGAGAATAGAGAGCAGAGAATAGAGACGGAAGATTCTCTCTCCTCTCCAGTCTCTCCTCTCCCCTCTGAGGAATTGGTCGTGTTGGACTCGGCGGGGCGATTGCAGGTGCCGCGCGACTATCTCGAGGAATACGACATCGGCGACCGAGCGCGGCTGGAGCGGACGCCAGGGGGCATCCTGATCCGGCCGGTGGAGCGTAAAACGTGAAACGTGAGAGGGGGGCCACGATGCATGGAGATGCCTGGCGCAACCTGCGACTGGTGGGGGTGATCCTTGCGTTGGCATTGACGGCCCTGGGGGCTGGATGCCGGGGGCAAGAGGCAGGCGAGTCCACCCCCGTGAGCCAACCGGCTCCGTCGGACCGGCAGGCCGAGGTGACCGTCACTTTTGCCTGCTATGAGTATGAACTTAGCCGGTACGAAGACCTGGCCGAGCAGTTCCACGAGGAGAATCCTCACGTCAAAGTGCAGGTGCTCTCCATCCAAGAGGTATTGGGGTTGGATGAAGAGAACTGGCAATGGCCGGAAGACACCTGGCAACGGCTGGTGTCCGCCGCCGACACTCTGGTGATGGGGACGAGTCCTCGCGTTACCCGCCAGGGATTGGTGCACGACCTGACTCCCTTCATTGAGGCTGATCAGGGATTCCACCCCGAGGATTTCTACCCCGCCGCCCTGGAGAGCCTGCAATGGGACGGTGGCACCTGGGGGCTCCCCTTCGCCATCAACTTTGGGATGATCTTTTACGACGAGGAACCCTTCGACGAGGCGGGTGTGGCCTACCCGGAACCAGGGTGGACCTGGGACGACTTCCTGACCAAGGCCCAGGCCCTGACCAAACGGGAGGGGGATGAGGTTGTCCGCTGGGGCTTTGTCCAGCCCTGGTTTGACCCCCTCCCTTTTATCACCGGTCGCACCGGCCCCCTGGTGGATGACTCCACCACGCCCCTGACCCCGCTTCTAGATGAACCGGAGGTCGCTCAGGTGGTGCGCTGGTATGCCGACCTGTACCTGGAGTATCGGGTAATGCCGTTCTTCGAACCGCCAGACGTCGGGCCGGGGGAGTCATTTCGACCGGAGGGATTCAGTCTCATTGAGAGGGGAGAGGCCGCTATGTGGGGTGACGTCTCTTTCACCTTTCAGTGGCGCAGCCAGCAGAGCCGCGAGATCGGCATCGTGCCCTATCCTGTGGACAGGCCCACCGATGCCACCACCCCCATCTCGGTGGAGAGTTACGCCATGAGCGCGGGTACGGCCCATCCCCAGGAGAGTTGGCGTTGGTTGGACTTTCTCACCCGCCGTGCTGATCTCGACCCTTATAGTTTTTCTCTGCCAGCACGCCGTTCTACCGCTGCCGAGATGGGCTTTTGGGACGACCTGGACGAAGGCGTGGCTGCCGCCTGCCACTTTGCCCTGGAACACGCCTATCCTCGCCGGCTCGCTTACGCTGGAGCCAGGGGCGCTTTACACGAAGCCATGATCGCCATCATCAAAGGAGAAAAGGACGTGGAAGAGGCCCTGGCCGAGGCCCAGGTCGAAGCCCGACAGCGGTTGAGTGAAGAGGCCAGGGAGCGCGAGCAGGCCACCCCTCAGCCCGTGATCGTGGTCACCCCGGAGCCCGTGGGGGAAGCAGGCGTGGAGATTACCTTCGCTCCTTTCCTCTACAACGTGGCTCCCTACAGGGAGTTGGCCGAAACCTTTCACGAGAGCCACCCCGACGTCACCGTCAAGGTGAGGAGGCCTACCTTCTCGGGCGGCTATGGCCTGGAGGAAATGGCAGCGGCCGGTGACTGCTTTGGCTGGTTCGGTCTGGCGGCCGACGAGAGCAGCCGACAGCACATGCTGAACCTGCAGCCTTTCCTGGACGCCGACCCCGCTTTCTCCCAGGCCGATTTCTACCCCCAGGCTGTGGAACCCTTCCGCTGGCAGGGGGACCTGTGGGGCCTGCCGGGCGAAGCCCTCGTAAAAGTCCTCGCCTACAACCAGGACCTCTTCGACGCCGCCGGCGTGGCCTACCCCCAGGCCGGCTGGGACCTGGACGATTTCCTGAGCAAGGCCCTGGCTCTGACCCAGGGGGAAGGGGAGGATAAACAATACGGTTTCGTCTCGCGCCACAGCGATAGCGACGACCTGGATACCTTCATCGTCTTGCAGGGTGCTTCTCTGGTGGATGAAGAGCGTGATCCCCCCTGGCCTCGCCTGGACGACCCAGCCGTGATCGAGGCGGTGCGCTGGTACGTGGAACTCTTTACGGTGCATGAGGTGAAACCCCGCTTTCCAGGGGAAGACCCCTCCCGCCCGGAGACGTCGGCCTGGAGCAGGCGACAGGCGCTGCTGAGCGAGGGTAAAGCGGCGATGTGGACCATCTCGTCTTTCGACGAGGGAACATCTCCCGGTTCCCCGGACCGCCTGGGTGTAGTGCCGCTGCCCCTGAACGACGGCGGGGCCATTCCATCCAGTTTCCTGGGCTACTATATCTCGGTGGCCACCCCCTACCCCCGCCAGTGCTGGGAGTGGCTCAAGTTCCTCTCCGACCATGGCCAACAGGTCGCCCGGGGCCTTCCGGCCCGCCGTTCGGCGGCCGAGTCGCCAGAGTACGCGGAACGGGCGGGGGAAGAGATGGCGGCCGCCATGCTTTTCTCCCTGCAACACGGCGCGTCTGGCTCACCAATGGACACGGAGCCCTGGCTTGGCCCTATTACCTATTCCTGGTTCTGGCAGGCTTTCGGGCAGGCGGTGCAAGGGCAGGACGTAGCGCAGGCCCTGGAGGAAGCCCAGCACAAGGCGGAGACGTACGTCCTGTGCCTGGAGCGCGAGGACGGCTTCGCCGACGAGGAGGTGCAGAAAACCTGCGCCAGGGAAGTTGACCCCGATTACCGGGCGTTCGGTGAATGAGGGAGATATGGAGAGGAGGATGCTGATGAGACACGATAGACTGTGGCGCAGTCTGCTGCTGGTAATCGTCACGCTGGGGCTGCTGCTAACCACCTGCGGTGGCGATGGCGAAGAGACGCCGGCCGCCGAGGGCGAACGGGGGACTATCCGCTTCGCCGTCTACGACTGGGAGCAGGCGACCTACGATGACCTGATCGAAGCGTTCGAGGAGGCCAACCCTGGCCTGCACGTGCAACTGGTGTCCATCAACGAGACGCTGGGCCTGGCCCCGATGGGCGCCATCGAGTGGCCCGACGACGCGGAGTTGCGCCTGGTTTCCGCGGCCGACGTCGTCAACATAGGAGTCTCCCGTAGAACGGTCCAGGAAGGCCTGGTGCGCGACCTCACGCCCTTTATCAAGGCCGATCCCAACTTCCACCCCGAGGATTTCTACCCCAACATCTTGGAGAACTACCAATGGGATGGCGGCGTCTGGGCGCTGCCGACGACGGCTAGCTTCCAGTTGATCTTTTACGACAAAGACGCCTTCGACGAAGCCGGCGAGCCCTACCCCGAGCTGGGCTGGACCTGGCACGACTTTCTCGCCAAGGCCAGAGCGCTGACGGCGCGCGAGGGGGACAAAGTGACCCGCTGGGGCTTTGTCCAGTCCTGGCCCAGTCCCTGGCCGTTTATTGAGGGCCGGGTAGGGCCGCTGGTTGACGACACTACCGACCCGCCCACGCCCCGCTTCGACCAACCCGAGGTGATCGAGGCCGTACGCTGGTATGCCGATCTGTACCTCAGAGAGCAGGTGACGCCTTACTTTGAGCCGCCGGGCGAGACGGAAGGACCGGCCATGTCGGAGGGGCAGAAACTAATTGACAAAGGGCAAGCGGCCATGTGGCCCGAGGTTTCTGCCATGTGGTGGTGGCGCAATGAGCAAGGCAACGTGGGTGTTGCCCCTTACCCTGGGGACACCCCCGATGCGCGGACGACCCCAATCTGGACGCGGAGCCTGTCCATGAGCGCTGGGACCACCCAACCCGATGCTGCATGGCGCTGGCTGAACTTTCTGAGCCGGCAGCCCATCGAAAGCCTGGGGCCTATGGTTCAATCTCTTCCCCCCCGCCGCTCGGTGGCCGAGACCAGCGGCTTCTGGGATAACCTGGATGAGGAACTGGCCGGCGCCTTGCGCTACGCCATTGATCACAGCTACGTGATGCACTGGACGACGGGCCAGGGGGTTCTCTCCGATGCGATGGAAACGATCCTCAGCGGGGAGGAATCGGTGGAAGAGGCCCTGGCCGAGGCCCAGGTGCAGGCCAAAGCCGACATCCAGGAGGAGTTGACCCAGCAGGCTGAGGCTACGCCCGTGTCCCCCTTTGTCGTTGCTCCGCCAGAGGAGGAGGGACCGGTCAGCGAGGACACAGTGACCATCACCTTCGTCCCCGGCATAGGCTCCTTCAACCTGCAAACCTACCGCGATCTGGCCAAAGGGTTCCACGAGGAGTATCCCGCCGTCGTCGTCGAGATCAAGATGCCCGACTATACCAGTGCACCCGACCTGCAAAGCATGGCCAAGGCAGCCGACTGCTTCCAGTGGTATCCCAGCTTCCAGAACCCGGAAGAGCGGGTGGCCATCCTCAGCCTGGAACCGTTCCTGGACGCCGACCCGTCCCTCACCACGGACGATTTCTACCCCTCAGTCCTGAAGCAGTTCACCTGGCAGGGGCAACTGTGGGGCCTACCGGCCGAGGTGGGGCCTTACGTCGTCGAATACAACGAGGACTTGTTCGACGCGGCCGGCGTGGACTACCCGGCGCTGGACTGGACTACCGACGACTTTCTGGCCCTGGCCGTGGCCCTGACCCGGGGCGAGGGCGAGGGCAAGCAGTACGGCTTCGTGGCCCAGGTGCACGAACTCACCGACCTGCAACTCATGGTCGAGCGGCTGGGAAGCAGGCTGATTGACGAGAGCGTGGATCCCCTGGCCCTCTCCTTTAACGACCCGGCCACAGTCGAGGCCGTGCGCTGGTACGCGGATCTGTCCACGGTGCACGGGGTCAAGCCGGTCTTTGTCACCGACTTTGCCGAGGCAGCCACCTCGTCTTACGTGGAGCGAGAGGAGATGATCAACGATGGGCGGGCGGCGATGTGGACCAGCTACGGGCCGGCAATGGCCTTCGGCGAGCGCCGCGAGCTGAACGTCGGTGTCGTGCCCCTGCCCGCCGGGCCGGACGGCACCGGCGGTGGCGGCTACCTGACAGCCAGCGGCTACTTTATCTCGGCCCAGACGGAAAATCGTCGGGCCTGCTGGCAGTGGATCACCTTCCTCACCGCGCAGCCGACGGCCGTGCAGGGGCTCCCGGCCCGCCGCTCCCTGGCCGAATCGGACGAATACCGCCAACAGGTGGGCGCCGAGCGGGCAGCGGCCTACCTGGCCAGCGTCGCCGGCTCTGAACAGCCGTCCACCTTCCAGTTCTTCTACGAGGAGGAGTGGCTGGGCGGATCGTTCTTCTGGTTTGGGCAGGCTTACGGCCGGGTGCTGGAGGGTGAGGCCAGCGTCGAGGAGGCGCTGGACGCCGCGCAGGAAATGGCCGATGATTACCGGGCCTGCATCATCGCGCATGACGCCTTCTCCGACCGGGAACAGTCGCGCGCGTGTCTGAGGGAGGCCGACCCTACCTTGCCCGATTCTCTATTCGGCCCGGACGAGGAAGAGGAGAGATAGAGTGGCTGATGTGCTGGTTCGTTGTGTTGGGGTGACCCGAGTCTACCAGGTAGGTGAGCGGGAGGTTGCCGCGCTGCGGGGCGTGGACTTGACCATTCCAGCCGGGGTCTTTGCCGCCGTCACCGGGCGCTCTGGTTCGGGCAAGACCACACTACTGAACCTCATCGGCGGGCTGGACCGGCCCACTGACGGCGAGGTCTACCTGGCAGGGCAACGCTTGAGTGCGCTTTCGGAATGCGAACTGACAGAGTTGCACCGCCGCCAGGTCGGTTTTGTCTTCCAGTCGTTCGCGCTGCTGTCCACCCTCTCCGCCTTCGACAACGTGGCACTGCCACTGCGTATCGTGGGGACGGAGGGGCGGGAGCGGGACGC
>JAXHUO010000002.1:0-19536 GCA_034189605.1 Chloroflexota bacterium
TGCCAATGTGGAGTGGGGAGTAGGGAGTAAGGAGAGAGACGGCTCTCAGACGTGGCACGAGACGGTGGTGGAGATGATGGCGGAGCCGCGCAGCAGTGTCAAGTACGGCAATGTCTTTCCTGATGAGATGGGGTGGGGGTAAAGCGGGTTAAGAAACAGGGTTTTTCAGAAAAAACCCGGTTTCTTGGGGATAGTCTCACGAGCCAGTCATCCATCGTTTCCTCTGTTTCCACAGTGCAGACAACCATAGCGGGGCGCTAAAGATCACGAAAACCAACAGCCCACCAAAAATGCCCTTTATCAAGTTTGAAACGGTGGGTGAAATCTCGTATGGCGGCCCGAGGTTACTGTGATACGTCGCCGCGTAGGAGACGGGAATTTGGGTCACCAGCACGACCGTCAGTGCCAGCCAGACCCCGGCCCTCCAGTTTCCCAGGCGCACTATGACCGCAGCACCCAGCGCGGTGAGCAGCCCAACGCCGATAAAAACCGGCGATTCGATGAGCGTCTCTATCGCCACATCCAGGCCGATGTAGGCGGAGAACATCGGTACAAGGGGGAAGACGGCCAGCAGCCCACTCAGCCGGTCCCGCCGGGCCAGCCAGAAATACGTCACCGCGACCAGGATCAGCCAGGTAATTCTTGCAACGGGAGCCATCGAACCGTGGGGGAAAAGTGAGATGCTTTGATAGAATACGAACAACACCCCGTACCCAATCCAACTGCCCGACCAGCGCGGCCAGCCTTGCCGCCATCCGACGATCAACATGACGCCCACCAGTGGCCAGAAGACCAGGCGTGGTGAAAGCCAGTTGTTTGGCACGGCAAACAGCGCCCATAACAAGGAAGGGAGTTCCATTGCCAGTGCGTAGAGCAGGTGGGGCAGCCCGGCAAAAATGGTCTCTAGCCAGGTTCCTGGTTCGCTTCCGGGAACATTCGTTGCACCATTTAACGCAGACATAAGCCCCTCCAATCCTCTGTTCCTAAACTCTGACCAGTATTCTCGCAAAAGCACGGGGGGCAAATCCCCGATTTCACGCAGGCAAACTGCTAACAAGGGTACCAAGCCGCGCCCAGTAGCCTCCAGCAACGTTTCTACGAACACTGATTGCATCTCCGCGCCGAATTCCTCGCGGAAACTGGGCGGGTACAGATGCAGCAAATGGGCATAAACACGCGAGAGTAACCGTACCCGGTGATTCACGCTGACTCCGCTCCATCTTTGAAAAGTGCGACTGGTTGTCCTGAAGACACCGGCTGCGCTGGACGAGGCAAAAGATTCAGCAGGGCGGGCACCGAAATGACGAGCAACATCCAGCCAGCCTCAACCAGCGTCCTTAACGACTCGAACCAGCGTTCGGTTTCCCAGCGTTCGGTTTCGTGCCAACCAAACCAGAAAGGCCAGTCCTGCCGGGGAACAATGATCCACTTACCTATGGCCATTGACGACATCGCCAGGATCACTCCAGCGAGCAGCGCCAGCAGGCGCTTCCGAGAACTGGCGGAACGCAAGTAACCCCAGGCACCCGCAGCCAGGGACAGCAGCGAGACCGTCATATATAAACTCCTATACTGGTACTCATCAAAGTTAATGAACAAACTCAATAGCGAAGCACCATACAGGGTGAATGAAACCAGTGTCCAATCGTGCCTGGCGCGCAGATAGACCGGACGCGTGCGACGCCAGGCAGCGAGTGCGAAAACAATCAAGAGTATAGTCAACAGCAGGCCCACCCAGAAGATACCTGACCTGATCCCTTGCCATACATAGCGAGAAAATTCGTCACCAACCCTGACGATTCGATTATGCAGAATGAGAGTCCACGGCTCGAATGCATCCAGGATGATGTACAAAAAGAGGGCGGAGAAAAGTACCCCAATAGATGGCAGAGACCAGCGAGGCAGGCCTTTGAAGAGCCCGGTTATGGATACTCCAAAAGGGAAAGCCATCAGGGCGATCAATGCAACGCGGGTGATGGCGGGCGGCAGGAGCGGCTCCATACTGTAGATCACGGGGATTAGAAACAACGCCAGCCCAACCAGCAGCGCCGGCCTCGAAACCGGCTCCCATGTAGCAGGTACATTCGTTGGGGAGTTCATGTGTTTGTTCCTCCTTTTCTGCAGATGTTCGCGCAGCGTCGCACCAGGCCAGTCACGCAATTCCTGCAGGCACACCGCCGCCAGCGATAGCCAACCCCGCTTGCCTGCCGTCTCGACCGCTTCTGCAAAAACTTGCTGCATCTCTGCTGCAAACTCTGCGCGAAATTCCCATGGGTAGAGACCTACTAGGATGCCATAAATGCGGATGATGAACCGAACCATGACGCTCACGCCTGCTCCCTGACGGCGCGCAACTGCGCCGTGGTGACCAATGAATTCAAGCGCTCAACTTCAGTCTTGAGAATACGCCGTCCCAGATCGGTGAGTGCGTACTCCTTGCGCTCCCGGTTCGAGGGGGTGGCGCCGGATTCGTTCACCCGCTGGATCCAACCCTGATTCAACAGCCGCTTGATAGCGCCGTACAACGTACCGGTGCTCAGCAGAACACGCCCCTCACTCAGGGCTTGCACCTCTTTCATGATTGCATAGCCGTGCTTTGGCTCCTGGGTGAGACTCAACATGATGAAAAAAGTGGCCTCTCTGAGCGGTATGTTCGACTGAACGTCTGTGCAAGTTGTCATAGGTCTCCCTTGATGCGTAGTTTAACGATATGTCGTCTAGCGCTATATTACCACAATTTGCGGAAAAAGTCAAGGGTTTTCCCAAGGTGCAACGCACTTGAAAGTGCGTTGCACCTGGACCTCCGGTTGCGCAAAACTGGAATGACGGATAGAATGGTGTTGGAGGTAAGACAAGTTAAGAAATCGGGTTTTTCAGAAAAAAACCGGTTTCTTGGGAGTTTCTTGGGAGGCTATAGGTTTATGCGTTTCGAGTTTGCTACTGCTATGCGTATCATCTTTGGAGCGGGCACGTTGGGCGAGGTTGGGCCGCTGGCGGCGGAGATGGGGGGGCGGGCTCTGGTGGTGACGGGCCGCACTGCCGCACGCGCTGCGCCGCTGCTCGATGGACTGGCCGCGCAAGGGATGGACTATGTCACTTTCTCCGTGAGCGGTGAGCCGACCACCGGGGTAGCGCGCCTGGGCACCCAATGCGCGCGGGAGGAGGACTGTGATCTGGTCATCGGATTTGGCGGCGGCAGCGTGCTGGACACCGGCAAGGCCATTGCCGCGCTGCTGACCAACGGCGGTGATCCTCTCGACTACCTGGAGGTCATCGGCCGGGGTCAACCACTCACCCAGCCCTCAGCGCCCTGTATCACCATCCCGACGACGGCCGGTACGGGCGCTGAAGTTACACGCAATGCGGTGCTGGCCTCGCCTGCGCACCAGGTGAAGGTCAGCCTGCGCAGCCCGCTGATGTTGCCGCGCCTGGTGCTGGTGGACCCCGAACTCACTTACACGCTGCCGGCGGCGGTCACGGCCAGCACCGGTTTGGATGCGCTCACGCAGGTGATGGAACCGTACGTCTCGGAGCGGGCCAACCCGCTGACGGATGCATTGTGCCGGGAGGGGATGCGGTGTGCTGGACGCTCGCTGCGCCGGGCCTACGCTTGTGGCGAGCAGGGCCGAACCAAACAGGGCGACGATACGGCGGCCCGTGAGGATATGGCGTTGGCCAGTCTCTGCGGCGGGCTGGCGCTGGCCAACGCCAAACTGGGGGCGGTGCACGGTTTCGCCGGGCCAATCGGAGGTATGTTCCCCGCGCCCCACGGCGCTGTGTGCGCGAGTCTCTTGCCTCACGCGATGGTGATCAACGTGCGGGCCTTGCAGGAGCGGCTTCCAGGGAGCGAATCACTGCGCCGGTATGACGAGATCGCTCGTATTCTGACCGGGAGTGACAAGGCCGCTGCCAACGATGGCGTCGCCTGGGTGGAGGAACTGTGCCATGCGTTACGGGTTCCCTCGCTGGGCTCCTATGGGATGACGCCGGATGACTTTGCGGTGCTGATTGAAAAAGCATCCATTTCCAGCAGTATGCAGGGTAATCCGATCAGGCTCACCCATGATGAGATGCGGGAGATTTTGACGCAGGCGCTGTAGGGTATCTTCTGGGCAGGTCAAATCCGCCCCCGGGGACGGGGGCTTGGAGCGTTGGGGAGCGAGACTGTATTGCTTATCCCTGGTAGTCTGGCTGGATGTGCGCCCGCCGCAGCAGGTTGGCGTTGGTAATTACGGTCACAGAACTGGTGGCCATGGCGATCTCGGCCAGGACGGGGTGCATCATCCCCAGGATGGCCAGAGGAATCATCACCACGTTGTAGAAAAAGGCCCAGAACAGTCCCTGGCTCACCTTGTTAAACGTGGCGCGCGAGAGTTTCACAGCGCTGACCACGCCGGATAAATCGCCGCGCACCAGCGTGATGTCGGCGGCCTCAATGGCGATATCGGTACCGGTGCCGATGGCGATGCCCACATCGGCCTGGGTCAGCGCCGGGGCGTCGTTGATGCCATCGCCGACCATGGCGACCATTCCGCCTGTCCCCTTCGACGATCCCAGCCCAAGTTCTTTTTGCAGCCGCTGGATCTCGGCCAGTTTGGCCTCTGGCAGCACCTCGGCCAGCACGCGGACGACGCCCACCTGACGGGCGATGGCCTCGGCCGTGCGTTGGTTGTCACCGGTAAGCATCACTGTTTCCAGGCCCAATGTTTTCAGTTCCCGGACGGCGGCTACTGAGTCGTCTTTGAGCGTGTCGGCCACGGCCAGCAGTCCCGCCATTTCTCCATCCACGGCGACCAGCATCGCTGTTTTGCCTTCGTCCTCCAGGCGGCGCATCTCGTTTTCTATTGCCGCCACCTCGACGTTGTGCTCTTTCAGGAATACCCGGCTACCCACGAGCACTGCACGGTCACCTACCGTGCCGCGTACTCCCTGGCCACGCACTGCCTCGAAGCCGGTCAACTTGCCCATCACGATCCCTTCTGCCTCAGCATGGGCCACAATCGCCCGCCCCAGCGGGTGCTCGCTCCCAGTCTCGACTGACGCTGCCCAGCGCAGAATTTGTTCATTTGTCATTTGCTCATTTTTCATTCCGACCACGTCGGTCACTTCCGGCTTGCCCTTGGTCAGCGTCCCTGTTTTATCAAAGACCACCACCCGCACGTCTCGCATGGCCTGGATGGCCTCACCGGAGCGGATGAGGATGCCGTTCTCGGCTCCGATGCCACTGCCGACCATCAACGCCGTGGGCGTGGCCAGTCCCAGCGCGCAGGGGCAGGCGATGACCAGCACCGAGACAGTGTTGATCAACGCCAGCGTGAAACGGCTCAGGTTGGGGTTCACCCAGGGCAGGAAGCCGCTGGCCCACACGGTGATGGGGCGCAACGTCTCGGGGAAGAGGAACCAGGCCAGGAAGGTGAGCAGGGCGATACCGACGACGATGGGCACAAAAACGGCCGTCACCCGGTCGGCAAAGGCCTGGATGGGTACTTTGGTGGTTTGGGCCTGTTCGACCAGGCGCACCATCTGGGCCAGGAAGGTATCCTTGCCCACGCGGGTGGCGCGCACCTTTAGCAGGCCGTCCTGATTGACTGTGGCACCGATCGTTTCGTCGCCGGATTGTTTGTTGACGGGCATAGATTCGCCCGTGGCCATGGATTCGTCCACGCTGCTCTCCCCTTCGACCACGACTCCATCGGTGGGAATCTTTTCGCCGGGGCGGATGATCATCACGTCCCCCACCTGTACCGCCTCAATGGGTAGTTCTCGCTCCGCGCCGTCCACCAGGATGTGGGCGGTCTTGGCTCCCAGTTCCAACAGTTTGCGAATGGCCTGGGAGGCTCGGCCCTTGGCGCTCGCCTCCACGTAGCGACCGGTCAGGTGGAAGGCCATGATCATGGCCGACACCCCGGCGTAGGTGGGGATGGGAGCGAAGAAGGTGGCGATGCCGGTGAAGAAGGAGGCCCCGGTGCCTAGCGCGATGAGCGCGTCCATGTTGGGCGCGCCGTGGATGGACGATTTGTAGGCCGCCACGTAGGTGCGCCGGCCTACCCAGAAGAGCACCGGTGTGGCCAGGAGTAGCATGCCCAGTTTGAAGATGGTCAGGTTGGGCCAGGCTATGCCGGCCAGCATCTCTGGCAGCATCCAGAGGATGATGGGGCCGGTGAAGAGCCAGGCCAGGAGCATCTGTTGTCGGGCATCTTGCATCTTGCGCACCTCGCGGGAGAGTTCCTCTTCCGCCTGCTCCTCTGTTGTGGGCAGCACCTCGTAACCCGCCTCAGCCACAGCGCGGCGGAAATCGGGCGTCCCGGTCACAGTGGGGACGTATTCCACGGCGGCTTTCTCGGTCGCCAGGTTGACGTTGACGTTCAACACACCAGGTATCTCTGCCAGCGCCCCCTCGACGTGGGCCACGCAACTGGCACAGGTCATGCCGTCAATAGGCAGGCTGTCGGTTTTGGTGAGCACGTCGTAACCGGTATCGCGCACAGCGCCGACCAGGCGGTCCAGGGGAACCAGTTTGGGGTCGAGGATGACCGACGCTTGCTCTGTGGCCAGATTGACGTTAGTGTCGCTCACTCCTTCCACACTCTTCAAGGCCCGTTCCACGTGGGCCACGCACGAAGCGCAAGTCATACCCTGCACGGGTAAGTTAATCTGTTTTGTCGTCTCCTTATTTCTCATCTACTCATTCCTCATTTACTCGCTACTTCCCTTCATCCGGCGCAGTCGCATGCCGTTTAGGATCACTGCCACTGATGCGCCGACGTCGGCTGTTATGGCCATCCACAGCGTGGCCAGGCCTGCCACAGCCAGGGCGAATATAGCGGCCTTGACTGCCAGTGCAAAGACGATGTTGGCCGTCACGATGTCTTTCGTCTTGCGGCTGAGATGGACAATAAATGGCAGTTGGGCCAGGTCGTCGCCCATCAGGACCACGTCGGCTGTCTCCAGAGACTGGTCCGAACCCGCTCCGCCCATAGCGATGCCCACGTCCGCCCGGGCCAGTGCCGGGGCGTCGTTTACACCATCGCCGACCATCGCCACGGCCTGGTACTGTTCTGTCAGTGCCGCGATGGCGGCTACTTTTTCCTCCGGCAACAGTCCAGCGCGCACCTCGTCCACTCCTACCTGGTGGCCTATCTCTGCTGCCACGGTTGGGCTGTCGCCGGTGAGCATCACGGTGTGGATGTCTCCGTGAGCCTTCAGGTCGGCGATTGCCTGGCGGCTGCTGGGGCGCGGTGTGTCGGCCACGCCAAATAACCCGCATACCTTGTCGTCGTGCTGGACCAGGATCACCGTCTTGCCCTGGGCGGCCAATTCGTCGGCACGTTGGCAAACAAAGTCTGGGTGGGGGAAATACTGGTCGAAATGGGTGTGGCTGGCGACTGTGACCGAAGCGTTGTTCACAATGCCCTCCATTCCACGCCCGTCAAGTGCGGTGACGTCTTGAGCCCTCGGTACTGCGATCCCTCTGGCCTGTGCTTCCGCCAGCAACGCCTGGGCCAGTGGGTGAGATGACTGCGCCTCAATCGCAGCCGCGTGTTGTAGCCCACAATCTTGAGGGCATTCTCCGCAGGTGCAAACGTCCACAACGTCGGTTATAACGGGGCGACCCTCGGTCAGGGTGCCGGTTTTGTCGAAGGCGAAAGCGCGCACCCGGCTCAGGGCCTCCAGGTAGCGCCCGCCCTTGATCAGTACCCCATGGGAGGCACCATTGGTCAGGGCGCTCACCAGGCTGACCGGCGTGCTGATCACCAGGGCGCAGGGGCAGGCGATGACCAGCATCTGGAGTGCGCGCATCAACCAGCCTTGTTCTCCCCAGAACATCTGCCCGAAGAGCAGCGGTGGGACGGCGGCCACGAGCACTGCCGTCGCTGCTACCGCTGGTGTATAGACGCGGGCGAAGCGGTCAATAAAACGTTGTACCGGCGCTTGCCGTGACTGGGCCTGCTGCACCAGCGCGTGCATACGGTTCAGGGTATTGTCCGCCGCCAGGCGGGTCACCTCTACCTCCAGCGCGCCGGAGGTGTTGATGGTCCCGGCGAATACCTCATCGCCTGGCTTTTTGTCCACCGGTACACTCTCACCGGTGATAGGGGCCTGATCCACCGCGCTTTGCCCGGTGCGCACGATGCCGTCCACGCTGACCCGGTCACCAGGGCGCACCAGCACGTGATCCCCGATGGCTAGTTGCTCCACCGGTGTTTCCTGTGTATCGCCTGTGGGCAGGAATTTCAGTGCCACTGGCGGCGCCAAGTCCAGCAGGCTATCAAGCGCGCTGCGTGCCTGCTCCGTGGCGAATCCTTCCAGTGCCTCGCCCAGCGCAAACAGCACCACCACAATCGCCGCCTCGGCCCATTCGCCGATGAAAGCGGCGCCCACGACGGCAATGACCATCAGCGCGTTGATGCCCAGATTGTGAGAGAGATACAGTTCCTGAAAGGCGTGGCGCGCCACCGGGAGGCCGCCCACAACGATAGCGGCAGCAAAGAGGGCGGTCTGGCTCCAGTTGGGCATGCCGGTCACCGCCAGCGCCAGCCCCAATAGCGTCAGCATACCGGCGATGGCGGTCAGTGTCGTCTCGCGCTTTGAGAAGATGAAACGGAAAAATCCTAGGATCGGTCTAGATTGCGGGCGACGTTCGGTGACCAGTGTATGGCCGGCTGCACTCACAGCCCGGGCGATCTTGTCTGTCTCCGGGATTGGCTCTACGAGTGAAACCATCAGCGTGCCAGTTACGTGGTCTACCTGGCAGTCACTGACGCCATCCACCCGGCTGACGGTCGCCCGGACTCTTTCAGCGCAATCTGTGCAGGTCAGCCCCGCGACGGTGTAGGTCTTTGTTGGCATTTGTGTTGTATCCTTCCTCAAAAAGCAGGCGAGTACTGTCAGATGAGGAGTGTGGTCACCGACTCGCGCGCTTCCTGGATGTAGGTTCCTACGGCTCCGTACTCGTCAATCAGGTCCTCACGCAAGTCCTCTCGGCGTAACCCCATGATCTCCATTGTCATATCGCAGGCGATGATCTTGCCGCCCAGTTCCTTAAAGTCGGCCATCAGTCTCTCTAGTGGCGCTACGTTAGCCTTTTTCATGCGCCGCTTGATCATCCACTTGCCCAGGCCTAGAAAGTGCATTTTGGAGAGTGGCCCTTTCTCCAGCCCGCCTTTCTGCAGTCGTTGCAGGCCCCAGAACGTAAAGTAGATTGAGACGTCCATGCCCATTGCCAGCGCCCCGTTGCCGATGATCAGCGCGCTGTAGAGTTTATCCATGTCGCCACTGTGGACGATTATGGTCGTTTTATCTGTCATTTGCTCACCTCCGCCAAGGGAGGGCCTGTGTGGCGGCAAAGCCACCACACAAAAACCCTCTTGTTTGGAAAGATTTTGTCCTCAGCAGTACCTCAGCAGCAGCAACCGCCGCAGCCTGCGTTGGCTTTTTCGCCCTCGGCATTCAGGTATTTCTCCGGATTCTTATCAAAGGCCACCTTACAGCCCGGAGCACAAAAGTAATAGGTCTGGCCCTTGTGCTCTGTCTGAGCGGGGGCGGTCTTTGGATCCACCTCCATGCCACATACTACATCTTTAGTCATTGTCTCTCACCTCTTTTCTCGGTATGTTGGTATATCTTTCTGTTGTTTTTGCAAGAGGACCCCAGGTGTTTCCCTGTCCCAGCCTGTGTACTTTTCCTGCCCGTTGATGACAAAGGTAGGGTACCGGCGTACTCGATAGCGCAGGCTCTTGAAAAGGCCCACCATTGTCTATACTCCCTCAACGCCGGATGCGAATCGTCCAATCGCTGTCCGTTCCCTCGACGCATAGCAGTTCCAGCCCCAATGCCTTGATGGCCATCGGAATCTCTTTTTTCGAGGCTGGGTGTGTGCCGACGACCTCGACCACGTCGCCTGGCGCAGCCTTGCGCAGGGCCTTGCGCATCTCCACCAATGGCACAGGACATGTCTCTCCCCGGCAATCTACCTTGATGTTAGCGTCAACTGCCGGGCACTTTGCCTCTCGGGTATCCACTTTGATCTCGGGCATCGTTTCACCTCACTCTATAAACTCGACTAGCACCTGGTCCACGTCCCACAGGGGCTCGATCTTGTCCATGATCTCCTCGCGGATGTTGGCAGCGAACTGGTGGTCGGGTGGCAGGTCAATCACCACCCGCACATTGCCTGCGGCAACCTCGATTTCCTTGACCATTTTGGTGCGCACCAGGTCGAGCCCTACCAACGGGTTCATCACACGCTTGAGTCTGCGACGCACTAGATTGACTGTCGTCGGGACGCGTTCCTTGACCAGTCCGTGGCGCTCCTCATAGTTCTGGATGGCCGCTCGCAGGCCGTCAACGGCCAGTACGGAACAATGCGCCTTGATCGGAGGCAGGCCACCCAGTGCTTCCGATGCCTGCTTCCACGTGATCTGTTTCGCTTCTTCCAGCGTCTTGCCCTTGGCCAGTTCGGTGATGATAGAACCGGTGGCGATGTTGGAGGCGCAGCCGTAAGACTCGAACTTGACGTCGGTGATGCGCGAGTCTTCCGGGTCCACCTTCAGATAGACAGCCACCATATCCCCGCAGGCGGGGCTCCCTTCGACCGACTTGGCATCGGCGTTCTCAATCTGCCCCACGTTGCGCGGGTGACGGAAATGTTCCATCACGATCTCGCTGTATGGTAATGGCATTTGTTTACCTCCTCTTCTTCAATATTGGCACTGACCGAACCGGCGCTACGGATAATCTGCTGAGCAACGGCCTTACCACGATGGTCGCGCATCAACTTTCCACAATCCTCCCACACAAGGTCGTACAGGAACAGTGCCTTGGGGTAGGCGTAAAACTTCCATTCGGGCTCTGCCTTGATACGCTCTGGAACCTTTTCCTTCCACTCCTCAAAGTTCATCTGTGTTTCCTCTTTTCACGTGTGTGCATTTATCCATTCGTCCATTTGTTCATTCTTTTCCCAACGGACTGATCTCCCGCAGCGCCATCACCACGTCGGCCATTGCCTGTGCTACCGCGTCCACGTCCTGGGCCTGGTTGAAGCGACCGAAGGTGAAACGCACCGAGCCGTGTGCTCGCTCGTGGTCGCCGCCGATTCCCAGGATGACGTGGCTGGCCTCCAACGAGCGGCTGAAGCAAGCCGAGCCGGTGCTGACGGCGAAACCCCGCATGTCCAGGTGCAACAGGATTGACTCGCCCTCGACGAAGCGGAACGACACGTTAGCATTGTGGGGCAGCCGCAACGTGGGATGGCCGTTGAGGCGCGAGTGTGGGATCTGCAACAGCCGTTCAATCAGCTGGTTGCGCATTTCTTGCAGCCGCGCTGTCTCCTCCGGCGTGGCCAACTCGACTGCTTTGGCAAAGCCGACTACACCGGGGATGTTCTCCACCCCGGGCCGCAGGTCAAATTCCTGGAATCCGCCGTCCATCCATTTGGCCAATGGGGTCCCTTTGGCTTTGCTCAGGGCAGGCCCCTGGCGCACGTACAATCCGCCCACCCCCTTGGGGCCGTGGATCAGATGCGCCGTCACCGTGACCAGGTCAACCGGCACCTCTCGCACATCTAGCAGCACGCGGGGGAAACTGTGGGTGGCGTCGGTGTGGAAGAGCACGCCCTTCTCTTGGCAGATAGCGCCGATGGCAGCCACGTCCTGCAGCGTGCCAATCTCCTGGTTGGCCGCCTGGATTGAGACCAGGATCGTCTGCTGTGTGATCGTTTCGCGCAGTTGATCCAGGCTTATCCGCCCGCGTTCATCCACGTCGAGATAGGTTACCTGGAAGCCTTGTTTTTCCAGGGCCCTGGCGCTGTAGAGGACGGGAAAGTCTTCGATTTTGGAGACGATGATGTGTTTGCCCTTTTTCTCTCCCAGGGCCATGGCCACCCCTTTGATGGCCAGATTGCTGGATTCGGTGCTGCCGGAGGTGAAGATAAACTCCTCCGGAGCGGCTCCCAAGGCAGCGGCGACCCGCGTCCGGGCGTCGTCCAATGCATCCCGGGCATCTATGCCTATGGAGTAGCCGAACTGTGAGGTGGCGACGGCGTAGACGTCGAAGAAGTAAGGCTTCATGGCCTCCAGTACCCGCTCGTCCAGCCGTGTCGCGGCTGTGTTATCAAGATAGACGACTTGCTCGAACATAGAACCTCTCCTTAACCCTCCTCTGCCCGCATTCGCCTGTGAGGCAGTAGGAGGCGTCTCCAGACGCTCTCCTATGGAACATTGTCAAAATACTCAAGACTATTATACCATTTTTTATGATAAAGTCAATCGTTATCTGTTAAATTCGCGTTAGAAATCCACGCTCCGCGGCCCACCCGGTTCGAGCAAGGGCATCCACTGGGCCAGCCGGCCCAGGTTGTTGGTAAAGACCAGTAGCCCCAGGATGACGAGAAAGAGGCCGCTGACGATGGTCACGGCCCGCATGGCTTGCCGTGCCCGGCGCAAGATGCCGGCGACCTGGCCAACGCCCAATGCCATAAGCAGGAAGGGGATTCCCAGGCCCATCGAGTAGACGAACAGCAGCAACACGCCACGTGCCAGCGTTGCTTCGTTCAGCGCCAGCATCAGGATCGCTCCCAGCGTTGCCCCCACGCAGGGAGACCAGCCTGCTCCGAAAAAGAAACCCAGCAACGCCGAGGAGAGGTAGCCCAGTTCTGGCCGGGGGCGGTAGTGGCGGCGGGTGTCATAGTACAGAAAGGGGATCTTGAGCACACCCAGTGTGTGCAAGCCAAAGACAAGGATCACTATGCCGCCAACCCGCATCAGCGCCAGCCGGTAGGCGTAGAGCAACTGCCCGATTCCACTGGCGGCCGCGCCCAGGGCGACAAAGATGATCGAAAAGCCCAGAACGAAAAAGAGCCCGTGGAGAAAGGTCGCCCGGCGGGAAAGGGTACCCTCCTCGACTGACGCCATCTGCCCGCCAAGGTAGCTCAGATAGGCTGGTACCAACGGCAGCACGCATGGTGAGGCGAAGGAGAGCACTCCGGCGCTAAAGGCCACGAATAACGAGATATTCAGGGTCTGCATCTCAGGTATATCTCCTGCTTTACTCTGTGGAGGGTATGCCGCAAATGGGTGCCCCTCGCAATTCCGTTTGGCATAGTCCTATTCGTAACCGACGATCCAGATGAGCATGATTGTAATCCAAACCGGGTTTGCGGTCAACCTGCTTGCTGGCACTTGATTGTTTCGCCCAAGTGTGGTAGGATTCGCTGGTAAGACAAAGTAGGTCATGGCTGTAATATCAAAAACTGCTCAGGCTTGCGGGTGCTGAGCAGTTTTTTTTGTTTTATTATCGTGTGAGCAACTGCCCCTCACTGCTATGAAGCAAATATCTCATAGACAGGGCTTTCGAGAATAGGTATACTAGACTAGATCTTGAATAAGAGAGAAAGGTTATGCGGTTAAAAGTTTTGAAAGTGATTTCTGGTGTATTGGCCGGCCCACCGCTCCTGATGGTGCTAGGCTCGGTCATCGGAGAGACGGTAGCCACGATGCCTCCCGTCCTCTTTCGTAATACCCCCTTGTTGTTGGACGAGTGGCACATTCCCTACGAAAATGTCGCCTTCCCCACGCCGGACGGGCTGATGCTCCGGGGTTGGTTTGTCCCAGCCGCCGAGCCCGACGCCCCAGCGATCGTCTATGCTCCGTCCACGGCTAACGATCAACGCTCTGGGCTTTCCCTTGTCCCTACTTTTCATGCTGCTGGCTACCACGTATTGCTGTTCAGTTACCGGGGGCACGCGCGTAGCGACGGTAACCGGTGGGGTTTTACCTACGGAGCCACCGAAAGCATAGACGTGGACGCCGCGGTCAAATTTCTCTACGAGACGCGGGGAATCTACCGGATCGGGGCCATCGGGCACTCTGTAGGCGCGGTCTCCATTATCCTCAGTGCGGCCCGCAATCCTTGCATCGGGGCCGTGGTTGCCGTCGCGCCGTTCAATAACCTGGAAGAGGTCTGGACGACCAACATTCCCTCTATCGTGCCCCCTTTCGTCTCGAATCTGATGCTCCGGATGTCGGAAAGGCGCAAGGGGTTCCGGCGTGAGGATGTCCATCCACTGCAGGTTGTGGGCCACATTGCGCCTCGCCCGTTGCTGTTCATCCACGGCACAGAGGATCGGCGGATCTCGGTAGCGCAGGTACGGCGGTTGTTCGCTGCAGCCCAAGCGCCCAGCACACTATGGCTGGTGGAGGGAGCCACGCACGCCAGCATCCGTAACCGCGCTTTGGATGCCTTGGCGCAGGACGTGGTCGTCTTCTTCGACGTGGCGTTGCGCACTCCTGGACCTCGGTTGACCGAACCCCAGGTTTTAAGGCTGGTGGCTGATCCAGTCAACGGCCGGGGGTGGACGTTTGAGGTCGCGCCAGACGGCACATAACCCTCGTCCCGGCGACAGAGTGATAGGCCGACCGGTCTTTATCTTGCCTCACTCCGCTTCCCCGGGGCGATGTACTGTAAATGCTTGAAGGGTTTTACCTCCTCGCCGATTTGCTCCTTGAGGATGTTGCCAGAGACGTGCATCAGCGTGTCGTTAAAGTCAGGGTCCTTGACCATCCCGGCCAGGCAGGGGTAGTGGTGGTGCAGCAGTCCTGCTGTTTGCTCGGCATCGTTGGCAGAGACTCCCACCGAGCCCTGGGCCACGAAGCGGGCGCAGCCGCAGAAGGCGTCCCGTGTGACCTCGACCTTGGTGATGGTTCGCGCGCCTGGGTCCACGGTGATGTGCAGGTTGGGTTGGCCAAAGTGACGGGCGAACTTGGCGATGAGCGGGTTATCATATTCCACCTGGTGGCGGCGGACGTTATAGTGTGTTTCCGTCAGCGAGCAGAGGGGCTTGGGGGTGACGCAGGTTATGCCCGCATCGGCCAGCCAGCCGCGCAGTTGCCGGGCCAAACCCCGGGGCAGCCACTCCTCCCGGTCCACCGGGGCGATGACGGCCTGTGCCCCTGCCATTCGTGCTATTTCTGGGATTAACTCTGCCACACCTTTGTGCTCGCCAAAGGCCAGAACCAAGTCGGCAGACGGAAAGTGGTGCGGCAAGTGGTCTTCCGGGTAATCCACAATAGGCGGCAAGACCGCAGGTGCCTGCCACTCCTCAATCTGCCAATCGTCCGGGCCATGGGCGCGGATGTTGTCCACGTGCCGTTGTCCATACTTGCCAGTGATGACAGCCAAGATACGCATGTTGCTCACTCCTTATTGTATGGGGACAGAAACCAGGTTTTTCTGAAAAAACATGGTTTCTTTTTGCTCATCCCTCTTCGTCTATCTCGAAAGTCGTCTACGATCTTTTGTCGTCTCCTTACTCTTACAAGAGGACGGTCGCCAACATTGCCTTGCCTTATTGACCGGCGACGATGGCGGCCAAATCTTTTTCAACTGTGGTGATGGGCTTGATGTCGAAATTCTCGACCAGGACATTCAAGACGTTGGGCGAGATGAACGCCGGCAGTGTCGGCCCCAGGCGGATGTTTTTCACGCCGAGGGAGAGCAATGCCAGCAGCACGATCACCGCTTTTTGTTCGTACCAGGCAATGTCGTATGAGATAGGGAGGTCGTTGATGTCATCCAGGCCGAACGCCTCAGCCAGTTTTTGGGCGATCACTACCAGCGAGTATGAGTCGTTGCACTGTCCGGCGTCCAGGATGCGCGGGATGCCGTTGATGTCGCCCCAATCCAGTTTGTTGTAACGGTATTTGGCACAGCCGGCCGTCAGGATGACTGTATCGTGGGGCAGGTTATTGGCCACATCGGTATAGTACTGCCGCGTCTTGTGCCGGCCGTCGCAACCGGCCATCACGACAAAACGTTTGATAGCGCCGCTCTTGACGGCTGCCACGACTTTGTCGGCCACGCTCAGCACAGTAGCGTGCGCAAAACCGATAGGAATGGTCCCTTGCTCCAGTTCTTGCGGGCTGCCCAGTTCCAGCGCCCGGGCGGTAACCGGGCCAAAGTCCTTCTGTCCGCCGTCCTGGCGACCGGGGATGTGCTGGACACCGGGCCATCCGGCCATTCCAGTGGTGAATATCCTGTCCTGGTAACTCGGCTTGGGTTTGACGATACAGTTGGTCGTCATCAGGATTGCACCACCGAACTTTTCAAACTCTTGCTGTTGATGCCACCAGGAACCGCCATAGTTGCCTACAAAGTGAGGGTGCTTTTTGAAGGCAGGGTAGGCGTTCGCCGGCAGCATTTCACCATGAGTGTAGACGTTCACGCCTCTGCCTGCGGTTTGTTGGAGCAATTCGTCCAGGTCCCGCAGGTCGTGCCCACTGATGAGGATAGCGGGTCCTTTGCGGACACCGGTGTTGACCTGGGTTGGTTCGGGGTTGCCATACGTGGAGGTATTGGCCTGATCTAACAAAGCCATCGCCTGGACGCCCATCTCACCACATTTGAGCACCCAACCCACCAGGTCATCTGCCGATGCATTCTCGTCCATCGTGGCCAGCAATCCTTCCTGCAAAAAGGCCAGCAATGTTTTGTTATAGTGTTCCAGGATGTAGGCGTGGTCCACGTAAGCGGCGAGTCCTTTGAGGCCATAGGTCAGCAACTCGCGCAACGATCGAATGTCCTCATCCAGATTGGGATCGGACATAATGCCGACGGTAGAGCCCTTTTTGATCAACTCGTCCAGCCCCCCTTTTTCAGGGATCCAAGTCGCCACGTCAGGTAGCGGCTCTGATGTTTCCATAAACTGTGACCGGAAGCGATCACGCAATTCTAACGCTTTTCTCACCAGTGCGACGAGCCGCTCCGCGTCAAAGTTCGCATTGGTGATCGTGGCAAAGAGCGATTGGGCCACGAATAGATCCGTTTCCGGATCGGAGATACCTAGTTCCCTGGCCCTGACTCCATAGAAGGAAATGCCTTTCAGGAGCCAGATCAGCAAATCCTGGAGATTGGCCACATCGGCGGTTTTTCCGCAGACGCCGCGAACTGTGCAACCCTGATTCTTGCTAGTCTCTTGACATTGAAAACAGAACATACTCATCTCGTTTCTTTTTCCTTTCCTTTCGTTTGTCTTGCTGTTACAACAAGGTTCCCGCTGCTCTCGGAATCAAAGGGCGCGCCGGACAGATCACCATAACGGACGATGTCGCCAAAGCCTGTCTGCACCAGCGCCGTCGTCAGTTCCTCCTGTCGCAGTGGCCACAGCCGCGTGGCCGCGACGTGTTGGCTCCATTTGTTCACTCCTTCTCGCCGCAGTGTCATCAGGTTGAAGGTCAGTGTTCCATCGGGCTCAAAGTCGTAGAAGCGCAGGAAGAGCCACTCTGCATCTCCCTCACGGTGGGTCTGGAGTTCCATCCATCGCTGGCGGTGGGCTAACACCGCGTCAAAGTTACGATTCTGGATCAGGAGCAGCCCATCAGGCCGCAGGCAGGCAGCAAAGTCGGCCAGCGTGACCGCCAGGTCCTTGGAAGTCAGCAGATGGGGTAGTGAGTTGCCCAGGCAGAGCAAGGCGTCAAAGCCGGTGCCGAACTGCGCGCTCAACTCCCCAAAGCCAGATACCTCAAATTGCACCGGTATCCCCGCAGTAATCGCGTTGGCCCGCGCTCGTTCGATCATCCCCGCGCTCAGGTCAGCCCCTACTGCCACGTATCCCCGCTGGGCCAGGGCGATTGTGTGCATCCCTGTCCCGCAGGCGGCATCCAGCACGCGATGGGCTCCCCCCATCAGCAACTGGTGCTCGATGAATGGAAGTTCCACCGCCAACCGGCCTGGCCAATTCACAAAGCGGTCATAGTCTGAACTAAAGTCCTCGTACATCAGACCACCAACAGTCCCATGTCACTGGCGAACAGCCCCACGCGGTCGTTGTCCCGCACAGGTGTGTCCAGCCCCAGGTCCCGGTTCGGCGCGCCGCCACGGGCCTGCCGGTAATCCAGCCAGGGGGCCATCGAATTGCGGGTAGAAAGAAGTGCACCGTTCAGGAAGATGTGGTGAATCTCGGAGGAGGAGATGCCTATCCGTTCCAACATAGTCCCTACCGTTTCCTCTAAACGTGGTTCCAGGTGCACTATGCTCTCCCGATCGGGCCGGGGGTCGAGCGCGTAGCGGCGCAAGTCACCATACAGATGAACTTTTACCATTGGCAAGCTCCTACCTTCGCAATGATGGTTGACCACTCTACCCGTGAATGAGCGTGGGCAGGCAGTGGGTGCAGACCCACAGACTCTGCCCGTGGTGGCGGATGGGCACGAGAGGGACCTGGTCCTCACCGGTGGTGCAGCGGAAACATTGCTGAGTGATGTAGACCTGACCTCGTTCGTGCATCAGCGCCTTGGCCTTCGCCTCATCGAAGGCGGGGGCCTCCCGTGCCTCAATGCTCAGTGCCCCGGTGGGGCAGACCGGGAGGCAAAATCCGGCCCCGTCGCAAAGTGCCTCGTCTGTCACGCGCGCCTTGCCGTCCACCAGGACGATAGCGCCCTCGGCACACGGCGTCACGCAAGCGCCACAGCCGTTGCACAGTTCCTCGTCAATTTTTACAATCTGTCGTATTGCCATACGCTCATACCGCTTTTACACTCTTGATCTCGGGAATTTGTTCGCGCAGCGCGCGTTCAATCCCCATCTTTAACGTCATCGTAGACATCGGACAACCCCTGCAAGCCCCGGTGAGTCGCACTGAGACGATGCCTTTGTCGTCCACGTTGACCAACTCGACGTCCCCGCCATCTATCTGGAGGCCTGGTCTGATGGCTTGCAGACTCTTTTCTACCTTTTCCTGTAAACTGTCATGTTCCGTGTTCATTTTTACTCCTCTAGTCTGTTCTTTCCTTCTCAATCCGCTGCAGTATCTGTTCCCCAGACGATCTCGTAAGGACACGTGATCGCGCCCTGAGGGCACAAGGCCTCACATAGGGCACAGTAGGTGCAATCGGACGGATGGATGATAACCGGTCCTGCTGTCCTCATCTCCACAGCGTCCGTGGGGCAGCGTTCGACGCACATGCCACAGCGGTTGCACCGTTGAAGGTTGATTTCAGGTAGTGCCCAGTTCTCCATAAGCAAAATGATCGCCTTTCTGCCACTATCATAGCAGAAAGGCGGGCGTTTGTCTACGACAAAAGTCGCATTATGTTTTGACTGACAGGTGATATTGACATCGAAACACGGCTCGGAGACCTGTATGTAATCTCCGAACCGTGCTCGGTCGCTGCGACTACCCCTGGTTCTTGAGCCGTCCCTGCCCTGACCACATCGGACGTCCGGTCTCGTCCCGCAGGGTGATGGTTTCGCCGGTGGTGAGGTTCTCGACGGTTCCGGCCTTGAACTCTCCATCTTCGTGGAAACCTACCACCGTTATCTCATCTCCGACCTCCAGGGCAAAGTTTTCCCGGTACGCGGACTGCCTCATACCGACTAGCACCTGACCCTCGGCGGTCTGGATGGTGATCTCGCCGTCCACGATAACCACTTCCCCGGTGAGGGTTTCCCACTCGACGTTTCTCACCGTCTCGTTCCGGCCCTGGCCCGCGCCAGAGTTCCGTCCGCTTACATCGTAGGCGTCCGCGCTGGAGCCAGCGTTCC
>JAXHUO010000002.1:19636-126662 GCA_034189605.1 Chloroflexota bacterium
ATAACCACTTCCCCGGTGAGGGTTTCCCACTCGACGTTTCTCACCGTCTCGTTCCGGCCCTGGCCCGCGCCAGAGTTCCGTCCGCTTACATCGTAGGCGTCCGCGCTGGAGCCAGCGTTCCCACGACCCTGGCCCTGGCCGTAGGTGAAGGCATCGTTCCCTGCCTGCCCGGCTTCACTGCGGCCTTGTCCTTGACCGCCGCCCCGGGAGCCTCCTCGACCGTAACCGCCGTTCTCTAGTGGAGCGCTGACGATGTCGCCATACGCTTCCTGGTCGAGATATTGCGGTTCATAGGTCCCTCCCGTTCCAGACCTGAGCCAGTTCGTCACGCAATCGTTGTAGCCATCCGTCTTTCATCGCCGACCTCCCATCCCCCGAGACCCGAAGGGTTTTTGAAACCCTTCGGGTCTTGTTTGATGTTGCACGACGTCCTCCAGACTTGGCCCCAGTCGGCGGCGCATACCTTTGGATCAGCATGGCTGGGTGGTCGTCTTGCCCGCCCCGTTGGGGCCCAGGGAGCCGAAGATTTCCCCCTGCTGCACCTCAAAGTTGACTTGGTCCACCGCCAGCACGCCTGATTCCGGACGGCCGTAGTACTTGGTCAGGCCCTCCACTTTAATTGCGTTGTTCATAGGTTGTCTCTCTCCAATCTCTCCAGAACGCGGATTCCAGGACAGTAACGGATCATTTCATGCGCCAGTCCAGCGCATCATCCTGCGGGCAGGCCTCGATGCAGGCCCCGCAGGCAAAGCAATCGGCGTGGATTTTCTTGCCGGCGTAAAAGTCGGCCATCGCCTGGGAAGGACAGGCTTTGACGCACAACTGACATTCCTTGCACGCTTCGCGGTTGATGCGGGGGCGGAACAGGCTCACCCGCTCCACCAGCCAGCCCAGCAGCCCAAAGGGACACAGAAAGTGGCACCAGGGGCGGTAGATGAACAGGCTGGCGACGAGCACTCCGGCCGAGAACAATACGATCCCCAGGGTAAAGTTGAACGAGAAGAGTTGGAATGGGTCAATGAGACCGATCCAATCCAGCCCTGCGGCGACCAATCCAGCGACCAGCGCCACGAAGGCGACGATGCGCACGCCGTTGGAAAGCCAGAAGGGCGGCTTCCACTTGGGCAACGGTACACGGTGTAGCAGGTCTTGCAATAACCCCAACTGGCAACCCCAGCCGCATAAGGATTTGTTGGATACCCAGACCATCAGCAGCATTAAAACTAGCATGGCGGCGATGGGCAACATAAATTGGTGTTTCACCAGGATGGTGGTGAGCAGCGTGCGCAGCGAAGAGACAGGATTAGGGTTCAGGCCTCCCGGAATGAGAAAGCCGAAAATGAACCCAAAGACTAGTACGCCGCCGACGAGGAAAGCGAGCCGCACTTTGGACGTTACCTTGCGACGGCGCAGGAGGAGCGTGGCAACGATGACGACGACGATCCACAGGGCGAATTTGACCAGAACGAGCGGATTCAGGGTCATTTGATTGGGCATTGGGGATACCTCCAGGTTACAATATTTTCGTGGCTTTGGTGGGACGCGGGGTTTTGACCACCAGAAAGCGGAACACCGCATCGCTTTCACCTTCGTTGAGCAGGCGGTGCGGGATACGGGCCTGGCTGACGACGAGCATGTCGGGGGACACCTCCTCTCGTTCGTCCCCGATCTCGACGATGCCGCGCCCTGCGAGCACGTAAAAAAAACACGTCCACCGGAGTGACGTGCCGCTTGAGCGCCTCGCCGGGCTGGAGCGTGACCATCACTGCCTGGACGTGTTCCGTCTCGTGCAGTCCCCGCGCACTGATGCCGTGGGGATTGGGTGCTTCTGGTGCTTCCAATGCTTTGACGATTTTCATCTGTGATTTTCTCCTCCATAATAAGGTGCAACGCACTTGTTTCTTGCCATTTCAGCGGTTTCGTCCAGCAGCCTGCCACGAGTACTCGCAGTGGGTTGCATCGTAGAACAGGCAAATTTGTAGCAAAAATGCGTTGCACCCGAGTTGCTATCAGTATAGCAGAAAGGCGGTCGTCTGTCTACGACAAAAGTCGTATTGAACCTAGCAGTCGTTTGCTTCTGCAAAACTTATCTGATATACTGGTATCAGTTGGTGGGGGTGTGATACGCAGCCGACCTGGTTTGTCAACATGCTTTGCTCATAACGGGAATCGTAGACGGGTGCATCCCGACCAATAAGAGTCGGGGTATATTGCAAAGGGCAACGCCTTCACCATGTACCTGCTGCTGGCCGGAGTGCGGTCGGCGAACTGAGGAGGCTAACGAGCACAGGAGCAGTCTGAAAAATGAAAACGGCAAATAAAGGGATATTCCTGCTGGTCCTGAGTATGCTCCTGCTGGCCGGGCTGGCCAGTTGTGCGCGCCCGTGGGAGCCGAGCGGCACGCTGGCACTCTACACTTCGGTGCCGACCGACGTCATCGCCGACATTGAGACCGCCTTCGAAGAAGAGTACCCGGCCGTGGACCTGCAAGTATACCGCGCTGTCACCGGCGACGTGATGGCCCGGATCGAGGAGGAACTGGCAGCGGGGCGCATCGGCGCCGACCTGCTCTGGGTGGCCGATTTCACGGTGGGGGAGGACTTGAAAGAGCGGGGGGTTCTCCTCCAGTACAGACCGCCCGAGGCCGACGCGCTGCTGCCTATCCTGTGTGATGAGGACGGCTACTATTACGCCGCCCGCTTGCTGAACATGGTGGTGGCCTACAACACCGAGGTGGTGACCACTCCACCGACCGGCTACCAGGACCTGCTTGCCCCCCCGTATCGCGGTCGGGTGGGGCACGCGACCCCTGAGACGTCAGGCGCGTTTCTGTACTTTATGGGCACCCTGCTCCAGAACCCGGATTATGGCGAGGATTTCTTCCACCAACTGGCGGCCAACGAGCCGGCTATCCAGACCAACACCAAAACGACGGCGCGCATCGCGGCCGGCGAGATGGACATTGGCATCACCATTGACTTTACCGTGCGCAATCTTCTGCGAGAGAACCCCGACGCACCCATTTACTTCGTCTATCCCGAGATGGGCGTCGTCATGGTGCCCAGCCCCATCGCCATCTTTAAGGATGCATCCAATGTGGAAGGAGCGCAAGCGTTCGAGCGATACATCCTCTGCAAGGAAGGTCAAACCCTGTTAAGAGATATTGGGGGGCTTGTACCAGTCAGGCTGGATGTCGTCCCCCCAGAGGGGATAACCAGTATTACTCAACTAAGAGTTATGCCCTCGGACAAGAATTGGATTCGGGAGCATAGAGAAGACATAGTGTCAAAGTTCATTGATATCTTTGGACAGGGGAAAGAATAACAGGAATTTAGGAGGGTGATGTTATGAGAGGGAAGGGTCTCAAGGCTGCCTTGGGCGCGTTACTTGTCGCAGCCATGTCGCTGACGGCGCTTCCTGGCTGCTCTCAGCGGGGTAGTCCGGTCCCTGAAGAGTTGAGGCTTGTTGCGGCCGTTGGTGACTGGGGCGAGCTACCGAAGCGGGTAATCACAATCCTTCTCCAGGATGAGATGGGCTATGTAGTCATGGTCAGGGATGCTGCGGCTGAAACAGCTTGGCCTGCTCTGGCAGAGGGAGAGATTGACATTTTCACCGACGTCTGGTATCCCAACCAAGAGGGCTATACCGACGAGTTTGTTCCAGGGCAGGTAAAGATTGTTGGAGACCTCGCCGACCCCACCACGGGGATATACACCGGTGCTGACTAGGGCTGGCTTGTCCCCAGGTGGACCCGTGATAACTATGACGTTGACTCCCTCGACGACATTGCCGTTCTCGAGTCCGGGGACGCGCTTTTTGATGCGCTGGACCGAGATAACGATGGCCTGATAGATCTGCTGGGCGGCGAGGTAGGATGGGCTGTGGTCGAAATCAACGACGAGAAGATCAATTGCTACAATGGGAACTATGACCTTGACATGAGGCAGTTGGTGGTGACCCATGCAGGTGGCCACGACGAGATGCTGGCTACTATCAAGAGCAAACTGGATGCACAAGAGGATGTTCTGTTCTACCTCTGGACCCCCCACCACCTTTTCACCGAGTATGCGGACGCGTTGTGTGACAAAGACGGTCAGATACTATGGTTGACAGACCCCTGGGGGTTCTGGGACGAACCAGAAGGTACTGACTACTACACGGGCTTTCCTGACGCCACTATCTACACCGCTTACCGCGCCGGTTTGGAAAACGATCACCCCGATGTGGTTACGCTACTGGAGCGGATTGGAATGACTATTGCTGACCTGAATGCCTATTGCTACTGGGAGAGCATAACTAAAGGTGGTGAGGTCACAGTAAAAGAAAAAGATGAGTATGCCAGGCAATGGATTGAGGACCATCGGGCCGAGGTAGATAGCTGGCTATCTGGTCCCTAGGATGAGTACGCCAGTGGTTAGCCAGCATAGAATGAGTTTATGGCGGAAAGCAAATCCCAGTAGGAAGGATGGCAGCAGTGAGGTTTAATAGACTTTCCTATCAGATACTTGTGGTCTTTGTCATTGTTATCGTTGTCTGTCTCGGGGCATCTGGCTGGTTTATGTTGCAGATCAGCGAGGATATCATCACCAGCAAGATCTCCGAAGGAGACCGGCATTTGGCCCGTCGGATAGCTCGGGAGGTAGAAGCGGAGATAGCGAGTGTCAAGCCGGTCGTGACATTACTTGCCGGGTCTCAAGGGCTACGTCTAATGGAGGCGACGGAGGTAAAAAGGGAGATAGACCTGACCCAAAGGAGTTTCCCAGAGATAATCAGTATATACGTGGCTGATGTGGAAGGAGAGCAGATCGCTCGAACTGGGACGGAGGAGCTAGAGAATGTATCTAACGTATGGAGTTTTCAGGTGGCCAGGGGAGGAGATGAGCTTATTTCTGATATTTACCCGGCGCCGGTAACCTCAGAACCGATGCAGTCGATAGCCTTACCTATTATGGATAATGGTACGGTAGTCGGTGTTGTTTCTGCGGACATCAGCTTCAGAAGGGTGATGCTTTCGGTCATGGATATTGACGTCGGGAAGAATGGTAGTGTAGCCGTGGTAGCCAGTAATGGGAGGGTGGTTGCACATACTTATATGGAACAACTTCCAGAGCTCAATCTGAGCAAGTCACCTGCTGTAGAAGCTGTCCTGGATGGGCAAGAGGGAGCAATACAGGGTTATACAGACGAGTTAGGACGCCAGGTGTTTGGCTCATATTCACCCATTTGGGATCTGGGATGGGGGGTGCTGATCCAGAAACCTTTGGCGGACATAGACGCTGAGATTGGGCAACTGAGGACCACCATTCTGTGGGCAACGATCGGTGCTGTGCTTCTGGCTGTGCTGGCGGGCTGGCTGATGTCGAGGCAGATCACAAAGCCTATTTACCAGTTGGCCAGCGCTTCGGAGAGGATTGCTCATGGTGACCTGTCGACTCCCGTCGAGGTCAAATCCTCCAACGAGATCGGTGTGCTTGCTTATTCCTTCAATCAAATGATGGTATCGCTGAAAAGATCAAGGGATGAGTTGGAGCGATGGAGTCAAGAACTGGACAAGAAAGTACAAGAGCGCACGGTCGAGTTGCGAGCCGCCAACGAAAAAGTCCAGCAGCGAGCCGACGAGTTGGTAGCGCTGTATGAGATGGGCTGTGACCTGGCGGTGACGCTTGATCTGGAGGTGCTCCTGCCAGCCATCGCTCAACGGGTCACGGATATCTTGGAGGCCGACCGCTGCGCCGTCTTCCTGTTCGACGAGAAGGCTGGCATGCTGCGGGCGCGAGCCGCCCACGGCTACATGGCCGAGCGGTTGGCTGATTTCAGCTACCGGCCCGGGGAGGAGATCGTAGGCCAGGCCTATGTCATGGGAGAGACCCAGTATGTGCCCGACCTGGATCAAGTGCCCGACCTGCCCCGGCGCGACGCAACCCGCGCTGTGCTGGCCGTGCCGCTGGTGAGCCCGACGGCCGGTACTTTGGGCGTGCTCAGTATCACCAGCCTGCGACTGGAGGCCTTCACTCCAGACCAGCAACGGCTGCTGGAGACGGTGGCTGGCCAGATAGCCAGGGTCGTCGAGAACGCCCGGCTTTACGAGGCCGCTCAGGAGGCCGACCGGTGCAAGTCTGCTTTTCTAGCCAGCATGTCCCACGAACTGCGCACGCCGCTCAATTCCATCATCGGCTTCATCGGCATCATACTGCAGGGCCTGGCCGGTCCACTCAACTCGGAGCAGGAGAAGCAACTCAACATGGTTTATGGTAGCGCCAAGCACCTCCTTGCCCTCATCAACGACGTGCTGGACATCTCTAAGATCGAAGCCGGGCAGCTAGAGATCGCCTCCGAGCCGTTCGACGTGCGCGAAGAGATTGAGAAAGTGGTGCGGACGGTGACCCCCCTGGCCGAGAAGAAGGGGTTGGCGTTGGTGGCCGAGGTAGCGCCAGAAGTGGGCCAGATCACCAGCGACCGGCGGCGGGTGGAGCAGATTCTCATCAACCTGGCCAACAACGCGATAAAGTTCACCGAGAAAGGGGAGGTGCGCGTCGAATGTCAGGTCAGTGCTGATGGGCTGGTGATGCGGGTGGCGGACACGGGCATCGGCATCAAGCCTGAGGATATGGGCAAGCTGTTTGAACCGTTCCGGCAGGTCGAGACCGGATTGACCCGCCAGTACGAGGGGACAGGGCTGGGGCTATCTATCTGCAAGAGCCTGGTGGAGATGCTGGGCGGTGAGATCTGGGCCGAGAGCGAGTGGGGCGTGGGCAGCACCTTCACCTTCACACTGCCGATCAAGATGGGAGGATGAGATGAAACCCAAGATACTCGTCATCGAGGATAACGAACAGAACCTCTATCTGGTCACCTTTATCCTGGAACAGAATGGGTACCAGGTCATCCAGGCGCGGGACGGGCGCGAGGGGATCGAGTTGGCGGGCCGGGCCCAACCGGCGATGATCCTGCTGGACATTCAGTTGCCGGAGATGGACGGCTACGCCGTGGCGGGCGCGCTGAGAAGCAACCCGGCACTGGCCGACGTGCCCATCGTGGCCGTGACTTCTTACGCTATGGTCGGCGACCGGGAGAAGGTATTGGTGGCTGGCTGTACAGGCTACATTGAGAAGCCCATCAACCCGGAGACGTTCATGGGGCAGGTGGAGAGTTATTTGTGAAAGTTGTTGCCACGCACCGTATCAGGCTATTGACCGATAGTCCGGTTGCTCCTCACCATCATTCCCGCCGAACGCGGTTACAAGATGACAGAAGAACAGGCTACTTGCGACGTGAGCACCACCGCCCTACTCGGCAACCCTCCCATGCCGTGACGCGATACGCACTACGTACTACGTACTATGCAATACGCATCATACATATAGGAGATGCACAATGGCCATGGTCACACTATTGATCGTTGACGACAACGAGCAGAATCTGTACATGTTGCAGGTACTCTTGCAGGGCCATGGCTACAAAGTGGTCGCGGCGCGGGATGGGGCCGAGGCGCTGGAGAAAGCCCGGCGCGGCCCACCGGACGTGATCATCGCCGACATCCTGATGCCGGTGATGGATGGCTTTACCCTGTGCCGCGAGTGGAAGAAGGATCCCCAGTTGCAGGGCATTCCCTTTGTCTTTTACACCGCCACCTACACCGACCCGAAAGACGAGGAGTTCGCCCTCAACCTGGGGGCAGAGCGATTCATCGTCAAGCCGGTCGAGCCGGACGTTTTCGTAAAGATGCTGCAGGAGGTCATCGCCGAGCACGAGGCTGGAGTGCTGGCTGTGCCTCGCGAGTCCGTCGAGGAGGAGGTCGTTTTTCAGCAGTACAGCGAGCGATTGGTCAAGAAACTGGAAGACAAGATGGTGCAACTCGAAAAGGCCAACCGGCGGTTGGCAGCCCTGCACCAGGCCAGTGTTGCCCTGGCTTCGATCGTGGACCTGTCTGCGCTGATGGGCCATGGCCTGGATGTCGTGATTGAGGCAATGGGCTATGCCCGTGCCAATCTTTTTGTCTACGACGACGCGACGGAGACATTTCGGCTGGCGGGGGCCGCGGGATTCTCGGAAGAGATGCTCGAAGCATTCCGGCGGGAGTTGGTGTTCAGGCTGGGGGATAAGCGCGGGCTGGTGGGCCTGGTGGGGCAAAGCGGGCAAGCCCTGATTGTCGAGGATGTAACCAGTGACTCACGGTGGATCCCCGTTGACGAGACGCTGCGGTCGGCGCTGTTCGTGCCGGTCGTTCACGAGCAGCGCGTGATGGGTGTGATAGTCTTCGTCAGCACGGAGGTGGGCGCGTTTGACGAGGAGGATGCCCAAAGTGCGATGACCCTGGCTGGCAGCGTGGCCATCGCCGTCGAGAATGCCCGGCTGTACGAGCAGATTCGGCGTCACGCCGAGGAACTGGAAGAGCGGGTGCGTGAGCGTACCGTCCAGGTGCAGGCCCAATATGCCCGCCTGGATGTAATCCTGCGCAGCACCTCTGACGGCATCGTCGTTACCGACGAACAGGGTGAGGTTCTCCAGGCCAACCCCGTCGCCCAGACATGGCTCACCCAGACCTTCTCCGCAGACGACGCGGCCCGGCTGCGAGAGGCAGTGCGCGATCTGGCGCGGCGGGCCAAAGAGCGGCCGGAGAAGGTGCTGGAACTGACTGGTCTGGACCTGCAACTGAGCGCTGCCCCCATCTTGGAACTGGGGATGGAAGGGGCAGCGGCGGTGGTGGCGGTACACGACGTCGGTTACCTGAAGGAACTGGACCGGCTCAAGTCCCGCTTCGTCTCCAACGTCTCCCACGAACTGCGCACCCCCATCACGACTATCAAGTTGTATGCGGCGCTCCTGCGGAAGGCATCATTGCAGAAGCGGGAGGAGTACCTGGACATGCTGGAGCAGGAGGCGGACCTGCAGGCACGGCTGGTGGAGGACATTCTGCAGATCTCCCGCATAGAGGCCGGGAGGCTGGAGGCGAAGCTCGAGCCAACGGCGCTCAACGACCTGACGGCGGCGGCGGTGGAGGGCCACCAGGGGCTGGCGGAGAACCGGGGGCTGGCGCTGGAACACCGGCCGGCAGAGCCGGGGCCGGTGGCGTTGGTGGACCCGAAGCAGATGATGCAGGTGCTGACCAACCTGGTGGTCAACGCGATCCAGTACACACCGGAGAGGGGGCGAGTGGTGGTCTCCACCGGCAAGAAGGAAGCGGAAGGGTGCGCCTGGGCCACGGCGACGGTGGCGGATACGGGGATGGGCATCCTGGAGGGGGAGTTGCCGCACATCTTTGAGCGGTTTTTCCGCGGGGAGAAGCCACAGCAAATGCAGGTGCCTGGCACCGGCCTAGGGCTGGCGATCGTGAAGGAGATCATGGAACTGCACGGCGGGCAGGTGACGGTGGAGAGCCGGGTGGAAGATGGCACAATCTTTACCATCTGGTTGCCGCTCGTAGACGAGGGGCGGTAGGGAGGAGACCTTCCAGGGTCGTTTTGTCAGCGTTCTGCTTCGGCCTGCAACCCTTCCCGGTCGAGGAGCACTAGACGTTGACGTTCCATCTGTATCAACCTGGCGTCGGCGAAGGCGCGCAGGGTGCGCCCCACCATGTCCCGCACCGTGCCCAGATGGATGGCGATTTCCTCCTGCGTCCAGTGTTGGGTGGCTGCACCTGCCTCTGCGGTTTCGCTGAGATCGGTCGAAGCGTGCTCCAGCAGGAAGCGGGCCAGCCGCCCCCGTACCGTGCGTAGCGAGAGGTCCTCCACCAGGTTGGTCAGATGATCTAGCCGGGTGGCGAAATCACGCAGGAGGGCCAGGGCCATTTCCGGGCACTCGCCCACCAGGCGGTGGAGATCGTCGCAGGGGATGGCGTAGAGTGTTACCGGCGTCAGGGCCTCGACATTGGCATGGTTGATACCACGTGGCCGGAAGGGGGGCACGGTGTTAAAGGCCTGGCCCGGCCCCAGTTGCACCAGCACCTGTTCACGGCCACCAGGGGAGAGGCGGTGGACGCGCACCTGTCCCTGCGTGACAAAGTAGGCCGCCTGGCAGGGGTCGCCCTCGATGATAATGGTTTCACCGGGAGTGTAGGTGCGGCGGATGGCTGCGTCAGCGACGCGGGCCAGTGTATTATCGGAGAGGCCATTGAAGAGGGAGATGTGGTGCAGGGCCTGGGCAGTGGTCTCCATCACAGCACCATTGTAGCCGAAAGTGTGGCGGTGTCAACCAGCGCCACACTTTGCCAAGCCTGCGGGAGGGCCAACTTGCCCCAGGATTGAAACACACTCTATCACTTTGGGGCTGGTGTGCCGGTCTGGGCCGCCAAACTATCTTTTGTTGCGGCCGGAGAGTATGCTCATAAGAATCATTGGGTGACCATCGCACCAGCCAGTTTCGCTTGCTCTGCCAACATGTCGGCCATGACTGCTCGCAGCAGATCTAGTGCCTGTATGATACGGTGGTCACGCAATGCATACCGGATGGCGTTGCCCTCTCGCGTGGCTGTGACCAGCCCCCGGTCGCGCAACACCTTCAGGTGGTGCGAAACAGTGGGCTGCCTGACATCTAGCATCTCCGCCAGTTCAGTCACGTGATGCGGGCTGTCGGCCAAGAAGTATAGGATCAAGATGCGAGTGGGATCGGCTAAACCCTGGCACACCTGAGCGTGCAGTAGATTGACTTCCTCAACTAACGTCCGATCCAATTTGACATTCCTTTGTGTACACTACAATTGTTAGATTGGCTGGTAACTACTCGGGCATACAGCACAACAACGCCGCATTTGTCATTGCGAGGAGCGTAGCGACGAAGCAATCTCCTATGATGCTACTTGGGGATTGCTTCGGGCAAAAAAACGCCCTCGCAATGACATAGGCTGAGTAGTTACATTGGCTGTTTGGATTCTAGCACACTTGGCTCAGATGAACAACTGGATCTTTGAGTTGGCAGCCTCATTGACAAATGAGGCCACTCCCACGACGTCTTCTACCTCTGGGATAAGGTCATCGCGGCTGACCTCTAGCACGTCCATGCTCATCTTGCAGGCCAGCAGGTGTACGTCCAAATCAACGAGGGTCTGGAGCAACTCTTCGAGCGAGGCCACCTTCTTATCGCGCATCATTTTGCTGAACAGTACCCGGCCGATGCCGCCAAAACTGAAGCGGGAGGGATTCAAGCGGTTGATGCCGCCCCGGTTCATCATGCCCATCATTTTGCCCAGAAAACTTTGGGCCTGGGTGGGTGTTCCCTTCTTGATGACGTTCAACCCCCAGAAGGTAAAAAAGAGTGTAGTGTCCATGCCGGCGGCGGTACACCCCGTGGCGATGGTCAGGGCGGCAAAGGCCTTGTCCAGGTCGCCGCTAAATACGACAATTGCTGCTTTGTTGTTGTCCTCGGTCATAGTTGTTTACCCTGCCTTTTTTCTGACATAGTACCGAAAGTAACCTGCGGCGGACTCTTTGCCCAAGAACTCGTTGCCCGTCTGCTCGCACCAGGCTGGGACGTCGGAGTGTGCACCTTCGTCGTCAGCGCGGATTTCGAGTACCTGTCCTGCTTCTAGTTTCTTTATGTTTTTGGCCATGAACGCGATAGGCATTGGACACAACTGACCGATCGAGTCCTGCACCATATTCACCTGAACATCCATTTGTTCTTACCTCCTGTGAATGTGTAATCGTACGTTGGATTTCTGGGGCCCATTTGACTCAGAGCCATGGCACCATGTGGTGTTGCTCTACCAGTTCCACAAAGCCCGTGTAATCTATGACTTGGATGCCGTCAACCAGGGATGTAAGACCACGCGCCTTTAGGTCGGCCTGCAAGGCATAGACGGGGTGCTGGTTCAATGCTTGCTTGACCAGGTTCTCGCTCGCGGTTCCCTGGGCGGCTGCGTATACACCATCTTCGTATAGCAGTATCGGCTCTCCGCCTGGCGCGAATCTCAGCACAGATTCCAGGTTGCCGAACATCAAGGGTGATTTGTTGACCGTATACAACATCTTGTGTTCTCTCCCTATCTCAGAAAGGTAGCACGATCCCGGACGATTCGAGCACACGGGCTGCGCCTGCATCATCCACGATCTCTATGTCCATCACCAGATCATCCGGTGTCAGTCCACGCTCGCTCAACGATTGATCGTGGACGTAGAATCTGGTCACGCCAAAGTCAGGCAGCGTCGGGAAACCCTCGCCCAGCGGTTTCATATCCAGATCTGCCGGGTCCTGGTCTTTGATCAGCGCGTAGACACCGTCGTCTACGAAGAGGACGCTGATGTCCATTTCGAACACGCCGATGCCCATAATTGAGCGAAAACCCTCGGCGGTGTAGACCGAGCCATACGGGGCTTTGCGCATCAGTACGGCAACTGTGTTACCCATTCATTTCTCCTAATCTCCAAAGGTTACCAAGCGGTCGGCGCCTCTCAGGTTGTCGGCGAGCGCGCCCAATCCCCCCAGCCGCACGTTCTCCGCTACCATGTCGCGCCGAAAGCCCCGAAAGCGAGCGCAGGCGGTGCAGGCCACCACGTCAATGCCCTGCGCGGCCAGTTCGCTGAATCTCTCGGCGATGTTGCGCTCGCCTGGTGGTTTGATGTACCCGTTGGCGTTGTTCACGCCATCGGTGTACAGAAAGATGCCGGTGATATCGTGCCCACGTGCCAGTGCGGCCTGGACAAAGTGGTAGGCCGTGTCGGCAGCCTGATGCTGATATGGTCCTTCCAGGACTAGTACGCCTATCTTCATACTTTGCCTCCTAATGCAATTTTTCTCAGGTTTGCAGGCGACGGGTTCAAGGTTCACAGGTTCGAAAACGGCGTGGCGGGCGATGGCTCCAGTTCTCCCCCTTCGTATCGCTCAATGGCCTCACGAACTGTGATCCCCTCGGGGGCGAGGTACACCGCAATCGCCAGGGCTCGTAGGACCATACAACATTCGGGGTGGATCTGGGGGGTAATGAGTACCGTAGCGCCGCTCTTGGCCACGGCACGAATGGCATTTCTGCTTACTTTTTGTGCCGGCCCGTTCGGTTCCACCCGGATAACTTTCCACCTCATCGTCGTTGGGTCTACGACGACGAATGATGAGCAGATGCCAAAGCGAATCTCCAGGGGGGCTTTTAATCCCTCGCCGTGCGAGGCGACGGCAATGTGGATGGGAATGCCTTTACGCGATTCCGGCGTCTGCAGACCAGTAGCCTTGTAATGCTCAATGGCTTCGCGCACTGTCATACCCTCTACGCCGTCAAGAACCTCGATGCCCAGGTTTAGCAGAGTCTGGCGGCAGATGTCTTTGATGTGCCCGGTGATGACGGCGGAGACGTCTTGCTTGGCGACAGCCCGGATTGCTGCCAGGCTCACCCGCTCAGGGCTCTCCAGGTGGGGTGGGACACTCACGAGCACGTATTCCATCGTGTCCAGGTCAAAGACCAGGAATTGGGAGCACATGCCGAACTGTATGCCCACCCACGCTTCCGGCACCGTTCCCATAGACGCAACGGCTACTTTCATCTTTCAGCCTCCGTAGTGTATATTCATATATCTAAATATACTAGTGTATATATTATAGCATAAACTGTATTGGAGCGCAAGTGTGGGTAGAGTCAAATCTGACGGGAGACAGAAAGGGGTGATTTGATACTGCTAGCGACTTGACAGGAATCCCATAGTATGTTATAATGATTATAGATTAAGAAATATTATAAATAAGCCTATGGACTCTATAGATCATTTTTGTGCGCAACTGAGAACGCTGGGGCGCCGGGTGACGCCCCAGCGTCGAGCCATCATCCAGGTTTTGCTGGAGGATGGTGAACATCCCACTGCCGAGCAAATCTTTACGCAGGTACGCCGCGTGATGCCCGACATGTCGTGTGCCACGGTCTACAACACACTGCACGAGTTAGCAGAGATAAACACGTTGGTGGAACTGGACCTGGGACTGGGAGAGCGACACTATGACGTCAACACTACAGACCACGCCCACCTGGTCTGCCTGGGGTGCGGACACATAGAGGATGTACCCTACGACTGTGCGGCACTGATACTCCCGCCAGAGAGCGCTCGCGGGTTCCGAGTAGTGGACCGCCGCGTGATTTTTCGTGGCTATTGTCCTGCTTGTGCTTCCACAGAAGCAACATAAAGGGTATAATATGAGCATGCAAACGAAAGGAGGAAATTTCTGAGAATGAAAGAGTTTTCCAAAGTCGCCAGAGAGCCGGAGATTCAGCCTGGGCAGCGCAAAGTCTTTTGGGTTGAGGGACGCAAAGTCCTGGTGTTCAACGTGGGAGGGGCTTTCTATGCTGTGGATGAGAGCTGTCCTCATAGAGAATGTTCTCTTTCCAGGGGCAGTCTCAAAGGTAAGGTGATCGTTTGTCCCTGTCACTCCGCTCAATTCGATCTGGAGACCGGGTCGGTGATCACTCAGCCTTCCAAGTATCCCCCGACACCCCCACTGCCTGTCCACCAAGTCAAGGTGGAAGGTGGGGACGTGATGGTTGCTGTTAGCCAGGATGACATTGTGATATGATGTTTTCCGCGTGAGTGTAAAAACAGAACAAGGAGGTCTCAGCAATGGACAAGTGGGAGTGTATGGTCTGCGGGTACGTCTACGACCCGGCGGAGGGCGATCCTGATAATGGAGTCGCACCCGGCACAGCCTTCGAGGCACTGCCCGATGACTGGGTATGCCCTGACTGTGGTGCTAGCAAAGATATGTTTGAGAAGATATAGATAAAGGAGACGCGATGCAGGAGCAAAAAGTAATTACGCCGGATATGCCGATTGGTGATGTCGTTAGAAAGTACCCCACCACGATCAATGTCTTTATGAAGCATGGTCTGGGGTGTGTTGGGTGTGCAGTGGCGCGTTTTGAGAACATCCGCGAGGGTGCACAGGTTCACGGAATCAATGTGGACGCCTTGATTAAGGACTTGAACCAGTCTATTCCGCAGGCTCGAGAGAACTAGATATCCATCAAAACGGCAGGCTGGACAGGTCTGCCCCACGTTTGCACTGGAATTCACTACCGGACAGTTTTCCGCAGAGGAGCCATTGTGGTGTATGGATGCGCCAACCCTCCGCCGCAACAAGTTGCGGTATCTGACAAGTGTCCGGTAGTGCTGTGTGACTTTTCGTGGCTATTGCCCTGCCTGTGCTTCTGGAGAATAGAAACCAGGTTTTTTCCAAAAAACCTGGTTTCTCAGGACGAGGCATCATAATATCTAACCAGGAGGAACAAACAATGGACAAGTGGGAATGTACGGTCTGCGGTTACGTCTACGACCCGGCAGTGGGTGACCCCGATAGCGAGATTGAGCCGGGCACTTCCTTCGAGGCGCTGCCCGATGATTGGGTCTGTCCCGATTGCGGGGTGGGCAAGGACATGTTCGAGAAAGTAGAGTGAGGTGAGGTGAGGTGAGGTGATGAGACGGAGAAAGATAAGGGATGGTATCTACTGGGTGGGGGCTGTTGACTGGGATCGCCGGCTATTCGACGATCTCATCCCACTCCCCGACGGCACCAGTTACAATGCTTACCTGATCCAGGGGAGCGAGAAGACGGCGCTGATAGACACAGTTGACCCCACTATGCCACACCTCTTGTTCGACCGGCTGAACCAACTGGACGTCGAGCACATTGACTATGTCATCGCCAACCACGCTGAGCAGGACCATTCGGGCACGCTGCCGCAGGTGCTCGAAAAATACCCCGAGGCGCAGGCCGTATGTACGCCCAAATGTAAAGGGATGCTGGTGGACCTGCTGTTGGCACCGGAAGATCACATTCTGACCGTGGATGATGGCACAACACTGTCGCTAGGCGACAGAACGCTCGAGTTCATCCATGCACCGTGGGTGCATTGGCCCGAGACAATGTTGACCTACTTGCGGGAGGACAAAATCCTCTTTCCCTGCGATTTTTTCGGCTCGCACCTAGCCACCACCGACCTGTATGTCACCGACGAGGGGCGGGTTTACGAAGCGGCCAAGCGCTATTATGCAGAGATCATGATGCCGTTCCGCAAGATTATCCAGAAGAATCTCCAAAAGGTTCAGGAGTACGAAATCGGTCTGATCGCCCCCAGCCACGGCCCGATGTACGACAGGCCGGAGTTTATCTTGGAGGCGTATCACGATTGGGCTTTTAACGACCCGAAGAATATCGTCGTACTCCCCTATATCTCGATGCACGGCAGCACCCGCAAGATGGTAGACTATCTGGTGGACGGTCTGATCGAAAAAGGGGTGACTGTGGAACGGTTTGACTTGGCCGTCACCGATATCGGGAAACTGGCGATGGCGTTGGTAGACGCCGCCACCATTGTGATCGGATCGCCCACTGTCTTGACCGGCGCACATCCGAACGTCGTCTACGCGGCCTACCTGGCGAACGCCCTACGGCCCAATGTAAAGTTCGTCTCGATTATCGGCTCCTACGGCTGGGGTGGCAAGATGGTGCAGCAACTGGCGGGGCTGATCCCCAACCTGAAGGCGGAGATACTGGACCCGGTCGTCGTCAAGGGTTACCCCAGGGATGGGGATTTTGAGGCCCTGGACAAGTTGGCGGCCACCATCGCGGAGAAGCACAACGCGCTGATTATGGAGTGAGATCAATGAGACGATATTTTATCGTAGGCAACGGCGTCGCGGGTGTGACGGCGGCGCAGGCAATCGTACGGGCCGATCCGTCCGAAGTGCACATCTTTGGCGCGGAACCCTATCCTTACTACCGTCGCCCGCGGTTGTGGGAGTTCATCGCTGGTGAGATTGAGCAGGATGCGCTCTACTTTCGGCCACCAGAGTGGTACACCGAGCACGGCATCCACCTGCACCTGGGAGTTCGAGCCATGGCGCTTGACCCTGCTGCACATCAACTCACTCTGCGGTCTAGCTCAGGGCAGGCGCTGGCTGACGACTCGATCATAGAATACGACCGTCTCTTGCTCGCCACAGGCGCTTGGTCGTTTGTCCCCCCTTTCGAGGGGACCGACAAGGAGGGTGTATTTACCCTGCGCACGCTCGACGACGCGCTGGCGATCAAGGCTCATGCGCAGAATGTCTCCACGGCGGTAGTCATCGGAGGGGGCCTGCTGGGGCTAGAAACGGCACGGGCACTGCGCACTGCTGGTCTGAGTGTAACGGTGGTCGAGTTTGCCCCACATTTGCTGCCGCGCCAACTTGACGCCGAGGGAGCGCAGGTACTACAAATGTTACTGGAAGCGCAGTCCCTGCGAATCATCACGGGCGGCGCGACGGAGGTCATCCTGGGCGATGGACAGGCCGACGGCATCCGGCTCCGCGATGGCCGCGTGGTGGACGGAGGATTGGTTTTGCTCTCGACTGGCATCCGCTCCGATGTTGCACTGGCCCAGACAGCGGGGCTCGACGTGAACCGAGGTATCGTCGTGGATGGGCAGATGCAGACGAGTGTGGAGGGTATCTTTGCCGTGGGCGATAGTGCAGAGTTCGAGGGGCGTGTCTATGGGATCATCCCGGCTGCCGTTGAGCAGGCCGGAGTCGCAGCAGCCAATATGGTCACCCCCGGCAGCAGTACCTATACCGGTACGGTTCCCGCTACCACGCTCAAAGTTGCTGGTGCAGAGTTGGCCTCGCTAGGGGAGTGTGTGGTAGAGGGTGAAGAATATGCCCAATTGCGGTACGTGGACAGGGTGACTGGACTCTATCGCAAGATCGTGCTGCGAGAAGGACGTGTTGTGGGTGCAATCTTGCTCAACGACAAAGAGCGCGCGCGGCCCATTGCTCAACTCATCGAGCGAGGCACAGACGTCTCAGGTTATGTCGAGCGGTTGCTGAATGATGACTTTGATCTCAAGTCACTGTTACAAGCCGAGTAAGACCAGGTCTGAACGATACAGATTACATTTTGAGGAGGTAAACTGATGCGCAAGATGACACAAGCGAATTTGGAAGCGGCTTTCGCTGGCGAAAGTCAGGCGCACATGAAATACCTGATCTTCGCCGACAAGGCGGAGCGGGAAGGGCTCCCGAACGTGGCGCGGCTTTTCCAGGCCATATCATACGCTGAGCAGGTGCACGCCACCGGTCACTTTAAGGCGTTGAAGAACCTGGGCAAGACGGCGGCCAACCTGGAAGCCGCCGTCGGCGGTGAGACTTATGAGGTCGAGGAGATGTATCCCGCTTTCCAGGCAGTGGCTGAACTGCAGGAGGAAAGGGCCGCCATCCGTTCCAATACCTGGGCGCTGGAGGCGGAAAAGGTCCACGCCGTGATGTACGGCGAGGCCAAGACCGCCGTGGAGGCTGGAAAAGACGCCCAAGTTGGACAGGTCTACATCTGCTCCGTTTGCGGCTGGACCGGCGAGGGCGAACCGCCGGATGAGTGCCTGTTATGCAAGGCGAAGAAGGAAAAGTTTGTCACCTTCTAGACGGTCGCGAGGTTGGAAATGAGGTGAGGCAAAGAGGTCAATCTATGCCCAAGGTGCTTATCCTTTACGATACTCGCACAGGTAACACTGGCCGGATGGCCCGCGCCGTGGCTGAAGGGGCCGACTCGGTGGGGAAAGTAAAAGTCATCCTCAAGAGGGTCGGGGAAGGCGAGGGGGAACTGGCCGATGCCGATGCTATCATCCTGGGTTCGCCGACCCACAGCACCAAGCCCAGCCGAGCCATGAAAGGACTCCTGTCCGGTTTGAGCAAAATCCTGCTGAAAGACAAGGTAGGGGCTGCTTTTGGCTCATACGGCTGGAGTGGGGAGGCACCGGGAATCATGGTACATGCCCTGAAGGATCAGGGTGTGCGCGTGATAGGTGCGGGGCTGCGGGTGAGGAGGACGCCGGGTGTGAGCGATCTGACCAAGTGCAGGGATCTGGGCTGCGCCGTGGCCCAAGGCGTCACCACGAATGAAGGACAGGGGAGGTAGTACGGACGGCCACGCTGGTTATTGAGCCATATCAGTTTTGTCGGGAGGTGTGAGATGCAAGTAGGAAAGGAAGCCCCGGACTTTACGGCCCGGGCATATTACAAAGGCGAGACAAAGGACATCACCATGTCTGACTATAGAGGACAATGGGTGGTGTTGTGCTTCTACCCAGGTGACTTTACCTTTGTTTGACCGACCGAATTGACGGCAGTTGCCGCCAGGTACGAGGAGATCAAGGCCCTGGGCGTAGAGGTGCTCTCGGTGAGTGTGGACAGTGTTTTTGTCCACAAAATATGGCAAGAGGAAGAATTGTCCAAAATGGTGGAGGGAGGCGTTCCCTACCCTATGCTTTCTGACCAGGGGGGCAATATCGGCACCCTGTACAATGTGTACAATGGCTCGGTGAATGTTCGCGGCCGCTTTCTGATTGACCCGGATGGAGTGGTTCAGGCGATGGAGGTGCTGACCCCGCCGGTAGGGCGCAACGTGAGTGAACTCATCCGCCAGATCAAGGCCTACCAGCACGTGCGCGAGACGGGTGAGGCCATGCCCTCCGGCTGGCAGCCGGGCAAGCCAACTCTCAAGCCGGGCGTCGGGCTGGCTGGCAATGTGTGGAAAGTCTGGAAGCCGGAGAACGCATTCTAGTTTGGTACAAAACCAGCGTGGCCATTCTTCAATTGGAGTGTGCAAGTAAAAGTGGACAATAAGACTCAACGCAATCTATACGAGGCTTTCATCGGCGAGGCCAAGGCTCACCACCGGCTGTTGGCCTTCGCCCGCAAGGCGGATGATGAGGACTATTCCCAAATTGCCAAACTGTTCCGCGCTGTCGCTGCTGCCGAGGGAGTGCATGCCGAGCGCCACTTGCGCTTGCTCGGTGAGGCGGTGGTGCAGAGCACGGAGGAGAACCTCCAGTCCTCTTTCGAGCGAGAGACCACTGTTAACGAGGTCTACTATCCGCGGTTCATCCGCGAGGCGGAGGAGGAGGGGGAGCGAGCGGCGGTACTGACCTTCAGCCAGGCGCGAGACGTGGAGGAGGAGCACGCCACACTCTACAAGCGCGCGCTGAACGCCATGTTGCGCGACGAGACTCACGATTATTACGTCTGCCAGTTCTGCGGATACGTCGCCGAGCGGGAACCCCTCGACCGGTGCCCTATCTGCAACGCAAAGCGGGAGCAGTTCCGTCTGGTGACGTGAAGGTAAGCGAGAAGGAGGAAGCAGTAAGGAGGCGAGTATGGAATTGAAAGGTAAACGCATCGCCATTTTGGCTGAGGACATGTATCAGGAGTTGGAGCTATGGTATCCGCTCCTGCGCATGCGTGAAGCGGGGGCCGAGGTCACCGTCGTCGGTATGCCCGGCGTGGAAGAGTATCATAGCAAACTGGGCTACCCGGTGAAAGTGGACGCCACTGCCGACAAGCTCTCGGCGGACGACTTTGACGCCATCATCATACCGGGCGGTTACGCGCCCGACCGGATGCGCCGCCACCAACCTGTGCTCGACCTGGTGAGGGGCGTATTCGAGCGCGGCGGCGTCGTGGCTGCTATCTGCCACGCTGGGTGGGTGCCCATCTCGGCGGGCATCATGAGAGGCAAGCGGGCCACGTGCTTTTTCGCAATCAAAGACGATGTGATCAACGCCGGGGCTAACTACGTTGACGCAGAAGTGGTGCAGGACGGCAATCTGATCACCTCACGTGTGCCGAGCGATCTGCCTGCTTTCTGCCGCACGATCATCGCGGCGCTAAAGTGAAATTCGTGTCTGAATAAGTCTAACAATCAGCGAAGGAGGTCAAGTAAAAGTGGGTACAAAAGGAATATCAATAGTAGGCATAGACGTAGACAACCTCATCAATGAGCTCAACAAGGCACTGGCAGACGAGTGGTTGGCCTACTACCAGTACTGGGTAGGGGCCAAGGTAGCCAAAGGCCCTATGAGAGGGGCAGTGACGGCCGAACTCGTCCAGCACGCCACTGAAGAACTCGGCCATGCCGAGTTGCTGGCAAACAGAATACTCCAACTGGGCGGCACGCCGCTGCTCAAGCCCGCAGACTGGTACGAGATGACCAATTGCGGATACGAAGCGCCAAAAGACCCCTACGTGGAGGTGCTGCTGGAGCAGAACATCAAGGGTGAACAATGCGCTATTGAGACCTACCAGCAATTGGTAGAACTTACCAAGGATGCCGACCCGGTGACGTATGAGATGGCCCTGGCGATCATGGCCGACGAGATTGAGCACGAGGAGGACCTGCAGGCGATCGCCGAGGACATCCAACTGATGAAAGAGAGGAGATAACTGATGACATTAGCAAGCACAATTCAGACAGCGGACTGGAAAAAGGAGAAACACGCGCCGGTGATCGAGTGTCCAGACGTGGTGAAGGCAGGCGAGGTCTTTGAGGTGCAGGTCAGTGTGGGAAAGGAGATCGCTCATCCCAACACTGCTGAGCACCACATCAGTTGGATCGCGCTTTACTTCCAGCCGGAAGGAGACAAGTTCCCCTATCAGGTATGTCACTTTGAATTCAGCGGGCACGGCGAGGGCACTGTGTTCACGACACCTTCGGCGAATGTGTCACTGAAGGTGGACGAGCCTGGCGCGTTGCGCGCGATGTCCTTCTGCAACCTGCACGGGCTGTGGGAGAGCAGCAAGGAGATTGGTGTAAGTTAATTCCAATAGATCAAGTCAAAAAAGGAGAAAACCATGGCTAAAGTAGCACGAGAAATGGTAGAAAGGGCAGGAGTGAACGTTGACCAACTGTTAGAACTGTTGGTCAAGAACGCTGCCGCCGAGCTCACCACTTACTACTACTACACGATTCTACGGGTGAACCTGATTGGACTAGAGGGGGAGGGCATCAAAGAGATCGCCGAGACGGCCCGCATCGAAGATCGCAATCACTTTGAAGCCTTGGTCCCTCGGATCTACGAACTTGGGGGCAAACTCCCAGACGATATGAAGGAGTTCCATGATATGTCGGCTTGCCCGCCAGCCAGCTTGCCTGAAGATCCTATGGACATCCAGGCTATGCTGACGGTGCTGGTGAAAGCGGAGAGGTGCGCAGTGAGGGGATATACCCAGATCTGCAATATGACCGCTGGCAAGGATCATCGGACCTACGATTTATCCCTGGCGATCCTCAACGAGGAGGTGGAGCACGAATCGTGGTTCTCCGAGTTCCTGGGCGAGGGGCCGTCCGGCCACTTCCTACGTCGAGGGGAGACCTCTCCCTTTGTTCGCAAGTTCCTGGAGTAGACTCGGATTCGGCGAAGGGGAGGCTCTGCGTCAATCAGGGCCTTCCCCAAGCCATCGGTAGGTCTTGGAGATGCGAAGGTTTGTGAAAAAAGAACGGCTCTACGCGGATAGGTAGTAGATTGGGTGGCATCCGCGATGGTTCTCTCCACCGATTTACCAGTTTACCATCTACCAGTAACGAAAGCAGGAGAGGGAGTGGACACCTGATATGGGGGAAATATGACAAGCGTTGGGTTTGCGCTACTACTTTCCGCCCTGGCCGGGCTTTCTACGACCATCGGCAGTGTGTTGGCGTTGTTCGTCCGCAAGCCAGGGCCACGCCTGATGACTTTGACCCTGGGTTTTTCCGGCGGGGTGATGATTTTAGTCTCGTTTGTCGAGTTATTGCCGGGCGGGATCGAAACCATCGGGTTTGCTCCGGCCAACCTGGCGTTCTTTGGTGGCATGGTGATCATGTTTCTGGTTGACGCTTTGATTCCGCACGACTATATGGCCGAACATCATCACACTGAAACGGGAAGTAGCGAGGATAAGGCTCTCCAGAGCCGTCTGCTCAAGGCTGGGCTGTTTGTGGCGCTCGGCCTGGGCATCCATAACTTTCCCGAGGGTATGGCTTCTTTTGCCACTGCGCTGAGTGATCCTCGACTGGGCATTGCTATCGCCATCGCTATCGCCATTCACAACATCCCAGAGGGGCTGGCCGTTTCGGCGCCCGTCTATGCGGCGACCGGAAGCCGGAGCAAAGCGTTCTGGTGGTCGTTTCTCTCCGGCGTGGCTGAACCGGTGGGGGCATTGCTGGCGGCGGTCGTCTTGATGCCCTTCTTGAACGAAGCCATATTGGGAGTGCTGCTTTCGGCGGTGGCGGGGATCATGGTCTTTATCTCGATTGACGAACTGTTGCCCATATCCCGCGCTTACAAAGAGGAGCATCTAAGCATCGTTGGGATCGTAGCGGGGATGGCAGTGATGTCACTGAGTCTGTGGATGCTAAAGTGAAGGTAGGTATTCAAGATTTGATTTTAGATTGATGGATTTGTGTAGGGCACACAAACCGCAGAAGACCAACGGAGAGGTGGGGTTATGAGCGGACAACAAGAGTACGCCGTCACAGTTCACGGGATGGATGAAATCCTGGACGGGGTTTCGGGGCTTTCGATAGAGGTTGTACCGCCTATGGTGTATTGTGATTCCCAGGGCGAGTGTCTCTTCGATGCGGCCCCTAATCCTTACGTAGGGGCCATCGTCGAGATATTCAACGCGCGAGGAGAACAAGGCTGGATACTGGTTCAAGTCGTGCCGCGCGAACAGGATATGATTTGCTTCTGGCGGCGTGAGCGATCAACGGAGTAAAGTATGATGATCAACCAGATGACCATCAGGATCGGCGGAGCGGCGGGCGACGGGGTGGAATCGAGCGGTGCTGGCTTCTGCAAGGCGCTGGCCCGGGGCGGATTGTACATCTTTGGCCTGCCCGACTATTACTCGCGCATCCGGGGTGGGCACAACTTTTTCTCCATCCGCGTGAGTGACCAGCCGCTTTATTCTCACCACGAGCCAGTGCATCTGTTACTGGCACTGACTGGGGACACGATCCCGCGCCATTTGGACAAGATGGTCGAAGGGGGTGCCATCGTCTACGACGCGATCCAAGGGGCACCGGAGCAGTTATCAGGAAACACCGTGCGTTATCTGCCCGTTCCTCTGAGTGACATTGCTAAAGAGAAGGCCGGGACTGTGTTGGCGCGCAATACTGTGGCCCTGGGTGTCGCGGCAGGGATGACCGGCTTTGACATGGAGCCCTTGGAGAGCGTCATCCGTGACAACTTTGCCCGCAAAGGCCAGGCGGTGGTGGACGGCAACCTGGCGGCTGTCGCGGTTGGCTACCAGGAAGGGCGAAAACACGCCGCCGATTTCCCCTTCAAACTGAAGCGGATACCGGGCGCGCCCCGTCGTATGGTGGTCAATGGCACCCAGGCTTTCTCCCTGGGGGCACTGGCGGGAGGCTGTCGTTTTGTGGCTGGTTATCCGATGACGCCGGGCTCGCCGGTGCTGCACTGGATGGCGGCCCACGCAGCCCATCATGGCGTGGTGACCAAACATACCGAGGACGAGATCGCGGCGGTTAACATGGCCATCGGGGCCGCCCATATGGGAGCGCGGGTGCTGGTTCCGACCTCGGGCGGTGGATTTGCGTTGATGGTGGAGGCGTTGGGCCTGGCCGGGATGACGGAAACGCCGGTCGTCATCTACAACGCCCAGCGGCCGGGGCCGTCCACCGGCCTGCCCACCCGCCAGGAGCAGGCTGATTTGCTCTTTATGCTCCACGCTTCGCAGGGGGAGTTCCCCCGTTTCCTGCTGGCTCCCGGTACCCACGAGGAATGTTTCACGGCTGGCTGGCGGGCCTTCAACTTGGCGGAAAAGTATCAGACCCCGGTCATGGTGCTCAGCGATCACTATCTGGCTGTGGCCGTGCGCACGCTGGAACTTGATGCCTTCGACTTTGAAGCGGTAGAGATTGATCGGGGAGAGATGTTGAGCGAGGCCGAGTTGGATGCTCTGGAGGGAGAGTACCTGCGCTATCGAATCACGGAATCTGGTGTCTCGCCGCGGGCGTTGCCTGGGCATCCTGGGGCAGTCTACGTCGCTGCCGGCAATGAGCATGACGAGAGAGGGGCCATTACCGAAGAGGCGGGGATGCGCAAGGCGCAGGTGGAGAAACGGCAGCGCAAGATGATTGGTATGACCGAGGAGATGTCCGGCCCACGGCGGTACGGTCCCCGGGAGGCGGAAATCACATTCGTCAGTTGGGGCTCCACCTACGGACCGTTGCGGGAGGCGGTGGACCGACTGAACGCAGAGCAAACTGGTCGGGCCAGTCTCTTACATTTCGTGGATCTGTGGCCCTTCCCGACCGAGGTGATGACGGCGGCTCTGAAATCGGCCCGACGGCTCATCGGTGTGGAGAACAACGCGACTGCGCAACTGGCGACGCTAATCCGAGCCAACACTGGCCAAACGATGGACGATATGATCCTCAGATACGATGGCCGGGCTTTCACCCCTGAATATATCCTGGCCCAGGTGAAGGAGGTGCAGAGAGATGGTTGCTAGAAAAGACTTTAACAGCCCCGAGCAGCCCACCTGGTGTAAAGGATGTGGCAACTATGGCATCTTGAACGCGATCAAGGCGGCCCTGGCCGAGCAAAATATCGCGCCTCACGAGTTGATTATGTTTACCGGGATCGGCTGTGGGAGCAAACTGCCGCACTATATGAAAGTCAATGGTTTTCATACCATTCACGGCCGGGCATTGGCGGTGGCCACCGGGGCCAGGCTGGCCAACCATGGCCTCAAGATCATGACTGTTCATGGAGACGGCGATGGATACGGCATGGGGCTGGGCCACTGGCTGCACGCCGTTCGGCGCAACATTGGCCTTGTGGACATAGTGCAGGACAACCGGGTCTATGGTCTGACGAAAGGGCAGTACTCCCCCACCAGCGAACCAGGTATGCGCACCCCCACCTCGCCGGAGGGGGCCATTGACCGGCCAGTGCAGCCGCTGGCGCTGGCTATCGCCGCCGGAGCCACCTTTGTTGCTCGGGGCTATCCGGGCGAATTGTTTCACCTGGCCTGGCTCATCGGTGAGGCGTTGCAGCATCCGGGTTATGCCCTGGTGGACGTGCTCCAGCCCTGCGTCAGTTTCAACCGGGCCAGCGCCTATGACTTTTACAACGAACGGGTCTACAAACTGGAAGATGAAGAAGGGTACGATCCTCAAGATCGAACAGCAGCCTGGGTCAAAGCCCAGGAGTGGGGAGAGCGTATTCCTATTGGCATCGTCTATCGAGGCGAGCCGGTCCCAACCTACGAGGAGCAGGTGCCGGCACTGAAGGCAGGCCCGTTGGTGCAGCAACTGCTGGAAAGATTGCGAGTAGAGCAAATAGATGCGCTGCGGATGGAACTCGTTTAGCGGCGGGGGGACACAGGAGAGGCAATGTCTGATGAGTTACGCGGCAAAGTGATTCTGATCAGCGGGGCGACCGGAGCGTTAGGCTCGGCAGTGACACGCGAGTTCGCACGGACGGAAGCCCGGTTGGCGCTCACCGGGCGGTCGGAGCACAAGTTGGAGCGGCTGGTTGCCGAGGTTGGCCTGCCTGCGGAGCGCATCTTCACTGTGCCGGCCGACGTCACACAGGCCGACGGCGTCAGAGACATGATGGAGGTCATCGTGGCCCGCTTCGAGCGGGTAGATGTGTTGTTGAACACCGTTGGTGGGTGGAGAGGGGACAAGTCGGTGGGTGAGACCGAAGTGGAGCAGTGGGAGCGTATGCTGACACTCAACCTGCGCTCCGCGTTTCTCCTCTCACGGGCAGTGCTGCCCGGTATGTTGGAATCGGGCTGGGGGCGCATTGTCCATGTTAGTTCCAGGGTGGCGGTCGTACCGCGTGCCAGACAGGCTGGCTACTCTGTCGCTAAAATGGGCGTCATCACGCTAACCGAGGTCATCGCCGCCGAGGTGAAAGGCAGTGGTATCACCGCCAACGTGATCCTGCCCAGTATCATTGACACCCCCGCCAACAGGAAGATGATGCCCAAGGCCGACTCGGGTAAGTGGGTGGAGCCGGAGCGTTTCGGAGCGACGATGCGTTTTCTCTGCTCCGATGATGCTGCCTCAATTAATGGCGCGCGTATTCCCATCTACGGAGCGGTTTAGTGGACGAGGAAGTAAGTGGGCAAGTAAACAAGTAGACAAGAACAAAGGAGAGACGAAATGGAGGAGTTTAAGAATTGGTGGAAGTGCTCTAACTGCGGCTATACTCTTGAGGCTCCAACGCCACCGGAGGTCTGCCCCAGTTGCAAGGAGAAATGTGTCTTTGCCGATGCTACCTGCTATACCCCCGAGTGCGGTGGGCCTGGCAACATTGATCCGCAGGTCGGTCAGAAGCGGTAGTGACCTGCACAATCACATATATATACACTCACTCACGAGGAGGTGTCTATGACAGAGGCACAAGGCAGTGTACCTGGCACCCATAACAAACACCATACTGTCTTCTATGGCCTATCTACCTGCATCTGGTGCAGGCGGACGCGCCAGTTTCTCGAAGATCAGGGCGTGGAATTTGATTTCACTTATGTGGATTTGCTCAAGGGACAGGAGCGTGAAGAAGCAGTGGAGCAAATCCGCCGCTGGAACTCGGCCGTCTCATTCCCCACCGTGGTGGTTGACGATGGCCGATGTGTGGTGGGGTATAATCCAGAGAAACTAAAGGAGGCATTGGGACTATGAGCGAAGAAGTCATCATTCCTCCTGAGAAAGTTGATGCTCTTTACGAAACTCTGAAGCGCTGGGCTGAGTCTACCGGTTATAATCTCAACCCTGACGAAGATTTTACCCGAGGGTTGGTGGAAGGGCTGCTCGTCAACAGGCAGCGATATGGGTATCAAGCCTGCCCTTGCCGGTTGGCGGCGGGGGACAAACAGGGGGACAAGGACATTATCTGCCCGTGTGACTATCGCGATGCCGACCTGGCGGAATGGGGCGCTTGCTACTGCGCCCTCTATGTCTCCGATGAGGTGTTGCGGGGCGAGCGAGAGGTTCAATCCATCCCGGAGCGCCGCCCGCTGAAACAGGGGCCACGTGCTCATGCATAACAACACCCACGCATATCTCACCCAGAACCAGACCTGGTGGGATAGAGAGGAACTGCTGTTCTGTATTGGATGATGGGATGGCTAAGCCAGAGATTGGAGATACCTTTCAACAGGATACGAAATACCAGCGCGGTCATCTGCCGGGTGGCAGGCTGGATTGGGCCAGCAAACCCGCGACCTATAAACGTTATCCCTCTGTGCCCAAGATCCCGCTGAGCCTACCCCAGGCCGAAGGTGGCGTGCCGGTATGGGATGTGTTCAGGAAGCGGCGTAGCGTGCGCCGCTTCCAGGACGAGCCGCTGCAAGAGGCCGAGTTATCGCAACTCCTCTGGGCGGCGCAAGGGATTACCCGCGTCAGCCAGGGCTTGGGGTACCGGACCGCCCCCTCTGCCGGCGCTTTGTATCCGGTGGAGACGTATCTGGTGGTTCACGCTGTCGAGGGGATTGAGCCCGGCGTCTATCACTATGGCGTCGAAAAGCACGATCTTGACCAGTTGAAAACGGGTGATTTCCGAACGGACGTCGCCCGGGCGGCCCTCGACCAGGAGATTGCCTATTGGGCCAACGTGGTCTTTGTCTGGACGGCGGTCTTTGAGCGCTCCAAGTGGAAGTACAAGCAGCGAGCCTACCGCTACGTCTACCTGGACGCCGGGCACATCGCCCAGAACGTCGCCCTGGCGGCGGTGGCGCTGGGCCTGTCCAGTTGCCAGATCGCGGCGCTGTACGACGACGAGGTGAACGGCTTGCTGGACGTGGATGGTGTAGATGAAAGCGCTATCTATATGACTGTTGTTGGAAAACCAGAGCACAAGTCGGTAGTAGGGCGTGATACGTTGCGTACCTGACGGAAGAGGAGTTATGAAAGAAATTGTAATTGTTCGCCAGAACAGCAAGTTCGAAACCGAAATCCTGACGCTAGATCCCCACGCTCCCGATGATCACCGGTTCCATCCGGTTGAGCACGTCCACCACCTGACTCCCTACGGAATGTTGTTGGCAGGACTGGGCTCGTGCACCGCCATCACCCTGCACGCCTATGCCCAACACCACGGCGTGGATTTGCGGGAGGTGGAACTGCGATTGCGGTACGACCGGGTCTTTGCGGAGGATTGTGAAGACTGTGAGGGTATTGTAGAGTACAAAGAGCAGATCATGGAGGAGATCGCGCTGACCGGTGGGCTTATGCCGCAAGATCGCCAGAGGCTCCTTCGGGTCTCCAGGTATTGTCCTGTCCACAAGATACTCAAACAAGGGGTTGAGGTGCAGTTGCATCTGGCAGAAAATCTGTAAGGAGTCCGGCATGGGCAAGTTGAAAGACATGCATACGCCTGTTTTCTGGGCTGAGGGACACCCCGGACCACTGTCGGCTGAGGGATGGCAGGTCGAACTGGGCGGGTTGGTCGAGAAGCCGGCCACACTGACCTACGAGGAGATCATCGCGCTGCCCAAATCCATCGCCGACGCCCGCTTGACCTCGGTGACGAGGTGGAGCGTGCGCGGCAAATGGGGTGGCGTGCGTCTCAGCGATCTCTTGGCCGGCGCCGGAATCAGGCCGGAGGCCACACACGTTCAGTTTGTCTCCTACCGTGAGATCTATACGACATGCATCCCGCTGGACGTGGCACTGAAGGAGCGCACTCTGCTGGCCTACGAATTTGACGGCGAACCGCTGGATGCCGACTACGGCGGCCCGGTGCGCGTGTTCTGCCCCTACCTGTGGGGCTACAAGTCGGCCAAGAGCGTGATCGGTGTCACGCTGGAGGATCACTCGACTCCCGGCTATTGGGAGGTGCGCGGCTATACCGACGAGGCGCAGATCACGGCCGGCCGCGTGCACGACGTCAACACTCACACGTGGCGGCACATACCCGGCGGCGAAGTGATCGAGTTCCTGGATTGACGGCACCTCAATCAGCCTGAGCCCACCCACCGCCCGAGCACTTACGGAGGAAGAAATGGTAGAGACAGGTACAACCGCCCCAGCGTTCACGCTGACGGCCGATGACGGCACACAAGTGAGTTTATCCGACTTTCCCGGCAAGAAGGTGGTGCTATACTTCTACCCCAAAGCCGACACCCCTGGCTGTACCCGGCAGGCGTGTGCGATCCGTGACGTCTATCCCGACATCGAGGGGGAGGACGTCGTCGTGATTGGCATCAGCCCCGACCAGCCTGACAAACTGGTCAAGTTCCGCGAGAAGTACAACCTGCCGTTCATCCTGCTCTCGGACCCGGACCACGAGGTGGCCGAGGCCTACGGGGCCTGGGGCGAGAAGAAGATGTCTGGTAAGACCTACGAGGGCATCCTCCGCAGCCATTTTGCCATTGACGAGGAGGGCCGGCTGATGGAGTTCAAGCTCAAGGTCAAGCCGGAGAAGACGGCTGATCTGGTGTTTCGGTTGACTCGGTTGTGAGCGCTTGATGCTCAATTGCTGTGCTGAACGCACGAATCCTGAAAAATCGTCTGCGGCAGGTTCAGCCCACTCGGTTGGTAGATGCGCGCCTACGGCTTGAAAGCGGCCCATTACCTTACTTCCTACTCCCTGCCCCACCTCCTCCGGTCAGCGCACGCAACATGGCTAGCAATGCCTCAAACTCCTCGCGGCAATCGCGACAACGCTGCAGATGATCCTGCACCAGGGGCATCGCAGCGGCGACGTTTTTCCCGACCAGCATTATCTCGACAAAACGGTCCAATTTGTGTGGGTTTCATTAAGCCGATTTTGGGTGGAAAGACAAAGGGGTTTTTCCAATGGATAATGAGACAATGAGGCAATGAACAAAAGCGGTTAAATATTCTGAAGGCGGGTAAGAAATTGGCCACTGAGGATGTCAAAGAGGCAAGAACTGCTGTGCAAGGGAGGCGACGTGATCAAGATCAATTCTTCCGAAATTACGCTAGAACATGTGTATGTGTCCCGTCGCAGGTTCATGGCGGGGCTCGGCGCTCTGCTGGCGAGCTCGGTAGTCCTGGCTGCTTGCACCAGGCGAGATTCTTTGCTGACCTCAACCCCGGAAAGCACGCCGGAAGGCGGAGACAGTCTAATTCCTGCGCCGGGCGCTGGCGACAGGAACCAGGGGGATGAACTGACGTCTTTCGACGCGATTACGAACTACACCAACTTCTACGAGTTTACTACTGATAAGGAAGGCGTCGCGTCCTTGGCGCAGGATTTCAGGACATCCCCGTGGATGGTGGAAGTAGGGGGACTGGTCCACAAGCCCCAGACCTTCGACGTAGACGACCTGCTCAAGTTCGACCAGGAAGAGCGCATCTATCGCTTGCGCTGTGTTGAGGCCTGGTCTATGGTCATTCCGTGGCTGGGTTTCCCACTGGTGAGACTGTTGGAAGAGGTGGAGCCGATGTCGCAAGCCAGGTACGTGCGCTTTGAAACCCTCTACGACCCGGCGCAGATGGTCGGCCAGAAGAGCACGGCCTTCCCCTGGCCCTATATCGAGGGGTTGCGCCTGGACGAGGCGATGCACGATCTGACCATTCTGGCGACCGGCCTCTACGGCGAGTCCCTCTTGCCACAGAATGGCGCGCCTGTGCGGTTGGTCGTGCCGTGGAAGTACGGCTTCAAGAGCATCAAGTCAATTGTGAAGATCGACCTGGTGGAAGAGATGCCCACCTCGCTGTGGATGGCCGCCAACCCCACCGAGTACGGCTTTTGGGCCAATGTGAACCCTGAGGTACCCCACCCGCGCTGGTCCCAGGCCACCGAGCGGCGCATCGGGGAAAACAAGCGGAGCGAGACGCTGCTATTCAACGGGTACGCCGAGGAAGTGGCGCATCTCTACCCAGATTTGGACCGGAGAGATTGGTACTACTAGAGATTGGTACTACTGATGGGCAAACCGGTTCCCAAGGCGAGTTGGCTCCGAATCCTGACTCACATAGGGGCGCTGTTACCCCTCGCGTCCCTGACTTGGTACTACTGGCAAGGACTGTTTCTCGTTGACCCGATACGACAAGTCATGACTCGTACGGGTAGGGCGGCGCTGATCTTGCTGGTGCTGTCCCTGGCCTGCACCCCTATTGACATAGTCTTCGGGTTCAAGAAAGTGCTGCGCGTGCGGGGTATGCTGGGGCTTTACGCCTTTATGTACGCCAGCCTGCACTTGCTGACCTTCGTTGGGTGGGATTACGGATTCGATCTCGACTCGCTCGGCCCGGCCATCTTCGATCAGCGCTTTGTGCTGGCAGGATTCGTTGCTTTTCTGCTTCTACTGCCCCTGGCGATCACCTCCACCCGGGGCTGCCAGAAGCGACTGGGCCGGAACTGGAAGCGGCTGCACCGGCTGGTCTACCTGGCGGGCATCTTGGCCATTTTGCACTTTTTGTGGTTGGTCAAAGACCCCCGTGAACCCTTGAGGTACGGGGCTATTGTGGCCTTGCTACTTATCGTGCGCATACCACTTGTTAAAAAGGCCATCCGTCGTGCCCGTTCAGGGCGGCTAAGCAGAAAGTGTATGGTTTAGGTTACTCGCTGTTAGTATTCGTTTACGACAAGATTAGCGACCTAGGAACTCTGACAGGCAGACTGAACATACGAGGGCGTCAGAGAAGCAAGAATCGCTGTACGAGGAGGAGTAAAGGGTGAAACGCACGTTCTGGATAATCGGTGTTCTCTGATACTGGCCGCGGCGCGGTGGAGATCGAGGTGTACGGCGTGCCGCACGGTCAGTGACGCAGAAAAGTTTTGATTGGAGGGGGAATGCACATGTGTGCGGCTATGCGTGGGGTCAAGAAGGCCAATCTAGGCATCGCCGGGAAACGGGAAAAGTTGCTGACCGGCTGGCGGCTCATGACCGTTAGCCTCGGCTCGTACCAGGATGGGGTGGATTCAGCCCTGGCCGAAATGAAGCAGCAGCAGATCATGGCCCGCTTGTGGGCCCACGACTATACTGTCTGGAAGCCGGAGCCGACGGAGATCACGAACCGGCTGGGTTGGTTGCACATCGCCGAGGTGATGCGGGAGGATATCACTCGCCTGGAGGAATTGGTCGAGGCCGTAAGTGCCGATGGATACACCCACGTGTTGCTGCTGGGGATGGGCGGCTCCAGCCTGGCGCCTGAGGTTTTCCGCAAGACCTTCAGCGTCAATCAGGGCGACCATGATGGTCGTGTCGAGCAGGGCGACCCTTGTGGTCGCCCCTACCTGGATCTGGCTGTGCTTGATAGCACTGACCCTGGCGCTGTGCTGGTGCATGCCGAACGGCTCGATTTTTCTAAAAGCCTCTTTATTGTCGCCACCAAGTCGGGCAGCACGGTGGAGACTCTTTCGTTCTTTAGATTCTTTTACAATCGGGTAGTCGAAGCGGTAGGGACCGGCCAAGCCGGGGCGCACTTTATCGCCATCACCGACCCTGGCAGCCGGTTGGTTGACATCGCCCAGAAGCACAATTTCCGGGCCACTTTTCTCAACGATCCCAACATTGGGGGGCGGTACTCGGCCCTCTCTTACTTTGGGCTGGTTCCGGCGGCGCTGGTTGGTGTGGACCTGGAGACGCTGCTCAATCGCGCGCTGACGATGGCCTCCAGCTGCGAGAGTTGCAACTGTGCGATTGCGGGGGACAACAACGGCGCACGTCTGGGCGCGATTATAGGCGCTCTGGCCAAGGCCGGGCGGGACAAAATGACTCTCGTCACTTCCGCTCCGATTGCCAGATTTGGCGATTGGGTGGAACAACTGATCGCCGAGTCCACCGGCAAGGAGGGGAAAGGTGTCCTGCCGGTCGTCGGCGAGCCGCTGGGGCCACCCGACGTCTACGGCGATGACAGGCTTTTTGTCCATCTGCGGCTCGAAGGCGACGAAACCTACGACGCAGATCTGTCCGTCCTGGAGGCAGCCGGCCATCCGGTAGTGTGCCTGCACCTGCGCGATATTTACGACCTGGGCGGGCAGTTTTTTCTATGGGAGATGGCGACCGCCGTAGCCGGCCACTGGTTAGGCATTAACCCATTTGACCAGCCCGATGTCGAGGCGGCCAAGGTGCTGGCCCGCCGGATGGTGGCCGAGCATCGGGAGAAAGGTGTGCTTCCCGGCGGCACTTTGACCCCGCTCACGGCTGAAGCGCTGAACAAATTCCTGGCCCAGGCCCAGGCGGGTGACTATGTGGCTCTGCAAGCCTACGTCCAGCCGACGCCCGAAACAGATGTGGCACTGGTTGCCCTGCGCGCCTGGTTGCGCGATCACACCCGGCTGGCGACGACGGTGGGCTATGGGCCGCGTTTCCTTCATTCTACCGGACAACTGCACAAGGGTGACGGAGGGAAAGGTCTCTTTATCCAATTCACTGCCGACGACCAAAGCGATGTGCCCATCCCGGACGAGGCGGGGTCGCCAGTTTCGGCGATGACCTTCGGCGTGCTCAAGGCAGCCCAGGCGTTGGGCGACCAGCAGGCGTTGCTCAATGTCGGGCGGCGGGTGATCCGTTTCCACCTGGGAACAGACGTGGTGGGCGGGTTGGGGTGGGGTGGTCAGTGATGGTAGGGGTGTGACGAATGAACTCGATCAGTCTATCCACGGAAGAGACCGCAACTATTGTAATTTTTGGCGCGTCAGGGGATCTCACGCAGCGCAAACTCGTGCCAGCACTACACAGCCTGGCGTGTGGAGGGCTTTTACATCCGGCTACTCGAGTGATCGGCGTGGCGCGCAGTTCCCTCACCGACGAGGTCTTTCGTGAGCGGCTCTACGAGGGTGTGACCGGGTATGCGCGGCTTAGCCCGGGCATGTGTGAACTCTGGCCCGACTTTGCTAAGCGCTATTCCTATCTGGCGGGCAACTATGACGATCTGGAGACCTACCGCCGCCTGGCGGAACGACTGGCGCAATTGGATGTTCATGGCAATGTGCTCTTTTACCTGGCGGCTCCCCCCGCGCTCTATCCGGTGATCGTCGAGCGGTTGGGACAGGCCAGGCTGAATCGCAGCGAGCAGGCTTGGGCCCGTATCATCATCGAAAAGCCCTTCGGAAGAGACCTGGAGAGCGCTCGGCGGCTCAACGAACAGGTCCATACTGTCTTTGACGAAAGCCAGGTCTACCGCATTGACCACTATCTGGGCAAAGAGACCGTCCAAAACATCCTGACTTTCCGCTTTGCCAATACCATCTTCGAGCCGCTCTGGAACCGGAACTATGTAGACCACGTGCAAATCACCGTCGCCGAAAGCGTCGGCGTGGAACACCGCGCCGGATACTATGACAAAGCCAGCGTGCTGCGAGATATGTTCCAGAACCATCTGCTACAACTGTTGACTTTGACGGCGATGGAGCCCCCGGCTCTCTTTGCGGCAAATGGTTTGCGGGACGAAAAGGTCAAGGTGCTGCGGGCGGTCCGTTCCGCAACCCAGAACGTGCGTGGTCAGTACCGTGGTTACAGCGATGAGCCGGGAGTAGCCCCCAACTCCCAGACGCCGACTTATGCTGCTCTCAAGTTGCTGGTAGATAACTGGCGGTGGCACGATGTCCCATTCTATCTCCGTTCCGGTAAGCAATTGGCGGCCAAGACCACTGAGATTGCAGTTCAGTTCAAGCACGTGCCGCACCTGATGTTTCCTTCGGCTTCGCTCGGGACAGGCCCTTCGGCTTCGCTCAGGACAGGCCCTTCGGCTTCGCTCAGGACGGGCCCGCTGCCGTCTGGAACGCGGATTACCCCCAATGTCCTCTCCCTATGCCTCCAGCCCGACGAAGGGATCCACCTCCGTTTCGAGGCCAAGGAGCCCGGCGCTGGGATGCGCACCCGCTCGGTGGATATGGAGTTCCACTATGCTGAGGATTTTGGGGCCAGCGCGTTGCCGGAAGCATACGAGCGGCTGCTGCTGGACGCGATGCAGGGAGACGCTTCCCTCTTTGCGCGGGCCGACGAGATCGAATTGGCCTGGGGGCTGATTGACTCCATCCTGGCTGACTGGGGACGGCCCGATGCACCCCCGCTGGTCTTTTACGAGCCGGGGAGCGGAGGGCCGTCCGAGGCGGATGACTTGCTGTCTCGTGACGGTCGGATCTGGTACCATGGCTGTGGGGGGCACGGGAGCGAGTGATGGCGGACGTGCAGGTGTACCCAGATGCCGACAGCCTGGCGCGCGTGACGGCAGAGTGTTTCGTCACTTTGGCGGCGGAGGCGATCATCGCCCGCGGGCGATTCGTCGTGGCGCTTTCGGGCGGGTCAACCCCCCGCGCTACCTATGCGCTGCTGGCAAGCAGAGAGTTTGCCCCGAGGGTAGACTGGTCCTGTGTCCACGTTTTCTGGGGGGACGAGCGCTGTGTCCCGCCCGACCACCCCGACAGCAATTATCGTTTGGCCCGCCAAGTGTTGCTGGATCAAATTCCTATTTCCGCTGATAATATCCATCGCATCCGGGGCGAACTGAATCCCGGACAGGCCGCCGTGGCTTACCAGGCAGAACTGGAAACTGTCTTGGGCGCAGACGGGCGAGTCGGTTCTCGCTCGCAACCATCGTCTCGGGGGCGGCTCGACATGATTCTGTTGGGAATGGGCGCAGATGGCCATACTGCCTCGCTCTTCCCCGGCACGGCTCCGCTCCACGAGCAGACCCGCTGGGTGGTGGCGCATTACGTGGAAAAATTGGGCGCGTGGCGCGTCACTCTCACGCCCAGCGCCATCAATGCTGCCCGCCACATCGTTTTTATCGTCACTGGCGGAGGTAAGGCCAAGCGGCTGCGGGAGGTTCTGCTGGGGCCGTACCGGCCGGACGTCCTGCCAGCGCAGATTGTCAGGCCAGCCGATGGTCGCCTGCGGTGGTTGGTAGACACGGCGGCGGCAATTCAATGGAGGAAGTAGGATGAACCCGCGAGATTTTTCACCCTGTGTGGTGGACTATCTGGCTCAAGCCGCCTTGAGTGACGTCCCCGGCTGGCGGATGGGCGCGCCGTTCACCGTCGCGCCCCTGGCGCAGGGGGAGTACAATATGAACTACCTGGTGCGCCAGGAGAATGGGGCGTGGGTTCTCCGGGTCAACGTGGGCACGCAGATTGGCCGCGCTGACCAGATTCTGTACGAATACCGCGCGCTCAGGCTGCTGGAGCCAACCGGCGTCACGCCGCCCCCCTTCTATGTGGACGACAGCCGCGAGCGGTTGGAGTACGGCGTGCTGTTGATGGAGTACCTGCCCGGCGAAGCGTTGGATTACCGGCGCGATCTGGAAGCCGCGGCCTGCCTCTTCGCCCGTGTCCATACCCAGCCGGTGGCCCCGGAGGAGAACCACCTCATCCGCGAGGAACGCCCGCTGAGCATGACCTACGAGGAGTGCTCGCGCCTGCTGCCGGTCTATCTGGAATCGGACCTGGCCGAACCGGCCCTGCGCGATTGCTTGCGGGAGGTGCTCGATTGGGCCGCCGGGGCGCGTCACCGTGAGGCGTACTTCCTCGCCGATCCCTGGCCTTGCATCATCAACACCGAGGTCAACTCTGGCAACTTTGTCGTAAACCGGGAACAAGGGACAATCCACCTGGTGGACTGGGAAAAGCCGCTGTGGGGCGATCCCTCGCAGGATCTATCCCACTTCCGCGTGCCGACGACGACTTTGTGGAAGAGCGACTACCGCATGACGGACGAGAACAAACGAGCTTTCCTGAACAGTTATCGCACCGCCATTTCCGATACTCATCTGCGCGACACCATCGAGGAGCGGGTGCGGCTGCGCGACCCATTTAATTGTCTGCGTGGCATCTCCTGGTCGGCGATGGCCTGGGTAGCCTACCAGACAGGGGAGCACGCGCTGCGCAATGAGGACACGTTCCGCAAAGTGAGCGCGTACCTGAATCTGGGCTTTGTGCGGAGCCTGTTCGACTCCTATCTGAAGTAGGAGGTATACCAATGCCGGAGCGGATCATCTACGACTGCGACAACACGATGGGGCAACCCTTCAAGGAGATAGACGACGGCCTGACGCTGCTCTACCTCCTGGGCCGACCTGACATGGAACTCCTGGGCGTCACCACCACCTTCGGCAACGGCGAAATTGACGAGGTTTACCCGCAGACGGAGCGGTTGCTGCACGAGGTGGGACGGGCTGACATTCCGGTCTTCAGAGGCGAGGGGGAACGGGGCCAGCCCCCCACCGATGCGGCCCGCTTCCTTGCCGAAACCGCCGCCGCACATCCTGGTGAGATCACACTACTAGCCACCGGGCCGCTGGGTAACCTGCGCGCCGCTGCGGAACTGGACTCTGCCTTTTTTGACAACCTCAAGCAGATTGTCTGTATGGGAGGCTACCTCTGCCCACTGCGCATCGGTTGGCGGAACCTGCCTGAACTGAATCTCTCGGCCGACCCGGAGGCGGCGTTCTCTGTGTTCCACGCGCCCCTTCGACAGACTCAGGGCACTGACTGCCCTGTCACCCTGATGAACGCGCACGTCTGCCTGCAGGCATCCTTTGGCTGGTGCGACTTGAAGCAGATCAGGCATTGGGGCCACGACACGCGCCGCGTCGTCCGCAACTGGCTGTTGACGTTTGGGCTCTATTGTGGCGTTCCCGTGTTCTACCTGTGGGACCTGCTGCCGGCGGTCTACGTCTCGCACCCGGAGTTATTCGACGAGAACCAGGTGCGGGTGTGTTCGACCGTGACAGACCTGGAGACGGGTACGCTCGTCATTGCGGGTGAGGGGGCGGGCGCTCGCATCAACATGCCCTCGCGCATCCTGGACCCAGAGCGCTTCAAAGAGATTCTCTTTGAAGCGTGGCGGCAAACGAGGCATAACGATGCGCTGAGATATGACTGATATCACTTCTATGTCAAGCACATTGAAACCAGTGCTAGCCTCTGTTGTCATCCCAGCACTCAACGAAGCGAACAACATCCAGCAGAGCATCACCGCTGCCCGCCGCGACTATACATCTGACGAAGTAGAAATCATCGTCGTGGATGGCGGCAGCAGCGACGGCACGCCCGACATGGTTCCGCCAGGCGTGACGCTGATCCGGTCGCCGCGCGGGCGGGCCGTGCAGATGAACCGGGGCGCGGCTGCCAGCCACGGTGAGGTCCTGGTCTTCTGCCACGCCGACTCTCAGTTGCCTGCCGGATGGCGTGAGGCAGTGGTTGGGGCGTTGAGCGATTCGGGCGTGAGTGGTGGCACCTTCCAGACGTTGGCGCTACCTGAGTGTGGGGTGATTCTATACATACGCAACCGGCTTAGTCTTCCGGCCAATTGGAAGATTATGTTTGGCGACCAGGCGCAGTTCATGTCCCGCGCCACGTTTGAGCGGGTCGGCGGCTTCCAGGAGATTCCGCTTATGGAAGACGTGGAGATGTCGAGGGGGTTGCACCGAGAGGGCAATTTGGTGCGGATTCCCGCGCGGGTGATCACGTCGAGCCGTCGCTTTCTGGAGCGGGGCCCTCTGCGTCAGTGGCTACTGAATATCTGGGCAATGTTTCGCTATCTCTATCTGGGGGCGGCGCCAGAACAGATCGCACAGGTGTACCGCTCCAGCCGGGAGGTAAGGACTTGAGGCGACATCTCGTCATATATGCGAAGCGGCCGCTGCCCGGCTACGCCAAGACGCGGCTGGGCGCTGACGTAGGGGCAGAGCAGGCGGCCGGCGTGTACGCCAGGCTTCTCTACACTTACCTTTTGGACCTGGTACACGCCGATCTGGATATGACCGTTGAGTTGTCCGTGGCCTCTCCCGCCGACGTGCCCTTTTTCGCCGTCGCCTTTCCCGAACTTATGGTGCGCCCCCAGGTCAAGGGCGACCTGGGGCAGCGGATGGCAGATTCGTTCGCACAGGCGTTCGCAGCCGGGGCGAAGTCCGTCGTCCTGACGGGCACCGACATCCCTGGCCTGGACGGCCGGGTCGTGCGCAGTGCTTTCGAGACGCTGGAAACCGTTACGGCGGTCATTGGCCCCGCCCGCGATGGTGGATACTACCTGATCGGCATGCGTGCGCCGGGTGCGTCTATGTTCGAGGGAGTTGAATGGGGCAGCGAGCGCGTGCTGGCCCAGACCGAATCGCTGGCGAATGAGCAAGGACTTGCCATAGTGCGTCTCCCTGAGATGTTCGACGTGGATACTGTGGAGGATTTGCAGCGTTGGCAGAGCACTACAACGGATCGAGAAAGAAACGGAAAGAGGTGACAATGCGAACTCAATTCAAGCAGCGTTGGACCAACGTTGTCCTCGTCGTTTTCATCCTGGGTGTGTTTGCTGTGACGGCGTGGTACTACTTCTCACAATACGACGAGTTCAGTCGTGAGAACCTGTGGGCGTTCATCGGTCGTTTCGGTGCCTGGGCTCCGTTGGCCTATGCGGCGATTTACATCATCAGTTCACCGATCCCATTCTTAGCCCCGGTGCTCGGGGCGGTGGGAGGACTGTCGTTTGGGGCTGGCCTGGGCACGCTGTACACGATTATCATCGCGACTGTGTCGGCGCTCGTCCCGTTCACTCTGGCCCAGCGGTTGGGCCGCGAGTGGGTCAAGTCTAAATTGCGGGGCAGGAAACTGGACGTGGCCTATCAGCAATCCGGCGGGAGCAAGGGGTTTCTGTTCATCCTGCTGATGCGCCTGATCCCGGTGCTGCCCTGGGAGGTGCAGAACTACGTGGTCGGACTGACCAAGGTGCCCCTGCCCACGTTCGTGCTCGCCACAATGCTGGGTATCATCCCCGGTACGTTTGCATTCACATTGCTGGGCTCGTCTGCTGGGGAGGACACAGCTTCCTGGCAGTTCATCATCGCCTTAGTGCTCGTAGTGTTGATGATGGTGGTGGTGCCGGTTGTTGCCACCTATATTCGTAGGCGTGGAGACGGGTAGTCTGCCGACAACGGTATCATGATCCTGTCGCCGGTCGTTGCCATCTACGTCCGCAATTGCCGGAAGAAGAAAGGAGCCATTTGAAGGAACAGTCGAGACAACAATGGATCAACGTGATGCTCGTAGTCGTCATCGTTGGCGTTTTTGCGGCGACGGCGTGGTACTACTTCTCTATGTACGACCAGTTCAACCGCAGGAACTTGGAGGCGTTCATCGGCGGGTTCGGGCCGTGGGCACCGCTGGCCTACGCCGCTATCTACGTCATCAGCGCGCCGATTCCCTTCCTCGCGCCGGTGCTTTCGGCGGTGGGGGGGCTGCTCTTCGGCATCGTCTGGGGAACGTGTCTTGTCCTGATCGTCGCGACGGGATCGGCTTTCGTTCCCTTTTATATGGCCCGCCGGTTGGGCCGTGATTGGGTCGAGAGCAAACTGGAGGGCAAGAGATTAGACGAAATCTATCAGCAGTCCGCAGGTGGCGGGGGTTTTGTCTTCGTTATGCTCATGCGTTTGATCCCCCTGCTCCCGTGGGAGGTGCAGAACTACGTCGCTGGGCTGACCAAAGTCTCGCCGCTGATCTTTATCGCTGGGACGATGCTCGGTATCATCCCTGGCTCGTTCTCGTTGGTCTTCCTGGGGGCCGCGGCCACCGATCCCACCTCCTGGCAGTTCGTTGCGGCCGTCGCCCTGAAGATTGTGACGGCCCTGATCCCGGTCGTCGCCATCTACGTCCGCAGTCGCCGGAGCAAGGGGCTGAGAAAGGAATAAGGAATTCGTGCTATGAAATGGGACGGTAGCGAGTTTCAGAGCAGCCTGAGACGGCTCGCCGAGTTCGGCCTGGAAAACTGCATCGGGGCCAACGACTGTATGGAGGCCTGCCCGGTTAACCGGCTGCACGTCAACCAGAACGAACTGGACTCGGTGCTGGTCTCCGGGGTGTGGACGGAGCGGGTGCGGACCTTTGTGACGGAGTGCGTCCAGTGTGGCGACTGCACGTTGGCCTGCCCGGCCGGCGTCCATCGAGATCACATGATGCTGCTGCTCAAAGCGATGCTGCCGACGATTCCAAAGCAGTGGCAGAAGTACTACGCCATCAAGGGGCGGCGCGACCGGAGTTGGCTCATCTCGCTCTACGATGTGGTGATGCGTCTCGTCGCCGGGCCGCTGGGCAAACACGTGGATAAGGCCCGCCTGGAGCAGAAGCCGCTTCTATTCTACTTCGGCTGCTACGTCTTTTCGCCCTCCGGCGCTCCGGCCGCCACGCTGAAACTGGCTGACCGGTTGGGTCTGGACTACGAGGTACTGGGCGGCGTGCGCTCCTGCTGCGGATGGCCCCAGTACCTCACCGGGCGGATGGGCTACGGCCAGCAGATGCTCACTCACCTCGGGGGATTGATTGACCAGGCCCAACCCGAGACCATCGTCACCGGTTGCGCCGAGTGCTACGCGGGGCTGCTGCGGCTCAAGAAGAAAACCGGCGCTGCTTGGACGGTGCTGACGACCCCAGAGTGGTTACTGCAACACGCCGACAGACTTTCCTGGCAGAGGTTCAATTATCCCATCGCCATCCACGACTCGTGCCACGTCACCAAGAGGGCGGGGAGGCCAGAACCGGCCCGCGACCTCCTGGCGTTGATGGCGGACGTGGTCGAGATTGCCGAGACGCCACAGAAGTGCGTCTGCTGCGGGTACTACAACGTCCACGTCAACCACGACCTGAATCGCAAGTTACACGCAGACAAGCTGGAAGTGGTGAGAGAGAAGGGTGCGAGCGGGATGGCAGTCGAGTGCGTCACTTGCTGGGAATCGTTCAACAAGCCATTCGAGGAGGCAGAAGTGGTGCTGTGGGAGTTAATGGTGGCGGCTGAGCAGGCGACGCGCGAAACGTGAAGACGTGAAAGGGGAAGATCGAGATGAATAGTGTTGATCATCTCATCATCGGCAACGGGATGGCGGGCATCACCGCCGCGCAGGAAATCCGCCACGCGGAATGTCCGGCCTCGCTCACGTCAAGCGCCAGCGGGCGGGTCCTCATCGTCAGCGACGAGGGCGAGCCGTACTACTACCGCGCCTCCCTCTCCGAGTGGATCTCTGGCCAGACGACCAGCGAGATGCTGCCGGGCCGGACGCCGGAGTTCTACGACCAGATGCGCATCGAGCAGACGACCGGGCACGTGGCGTGGGTGGACCCGGAAGCCAGGCGCGCCCATCTGGACGACGGTGACGTAATCGGCTACGATAGGCTGCTGATCGCCACTGGCGCGCGTGCCAACGTCTATGCCGTGGAGGGTCTGGAGGAAAGCCTGGTCTTTCGCAACGTGGCCGACGCGCGAGAGATCAAGGAGCGACTGGGCTGCTGTGGTTCGACCGGGCCTGCCCTGAGCCCCTCGGCTGCGCTCGGGATAAACTCCGCCGAAGGGCTTACCACGGGCAGACGGGTGCTGATCGTGGGTGGCGGCATCCTGGGGCTCGAACTGGCCGGCGCATTGCACAAGATGGGCATCCAGCACATCGCTGTCGTCCAGCGGACGCCCCCCCTTGGAAAGCCGTTGCTCGACGCGCCGGCAGCGGAGTGGCTGCAACAGTGTATGCAGGCGGACGGTGTTGACTTGTTCATCAGCGACACGGTCACGCGGGTAGAGGGGCAGACGGCCCACTTCAAGAGCGGGCGCACTTGGGATTTCGACATCTTTGTGCAGGCGGTGGGTATCACTCCGGTCTTCCCCGAAGTGCCGGGGCTGGCTGTGGGCAAGGGCATCCGCATAGACGAGCACTGCCGTACCAACCTGCCTGGCGTCTACGCCGCCGGTGACTGCACTGAGACGCGCGTCCCCGGCAGCGTAAGCCGTGAGCCTGGTCGAACGGAGCGCTGGCAGACGACCCGCATCTGGCTGGACTGCGCCCAGCAGGGCAGGACCGCTGGCCGCAACATGGCGGGTTGCGACGCCACCCTGCCCGATAGGCCCTTCTTCAATGCATCCATCATCTACGCCATCCTCTACGCCTATATCGGGCAGCCGCACGGCGAGGAGGGCGAGGTGTACGTCTGGCAGGAGGGGGATGGCTACCGCAAGGTCCGTGTGGTGGATGGGCGGCTGGCAGGAGCACTACTGATGGGCGAACGGCAGGGGAGCATGGCGCTGTTCAAAGCCATCGGTCAGCCGGTGGCGCGGTTCGGCGCTGACGTCGCGCGCCCGGACTTCCCCTTCAATGATCTTACTGGGCAGGACTGGGACTATCTGTTTTACTAGAGGAACATGACCGAAAGGATCATCTACGACTGCGACAGTGCGATGGGGCTGCTCCTCAAGGAGATGGACGACAGCCTGACGTTGCTCTACCTTCTGTCTCTTTGGCCCGGTTGTGCACCGTTTGTTCGACATTGTTGAGACGTATGGTATAATCTTAGATGGCCTTGCTTTGACCCCCGCCCGGTCACGGTGGCGTGGGGTAGATAAGCCAGGAGAGCATTGGATGCCCAATCGCCTGACAAACGAGACCAGCCCTTACTTGCTCCAGCACGCCGACAATCCGGTGGACTGGCACCCCTGGGGCGAGGAAGCGCTACAAAAGGCAAAAGATGAAGGTAAGCCGATCTTTCTCAGTATCGGCTATTCGGCCTGCCATTGGTGCCACGTGATGGCGCACGAGTCGTTCGAAGACGAGCGTCTGGCCGCGATCCTAAACGAGCACTTTGTCAGCGTCAAGGTGGACCGGGAGGAACGGCCAGACCTGGACCGTATTTATATGAGTGCGGTGCAGGCGCTGACCGGTCGCGGCGGCTGGCCGATGTCAGTGTTCCTCACGCCTGATGGACAGCCTTTTTACGGCGGCACCTACTTTCCCCCGATGCCCCGATATGGGATGCCCTCGTTCGCGCAGGTTTTGTTGAGCGTGGCCGACGCCTGGCGGAACCGGCGGCAGGAACTCGTAGAGGGCGGCCGACAATTGGTGAACGCCATCGAACGGCAGATGGCGGCGACCGGGGGCGTGGAAGGTGAAGACGTGAAACGTGAGACGTTGGATACCGCCTTCGAGAGCCTCAAGCGAGGTTTTGACGAGATACACGGCGGGTGGGGCGCTGCACCCAAGTTTCCTCAACCTATGGTGCTGGAATTCTTGTTGCGCTATCACCACGCCACGGGCGAGTCTCAGGCGCGCCACATGGTGGTCTCGACTCTGGAGGCGATGGCCCGTGGGGGTATGTACGATCAAATCGGCGGTGGCTTTCATCGCTACTCTGTGGACGATCACTGGCGCGTGCCTCACTTTGAGAAGATGCTTTACGACAACGCGCAGTTGGCCCGCGTCTATCTGCACGGGTGGCAGGTGACTGGCAATCCATTCCATCGCACAATAGCAGAGGAGATTCTCGATTACGTCGTCCGCGAGATGACCGGTCCGTCTGGCGGCTTCTACTCCACACAGGACGCCGACAGCGAGGGGCAGGAAGGCAAGTTCTTCGTCTGGACGCCGGACGAGATTCGTGCCGTATTGGGTGATGAGGCAGATCGTTTTGTGGAAGCCTATGGGGTGACGGCGCGTGGGAACTTTGAGGGTAAGAATATCCTGGAACTGAAGGGCAGTCTTGAGGAGCGCGGAGCATTGGCCGAGGCTCGCCGCAGGCTGTTCGAGGCACGTGAGAGCCGCGTGCATCCTGGGCGCGACGACAAGGTGCTCACCTCCTGGAACGGGCTGATGCTGGCTGCCTTCGCTGAGGCTGCGCGGGTGCTGGGCCGGGAGGATTACCGGCGGGTCGCCGAGCGCAACGCGTCGTTTCTCCTGAGCGAGGTCAGGATGGCTGATGGCCGCCTGTTGCATACGTGGAAGGCTTGTCCTGAGCGGAGCCGAAGGGATGGCGTGGCCAAAGTCAAAGGTTACCTGGAGGATTACACCCATCTCATTGAGGGATTGCTCGAACTATACCAAACCACCTTTGCCCCACGCTGGTACCTGGCCGCTAGCGAATTGGCCGAGGTGATGATCGAGCACTTTCGCGCCCCTGATGGTGGCTTCTTCGACACCAGCGACGACCACGAGACGTTGATCGTCCGGCCCAGGGATCTGCAGGACAACGCGGTTCCTTCAGGCAACGGGATGGCTGCCTTTGTGCTGCTGCGCCTGGCGGGACTGGCTGTCGAGCTGCGCTACGCCGAACTGGCGCGGGCTGCGCTAGGACCGATGCAGCCGCTGCTGGCGCGGCATCCGCTGGGCTTTGGCCAATGGCTGATTGCGCTGGACTATGCTCTCGCGTTTCCCCGCGAGATCGCTATAGTGGGCGAGGCAGACGCGACCGATGTCGGTGTTATGTTGGATGTCTGCGCGACTGGCTACCGGCCTCACCAGGTTCTGGCGGTGGGTGTTCCTGACGATAGGCGGCGCACCGTCCCGTTGCTATGGGATCGGAAGCAGATTGAGGGGCAGGCCACTGCTTACGTCTGCGTTGATTTCACCTGCCAGCGGCCGGTTACTGACCCGGAGGCGCTGCGAGATCTTGTTTAGAGTGGGCGAGTGAGCAAGTAGGCAAGTATATCAGTGTGTGTCTATATCATCAGAATAAGGAGGCGAGAGAATGGCTTTGTTTACCGCTGCCGAAGCGCTCAACATAGCGCTGGAGATTGAGAAAAATGGTGAGACTTTTTACAAAGAGGTGGCTGCCAAGAGTGCCACCCCCGAGGTAAAGGCGCTCTTCGAAGACCTGGCCGTCCAGGAACGAGGACACTACCAGGTGTTTCAGAAGATGCTGGGAGGAATGAGTCCGGCCCCCAAATTACCTGCCGCCGAGTACGATGAATATGATGCTTATCTCCAGGTAGCCCTGGATAACGCATTGTTCGCCGGACCGGACAAGGCATTGGCGTTGGCCAGGCAAGCCGAGGACCGGGAGGCTGCCCTGCGGGCAGCGCTGGGTTTTGAGAAGGACACCTTGTTGTTCTTCTACGACGTGCGCGATATGGTGGGCGAAGCAGACCGAGAGACTCTCTCTCGCATCATCCGCGAGGAGAAGGCGCACCTACGCCGCCTGGTAAAGATGCTGTAAGACAACGACGTCATCCACACCCATGCCGGTTACATTCTGCCCTCTCTGTGGACGCAAATGAACCGCTTTGCCGTACTGCAACTTTCTGGGTGTGCCGGTTGCGAGGTGTCGCTCCTCAATGCTGAAGAGTGGGTAGACCGGTACAACCTGGTCTACATGCCGCTGGTCATCTCGGCCTACGATGTGCCGGAGGTGGAAGTGCTGCTGGTGAGCGGCGGCGTGCGAACCGACGAAGATCTCTACAACCTGCGCCGGGCCGTCCAGCGCGCGCGACAGGTGGTGGCCGTCGGAACCTGCGCTATCTCGGGCGGCGTGGCCAACCTGGGCGACCGTGACGAGGTACGTGCGCTCTTTCTGGCCCAGGCGGAGCGGCGTCACCTGCCGCACCTGCTGCCCAAGGTCCGTCCTGTAGACGCTGTGGTGACCGTTGATCGCTACCTGCCTGGCTGCCCGCCGACGCCGGAACTCTTTATGGCTGCGCTCTTCCAGCCCCCCGACTTTAAAGCCAGCAAGACTGTCTGCCAGGAATGCGGCCGCAAGAAACTCACCGCCACGAGTACTCGCGGTGGCAAGGATAAACGTCCTACCCGCCTGCTCGGCTTCCAGCAGGGAGAGGTTCTGCCCGATATTTGTCTCATCAATCAGGGTTACCTCTGCGTCGGCTCCTCGACCCGTGGCGGGTGTAGGGCCCCCTGCACCCGCGCTGGACACCCGTGCGTGGGCTGCCGGGGGCCGTCGAATGTCTTCATTGAGAAGGAGTCGAGCGCGTGGTTCGCCAGCATCCAGCGCGTCTTCGCGGCGATGACCGACATCCCGCCTGAGGAGATTGAGGCGGCGCTGCGTTCTCCGCAACTCGCGCTCTTCCTTTTCCAGTTCGCCGACTACGCCGGCACGGGGCGACCGCCCAGGCCGAAAGAAAAGGTTTTGTGAGATGACAACCTTAACCTTTCCGCTCAGCCGCATTGAAGGGCACGCCCAGGTCGTCATCGAAGTGCAGGCCGGGGAAGTCGTCTCCGTCCGCTTCCAGGCGATAGAGTTCCGTGGTTTTGAGTACTTTGTGCAGGGTGCGCCGGCGGAGCAGATGCCGGTGATCGCGCCACGCATCTGCGGCGTCTGCTCGACGGCGCACCACGTCGCGGCTGTCAAAGCACTGGAGGATGCCTACGGCGTCACGCCGCCCCCGCTGGCGCTCAGAATCCGCGAACTGCTGCTGCTTGGCCAGATTGTCCAGAACCAGGCCACGTCGCTGTTCATCTTCACCATGCCGGACCGGCCTGGCGTCGCCAGTATCTTCCAGGTCGTCCCTTCGACAGGCTCAGGGCGGGCTCATTCCATGTCGGAGCAGGACAACGCCAGAATCGCAATGCGGGCGCTACGGGTACGCAAAGCAGGTACCGACCTGATCACGACGGCGGGCGGGCAGTTCATCCACCCCGTCAAAGCGGTCGTCGGCGGGGTGACGAGCGGGGTCGGGCCAGAGCAGGCTGCCACGATGCGCGCTGAATTGGCTCGGGTGCTGCCCATCGCCTGTGAGATATTCGACTTGTACTGGGAGATGTCGCTGGAGATGGGCGAACGCATTGGCACCTGGGGCGACGACGCACCGGCTTGCTATATCGGTGCCGTCGCCGACTGCCGTCCCAATTACTATGGCGACGTCATCCGCGTGATGTGTCCCGAAGGTGTCGTGCACACTAGTTTCCCCGCCCGCAACTTTCGCGCACACCTCACCTATCAAGAGACTGACTACAGTTATGCCGGTCAGACCAGTTATGGGGGAGAAGTGATGCGGGCCAACAGCCTGGCGCGCATCAATATGGCGCACTGTATGGGTACCCCGCGCGCCGACGAGTATCTGGCGCGCTTTCACGAAACGTTCGGGCATCCGGCGCACGCGATCATGCTATTCGACCTGGCACGGGGCATCGAACTGGTCTACGCGCTGGAGCGGGCGATGGAGATCCTGTCCGAACCGCTCAATCACGAGGATCCCGACGTTCCCTACACCGCGCGCGACGGGGAAGGGTACGGCTTGGTCGAGGCGCCGCGTGGCCCCCTGATCCACCATTACCGCATTGAGAACGGCCTCATCGCCCAGGCTGAGTTCATCATCCCCACGGTGCACAACGCGCTGGCCATTGAGCGGGCGCTGCGGGTCGCGGCTGAGCGGTACGTCACCGCCGAACGGGTGGATATGGAACTGGAGCGCGCCGTGGGGCGGGTCGTGCGTGCCTTCGACCCGTGCATTGCGTGTGCGACGCACTAGATGGCATATTTCACTGCTACAGTGTAGTTGGAACAGTTTTCGTCACCGAGAATGAATAGAATGGGCTGTGGTCGAGCTAATCCTCCCCTCCCATTCTCATTCCTGTTCTTCCCTCTCTTTCAGGGAATCTCGTCAGCACCGTCGCTTCCACCGGCAGCGTGACCCGTTTGCCGCGCAGCAGTGCCTCGTCGAGGGACTTGCCGCCCAAGGGGAAGATGGCGATGCGGGTCTCGGGAACGTTGTACCGCTTCTCGACGATGGCCAGACCCAGCAGGTAACCTGCGGTATCAATGGAGCAACTGGTGACCTGACCGATGTGTTGCCCTTTCTTGTTGACCACGGGGTCGCCCGTGTGTGGGCGGCGCACGCCCTTCTGGTGAACCCGAAAGCGGATCATCTCCCGCGTGCGGTTCCATTCGCGAGCCAAGAGGGCGTCCCGGCCGACGAAGAAGGGCTTGTGGTACTTGACATAGCCGGGGAAACCGGCCTCGACGGGGGAGATACCGAACGGCCCGGCCAGTTCGTGGCCGTAGAGGGGCAGCCCGGCCTCGGTGCGCGTGGAGTCGCGGGCCGCCAACCCCGCCGGTTTCACCCCGAAAGGCTCCCCGGCCTCGAGGATGGCTTCCCACAACCGGATGGCACCGTCGGGATGGACCATTATCTCATACCCCCACTCCTCGCCGCAGTAGCCGGTGCGGGCGATGACCAGGGGTAGGCCCGCTAACTGGCACTCGATCAGGTCGGTGCGGCGGACTCGGGCCAGTGCGGCCTGCAGTTTCGGATCGCCGGTCAGCGATTGCAAGGTTGGCAGCGAGGCCGGCCCCTGCAGGGCCAGGTCGCATTTCTGCCGCTTGCCCGACGCCGGGTCCTTCAGGTTGCGCAGGGTGGCCTGCGCCTCGACCTGCACCCACGGGCGATCCCGGTCAATGATGACTCGGCGCTCGTTCACCGCGTTTAACCAGTCCCAGTCCTTAGCCTCGTTGGAAGCGTTGGCCACTATCAGATAGAGACCGGCCCGGCGGCGGTAGATCATCACGTCGTCAATCACCTCACCGTCGGGGTCGAGCAGGTAGCCGTAGCAGGACTGGCCGTCCTCTAGCCAGGCGGTGTAGTTGGAGCAGACCGTGTCCAGGAAGGCGGTGGCGTGGGGTCCCTCAATCTCGAAGGCACCCATGTGGGCCACGTCAAAGAGACCCGCTGCCTCCCGCACCGCCCGGTGCTCCTCGCCAACGGAGGTGTACCAGACCGGCATCTCCCACCCGGCGAAGGGGACTATCTTGGCCCCCATCCGCTTGTGAACCTCGTACAGGGGCGTGCGCTTGAGCGAGGCTTCCGGTTCTTCCCAGCGCCACTCCTCTTTGTCGGCCTGCGGCGCAAACTCCTCCAGGTGCACCTGCCCGACGAAATACGGCTTTGTCAGGGCGAAAGCCTCTGGGTGAGCGGCAAATAGCCCGGCAACAGGCGTATCGTTCTCCTTGTCTCTCTGTCCCCTTGTCCTCTTATCCCCTTGGCTCTCTGTCTCCTCCACCACCACCGGCCCTTCCACCTTGCGGAGGATATCCTGCTCGTCGAAGATCACGTAACCATCGGCCAGACCCCGCAGCCAGGAGGTGACGCGGGCCACGTTCTGAACCGTGGGGGTAATGAGGTAGATGTCCCGTCCCCACTCGTCCGGCTCCTCCCGGGCCACTGTTACCTGGTCTATCAGCCGCCCGTGGCGATCCAGCATGTAGGTGGAGAGGGACTCGCCAGGGGCGAGTTCGGCCACGTTGGCGGTGACGACCTGCTGGACAAATGGCCGCGCCCGCCATCCGGTCACTCGCAGCCCCGTTATTACATTGCCCTCTTGTCTCCCCGTTTCCTTGTCCCCTCGTCCCCCTGCCTCAAAGTGCGGATAGCCGCTGTGCTGGTACTCAAAGTCAATCCCCGCTTTCTCGGCCAACTGTGCCACTCCCCGGCGCGCCTCTTCCAGCACGTCCAGTTCGATCTTGCCTCGGGGCAGGGTGCCGATGAGGCCGTTGTAGGCAAAGGGTTTGATGTTGACCAGGATACGATGGATCAGGCCAGCCAGCGTGTCCATATCCGCCTCGTCCAGCCCGCGCTGGGTGACCCAGGGGGTGCCCATACGGACGCCGGTGGCCAGCGAGGTCTCGGTGTCGCCGGGGATGGTGTTCTTGTTGGCCACTATGCCGGCCAGGTCGAGGATGCGGACAGCGGGCTCTCCCCACACCGGGAAGCCTCTCCCCCGGTCCCCCTGGAGCGGGGGAGAGGGGTGGGTGGGGATGGATTTCAGGTCTACCAACAGGAGGTGGGTGTCTGTCCCGCCATAGGCCAGGCGCAGGCCGCGTTTCTCAAGTCCCTCTGCCAGAGCCTGAGCGTTGGCGACGATCTGGTGCTGCAACTGGCGGAACTGGTCGGTCTGGGCGATCTGGAAGGCCACTGCCAGCGCTGCGAATTTGTTGACGTGGGGGCCGCCCTGCTCGCCAGGGAAGACCGCCATGTCAATCGCCTGGGCCAGTTCCTCGTCGGTGGTCAAGATCACCGCGCCACGGGGACCGCACATGGTCTTGTGGGTGGTGAAGGTGGTCACGTGGGCGAGGCCCACCGGGTTGGGGTAGACGCCGACGGCAGCCATCCCGGCGGTGTGGGCGATGTCGGCCATCAGGTAGGCCCCCACTTCGTCGGCGATGGCGCGGAAGGTCCCCCAATCGGGGGTCCAGGGATAGGATGTGTACCCGGCGACGATCACCTTTGGCCGGTGCTCCCGGGCCAGGTCGCGGATACTATCATAGTCCAGCCGCTCCGTGCGGGGGTCAACGGTGTAGGAGACCACCCGGTAGCGCTGGCCAGAGATGTTGAACTCGGAGCCGTGGGTCAGGTGGCCGCCCTGAAATAGGTCCAGTCCCATCAGCGTGTCCCCCGGCTCCATCAAGGCCCAGTAGACGGCCAGGTTGGCCGCTGCGCCGGAGAGGGGCTGGACGTTGACGGAGATGTGCTCGGGGCGAATGGAGCCGTGGGCGAAAAGTTGGGCGCATCGTCGCTGGGCCAGGCACTCGACAAAGTGGACATAGTCCACCCCCTTGTAGAAGCGCCGGTCGGCATAGCGGCGGTAAAAGGCCAACTGCCAGGCCACGTCCCGCAGGCGCTCTTCCGGGGCGCGGGTCATCCGCAGGGGGGGGTATCCCTCGGCGTAGATGTTCTGGAAGACGGAGCCCAGCGCCTGGCGGACGGCTTGGGGGGCGTAGGACTCGGAGGGGATGAGGATGAGTTTGCGGGCCTGGCGTTCCTCCTCCCAGCGGATGAGGTCGGCCACGAATGGTGCGACTTGTTCCAGGTCGGTGCGAAAGAGAAAGTCAGAGCGGGGATGGGGAGTTATAGACTGCATTTGGGCACACTCCTTCTGATTGATAGTGACAGATAGGACAAAAAATGGATGCACAAGCAGAGTTGGCTGTGCGTCCCCTGTCTACCAACCTGAGAGATTACTCCCGATCAGTTAACGGGCCTTGCCCCTTCGGTGCCCAAAGGGCTTTCCAGAGGTGCCGGGATGTGGGGTCCTATGACCTGAGAGTTTCACCGACTCGATCAGCCTGTCGCGCCGGCTTGCCCCTTCGGTGCCCGCCTGCAGGCGTTCTCTCCCCCACGTCCCATAGCAGTGATGTGATTATATATGATATTGTAGCACCGATAAGATATGAGGGCAAATGCCGCACGCGCAAAAGTTCATCACCTTTCACCCACCTCTTCATAATCTCTACACGGGTTTGTGGCATACTATGGCCAGATAGAAGAAGGCTGGGTAGCAGATTTATCTTCTAAAACCAAAACTCGAGGAGGCAAAAAATGTCTAGGAAATGGTTAGTGGTAGTAGCAAGGGTACTGGCAGCACTGATTGTCATCGGTCTGCTGGTCGTGGGGGGAGCAGCGGTCTACCGCACCGGTTGGTCGCAGGGCTATATGACGGGCCAATCGGCGACTGGTGGCGAGGAGATCGTCACAGCGCCTTATGCGCCCCACGGCTTTGGTTATCCCGGGCGGCACTTTGGCTTCCCGCCCTTTCTGTTCGGCGCGGGGCTGCTCAGGATTGGGTTGTTCGTCTTGTTGCTCGGTGTGATCGGCAGGATCTTTCACTTCCGGGCTTGGAGGATGGCCTGCGGGCCGCAGGGCCGGTATTGGGCCGGGCACCGGCGTTGGCCTCACGGTCCTATGCCTCACGGCCATATGCCCCGCTGGTGCTGGGGCTGGGAAAAGCCATCTGAGGAGGCTGGACCGGACGCGGAAACCGGCGCTGCTGAGGCAGAGGATTAGACCGCGATACGTGAAAGGCCAGGGGCGCACGGGCAGCCATAGGTTGGGCCGTGCGCCCTTTTCTCTTGGGCGGCAAGCCGATGAGCCGATGGTTGAAACCAGCGGCTGATACGGGAAGTGTGTTAAAACACACTAAACGGTGGCTATTTCGACGGCCAACGTGGTTGGCCTGCCACCCTTTGTCCTGCGGGGATCACTCTCGCACCCGGGTAGAACCCCATTCTCTCACCCGGGGCAGAAGCCCAACCGCGTTGGGCGGGTCTGGCATCATTACAGCCGATCTATCTCAATGGGCCAGTCATCGTCACCGTCGCCAAAGTAGTTCCGATAACTTGAATGACTCTACTGAAAAAAGCGATAAACTCAACGCAGAGGCGCAGAGACGCCAAGAAAGTCAAGTGTCAGGTGAATGCTTTTCAGTCAAATGCCCCGATATCTTCAAAATGCTGAAGCACTGCTTAAAAATCTTTGCGCCTTTGCGTCTCTGCGTTAAAAATCACCCTTTTTGCAGGGGAGTCTTGGATTAATTTCAAGATTCGCGCGTTCGTCGTATCCGTGGTAGGATTTTGGTGTTTGCAGTGCTAGACAACAAAAGTTCGGTAATTTAAGGGGTGGGCACAATGGGGCACATAGATTCCGCAAAACCAAGCATTGGAGGAGGCAACACAGCGTTGTCCTGGTTAGCCAGATTCTTTCTGAGAGTCTTTGGCTGGCGTTTAGAAGGAAGTCCGCCCGACACACCCAAATATGTCTTTATCGCTGCCCCCCACACGTCGAATTGGGATTTTCTGTTTCTGATAGCAGTGACCTTTGTATTCAGGGTCAGATGTATCTGGATGGGCAAGGCCAGCCTGTTTCGTCCGCCTTTTGGCGTGATTTTCACGTGGCTGGGTGGCATACCGATTGATCGCAGTTCTCGTTCTAGTGTGGTGGAGCAATCTATTCAGGCATTTCAGGACCGGGAAGAAATGGTAATGGGAATCCCCCCCGAAGGGACGCGCAAAAAGACGGACCATTGGAAGAGTGGTTTTTACTACATCGCTCTGGGAGCCAACGTACCGCTTGCATTTGCGTTTGTAGATTACGAACGCAAGGTCACGGGCTTTGGCCCCACGTTTATGCCCACCGGCGATATTCAGGCGGATATGGAGGTCATTCGAGATTTTTACAAGGACATCAAGGCCAAGTTCCCGGAGAATTTCGGTGATATTCGGGTAAAGGTCAAGAGGACGGAGGAGCGGCGGGACGTGGAAGGAGAAGAATGATGACAGAGGCAATTGACCCAGGCGAGGTCCGTTTTTTAAAAGTAGCGGTCATCACGAGGCCCGTTGGAGATCAACTCCTAAACCCCTCGTGTCCCCAATGGGTGATCGTCTGGTCTTTGGCTCTGCAGGTACCGGAGTGCCTGATTTGCCCAGGCCGCCAGATCCGCCATGTCGGAACCGTCGAGGATCAACTCGCGTGGTGCATCGAAACGCAGGTCGCCCTTACGTCAATCCAGTCCACTCAGACGACGCGCTGTCTGGCGGGCCGCTGCTTCACAGTAAGCCCGCACGTCGGCCCAGCGCACTGGCGTCAGTAACCTGGGCATGGGCTGTTGTTCGGCATCCTCAAAGTATGCCAGTGCCCGGACGGCAATGGCCAGGAAACTGGGCCGGTCAGCATATTTGATCGCCGCTAGATCCAATAGTCGCTCTAGCGGAACTATCTCTCGCAGGCAATATACATCAATAAAATCACGTCGCGTGCCCCGCGAGTTTATGGCGGCGAGTTTCATCAACCCGATGTCGGTGGGCGAGGCAATTTGCAGCCCCTGATATTTGACTGTTGGCTCCAAAAGCGGATGATGCTGGTAAATAAAGCTCACGTTTGTACCCAACAGTCGCGTGAACAGCATCCCGTCTTGTTCCGATGTGACTTGAAACTGTCCGCTGCCAACCAAAACCGAACGAATCTCCTCCCGCTCTGAAGTGAGAAGACGACGTTGTGCGGTGAACCAATCCAGGTCGGTCGAGACGCGATGTCCAATCTGCAACGCCAGTGCCGTTCCACCGGCCAGGTAAAAGTCACCGATAAAGGTTTGACAGCGCAGATAGGCCAGTCCCCGCTGACAGGCAGGCGTAATCGCCGCCTCGTAAAAACTCACCATGCTTCCATTCTCCGTGCTTCTACGGCCCACTCCGGTGCTACATAGTCTGTGATCCCCAACGCCAGTCGCCAGAGGGCAAACGAACGTTTGGTCAGCAGGCGAAAACCGTGCCGTCGCACCCACTCGGCCACGCAGCCTTCGCCGTAGGTGGTGAACAGCCAATGAACGTGTTCCCACGTTCCTCGTTCTAACAGCCGCTCTATAATCACTCCCTGGTGGAGTTCTGCCTCCAAGGACTCAAAGTTGTACTCGGGGAACAACCAGGCAACATCAGCAGGTAAACGGTTTGCTGTCAACGTCACGCGGTCTGCCGGCTTCATAATAGCCTCCCTTGCTCCGGCTCCGTCTGCATCAGCGCGTTGTTGTAGTACATCAGCAGGCTGACATCCTCCTACAGCACCGACGCTGGCAGCCGCTCGGCTACCTTGACGATGCGGCGGTGGTCCCGCTCGTGCCATTTGTGCTTGAAACCGGTCTGCATCGCTTCGGCGCGAAAGACCCGCAACCGCCCCTTGCCCCCGGCAGGCGGACTGCAAGGCATTTTGCTTCGTGAAGATTGTAGCATAATGCGGGAAGGTAGGCAAATTATGTCCGGTGGACGTTCACCTGGCGCAGAAAACTCCCACGTTACTCTTTCTGCCTGCCCGGCACGTAGGGAATCGGCCCTTTCTCATAGGCTATTTTTTGTATTTCCGGCGACAGTGTGTGTCAACGATAAGGCTGTTCACCATCCACAGGTGGACGGGCTGGTGTTTTACAGCAAAGGGTTGGGGAATGTCGCTCATGACTTACATCTCCCACACCTCTTCATAATTCCTTCACAGGCTTGTGGCATACTGGGGCCAAAAAGGAGGAAAACGTATCATGGATAAACCGATGCCTGATTTGATGTTTAATGGGATGTCTGTTATGTTCAGGGTGCGCGACTTGTTGCAGCCGCGCAAAAAGGTCTTGGAAGAGGTGGACATTCAACCGGGGGCCTGGGTACTCGACTATGGGTGTGGCCCTGGCGGGTACGTCGTTGGTACAGCGGAACGGGTCGGCGCATCAGGAATGATCTACGCGTTGGACATTCATCCGCTTGCGATTCAGTCTGTTCAGGGTATGGCCAGAAAAAGAGGGAAGCGCACGTACAGTTTCTCGAAACGGGCATTGTCTCGTTAGGGAGGAGTTATATGCTACAGAACTATTCTGTCACGCAGGCGGAACATAAATCTGTCGAGAATTGGCCACGGGTGTTCGATGAGTTGGGTGTCCAGTTCCTGGTACTGGATCGCCATAGTGATAACGATCTGCTAGATCTCTTCCGGTCACAACCCGGATGGGCACTCGATTTTGAAGATGAAGAAACGGTGATATTCGCCCGCTCACCCTCCCGCAGGTTTTGATGGGTTTTCAACGCAAAAGCACATCCTAACGGCTATGCAAGCCTGCGAGTACAGCAAATTGTAACCTGCGGGAGGGTAGCCTGAGGGTAGCCTGAGTAGTAGTAACCCGACTTGCGTATTTGAGCCGTTCGTGGTAGAAAGACGGTTGGGGGAGCAGAGCATGCACGGAATGATCCTGGTGGTGGACGACGAACCGAAGATTGTCAAGCAGGCGCGGGACTATTTGGAGAAAGATGGGTTCCGCGTCATCACGGCTGGGGATGGAAAGACCGCGCTGGCCCAGGCGCGGCACGAGCGGCCTGACCTGGTCGTGCTCGATCTGAACCTGCCGGCGATGGACGGGCTGGACGTCTGCCGGGTATTACGGCGCGAGTCGGATGTGCCGATCATTATGCTCACCGCCCGCGTCGAGGAGACTGACCGGCTGATCGGGCTGGAGTTGGGGGCGGATGACTATATCACCAAGCCGTTCTCGCCGCGCGAGTTGGTGGCCCGCGTGCGGGCAGTACTGCGCCGTGTGCGGGGCGGCGTCCGCCAGCCGGGACTCATCCGCGTCGGCGACCTGGAGATTGACCTGCAGGGCCATCGTGTCACCTGTGCTGGGGAGCCGGTCCGCCTCACTCGCAGCGAGTTTAACCTGCTGGCCACGCTGGCCCAGCATCCAGGGCAGACCTTTACCCGCGCCCAGTTGCTGGACCGGCTGCATGGGGTGGCTTATGATGGCTTTGACCGCAGTGTTGATGCCCACGTCAAGAATCTGCGCCGTAAACTGGAAGTTGATCCCGCCGAGCCACGTTATGTGTTCACTGTTTATGGCGTTGGCTATAGGTTTACCGACGAGGTGTGATGGAGGATGGAGGATGGAGAATAGAGAATGGAGGATGGAGGATGGAGAATAGAGAATAGAGGATGAAGAATGGAGATTGGAGTGATGGGCCACCGGTACGTGAGCGGGGTTATGGCCGGCCAGGGGTGAGGAGACGGGGCGTCCACCGGCCGCATGGGCGGCGGCATCATCCGCCATGGATGACAGGGGGTCATGGCCGCGATCATGAGTTCCCTGCGTGGTCACGAGTACGGCATCACAAGCGGCGGTTTCTCTTCTTCCGCTTCGCTGGTGCCTTTGGTTTTATCACCCTGCTGGTATTGGGCGGAATGGCGGCGCTGGCGTTTCTGCTCACGCGGCTGTTCGGAGGTGACGGGCAGACGGCGGTGTTGGTGTGGGTGGGGGGCTGCACTCTGTCGCTGGCAATGCCGCTGCTGGCGGGGCTGTTGGCCAGGCGGGCTTTTCGAGGCATCGCCACGCCGCTGGCCGACGTAATGGCCGCTGCCGACGCTGTGGCCGAGGGTGACCTGGGCGTGCGTGTGCAGGTGCCTGAGCATGGCTCGGGCGAGTTTGGCCAGTTGGCCCATTCTTTCAACCGCATGACCGAGGAACTGGAGCGCGCTGAACAAAGCCGTCGCAATCTCACCGCCGACGTGGCCCACGAACTGCGCACGCCGCTGCACATCATCCAGGGCATCCTCGACGAGGTGTATGAACCAACGGCGGAGCACATCGGCGCTACGCTGGAAGAGACGCGCACCCTGGCGCGGCTGGTGGATGACTTGCGCACGCTCTCACTGGCGGAGGCCGGCCAGTTGGTGCTGCACCGGGAGCCGGTGGACGTGAGCGAGTTGCTGGCCGACGTGTTCACCAGTTTCAGCGGCCAGGCCGAAGCGGCGGGCATAGATTTGCACGTTGAGATTGAGGATGTTTTGCCCCCAGTCCCCGGCGACGTGGGGCGGCTGGATCAGGTGCTGGGCAACCTGGTGGCCAACGCACTGCGCCACACGCCGCCCGGCGGGATCATCACGCTCCGGGCAGAGCCTGTCCTGAGCGCAGTCGAAGGGCCTGTCCTGAGCGCAGTCGAAGGGCCTATCTACGATGGCGTCCGCATCAGCGTGCGCGACACCGGCGAGGGCATCCCGGCCGAGGACTTGCCCTACATATTTGACCGTTTCTGGCGCGGCGACCGGTCGCGCTCCCACGCCAGTGGGGCAGGGAGCGGCCTGGGGCTGGCCATCGCCCGGCAGTTAGTGCAGGCCCATGATGGGCGGATCGGCGTCGAGAGTGAGGTGGGGCAGGGGACGACGTTCAAGATTGAGTTGCCGGATGGCAGGGAAGAGGAATAATCAATGCTTGAAGATGCTGCTGCAACGATGAGACAGGTGATAGCCCTGGCCGAACGGTACGATTACGAGGTGGACCACGCCCACCATGACGCGCACCTGGCTCTGCGCATCTTTGACCTGACGGCGGACCTCCATGGCCTGGACGACGAGTACCGTGACTTGCTTCATTATGCGGCTATCCTGCACGATATTGGCTATTGGTATGACTATGAGGATCATCACAAGTATGCCTTTCGCATGATCATGGAGGCGCATCTGCCGGCGTTCACGGATCGGGAAAAACTCATCGTCGCCAACGTGGCCCGCTACCATCGCAGTGCCCGGCCCAAGATCAAACACCGGGGTTTTGCTGCTCTCGACTCCGACGACCGTGAGAGCGTGACCAGGCTGGCGGCCATGCTGCGCTTCGCCGACGGCCTGGATCGCGGCCACAATAGCGCCGTAAAAGACCTGGACTGCCAGGTTTATGGCGACACGGTGATCTTTACCCTGTATCCGCCAGAAGGAAACGATCTGGAGCGCTGGGCCGGGCGGAAGAAATCCCGCTTCTGGGCCGAGGTATTCGGCGTGGCGGTGATGATCCGCTGATGAACTCTTGTCGCAGGGAACACAGTTATCAAGTCCGAACTGGGGGAAATCCTGAGAATGTTTCAATTTACGCTCTTGAACGCTGACGATCACGCCCGCGCCGGTGTGCTCCAGACTCCTCACGGGGAGGTGGCCACGCCGGTCTTTATGCCCGTCGGCACCCAGGCCACCGTCAAGGCGGTCTCTCCCCGAGACCTGCACGATCTGGGCGCGACGGTCGTCCTGGCCAACACTTATCATCTCTACCTGCGCCCTGGCGACGAGCGCATCGCCCGGTTGGGTGGCCTGCACACTTTTATGAGTTGGGATGGTCCCATCCTCACCGACTCTGGTGGTTATCAGGTCTTTAGCCTGGCCAAGAGGCGCAAGATAAACGGAGACGGAGTGACATTTCGCTCCCACCTTGATGGCTCTGAGCATCGTTTCACGCCGGAGAAGGTCATCTCCATCCAGGAGAACCTGGGGGCGGACATTATCACCTGCCTGGACGAGTGCGCCGAGCCTCTCGACTATGACTATAACGTGCAGGCGCTGGCCCGCACCCACGCCTGGGCCGAGCGGTGTCAGGTCGCCAAAACCCGACCCGACCAGGCCCTCTTTGGCATTGTCCAGGGCGGTATCTTTCCCGACCTGCGGGAGCAATCGGCCTGCTCCCTGACCGCCCTCGACTTTCCCGGTTATGCCATCGGGGGTTTGAGCGTGGGGGAGAGCAAGGAGCAGATGCATGGGGTTCTGGAACTGCTGGACAGCCTTTTACCGGCCGGCCGGCCGCGCTACCTGATGGGCGTCGGCACGCCGGCGGACCTGGTGGAATGTGTGGCGCGGGGAGTGGATATGTTCGATTGCGTCCTCCCCACGCGGCTGGCCCGCAATGGCGGCGTGCTCACCCGCGCCGGCCGGATCAATCTGCGCAACGCCCGTTTCGCCGACGATCCTGGGCCGCTGGAGCCCGGTTGCACCTGCTATGCCTGTGCTCACTTTAGCCGCGCTTATCTCCGCCACCTGACCCGGGCCAACGAGATCCTGGGCCACCATCTGCTCACCATCCATAACCTTCATCTGCTGCTCACCATCGCCCGCGAACTCCGGGAGGCGATTCTGGAAGGGAGATTCCAGGCGTATCGGGAAGAGTTCTGGAGGATAGCGAATAGCGAATAGCGAATGGCGGATGGCGGATGGCGAGTGGCGAATAGTGGATGGCGCATGGTCCGCCGCGTTTTGTTGGCCGCGATTGGCGTTGTTATTCTGACTCTGCTGCCGCGTTCTGCTCGCCTGGCTCCCTGGCAGGTCTATGTGTTTCAAGATGAATCCTTTGTCCTGCTTCCTGCTTCCTCTCCCCTCGTCCCCTTGTCCCCTTGTCTCCCTCTCGTCCCTTTGTCTCCTTGTCTCCCCTCCGTTCCTCCCACCTGGCATGTCACCGCTTCGGCATTGGCCGATGTCACCGACGATGGGTTCCCCGAATGGGTGTTGCTGATATGGCGGCCGTGGCGCGACTGGCCCATCCAGCGTTGGCTTCCGGTCCCCAGCCCCATCGCCGGCTTCCACGATGTGGCGGGTGACAGTTGTCACCTCATTTTGCTTGATCCCCACCACGGGCGCGAAATCTGGGCTGGCTCTGCGTTGCCTGCGCCGCTCCTGGCGTTGGCGGTGGGGGACGTGTATGGGGATGACCGTAACGAGGTGGTGACGCTGGAGGGGGAGTATGCCACCGGGCGCGACGGTCCCGCCACCCACGTGAACGTCTGGCGCTGGAATGGATTCGGTTTCGCGCTGGAGTATCGTTCGTCCCCTGGCCCCTGTCGCCAACTCTGCTTGACTGATGTGGATAACGACGGTATACTGGACATAGCCGTTCGCTGAGCAAGCGTGCCACGTGGACACAAACGGGGAGGGTGACGTGTGTCATCGGTCTAAAGCCAGTAAACTGCTGTTGCTGGTACTCACTCTGTTGATCGTCGTGTCACTCGCGTGCAACCTGCCAACCGCTATCACACCTCCGGTTACCGTAACTGCCGAGGAAAGCGCAAACGTTGTCTGGGCTACAATTTATGAAGATACGAGTGTGAGTTATCCCGCACAGATCAGCATTGGAAAACCTGCGAGTGTTGTCGCTCACTTTAAGCCCGTCGTTTTCCATTGGTCACGCAGGAGTGATGGATACATTGGTGACACTGGTTGGTCATCCTGGGATTCACATACGGTCGCCGAAATGCAGATGTGTGTCTCGCTGGACGAGCCATGCCAGTTGACCGGCAAGTGGCTCCCCTTCTCTTCGAACCAGGAATTCACGGTTGACGTGGATTGGATTGGCCCTCGATCTTTTTGGGTGGTAGCACAGTTTCGAGATGCGGATGGGAGGGTAATCCCGTCGGTCGGGGAATCTCGCCAAGAACCAGAAGATCACATTCAAGATGAGGTCGAGATTATTGGCACGCTAGACGAGGCGACACCTATCACCGCACAGCCGCCCGCGGTCCAGACGGCTGTTGCGACGACACGCGAAGCCTTTCCGGTGCGCGGCTCTGTCGAAATCGAGGACGGGATCTGCTGCGTCGGTGGTACGGAGGGGGACGTTATTGACGTCGGTGTGACCTTTGAGGCCAGCAGCCCGTTTGCGGAGGTGACCGAAATGCGAGTTTCGACACGCTGTCGAACGGAGGGTGAGATGGCTGATCTCCCCTGGGAGCCGTTTGTGTCTGAACAAAGTTATTCAGTGCACGTGCTCATCAATTGGACCGGCTTTTACATAAGCGTACAATATCGCGATGCACAGGGGAATCTCTCTCCAGTTTACTGCGATGACATCTCGGTAGAGGGTCATCCCAAGCCGCCATAGTAGTCTGTATGGGACACAGTTTATGTATTCTGTAATGGAGGTGATCAGATGTACAAGTCAAAAGTAAGCATAATCGCCCTGTTGTTGCTCATCGTCGCCATGCTGGCCTGTAGCCTGCCCACGACGCCGGCGCCGCATCCGACAGATGTGCCGTCTCCTACGTCGTCTCCTACCGTTACCCCACCTGCTGCTATCCCCTCCATCCCGCCACCGCCACCCCCTCCACCGGATGTACGCGGGCCGGGTTTTGCTGCCTATTCCGATATCCCCGTCACCTTGCCCTCAACCTACGAGGGTTATGCCTTGCCGGTAGACCTGGCAACGCTGGGCAACTATGAGAGTTTTGCCTTCAGCGACGCGCAGGGCGCACTCCTGGCCCAGAATGGCTTTGTCGTCGCGCCGGCCGAATGGCTCGAGTTCTTCCAGGCCTACGATAATGCCCGCTACAATGAGACTCCTGTTTTTGTCACTACCGACTCTGTTTACCATATCTATCATCTGCTCTTTGACAAGATGCTGCGTGACCTGGAGCGAGAGCACTTTGAGCCCGATATAAGTGCTCTCACCACTGCTTGCCTCCAATCGGCCCAGGCTATTCACTCCGAACTGCAGGGCACTGAACTGGAGAGTGTGGCCCGCCGCGTTCTCGCTTACTTTGCCGTCGCCGAAAGGCTGATCAACCCCGGCGCTATCACGCCGCCGGAGGTGGCCGACCTGGTGGATGGCGAATTGGCACTGATTGAGGCGCACGCGGGTATGGGCACTAGCCTCATCTTTAACCAGGACTGCCCGGAAAACTGTGACCCTTGTGATCCTACCCCTCCGCCAGAATGTCTCGACCAGTCCTGTATGTGTGAGGATTACTCCCAGTACGTTCCCCGGGGCCACTATACCCGCAGCGAGCAACTTGAGCGTTACTTTCGCGCCATGATGTGGTACGGGCGCATCAACATGCGGCTCCAAAAGCCGAACGAGACACGTATGGCGTTGCTCATCACCTACATCTTGCGGAATACCGACGTGAACGGCCAGCCGGCCGCCGACGTCTGGGCGCGGGTGTATGACCCGACCGTCTTTATCGTCGGCAAGGCCGATGACCTGGGCTTTCACGAGTACGGCGTGTTGTGGGATACCGTGTTTGGCCCCGATGCCTCCGTCTCCGCCATCTCCGATGAATCAAAGTTTGCTGCCTTCGTTGAGGCCGCGCGCCAACTGCCGCCACCGCAGATCAACTCGATGTGGGTCTATATCTGGGAGGATAAGGAGCAAGTAACGCAGGGCTTTCGCTTTATGGGCCAGCGGTTTGTCCTCGATGCCTATATCTTTGAAGAACTTACCTGGCGCGAGGTAGGCACACTGGATAATCCCCGCACGCTGCCCAAAGGGCTCGATGTGATGGCCGCGCTGGGCTCCGAGGAGGCTTATGCTATCCTCGCAGAGATGGGCGAGACCGAATACCTCAACTACCCGGAGCAGATGACCAAGTTACGCGGAGAGGTTTCAGGGCTGCAATTAGACTCCTGGACACAGAATCTCTACTGGGCCTGGCTTTACGCCTTTGACCCGCTGCTGGAGCCAAAGGGCACGCAGTATCCGGCTTTTATGCAGACCCAAGGCTGGGCACGCAAGGACCTGCACGCTGCGCTGGGCTCCTGGACTGAACTGAAGCACGATACTATCCTCTACGCCAAGCAGGTGATGGCGGAGATGGGAGGCGGCCCGCCACCGGAACCACCCCACGGCTGGGTCGAGCCCAACCCGGAGGCCTATGCCCGTCTGTTGGCACTCACCCGTATGACGCGCGATGGGTTGGAGAGCCGTGGTCTCATGACCGAGAACACGGACGCCAACCTGTGGCGGCTGGATGACTTGCTCACGTTCTTGCTCCAAGTGTCGCAGCGAGAGTTGGCTGGCGAGTCGCTGACAGACGATGATTACGAGCGCATCAAGTACTATGGTGGTGAACTGGAGGCGATGACACTGGCTGCCGCCGATCAGGAGGGTGAGGGGCGGCCCTTTTTCGAGCAGGAAGATCAGGCCCCCATCGTCGCCGACGTCGCCACGGGCCTGGATCCTATCACGGGTGAGGGGGCTGTGATGGAGGAGGGCACTGGCTATATCTTTGACATCTATGCCATCGTGCCGGATGGCGTGGGCGGCTTGCACATTGCCCAAGGCGGCGTCTTTTCCTATTACGAGTTCTCCTGGCCGATGGCTGACCGGTTGACCGACGAAAAGTGGCGAGAGATGCTGGCGGCTGGTGAAGCGCCAGACCGGCCAGAGTGGACGGGTTCCTTTGTGTCGGAGTAGATGAAGGGAGTAAATGAGTAGATGGGGAGGCAGAAAATACGGCTACCAGTCCTCATTTACTCATTCCTCATCTGCTCACTCCTCGGGCTACCAGGGGAACCTGTGCCGCCTGTCCTGAGCGAAGCCGCAGGTGCAACTCTAACGCTTGCCCTGACCGGCGACGTGATGTTGGGCCGCGGGGTGGCCCAGGCATTGGACGGTGACTGGGAGACCGCCTTTGCTGAGGTGCGACCTTGGCTGGCTGAGGCTGACCTGGCTTTCGCCAACCTGGAGTCGCCGCTGACGACCGTACCACAGATGAGTGATGGGTACGACCTGCGAGCGCCACCAGAGGCGGTCGCTGCTCTGCGTGTGGCCGGCTTTGACGTCGTCTCCCTGGCCAACAACCACGCGCTGGATGCGGGCGAGGCTGGGTTGGCCGAGACGGTTGGGACGCTGAACGCGACAGGAATCGTGGGGCTGGCAGGCTGGGAAACTGGTGCATTGGGAAATTGGGAAATTGGTTTCCTGGCCTTTGACGACAGTGTCACTCCCCTCGACGTGGAAGCCGCAGCAGAAGCGGTATCTGCCGCAGCGGAACAGGGTGGCGTGGTTTTAGTCTCCATCCACTGGGGAGGAGAGTACCAGGCCGCGCCCGGTCCGCGCCAGCGGGCCATCGCCAGTGCGCTGGCCGACGCCGGGGCGGATATCATCGTCGGGCACGGGCCCCACGTCCTGCAGCGGGTCGAGTGGGTGGGTGAGACGCTCGTCGCCTATAGCCTGGGCAACTTTCTGTTCGACCAACCCTACCCCGCTGACTGCCGCCAGGGGGCCATTCTGCGTCTCACGTTGCAAGGCGACTATATTACTGCCAAAGTCATACCAACCGTGGTAGAGGGGGGCTATGTGGTACCCGCCAGCCCTGAGGATGCCACCGCTATCCTCGCCCGCGTCTACGAACCTACTAACAATCAGGAGCATAAACCGTGAATCTCTTTTACGCTTTCTTCCTGGGTATCCTTCAGGGCGCGACCGAATTTCTCCCTGTCAGCAGTTCAGGCCATCTGGTGCTCGTGCCCTGGCTTTTGGGCTGGCCTGCATCGGGTCTGGCCTTTGACGCCGTCGTGCACTGGGGTACGGCACTGGCCGTCGTTGTTTACTTTTGGCACGATTGGGTCTCTCTCGTGGGTGCGGTTTTTCGTTCCTTGAAAGAAACCAGGTTTTTCGGAAAAAACCCGGTTTCTGGGCAGGCGTCCGCTGACGCCCGGCTGGCCTGGCTCATTCTGCTGGGCACGCTGCCCGCCGCTTTGATCGGCTATTTGCTGGAGGATTTTTTCGAGGGGATGTTCGCGCGGCCTGTCGCGGCGGCTGGCTTTCTGCTGGTCACCTCGGCGCTGCTGGCCTCCAGCGAGTGGTTGGGCCGCCGTGAACGCGACATCCACACGTTGGTTTGGCTCGACGCGCTGATCATCGGACTGGGCCAGGCGCTGGCAATCTTCCCCGGCCTCTCGCGCTCTGGCGCGACCATCTCCGCCGGGCTGGCGCGAGGCTTGCGGCGGGAACCAGCCGCAAGGTTCAGTTTTCTCCTGGCGACCCCCATCATACTCGGCGCGGGGCTGCTCAAGGTGGTGGATTTGGTGCAGATGGGCGGCCTGGTGGAGCAGGCTCCGGCGCTCATCGTCGGGTTTGTAGCGGCTGCTGTCGTCGGCTTTGGCTGCATCCACTTTTTGCTGCGTTATTTGCAGCGCCGCCGCCTCTATCCTTTTGCCATCTATTGCGCTATCGCGGGGCTTGCCTGTCTGCTCGTGGCGCTGGTGCGAGGGTGACAGGGTGAATATCAACCCCTTTCGTTCTTTGTCTTTTGTTTTCTGTCTCTTGTTTCTCCTGGTGGCCTGTGCTCCTCAGCCCTTTACTGTAACCCGCGAACATGTCACCCTGCGGTTGGTGGCTGCCGACTCCTGTGGGCCGCTGGCCGAGGGACTGGCTGCTGCTTACGAGGAGTCCTATCCCTGGACCACTGTCCAGATTGAGGTCTGGAACTCGGCGCTGGCCGAACGGACGCTGCGGGCGGGTGGGGCGGACCTGGCGCTGCTCTCGTGGCTGGAGCAGGCCGCCGATGAAGAACCGCTGTGGTCACAGCCGTTTGCCGAGGATGGCATTGCTATCGTCACCTACCCGGCAGCGCCACTCGCAGAGGTCGGTCTGGCGCATCTGCAGGAGATCTTCCGGGGCCGGGTGCAGGAGTGGAGTGGGGTGGTATTTACCACCATCAGTCGCGAGGATGGCTCGGGCACCCGCGCTGCCTTCGAGGCGGTTGTGTTGGGTAACTATGCCGTCACGCCCACCGGTGTGATGATGCCTTCCAGCGGGGCTGTCATCGAGTACGTTGCGCGTACCCCCGGTGGTATCGGCTACGTCTCGACGCAGTGGGTGGATGATCGCGTGCGGGTGTTGCCGGTGGAGGGCGTCTCGCCAACTCTGGCGACTATATCCGATGGGAGTTACCCACTCTCGCGTCCACTTTACCTGGCGGCCGCTGCCGAACCGGCCGGCGAGGCTCGCGAGTTCGCCCAGTGGATACTGGGGCCGGAGGGTCGGGCGATTGTGGGGCAGTAGGGGCGCGGGGACCGCACTCCTACTTTTGTTTTCTGCCAAAGCAAGGTATAATCGCGACAATATTACTGGGAGTTGAACAATGACTGACGATTTGAAGGCTATGCAACAGGCCCGCCAGCGCTGGCAGCAGGAGACGCTCAAAGAGACCCTCGACCGGCATGCTGAGCGATACAAAGAGTTCATCACTACTTCTAGCGAACCCGTCGAACGACTCTATACCCCGCTGGACTTGGATGGCGATTACGTTGAGAAACTGGGTTTCCCAGGTGAGTATCCCTTCACTCGAGGTGTCCATCCCACGATGCACCGCGGCCGGATGTGGACGATGCGCATGTTCGCTGGGTTCGGCACCGCCGAGGAGACTAACGCCCGCTTCAAGTATCTCTTGGAACAGGGGCAGACTGGTCTCTCGGTGGCCTTTGATCTACCCACGCTCTATGGCTATGACACCGACGCACCCGAGTCAGAAGGTGAGTTCGGCAAGTGTGGCGTTGCTGTCTCCTCGTTGCGCGATATGGAGGTGCTCTTCGATGGCATCCCATTAGGCCAGGTGACCACCTCAATGACTATCAATTCCCCAGCGGCGATTGTCTGGGCCATGTACATCGCTGCTGCCGAGAGGCAAGGTGTGCCGATGCACCAACTGGGCGGCACCATCCAGAACGACATTCTCAAGGAGTACATTGCCCAGAAAGAATACATCTTCCCGCCGGAGCCTTCGATGCGGCTGGTTACCGACACGGTCGAGTTTGGTAGCCAGCACCTGCCGAGATGGAACACTATCTCTATCTCCGGCTACCACATCCGCGAGGCTGGCGCTACGGCGGCGCAGGAACTGGCCTTTACGCTGGCCGATGGGATAGAGTACGTGCGCTGGGCGCTGGAACGTGGATTGGACGTGGATGCCTTTGCGCCCCGTCTTTCATTCTTTTTCAACTGCCACAACGATTTCTTGGAGGAGATCGCCAAGTTCCGCGCCGCCAGACGTATCTGGGCGCGTGAGATGCGTCACACCTTTGGCGCGCAGAACCCGCGCTCCTGGTGGTTGCGTTTCCACACTCAGACGGCCGGATGCTCGCTCAGCGCGCAGCAGCCGGAGATCAACGTCGTGCGGGTGGCGATTCAGGCGTTGGCGGCGGTTCTCGGCGGCACTCAATCCTTGCACACCAACAGTCTGGATGAGGCACTGGCGCTCCCCGGTGAGTACGCTGTCACCATCGCGCTGCGCACCCAGCAGATCATCGCCCACGAGTCGGGCGTCACCAACACCGTGGACCCACTGGGTGGTTCCTACGCCGTCGAAGCGCTCACTGACCGGGTAGAGCGCCAGGCTTATGATTACTTTAAGGGGATTGAGGCGCTGGGTGGGGTCATTCCGGCCATTGAGGCCGGCTTCTTCCAGCAGGAGATTGCCGATGCTGCCTACCGCTACCAGCGCGAGATTGATGAGCGACGGCGCATCGTCGTCGGGGTGAACGAGTTCGCGACGGGTGAGCCGCTGCGGGTGCCGCTGTTGAAGATGGATCCGCAGGGATATGAGCGGCAGTGTGCCCGGCTGATGCAGGTGCGGGAGGAGCGGGACAGTGGTGCAGTGGGGCAGGCGCTCGACCGGCTACGCATCGCTGCTCAGGGTACCGAGAACACGATGCCCTACATTCTCGACGCCGTGCGCGTCTATGCCACGCTACAGGAGATCATGGATGTCTTCCGCGAGGTCTTTGGCCTGTACCGGGAGCCGATGATCGTGTAGGAGCACGTGCTGCCTACAGCGCAGAGCCGGAGATAGTGGATGGAGTAGGTCAAATGATTGAAAGTTAGTCTCGTCTACGTTTCCATAATCTCTGCCAACTGGCGCAACTCTGGGCTGATTTGCTTCTGGAAGGCGACCGCCTCCTCCAGGGGGGTCAGCGTGATGGCATTCTTGACCCACCCAACTATATTCCCACCGTTCCCGGCATTCAGTTCACGCACCGCTGCTGCTCCCATCCGGGTGGCCAGCAGTCGGTCAAAGGCGCTGGCTGCGCCGCCTCGTTGCACGTGTCCCAATTGCGTGACCCGTACTGAAAAGCCCAAGTCCTCCTGGCGCTCGTGCAACTGGTGGACCAACTCCTGCGTCCCTGGCTCCCATCCCTCGGCGACGACGATGATGCAGTGAGGTTTGCCCCGAATATATGCCCTATCAACTACCTGGCAGATTTCATCGAGGGTTGTTTCTGTTTCCGGGATCAGCACCATCTCTGCCCCGCCAGCGATGCCGCTCGCCAGTGCCAGATAGCCCGAGTGGCGTCCCATTGTCTCAATCAGAAAGGCTCGATTGTGGGAGGAGGCGGTGTCTTTGATCCTGTCTATGGCATCCAGGATGGTGTTCAACGCCGTGTCCACGCCGATGGAGATGTCGGTGCCGTTGACGTCGTTGTCAATGGTGCTGGGAATGCCGATGACCGGGAATCCCATACGCCACAGGGTCAGTGCTCCGGTCAAGGAGCCGTTGCCGCCGATGACCACCAGCCCTTCTATCCCGAACCGGTTGAGGGTGCGTAGGGCCTCTTTGCGTCCTTTGGGCTCGTGGAACTCGGGGCAACGGGCGGTGCTGAGTATCGTCCCCCCACGCCCGATGATGCCGCCTACTGAGCGGGTGTCCATCTCGTCAATCTCGCCATCTATCAGGCCAGCATAACCCCGGCGGATGCCCATGACCTCCAATTCCATGTAGAGCCCTGTGCGCACCACGGCACGGATGCAAGGGTTGAGCCCAGGGTTGTCTCCGCCACTTGTCAGCACTCCAATGCGTTTCATCTTAGCCTCCCAGAAACCAGGTTTTTCGGAAAAAACCTGGTTTTTCAGTATCTCTAGTATAAGAACATCGGTTTACTCAGCACGTGCCATACTTTGGGCCGGTAGTTGTCCAGGTCGTAAAGGGCTCGCACGTCCACGTGTTTGATCCCCAGCGTAGGCGATTCGGCTGAGACGTCGGTGTAGCGTCCGTCTTGCAGTGCGACCATACGTCCGAACTTGCCGACTGATAGCAAGTCCATTGCTGTGTTGGCATAGTTGACCGCCACCATGATATCCAGTGCATCCGGCGCACCCGATCGCATGAGGTAGGCCAGTTCCTGGCACATCGTTTTTACGCCTGTGATCTGTTCCAGTTTCTTTGCTGTAACCGCGCCGATGCCGCCCAACTTTTTGTGGCCGTAGGAGTCGGCCACACCGGTCTGGATGATATCCCCATCAATCTCGTGGGCTCCCTCCGAGATGGTCATAATAGCATATTTACTGGGGTTGGCCCGTTTATCATGCATCAGCAGGTCGGCCAGTTTGTCCATGTCGAAGGGGACCTCGGAGATGATGGCGCGATCCACACCGGCCAGGTAGGCCGAGATGAGCGAAGTTTCGCCAGAGTGCCGTCCGAACAGTTCAATCACGCCGATGCGCTCGTGGGAGCCGGTCGTGGAGCGCAACTGGTTGATCAAGTGCACGCTGCGGGTGACGGCGGTGGAGAAGCCGATGCAGAAATCGGTGCCGAACACGTCGTTGTCCATGGTCTTGGGAATGCTGATGACGGGGAAGCCCTCGCGGTGGATGCGGGCTCCATATCCCAGTGTGTCTTCCCCTCCGATGGGTATCAGTATGTCAATCTCGAGATGCTCCAGCACTTTGATCACGTGATCGGTGAAATCGAGTGTCTGGCTGTCGTCCAGTTCTCCATCTGGGCGCAAAAAGTCCGGCGCATGCGAGGGGCGCGTGCGGCTGGGGTTGGTGCGCGAGGTGTGCAGGAAAGTGCCGCCGGTGCGATCTATGGTGCGCACTACAAGTTTATCGAGCGGCTGAAGGCACTCTCTGCACGTAGCCGGGTCATCAGGGTTGTAAAAGAGAAGGCCGCGCCAGCCACGGCGGATACCGATGGGCTCGTGTCCCTCGTCAATGGCGCGATAGACCAGGGCCTTGATGCAAGGGTTCAGTCCTGGGACGTCTCCTCCTCCTGTCAGGATACCAATTTTCATTTTTTCTTTTCCTCCGTAGATGGGTTTTTTGTCACGTCGGCCATGTGGCCGCCGGTGATGTGTGCCAATTTCTCAAAGGCGATAGGGAAGACGGCGTGGGGGTGGCCGGCCGCTGCGTAGACCGTCTCGAACCGAGCCAGCGAGGCATCAATCCACGTCGGCAGTGAACGCTGGTGGCCAATGGGGGGCACACCGCCAATGCTGAAGCCGGTCTCCAGGCGCACGCGCTCGGCGTCGGCGATCATCACCCGCTTTGCTCCCAGCAGTTTCTTTAGCCTGGCCGGATCGGCGCGCCGGTCGCCGGCTACCAGCACCAGCACCGGTTTCCCGTCGGCCAGAAAAAGCAACGACTTGACGATGCTACCTAACGCGGTACCAAGCGCATCGGCAGCCATCTGTGCTGTGCGGGCGCTCTTTTGCAGCTGCACGATACTGATATCCAAGCCAGCCGTCTCCAGGGCAGCCTGCACACGTTCTGGGCCTTTCATTTTATACCTTCCTCTACTTGCACTGCTTCCGGCCCGATTATGGCGGCCAGTTCCCGCGCCAGTTCAGGGCTGTAATGCGTCGTGTCGTTCGGGAATCCCAGTTCGACTGCTCCTCCCGTGATGCTAGCCAGGTGAATGACAAAGCGATCCGGGCCAGGGTGTCCCGCTAGCAGACTGTGGATTTTGCGCAGCGTCTGCGTGTCTCGAGTTTGTTCTCCGCTGCGAGTCAGCGTCACGCGGATGGTGCGTACTCTCTCCCTGTCTTTTCTCACAGGGGGTGAGAGGGGGGGGGGCGGTATATTTCTCCCTTTGCCTCCCCTCTGCTGAGAGGGGTGAGAGGGATGTTCGTTGGGGATAGTCATTTCGTCTGGGGTCTTGACCCAGTTGCATAGCAGGCTCGGTTCATCCCGCCGTCCGGTGTCCAACTTGCCGCTCACTACCAGGACGCGGTCTGCTTGCCACAGGTGTTTGGTCTTGTCCCACACTTGGGGGAAGACGACGACGTCGCATGTACCCTGCAGATCTTCCAGGGTAACGAAGGCCATCTCATTTCCCTTTTTCGTCGTGTGGCGGCGTGCCCGTTGCACCAGTCCGACGACGACTACTTGTTGTCCGTTCATCTCCCCACTCAGTGCCCCGGCATAGGCGGTCACGACGTCCTGCAACTTGATTAGAGCCTGTGTCAGCGGGTGCTCGGAGATGTAGACGCCGACCAAATCCTTTTCCCAGGCCAGTATCTCCTTCTGGGGGACCTCGTGTGTCCTGGATAGCGGAGGCAGTAACGTTTCTTCGGCTGCCAGGCGCACGCCGGTGGCCTCGCTGAATAGGCTCATCTGTCCCACGTCCCGGGCGTGGTGCAGGTTGGCGCTCAGCCCGATGATACGTTCGCTGATGGGTAGCAACTGCGAGCGTGTGCCAAAGGAGCGTAATGCTCCTACCTTGATCATGCTTTCCAGCGCCCGCCGGTTGACCTGTCGCAGGTCCACGCGGCGGCAGAAATCGTCCATGTCGCGGAAGGAATCTCCCTCGGGACGAGCAGCCAGGATTGTCTCGACCGGTCCTTCGCCGACGTTCTTGACTGCGCCTAACCCAAAGCGGATCGCCGGTGTCCCATTGGCCTGTTCCTCAATGGTGAAATCAAGGCCAGAGTGGTTGACGTCGGGGGGGAGTACTTTGATCCCCAAACGGCGACATTCGGCGATGAGGAGACCGATCTTTTCGGTGTTGTGGCGCTCGACACTGAGGAGCGCAGCCATGTATTCGACCGGATATTTCGCCTTGAGGTACGCAGTTTGACAGGTGAGGACGGCATAGTCGGCGGCATGTGCTTTGTTGAATCCGTATCGGGCAAAGTACTCAATGTCGCTGAATATCGCCTCGGCTGTCTCGCGAGGCAGTTTACTGTACTCTACTGCGCCCTTGACAAAGGAGGTGCGATGCTTGAGTAGTTCGGCTTTCTTTTTCTTGCCAACGGCTTTTCTGACCAGGTCAGCGTCGCCTGGTGTGTAGCCGGCAACGTCCGCCAGGATGCGGATGATCTGTTCCTGGTAGACGATGATGCCATAAGTTTCCTGCAGAATCGGCTCCAGGCTGGGGTGGCGGTACTCGACCGGCTTGCGGCTGTGCATCCGGTCAATGTAGTCGTCAATGTACTCCATCGGGCCGGGGCGGAAGAGGCTAATAGTGGCGACGATGTGATCGAACTCTGTAGGTTGCATCTTCATCAGCACGCGGCGCATGCCTTGCCCTTCCACCTGGAAGATGCCCATTACGTCCCCACGTGAGAGCAGGTCGTAGATGATTCGGTCATCGGTGGGAATGTTGTCCAGGTTCAGGTTCACGTTGTGCCGCTGGTGGATCAATTCGCAGGCGCGGCGCATGATGGTGAGAGTGGAGAGGCCCAGGAAGTCAATCTTCAGCAACCCAAGCTCATCCAGTTCCTCCATCGTGTACTGGGTGACGGCGCCGATCTCATCACCTTCGCCGCCGCGTGTGGGCCGGTTCAGGGGCGTGTACTCGACCAGGGGCACGTCGGAGACGACGACGCCAGCAGCGTGGGTGCTGGCGTGGCGCAAGTTTCCTTCCACGCCACGCGCAGTGTCTACCAGCCGTCGGATGTATTCCTGCACCTTGTACTGCTCTCGCAGTTCGGGCACTTGCTGCAATGCTTGATCCAGTTTGACTTTGGGGCCGCCCGGCACCAGGCGGGCAACCTGGTCCACATCCGGCAGGGGGTAGTCGAGCGCTCGCCCCACGTCGCGGATGGCCGCTTTGGCCCCCATCGTGCCGAAGGTGATGATCTGGGCCACCTGCTCGTGCCCGTATCTTTCGACGGTGTAACGAATCAGTTGGTCCCGCTGATCGTCGGGGTAGTCCAGGTCAATATCAGGCATGGTCACGCGACCCAGGTTGAGGAATCGCTCAAAGATCAGCCCGTGCTGTAACGGCTCCAGGTTGGTGATGCCCAGGCTGTAGGCGACGATGGAACTGGCTCCAGACCCGCGCACGTTCCACCAGATATTCTGTTCCCTGGCAAACCGGCATAGGTCCCAGACGATGAGGAAGTAGGTATCAAAGCCCATGCGGTGGATGATGTCCAGTTCGTACTCGAGCCGGTTGCGGATTTTGGGGGTGACGACCGCGTACCGCCGCTGTAATCCATCGTCGCACAAGTGGCGCAGGTATGATTGCGCGTCGTATCCTTCTGGTACCTGGAAGAGAGGCAGGTGGTAGTGGCCGAATTCCAGTTCCAGTTCACACATCTCCGCAATGCGTAGCGTGTTCGTCAGCGCCTCGGGCATATCGGGAAACAGGGCTGCCATCTCCTCGGCACTGCGGAGGTAGTAAGTGTCGCCGTTCATCCGCATGCGGTTCGGTTCGGTGGCTGTCTTGCCGGTCTGGATGCACAGGAGCACGTCGTGGATGCCCGCCTCTTCGTGGCGGGCGTAGTGCACGTCATTGGTAGCAACCAGTGGCAGGTTGAACTCGCGGGCGAAGGTGAGCAATTGCTGGTTGACCTGTGTCAGTTCGGGGATGTTGTGCTCTTGCAGTTCCAGATAGTACCGGCCCGGGAAGACGTCACGGTACCAGGCGATGGCGCTGCGTGCCTGGTCAAGTTGTCCTTCCCTGATCAGGCGGGAGACTTGAGAGGAGCCACAGCCTGAGAGTACGATAAGCCCATCGGCATGCGCGGCCAGCGTCTCTTTGTCAATTCGTGGTTTGTAATAAAAGCCCTCCAGTTGGGCGATGGTCGCCAGACGCATCAGGTTATGGTAACCGGTGTCGTTCTGGGCCAGCAAGACGATGTGGTAAGACTTGCGGTCGCGTTGCGCGTCCCGGTCTTGGCGACCCCGGCGGGCCATATATGCCTCGATGCCGATGATGGGCTTGATGCCAGCGGCCCGGCACGCCTTGTATAACTGTACCGCGCCGTACATCACGCCATGGTCGGTGAGGGCGATGGCCGGCATGCCCAGTTCGACGGCGCGGGCAGCCAGTTCCTGGCAACTGCTGAGGCCGTCGAGGAGCGAGTACTCACTGTGTACGTGGAGGTGGACGAACTCGGACATCGGGACGAATTATACCACAAACCTCTAGCAGGTGGGAGCCTGCGGGTAGTCGTTGTGAACGGTGCACAGCAGAACCTGGGCACGACTTGGAATCGTGGGGTGCTATCTTGAGTGGCCAATCAAAAGCAAAGCCCCCACCGAAGAATGGGGCTTTGTGTGCACCAGGCTAACACAGGAGTGGCGACGGGCAGATTTGAACTGCCAACCAAGGGCTTATGAGTCCCCTGCTCTGCCATTGAGCTACGTCGCCATGGCGTAGACCGAGCCATCTATTTTGGGGTGGCTTGGCGCCCTGCGATTCCCAAATCGTTTCCACTAGCGTACTGCAATTGAGCGTGGGGATTATACAAGACAAGTCTTTGTGTGTCAAGTGGAGTGATCTGGTGATTACCCACTCAGACCTCCGGGATTTTGGGCAAGTGGTGTCTCAAGAAGCACCGCTGGCGACTCATTTTAGGCAATTTCAAATTTATTCACCACCAGAGAATAACTGTTGCTTAGTAGAATCAAGTCAGATGAGGGTTTGGGCAAGAGGTAACCACAAGTGTTTCACGTAACCCTATTTGAAGTTAGAAGAAGAAAGATGTGGATGTATCATGATTATTGTATCTAGAGCACCGGTGCGGATTAGTTTGGGTGGGGGGGGAACCGATCTGCCATCTTATTACGAGCGCTATGATGGGCTGGTAGTGAGCGCAGCCATAGACTATTACGTCTATGCGATTCTCTCGCCAGCCAAGGATGGCCCTCTTCAAATCATCTCTGCCGATTATCGCACTATGGTTCAGAGGCCCATCTGCGAGGATCTTATTTGGGATGGAGATCTCTCTTTGCCCAAGGCGGTCATATACCATTTCAACGTGCGGGATGGAGTGACCGTTTTCCTCGCTTCCCAGGTACCACCGGGTACGGGCCTGGGCTCCTCAGGCAGTGTGGCAGTTTCTATGATCAAGGCCCTGGCCTTTTGGTGTGGGCTTGACCTGGGGCCGGCCGAGGTGGCAGAACTGGCTTGTTACATCGAAATTGGAAAGATGGGCATGCCTGTGGGCAAACAGGATCAGTACGCCGCCGCGTTCGGAGGATTGAATTGCATAACTTTTGCGAAAGATGACGTTTCTGTTGAACCTCTGAACCTGCCGCTCAATACCATACAATCTCTCCAAAGTCGTCTGATGTTGTTCTTCACTGGCACCTCACATATCTCTTCTACCATCCTGCGACAGCATAGGAATGCCAGCCAGCAAGGAGAGCCTGCTGTCGTCAAACGGCTGCACACGATCAAGGAACTGGGCCTGGCCACCAAAGCCGCTCTTGAGCAGGGTCATCTGCAGGAGTTTGGCGATCTATTGCATCAATCGTGGTTGAACAAGCGGGAACTATCGAGCAACGTCACCAACTCACTCATTGACAAGTCCTACTCCACTGCTCTTGAACACGGGGCCGTCGGGGGTCAGATTATGGGCGCTGGTGGCGGGGGGTTTTTGTTGCTTTACTGTCCAGAGGAGCGACAGGATGCTGTTACCAGGGCATTAGAGAATCTGGGGCTTCAGCGGCGGGACTTTGCTTTCGATATGGAGGGCATGCAGGTTATGCAAGCCGTCCCGTGGCAGAGAGCGCCTTACTCATTGGAGAGACACATGTTTTCCGACACCAAGCCAGGGAGGGCTTGGGTCAGTGCATAGAGGCGCATCAGGGAGAGGGAACATGCAAGCCATGGTGATTGCCCTGACTGACAATGTGCCTCTGGATATTGGGGGATAACAAAGTGAAAGCAGTATTCATTGATCTCGACGGAGTGATCTGCCGCAATCGGGATGATCACGTAAAGAGTCGGGCGGAGTTCGAGTTCCAGGCGGGAGCAAGAGAGGGCCTGAGACGCCTGGCGCGGCTGGATGTGCTCATCGTTGTGGTGACCAACCAGATCGTCATCAACCGGGGAATGGTCACGGTACAGACGGGGGAGCATATTTACCGGCAAATGGTAGATGAGATTGAGAAGGCGGGGGGAAGAGTCGACCGGGTACTGTGCTGTCCCCAGGGAGCAGATGGGCACTGCACCTGTCGTGAGATACAGCCGGGCTTGCTCACGCGAGTATCCCGTGAGATGGGGGTTGACCCGGCACAATCGTATTTCATCAGTGATATTTATGCGGATATCCAGGCAGGAGAGACGGTGGGTTGTTCCTGCTTTCTTGTGTTGACCGGGCGCGGGCACGACGAACTGCGGCAGTGTGTGCTCCACCACCAGAACGGATTTCGAGTGTCTTCTGATCTTGAGAGTGCGGTGGATGCGATCTTGCGAGAGGGTAATATCGGCAGCGTCGGCGGAGAAGCGAGCGACTAGTCGAGGCTTTGAGTGGGCCAGCAAGCAGGTGCTCGCCGCACGAGTACATGTGCATCATCCGCCGCGAGGTACTCCCCAGGCTTTAACTGTGTTGGTGGGCTTGCAATTGGGTGTTTTCTGGATTATCATGTGTGTCCTGGACGATCTCAGCCGGTTTGTCAACCACGTTGCAGAACGACATGACTTGAGCGCCGAGCAGTTGGAAGGCTGGGCCAGGCGCGCATTATCGTAAGTTGACAGAAAGGGGGACAGACATGGTTATGACAAATCATCAACCGCAGTTGGGGGGCAACCAGCGCATAGAGGTACAGATTCGGCGCTATGTTCTGGATAACTTTTTATTCAGCGACGACGAGAACCAATTACGCAACGAAGCATCCTTTTTGGAGGAGGGGGTCGTCGACTCGACCGGAGTGCTGGAACTGGTTCTCTTCGTCGAGGAGACATTTGGCGTGACTGTCGAAGATGACGAGTTGCTACCAGAGAATTTCGATTCCGTCAATCAACTGGCGACTTATGTGAGGGCAAAGCTGGGGGAGGGTGTCCATGTTGGTGAACCAGTTTCTGGAGGGTAGCGCTCGGCGTCACCCAGATAAGGTGGCCCTGATATTCAAGAGTCAACGGTTGACCTACGCCGATCTCGAAGCGCGTGCCAACCGTCTGGCCAACGGGCTTCTCAATCACGGTGTGCAGCGAGGCGACCGCGTCGCTGTCCACCTCAGCAACTCTGTCGAGGCCGTGGTTGCCATCTTTGCCATTCTGAAGGCAGGCGCGGTCTTTTCCGTCATCAATCACACTACCAAGTTTAATAAACTGGTTTACATTCTGAACAACTGCCAGGCCACTGCCCTGATAACCACTGAACGCGAGGGTGGGCAAAACGACATGGTGATGGATGCTGTTCCCTCGTTAAAGTTCGTCATGTTCTGTGGAAAGCAATCTTCCCAGATGGCCGCTCAGCGTGACGATTTCCTGGCTTATGAAACCATCATCGAGGCCCATTCTCCCCATCGTCCCCTGTGCCACAACATAGACATTGACCTGGCCTGCCTGATCTACACCTCGGGCAGCACCGGCGACCCAAAGGGGGTTATGTCCACCCACTTTAACATGGTGGCGGCGGCTTCATCTATCATCAAGTACGTGGAAAATATCCACGAGGACATTGTGATCAATGTTCTCCCATTCTCCTTCGATTATGGTCTCTATCAATTGCTGATGGTCTTCAAGTTCGGAGGTACGCTGGTACTGGAACGGTCCTTTGCCTACCCTGCGGCTGTGCTGAGACTGATGGAGCGGGAACAGGTCACTGGCTTCCCCGGCGTGCCGACTGTTTTTGCCACTATTTTACAGATGGACCTGAGCAAGTATGATCTCTCGGCGCTGCGTTATATCACTAACACCGCTGCTGCGCTTCCTGTCAGCCACATTCAAGAGCTGCGCGCCAAGTTCCCAGGGGCGACACTTTACTCGATGTATGGCCTTACCGAGTGCAAGCGTGTCTCTTATCTGCCGCCGGAGGAACTGGATCGTCGTCCTGGCTCTGTAGGCATCGCCATCCCCAACACTGAGGTGTGGGTTGTGGATGAGCAGGGCAAGCGGGTGGAACGCGGTGTAATCGGCGAACTAGTCGTGCGGGGTTCCCACGTAATGCAGGGGTACTGGAACAACCCTGAGGGGACGGCCAGGCGATACCGTCCCGGCCGCTATCCGGCTGAGCGTATTCTCTACACTGGGGATCTCTTTAAGACGGACGAGGATGGGTTTCTGTACTTTGTGGGCCGCAAGGACGATATCATTAAAAGCCGTGGGGAGAAGGTGGCTCCCAAAGAAATCGAAAATGTGCTGTATGGTTTGGAGGGCGTGACCGAGGCGGCGGTCATCGGGGTCCACGATGAGATCATGGGCCAGGCTGTCAAGGCCTTTGTGGTCTGTGAGGCCAATCACCAACTGACCGAGCGTGACGTGTTGCGACATTGCGCCCAGCATTTGGAAGACCTCATGATGCCAAAGTACGTAGAGTTGTGTTCATCTCTGCCGAAAACCACGTCCGGGAAGATCAAAAAAGCGGACCTGCATTAGACAGATTAACTGCTACTGGTAATTACTATGTGTGGTATCGTAGGAATGTTCAACCTGGCGGAAAGGCATTGTATAGATGTCGGTCTCCTGAAGAGGATGTTGGGCATCATCTGTCATCGCGGCCCCGACGAGTTTGGTATCTACAAAGATGGCATGATAGGGATGGGGAGCGCGCGTTTGAGTATCATTGACCTGAGCAGTGGGCAGCAACCCATCTGCAACGAGGATGAGACTGTCTGGATTGTATTCAACGGGGAGATATTCAACTATATCGAGTTACGGGCCGGCCTGGAGCGTCAGGGACATCGCTTCACTACCAACTCTGATACCGAGGTTATCGTCCATCTGTACGAAGAATATGGGCCGCGCTGCCTCGAACATCTCAATGGGCAATTTGCCATTGCCCTCTGGGACAAACGATCCGGCGAACTGTTGCTGGCCCGTGACAGGGTGGGCATCCGTCCCCTGTTTTATACTATGGCTGACGGGGCTCTGATCTTTGGTTCTGAGATCAAGGCCATCTTGCTGGCCCCTCACGTAGAGGCCAGGATTGATCCCCTTTCCCTCGCTCAGGTTTTTACCTTCTGGGCACCTTTGACGCCGCGCACGATCTTCCGCGATATCTTTGAGGTTCCACCAGGCCATTTCCTCCAGGTCAAAGCAGGGGCGAGGCCATTGATCACCCGCTATTGGAGTCCGGCTTTTCCAGAGGACTCTTCTCCTAGCCCATCATCGAAGCGGGGGAGGGAGGAGGAGTATTATTATGTCGAGCGGCTGCGTGAACTGCTGATTGATGCCACCCGGCTTCGACTGAGGGCGGACGTACCGGTCGGAGCGTATCTCAGCGGTGGTCTGGATTCTTCTACCATCACCGCCCTGATCCGCAATTATACCACCAACTATCTGAAAACCTTTTCCATTGCCTTTGGTGATCGCGAGTTCGACGAGCGGGAGTACCAGGAGAGGATGGTGGCCTTTTTGGGGACGGACCACCGGCGCGTGGAATGTGCTAATACCGACGTCGGGCAGGTTTTCCCAGAGGTCATCTGGCACACAGAAGTCCCTATCTTGCGCACCTCGCCAGCGCCGATGTATTTCCTATCGAGGCTGGTGCACGAGAATGACATCAAGGTCGTATTGACGGGCGAGGGGGCAGATGAATTCCTGGGTGGCTACAACATCTATAAGGAGGCCAAGGTCCGCCGCTTCTGGGCCAAAGTCCCAGATTCGCAATTGCGGCCGTTGTTGTTGAGAAGGCTGTATCCCTACGTGCCAGCGCTCTCAGACGCCGGGACTCGATATCTCCAGGCGTTTTTCCGCAGAGGGTTGACCGCCGTGGACGAGATTGGATATTCTCACCACCTGCGCTGGCAAAATACAGCACGTCTGAAACGCTTTTTTTCCGCTGACCTCAAGTCGGCGCTGACTGGCTATGACCCTATCGCAGAGCTCGAGCGGGGGTTAGATGGGGCCTTTACACGCTGGAGCCCGCTCGCTCAGGCTCAGTACCTGGAAATCTCGATTTTTATGTCCGAGTACCTGCTTTCATCGCAGGGCGACCGCATGCTGGCGGCCAACTCAGTGGAGGGACGTTTTCCCTTCCTCGACCATCGAGTAATCGAGTTCTGCAACCAGATCCCGCCCTATCTGAAGTTGAGGGGGCTGCAGGAGAAGTACATCCTGAAGAAGAGCATGGAGGGGCTTTTGCCGGCCGAGGTGTGCTCCCGGCCCAAGCGGCCCTACCGGGCTCCTATTAGTCCCGGTTTCTTCCCTTCGGCAGCCTCAGGGCAGGCTCCTTCGGCAGCCTCAGGGCAGGCTCCTTCGGCAGCCTCAGGGCAGGCTCCTTCGGCAGCCTCAGGGCAGGCTCCTTCGACAGGCCCAAGGGACAGTGACCCCGGTCCGCCTCCTTACGTGGAAGATCTTCTCTCCCCCGATCAAATCGGAGACAGCGGATACTTTGATCCGACGGCTGTCTCCCGTCTGGTCGGCAAATGCCGGCAGGGTGCATCGCTGGGCGAGAACGATTCAATGGCTCTTGCTGGCATCCTATCACTGGAGTTGGTACACCATTTGTTTGTGAAGAACTTTCCTGACCGTTCAATCCCGGAAGTCGGCGCAGTGAAGATGTGTGTTGGGTAGGCGGTGCGGGTTTAGAGTACGGAGGTGAATCTTGAAAAGGTGTACACGTTGTATCTTGCCAGAGACTTTTCCAGGCGTCAAGTTCGATGAAGCGGGTGTGTGCAATCACTGCATCGCTTTTGAGAAAACTCTTCAGAAGCAAAAGCATCTGAAGCAAAGGCTCCAGCAAAAATTTCAGCACATTCTGGAGCAGGTTAGCGGCCAGAACTCGTATGACTGCCTGATGAGTTGGAGTGGAGGCAAGGATAGCACCTATACTCTTCTGCTGCTCAAGCAGGAGTACGACCTGAATATCCTGGCCTTCACTTTTGATATGGGCTTTGTCTCCCCGGTAGCCTTTAGCAATATGCGGCGGCTCGCAGAGAACCTGGACGTGGACCATATCATTGTCAAGCCGCGCTTCGAGTTGTTGAAGCAGGTGTTCGCCGCTTCGACTGCTCGTGATATGTACCCCACTAAGGCGCTGGATCGAGCCAGCAATATCTGCACCTCATGTATGGGGATAGCCAAAGGAATCGCTCTGCGGATGGCTATCGAGAAGGAGATTCCCATCATCGCCTACGGCTGGTCGCCGGGCCAGGCTCCGTTGACATCTGCCATATTCAAGACCAATCCTCAGATGATGCGGGCTATGCTATCGGCGACGATCATCCCACTTCAGAAGGTGGTTGGGGATAGTATCGCGCCCTACTTCCCGGCTGAGCACCACTTTGACGAAACGGAGCGGTTCCCATATAATGTCTCGCCATTGGCTTTCTTGGACTATGACGAGGAGATGGCCTATGCGCGCATCCAGGAGTTGGGATGGGAACGCCCCGATGACACTGATCCCAATTCGACCAACTGCCTGCTTAATGCATTCGGCAATGAGATCCATAAGCAAAACATGGGCTACCACCCATACGTGCTAGAACTGGCGAATCTGGTGCGGGCTGGGTATCTGGATCGAGAGGAGGCACTGAAGCGGTTAGATGTGCCACCTGATCCGGTAGTATTGACAGCGGTGAAGACCAAATTGGGATTGTTGTCTTACTGAATGGGTGAGCGGGGTGATCCCGCGCCTACGGGCTGGGTGGGCGGGGTGATCTCATCCCTATTGGGCTTCCTCCAACCGCCGCTGGTTCTCGTGATACTCCTCTAGAAGCACCTGACTGATCTGCTCCAACAGTTCCTCCTTGCTCTCAGCCAGAAGCAGAACCTGGTACTATCCAAAGTCTCGCATCTCACGGGTGAATTTCCGACTCCTGTTTCACTTGCTCACTGGTCGAAGACGGATCAGGTAGGGGGCGAGTGTATCACGGAGCGTTTGGGCCATCCGTACAATTGTGGTACAATTAGGGAGTGGATATGACCTTTGCGGGAGGGTGGTATGACAGTTAGACGGAAAGGTGCGCGACCGGAGTACATTGAGGTCGAACGGCTGCTGAGCGAGGGGTGGGTTGTTTGCCAGCACACCCGTGCCTGGCAGCCTCCCACGGATGTCTACGAAGACAACGCCGGGTTGGTTGTGCAGGTTGAGATCGCAGGGATGCGGGCCGAGGATTTCTCGATCTCACTGGCGGGGCAGACATTGGTCATTGCCGGTGGGCGTATCGATTCGGCGTCCAAACAGACGTATCATCAGATGGAGATTCGTTTTGGTGAGTTCCGCACCGAGGTTTACTTGCCATGGCCGGTAGAGCCAGAGGACGTGGAAGCCAATTACGAGGATGGGTTTCTAAAAGTACGTCTGCTGCGCCCCAGGGCGCAGCGTGTGCCGGTCATTGAGATGGACCGGGAGGAGGATTGACGAAGCAAATGTCGGGTAAGGAGATGGAAAAAACAGGTGGGTTGTTGAATTTGTTGGGCCATCCGGTGATCACGAGTGGGATCGGCGGTTCGTCGGAGGATGAGGGAGGTGAGGTAATCCAGATTCCGCCGAGTCTTCCAATTCTGCCGTTGCGGGGACTGGTCGTCTTTCCGATGACGTTAGTGCCAATCCGCGTTGGCCAGCCACGCTCTGTGCGGTTGATTGACGACGCTGTAGTCGGGAAAAGGCTCGTCGGCCTCGTGGCCAGCCACGACCCGGAACTGGAAACGCCAGGGGCGGACGATGTTTATCGCATCGGGGTAATTGCAGCGGTCCATCGGCTGTTCAAAGCGCCAGATGGAACGATCACGTTGATTGTGCAGGGGTTGTTGCGTATCCGGATAGATGAATTTGTGGGTGAGTTGCCCTATCTGACGGCGCGTGTTTCTGCGGCTCCGGAGAATGTCGAGACATCACTGGAAGTCGAGGCGCTGCAACGAAGTGTTGTGGAGAGTTTTGGCCGCCTGAGCGAGTTGGTGCCTGCAGTCTCTGAAGAGATGAGCTCGGTGGTCGTCAATATGGAAGACCCATTGCAACTCGTCTACGCTGTCGCCAACCTGGTGAGGATTGAACTGAAGGATGCGCAACGGCTGTTGGAACTGAATAGCGTCACCGAAAAGTTACGGCTATTGCTGAGTCTGCTGGCGAAGGAACTGGAGGTGCTCGAACTGGGTCACAAGATCCAGAGCGAGGCCCAGTCGGAGATGGAGAGTACCCAGCGCGAATACTTTCTGCGCGAGCAAATGAAGGCCATCAAACGGGAGTTGGGCGAGGCAGACGAGCAACAGATGGAGGTGGAAGGGTTTCGCGAGAAGATTGAGGAAGGGGGGATGCCGGAAGAGGCGGAGAAGGAGGCCCGCCGCGAACTGGATCGGTTGAGCAAACTGCCTACTGCGGCTGCTGAGTATAGCGTCATCCGCACATACCTGGATTGGCTGACCAGCCTGCCGTGGAAAATCCAGACTGAAGATGATCTGGACATCACGCATGCCCGGCAGGTGCTCGACGAAGATCATTACGACCTGGACAAGGTCAAGGAGCGCATCCTGGAGTATCTGGCGGTGCGTAAATTGCGGGAGGAGCGCAAGGAGGAGTGGGAGCAGGATGAGCCAGCCGATCTCATCCGGCGTGAACGGGAGGGAGTTATTCTCTGCTTCATCGGACCACCCGGCACGGGCAAGACCAGTCTGGGGCAGTCCATTGCCCGGGCGTTGGGACGCAAGTTTATCCGCCAGTCACTGGGCGGTGTGCGCGACGAAGCGGAGATCCGCGGCCACCGCCGCACCTACATCGGCGCGCTACCCGGTCGGATCATCCAGGCGCTGCGGCGGGTGGAATCCAATAACCCGGTCTTTATGCTCGACGAAGTAGATAAACTGGGAGCGGACTTTCGAGGTGACCCGGCGGCTGCGCTGCTTGAGGTGTTGGATCCAGAGCAGAACCGCGCGTTTCGCGATCATTACCTGGACGTGCCATTCGATCTCTCCCAGGTGATGTTTATCACGACAGCAAATTGGCTTGATCCTATACCAACGCCGCTGCGAGATCGAATGGAAATTCTGGAACTTTCGGGCTACACTGAGACGGAGAAGGTGCGTATTGCCCAGGGTTATCTCATTCCCCGACAACTGCGGGAGAACGGTCTCCGGCCTAGTGAATTGGATTTCACTGATGGTGCGCTGCGCAAGATTGTCCGCGACTATACCCGCGAGGCCGGGGTGCGTAATCTGGAGCGGGAAATCGGGCGGGTCTGTCGAAAGGTGGTGACATGTATCGCCGAGGGAGACACGGAGCCGGTGAGAGCAACAGTGCGGAGCGTGCCCAAGTTCCTGGGGAAACCACGCTATTTTCCAGAGACGGCGCTGCGCACCCGGTTACCAGGTGTCGCTACCGGCCTGGGCGTGACAATCGCTGGTGGCGATCTGATGTTTTTCGAGGCGACCAAGATGCACGGGAGCAAGGGGTTTCTGGTCACCGGGCAGTTAGGTGATGTGATGAAGGAATCGGCACAGGCGGCGCTCAGTTACGTGCGCTCCAAAGCCGAGGAATTGGGTATCTCTGAAGACTTTTTCGACCAGGCCGACGTCCATCTACACGTGCCGGAGGGTGCTATGCCCAAGGATGGCCCTTCGGCCGGGGTCACTATGGCCACTGCGCTGGCCTCGTTACTTACCGGTCGCACGGTGCGCGATGACGTGGGAATGACAGGGGAGATCACGCTACGTGGGCAGGTGTTGCCTGTGGGTGGCATCAAGGAAAAGGTATTGGCAGCCCATCGGGCTGGCCTGGGGACAGTTATTTTACCGAAGCAGAACGAGAAGGACCTGGATGATGTACCCAAAGAGGTGCGCAGAAGGCTAAAGTTCGTTCTGGCCGAGCGGGTGGATGACGTATTTGAGGTCGCGCTGGGCCAGACAGACGAGAGCGACGCGGTTTTACATCTACATTGAGGAGGGAGGAGGCGGGTTGGGCAGTGAACACCGTTTTGGTAGTAGACGATGACCTGGTTTTCAGCAAACTTTTACGAACAGTACTCGAGTTGGAAGGGTATCGGGTGGTGGTCGTGACGCGGCAAGATGACGTGGTACCTGCGGTGCGCCGGGAGAGACCGGCGCTTTTGCTGATGGATGTGCATGTCTCTCGTGGGGACACGCTCGGCGTGCTGCGCGAACTGCGGGCAGATGAAGCGTTAAAGACGACCTCGGTAGTGATGACCTCGGGTATGGATCGTTCTGACGAATGTATGCTTGCCGGGGCTGATGCTTTTTTGTTCAAACCTTTCCGTCCGGCCGAGGCACTGACACTGGTTGCAGATTTGATCAACAGACAGGACGTAGAAGTATGAAAAAGAGAAGAGCAGGACGGAGTAAACTTCAGTGGAAGCGGGTTGACCTTCATCTGCACACCCCTGCTTCCACCGACTATCTTGAACCGGGTGTTTCATATCTGGACATTCTGCGAGTGGCCGGGCGCAAGGGTCTCGATATTATCGCCTTTACCGATCACAACACGGTGGCTGGTTATCGAGCGATGCTGGATGAGATTGAAGCCGTGACAATGCTTGAGCGTTTGAAGCGGCTACAGCCAGAGGAGGAGCGGCGGCTTAAGGAGTATCGTCGCTTGCGGAAGAAGGTGCTTGTGCTGCCAGGATTCGAGTTCACTGCCACTTTGGGCTTTCACATCATTGGTCTGTTTTCTCCAGAGACAGAAGTGCGAGAACTAGAGTTCATTCTGCGCCAACTCAACATCCCGCCGGATAAACTGGACGCTGGCAGCACCGAGGTGGGGGCGACGACTGATGTGTTGACAGCTTATCGGATCATTGATGAAGCCGGTGGTATCACCATCGCGGCCCACGCCAATTCCACCCACGGCGTGGCGATGCGGAGGTTGGGATTTGGCGGACAGACGCGCATTGCTTATACTCAGGACTCTCATCTCCACGCGCTGGAGGTGACCGACCTGGAGAAGAGAGGGCGGCGCACGACGGCACGCTTCTTTGACGGTTCGCGCCCAGAGTATCCGCGTCGTATGCACTGTATTCAGGGTTCCGATAACCACCGGCTCACCCGAGATCCCAGAGATGCCAAGCATCTGGGCGTGGGTGATCGGGTGACGGAGGTGCTGCTACCCGAGGTCAGTTTCGCTGCGCTGCGGGAGGTGTTCCTGGGCAGCGACTTTGCCCGCACGCGGCCCTACCGCGCAGCGAAAGCGCCGGTGGACTATATCCGGGCAGCGCGGGAGGAAGGGCCCACGATTGTGCAGGACTTTCACATCGGCTACACGCGCCGGGGCGGGCGGCTCCATGCCATTCTGGCCGACGTGTGTGCCTTTGCCAATACCAATGGTGGCACCGTCTACGTTGGCATCAGCGCCGACGTGAAGGAGCAAGCGCCCGGGGTGAGCAATCCCTCGCGGGTGGTCAAAACACTCCAGACGGAGATTGAGCGCCGCATCACACCGCCGCTCGAGGTTACGGTGGACGTGAATGATACGCAGGGGATGAAGGTGGTGCGGGTGGTGGTGCCCCGGGGCGACGATCCGCCCTATGCCATTGACGACAACAAAATCTATGTGCGCAGTGAGGCGGAGACCAATCTGGCGGTGCGGGATGAGATCGTGAGTCTGGTCGAGCGGGTACAGGCGAAGCACGTGGTCGTGCCGGCGGAAAAGCCGGTCAGCCGCGTCGAACCTCCCCTGGAGAAGCCTGCTGGCCACGTCGAACCTCCCCGGACGGGGGTGGAGATTGTGGAAACCCAGGAGCGCAAGGGCACGTTCTATCACACGATGCGTGACCTGCGCAACGGCAACGTGGTCAAGAACGTCACCCTGAAATCGGCGCGGCGACTGTGGCGCTATGCCATTACCCAGGCTGAGGAGCACCCGGTGGACGCGAGGAAGGTCGAATGGCACAGAGACATCGGCCTGCTCAAGCGGCGGGAGCACGCTGGCCGGGCGCGTTACGATCTGGTACAGCGGGAGGATGGCAAACTGCGCGCTTATTATGGGGTGACGGAGGACGGCATTCACGGGGAGTGGGCGCGGTTGGTGGGGCAGGAGACGGATGAGGGGGCGGATTAGCAGCATAAAAGATACGCTTTCAAGCGCATTCAGCATAAAATCTCCAAGGGGGGCCTTCTATGAAGTCTCGTTATCGTTGGTTCGTCGTGTTCGTGCTCTTTATGTTTATGCTCCTCCATCAGTCCGACAAGTTGCTCATCGGCCCGCTGACCACTCCCATCATGGAGACGTTCGGCATCAACAAGGCTCAGATGGGGGCGGTGTTTACCGGTGCGTTGGTTGTCGGGGCGATCCTGTATCCATTCTGGGGTTACCTGTACGACCGGTATGCGCGGTCAAAACTGCTGGCGTTGGCCTCGCTCCTATGGGGCTCTACCACGTGGCTCAGTGCTATCGTGCCCACCTTTCCGGCTTTTCTCGCCACGCGCGCTTCGACGGGCATTGATGACTCCAGTTATCCTGGTCTCTACAGCCTGATCTCTGACTATTTTGGGCCACGGATGCGCGGAAGGATTTATGGGCTGCTGCAGATTGCGATGCCATTGGGGTACATACTGGGGATGGTCATGGCCGCTGCACTGCGTGATGTAGTGGGCTGGCGCGGCGTGTTTTACATCACCGGGTCGCTCGGCGTGTTGTTATCCATTTTGATCTTTTTCGGCGTGCGCGAGGTCCCGCGCGGCAAGAGCGAGCCGGAACTGGCGGGCCTGGAGCAAATTGGCATCCACCGTTTTGACTGGAAGATTGCCCTGGGGTTATTCCGCAAACGCAGTCTGCGCATCCTGTTCGTCCAGGGGTTCTTTGGGGTCTTTCCGTGGAACGTCATCACTTATTGGTTTTTCAACTATTTGGAAACGGAGCGTGGCTATTCTCCAGATGCTGCATCTATGACGATGGCAGTGGCGGTGCTGGTGTTGGCTTTGGGCTATTTTGCTGGTGGTGCCGCAGGGGATTTTTTCTTCAAGCGTACACCGCGTGGCCGGCTGATCGTCTGTACGATTGCTGTGCTCCTCGGGGCCATCCTGCTGGTGCCCACTCTTTACGTCCCGCTGGAGAGCCGGGGGCTTTTCCTGGTGATGCTCAGTTTCACAGCCCTGTTTATTCCCTTTGCCTCGCCTAACGTGATCTCTACGGTTTACGACGTTACCCCGCCGGAGGTGCGCAGCACGGCGCTGGCTATCCAGTATTTTATCGAGTCTGCCGGCGCGGCGCTAGCGCCATTGATGGCCGGTTTGATCGCCGATCGCTCGTCTCTGAAGGATGCTATTCTGCTCATCTGTGTTTCCACCTGGGTGCTCTGCTCAATCTTTTTCGCTGTCGCTGCCTATCTGGTGCCACGTGACATAAAGGTGTTGCGCCAGGTGATGCGGGAGCGGGCGGAAGCAGCGGTTAGCGGTTAGCAGATAGTAGAGTCGGCCTCTACCCGGTCACCAACGCTGAGTACGCTTGCTGCGTCAAGGACAGGGGGTACGAGGACGAACTCTGGTGGGACACCGACGAGGCCCAAAGTTGGCTGCGGGGGGAACTGGACCTGAGCGGGCCCTGGCTCCGCCGCTGGCGGCAGATCGCTCAGTGGGTACGGGAGGGGACGGTAGACCTCGACGAGGGGGTGACCCAGCGGCGGATGAGCCCGCAGCAGGCCGAAACGTGGAGGTGGGTTGCCACCCTCGACGACGAGGAACTGGCCCAGGCGGTGCGCGAGGCCGCTGGGGCCACTGCTGCTGAGCGGCGACAGCCTCGCTTCTGGGAGGACCGCCGCTACAACAACCCCTCCCAGCCTGTCGTCGGCGTTACCTGGTACGAGGCCCGCGCCTACTGCGCCTGGCTGACGGAGCAGTTGCGAACGGCGAATGGTGCGATTGCCGACGGAGGCGGAGTGGGAGAAGGCAGCCCGCTGGGATGGCAGGAAGGCCCGGCGCTATCCCTGGGGGGACCCCTGGGACGAGGGGAAGGCCAACACGCTAGGGGGGCGGGTGTTGACAACTACCCCGGTGAGGGTCTACGCCGAGGGGGCTGCCCCATGCGGCGCGCTCGATTGCGCCGGTAACGTCTGGGAGTGGACCTCCAGCCGCTGGGGGCCAGAGGTGGAACGGCCGGCTTTCGGCTATCCTTACGATCCGGACGACGGCCGAGAGGAGGTGAGCGGCACAGATCTCCGGGTCGTGCGCTCCGGTTCCTGGGACGACGGTGCGCGGGATGTGCGCTGCGCCTTCCGCCTCAGGTACCTCCCTGTCAACCGGCTCAGTAACTGCGGGTTTCGGGCGCTCCTCCAACTCTCCTGATTCTGGGTTTCTGGAGTTCTGGAAAATCAGAAACCAGGTTTTTTCCTAAAAACCTGGTTTCTTGGTAGGGCAGCCTCTTGCCCACAATACCATCTTGTGGTATCATCCAGCCTGTGATGAGCAGGGGAAAACAATCGCCCATTTTCGCCAAGACGTACGATTTTTTGCTCTGGCTGCTGGGCCGCACTGCCCGTTTCCCCAAGAACGAGCGTTTTCGTATGGCCAAGCGGCTGGAGGAGAGGGCCTTTGCCTTACTGGCGCACGCCACCCACGGTGATACCTGGGGGCTGCGCCGTGACTTGCTTGGCTCCATCATAGTCTGATGCCTGGGACATGGGGAGGGTTCGGTGCGATGCCGTGATCTGTTCCTCGACATGGCTGGCTTGGCGCTGCTGGCACTGGTTGTCCTGGCTTTTTTCTGGCCTCTCCTCCTGGCCGATCAATGGATTCCGCGTGGCGGCGGTGATCTGGTCTCTTTTCTCTGGCCTACGTACCGCTTTGCCGCTCGTAGCCTGCGGGCGGGTCTCGTTCCTCTCTGGAACCCCCATCTCTACAGTGGGGCTCCTTTTGTCGCCGACAATCAGTCGGGCGTCTTTTACCCGATCAACCTGCTGACCTTTGCCCTCTTTGGCGAGCCTTCGTACGGTGTGATAGAGGCGTTGGTCGTCTTCCACATCTGGCTGGCCGGCGCCGGTCTGTTCGGCCTGGCGCGGGGATTGGGCCTGTGCCGGCCTGCGGCGCTGGTGGGTGGGGTGGCGTTCGCCCTCTGCGATCTGTTCGTGACCCACGCCGGCAACCTGAACCTCAACGCGACGGCGGCCTGGCTACCGCTGCTCCTGCTGCTGACTCATCGTGCATTGATACGAAAAAGCGCCATCTGGGCGGCGGGGGCTGGGGTGGTGCTGGCTGTGGCGGCGCTGGCCGGGCACGCTCAAATGCTGCTTTTCCTGGCCCTGACGCTGGTGCTTTATTTCGTCTACCGGCTGGCGGCAGACTGGCGACAGGGCAGCCGCGAGGGCCGCCCCTACTGGCGATGTGGGCTGCGCACATTGGCGCTGGCGACGATCATTGTCGTCGTGGGGGTGGGGGGGGCGGCGCTGACGCTATTGCCGGCCCACGAGATGGCCGCGCACACCGGCCGGGGCCATCTGCCCTATGACGAGGCGACGCGCTACTCGCTGCCACCGCGTGCGTTGATTGGCCTGCTGGCTCCTGGCTTTTACGGGCGTGGCCCGGCCGGTTTCTGGGGGCCCTGGGAGCGGGTCGAGGTGGGGTACGCGGGCGTGGCGACGCTGGTGTTGGCGGCGTTGGCCATAGGAACAAATATCGAATATCGAATAATGAGCCTCAAGCCTCACGTCTTACGTTTCACGTTTCACGTCTCGCGTTTGGAAGACTTTCCCATCACCTTCTTCACACTCTTGGTGGTGCTGGGATTGCTCCTGGCACTGGGACGTTACGCGCCGTTCTATGGGCTGCTGTACCGCTACGCACCCACCTTTGACCAGGTGCGGGTGCCGGCGCGGCTGATTCTGTTGGCCGACCTGGGTCTGGCAGGACTGGCGGCCTATGGACTCGACCGGTTGTCGCGGGGTGGGGTGGGACGCTGCGCAGAAACCAGGTTTTCAGGAAAAAACCTGGTTTCAGTGCCCGTGTGGATTGGGCTGGGCGCGCTGATCGCCGGGGGATTGCTGCTCGTTATAGGGCTCCCGCAGGCGCGGACGGTGGTGCCTCTCGACCGCGTCCCGCAGGCTATGACAAGTATCATCATCGCGGCTGTGTTGCTGGGGCTCAGCGGATTGCTCGTCTGGCTCGTTCGACGCCACCGGTGGGCAGCCTGGCTGTTTCCACTTTTGCTGGCGGCCGATCTGGTGTGGTTGGGTTCGACGCTGGAGGCCGAGCCGAACGATCCTACGCTGGGCTTCCGCCACGAGGATGTCGTGACCTTTCTGCGGCAGGACCCCGGCCTTTTCCGCATCGAGGGGGCCACCGGTGCCTGGCAGCCGGACGCGGCGTTGGTGCACGGTCTGTACGACGTCGGCGGTGTCTACAATCCATTAGGGTTGGCTCCGTACCAGGCCTATCGTTGGGCGGTGGGGGAACGGGGCGGGCCGCTCTATAACTTGCTGGGCGTCAAGTACGTCCTGGCCGGCAAGGGCAAACCTCCCGGCGACGAGCGGCTGGTGCCGGTCTACACCGCGAACCCGGAAATTGACGTTTATCTGAACACGGCGGCGCTGCCCCGGGCGCTCCTGGTCTACCACTCGCAAGTGGTGCCGGATCACGCGGCGGCCTGGGAGGCGATTCATGCGCCAGGGTTCGACCCCACGCAGACAGTGGTGCTGGAGCGGGAGCAGGTTGGGGATTGGGGATTGGAGATTAGAGATTGGAGATTGGAGATTGGAGATAATGCGCTGCGGATTGCGGAGGGGGGCCATATCTCGTTTGTGCGCTATGGGGTGAACGAGGTTGAGTTGGCGGTGCGCACGCCGGTGAGCGGGTATCTGGTGTTGAGCGACGTGTATTATCCAGGCTGGCGGGCGACGGTGGATGGCGTGCGGGTCGGGGTACTACGGGCTGATTACGTCTTCCGCGCGGTGTTGCTCCCGCCGGGTGAGCATACGGTCAGGATGGAGTTCGAGCCGTGGACCTGGCGCGTGGGGCTGGCGGTGAGCATCGTCACCTGGGTGGGTTTGGGGGTCTGGGCCGGCGTGGTGTTCAGGAGGCGTGTGCGACGTGTCCGGTCGTGACCTTATTCCGGTGGTTGTGTGATAAAGGTGCCATAGAGAACCAGGAGGCTAATGTGGTGACAAAATACGTACATACAAACATCGTCAGTGAGGATTGGGAAAAATTGGCGAGATTCTATCAAGATGTATTCAGCTGCATACCAGTGCCCCCCAAGCGCTCGCTATCAGGGAACTGGCTTGCCGAAGGCACAGGGGTGCCAGAAGCCGAGATTGAGGGCATGCATTTGAGGCTTCCTGGATATGGTAAAGATGGGCCGACTTTGGAGATATTTCAATACTCGCACGTAGAGGGAGGAGCGCCTGCTGCGGCGAATGGCAAAGGATACAGTCATATTGCCTTTTCTGTTGATGACGTTGAAGCAGTATGGGAAGCGGTACTGGCACATGGGGGGAGTGAGTTGGGGAAGGTGGTGACGACCAAAGTGGCAGGAAGAGAAATCACGTTGGTATACATGAGGGATCCAGAGGGAAACATAGTCGAGATTCAAAAGTGGTCGTAATTGTGGGCGACTGCGCCTGGTAGGGCGGTAAAAACCACAAGGCCCCACTGCCCCTCAGTCCCGGAGTATCTGCCGGGCGATGACGAGGCGTTGAATCTGGTTGGTTCCCTCGCCGATGGCGCAAAGCCGCTGGTCGCGGTACATGCGCTCTACCGCGTACTCCCGCACGTAACCGTAGCCGCCGTGGATCTGGATGGCCTTGTGGCAGGCGCGCTCGGACACCTCGGTGGCAAAGAGTTTGGCCATGGCCGCCTCTTGGGCAAAGTGTTTTCCTTGCTCCTTGAGCCAGGCAGCCCGCTGGACCATCAGGCGAGCGGCCTCGATCTCTGTGGCCATCTCGGCGATCATCCACTGGATGGCCTGGAACTTGGCGATGGGCCGGCCGAACTGCACACGTTCCTTGGCATAGGCGACGGCCTTTTCGAACGCTCCCTGTGCCAGCCCCACTGCCATTGCAGCGATGGCGACCCGCCCGGCGTCCAGCGTGATCAGAAACTGCTTAAAGCCCTCGTTCTCCTGACCCAGCAGGTTGTCCGCCGGGATGCGGCAGTTCTCAAAGAAGAGTTCCGAAGTCACCGAGCCCTTTAGCCCCATCTTTTTCTCGTCCCGCCCTGGCTGGAAGCCGGGCGTGCCCTTTTCGACGATGAATGCGGAGATGCCCCGCGTGCCTCTTTCGGGGTCGGTCTTGGCGGTGACGACGACAAAATCGGCGATGGAGCCATTGGTGATGAAAATCTTTTGGCCATTGATGACCCACTCGTCACCATCGCGTACGGCGCGGGTGCGCGTGGCCCCGGCGTCGGAACCGGCCTGGGGCTCGGTCAGGCCGAAGGCGCCGACTTTTTCTCCGCGCGCTGCCGGCACCAGGTATTTCTGTTTCTGTTCCTCGGTGCCAAAGAGGTAGATGGGCTCACAGTAGAGGGAGGTTTGGGCATCAAGGGTGATGGCCATAGAACCGGAGACGCGGGCGATCTCCTCCAACGTGATGACCATGTTGGTATAACCAGCGCCGGAGCCGCCGTACTTTTCCGGGAAGGGCAGGCCCATCAAGCCCACCTGACCCATCTTGTGGAAGATGTCCCAGGGGAACTTGTCCGTCGCGTCAATCTCCTCGGCGCGGGGCGCGATCTCCCGCTCGGCAAAGTCCCGCACCATGCGGCGAAACATACGTTGTTCTTCAGTCAGTTGAAAGTCCATTGTTGCCACTCCTTCTCTACTTCCCAATCACCATCCCTGTTGGATCAATTTCGCGCAGAATATTCTGCTCCTCCGGCGTGGGAGGTGTGCTCTCTGGCACCTCGTCGGGGATGCTGATCTCAAATTCGCTGTTGGCTTGGATTTCCTCGATGGTGACCCCCGGGTGGCGGGTGATGAGTCTAAGGCGCTTAGTTGCCTCGTCGAAGCCGTAGACCCCCAGTTGAGTGATCACCCGGTAAGGGCCGCTGTCCTCGGGCAGGCCAGCCGCCTCGCGCGCGCCGGGGCCACTGAGGTAGCCGGGCGTGGTGGTGAAGGGTAGTTCCTTCACGAAGCGGCGCTTGTCCTGGCACATGATGATGATCGTGCGCCTCGCCCTGGCCTGCTCGCAGAATGTTCATCGTTTTACTCTTCCCTCGATCCATCCCGCAACAAGTTGCGGACGCCGGAGCGACACTTGAGACTGGCAGGGCGGCGGGTTTCAGCCAAGTGCTGCTTATGAACTCGCCGCCCCATCCGTCATCTGTCTATCCGTTACTGTCCTGTCATCCGCGTTATGCCGGCTTGAAGTACGCGATGTCCAGGATGCTTCCTTTCCGCTCTGCTTTCTCCTTGAAGATGGCCTCGACAGGCATCCCGATGCAGACTCGGTCGGGCTCGACCTCACCCAGGTAGTGCACCAGGCCGCCGTCTGTGCCGTCCAGGTGCACAAAGGCCATAATACGCGGTTCCGGCAGATAGTTGCCGTCCAGGTCTATGTGGACGACGGTAAAGGTGTACACCCGGCCCGTGGTCGGTGCCTCTACCCATTCTTCCAGGTGGGCGAAGCACTGCTCGCAGTAGAGGCGCGGCGGAACGTAGGTCATGTCGCAGGTTGGGCAGACGGTGCCCAGGAATTTGCCGTGCTCTTGGATCTCGCGGAAGAACTTTTCTCCAGCGATGCCGACGGTGTACCGGCCCTGGGTAGGCATGTCTCCTTCACAGGCCAGCGCATCGTGCGCATGTTCGATTCTATGCATTAGAGGCATTTTACACTCCTTCGGTATTGGTACATTGGTTATCCTTGCGTGCAACCAATTGACCGGTTTCCTAGTCTACCAGTTTACCATTCTACCGCCCTATAGGCTTGAAATACACAATGTCGGTGATGGCACCGGTGCGTTCCTCTACCGGTTTCCACACCGCCTGCACTCGCATGCCGATCTTGATCTCCTGCGGGTCTACCTCGCCCAGCATGTGCATGATGCCCATCCCAGGCGAAGCGCCGTCTATCTCAATGACGGCCGGGAGTTGCGGCTCTTCCAGCCGGATCATGTCCCAGGTGACGTAACACAGGGAGAAGGTGATGATGGTGCCGGTGTCCCGGAGGTCTACCCAGCGGTCGGTAGCGCAGAAGCACTGTTCGCAGAACATACGGGGTGGGATCATCACCCTGCGGCACTCGGGGCAACTGCGCCCGACCAGTTTGCCGGCCTTTAGCCCTTGCAGATAGCCGCCGATGGCTACGCCCGCGTCCCAGGCGTAGCGCGTGTTAGGATCCCAGGTCTCGAAAAGGACGCGGCCTTCCTCAAAATCCTTTCTGCGAAGGTATACGCTGTCATATACGTGCTCTTTCATCTCATTCCTCCTAAATTCCCATCACGACCACAGTGCCGACCTGCATCAGGTCGCCCCAGGCCTGGGCCAGCCCGCGCTTGGGGTTGCCAGGTACCTGGCGGGCGCCTGCTTCCCCTCGCAACTGCCAGAAGATCTCCGCCACCTTCATCAGGCCGGCGGCGGCGATGGGATTCCCCACCCCTAGCAGTCCCCCGGAGGGACACACGGGCAGGTCGCCGTCTCGCTGAGTGACCCCTGCTGCGGCGGCCTCCGGCGCCTTTCCCTTGTCGAACAGCATCAACCCTTCCAGGTGGTGCAGTTCCTTGTAGTCGAAGGGATCGTAGGGCTCGGCGATGTGGATCTGCTGGCGCGGCTCGGTGATGCCGGCCATCTCGTAGGCCATCCGCGCCGCCTCCTCGACGTAGGTAGGGTAGGAGAGATCGCGGTTGGTCCAGTAGGCGGTGTCGAGGTTCCAGCCCACTCCCTCGATCCAGACCGGTTTGTCGGTCACGCGGCGGGCGACGTGATTAGCGCACATCACCAGGGCGACGGCGCCGTCGCTGATGGGGCTCACGTCCCCACGCTGTACCGGCCAGGCCATGACCTCGGTGTTCAAGATATCCTCGACGGTGATGTTCGGGTCGCCCAGTAGTGCGGCGGGATGATCGGCGGCGTTCCGCTTGTTCTTGACCGCGACGGTGGCGACGTCCCGCTTATCGAGCCCGTAGCGGCTCATATAGGCGTTCATCTCCAGCGCGAAGATCCATAGCAGGTTGGGCCACAGTGGCCGCTCGGTAGTATGGTCGAAGATGGTGAGGAAGGCCCCCTGTGGGTGGGGCTGGCAGGAGGACATTTTTTCCTCGCAGACGACCAGGACGGTGTCGAAGAGGCCGCTGGCCACGTGGTACCAACCCTGGATGGGGGCGAAGACGCCCGTGCCTCCACCGACGTAGCCGCGCATAACTGGCTTGCCCCAGGCCCCGCAGCCGTCGGAGAGGTACTCGCTCTTCATGTGCACGCCGTCAAAGGCGTCGGGCGCGGTGCCGATTACCACCGCGTCTACGTCATCCAGGGTCATTTCACAGGATTCCAGTGCCAGGTGGGCGGCTTCCCAGGCCAGTTCCTTGCCCGTCTCCTGGGCGCGGCGGACGAACTTGGTCATCCCCGCGCCGACGATTGCAACGCGATTTCCACTCATTGTGCGCCTCCTAGTTACTCAGGATCACGGCCGCGCCGCCAGTAGTGGGCACGCCGCGCCAGCCGAAGGCCAGCCCGACCTCGGCGTCTTCGATCTGCCGCTGCCCGGCCTCGCCGCGCAGTTGCAGCACTACCTCCAGCGTGCGAGCCAGCCCGGTGGCATCGAGCAGGTGACCCTCACCCAGCGCGCCGCCGGAGGGGTTGACCGGGAACTCGCCCGAGAGTTCTGCACCCCCGGCAGCGGTCCACTCACCGGCAGCGCCCGGCGGACATAGCCCCAATGCCTCCAGGTGTTGCAGTTCCTTGTAGGCGAAGGTGTCGTCCACCTCGGCAAAGTCTATCTCCACTCGCGGGCTCTTGATGCCGGCGGTACGGTAGGCCATCTGAGCCGCGTCGTGGGCATAGCGGGCCTCGCCCCAGGGGCGGCTCTCCATCCAGAAGGTGTCGTTGGCCCACCCCACGCCGCGCACCCAGATGGGAGTGTCGGTGAGGGCGCGGGCGGTCTCGCCAGAGGCGAGCACGAAGGTGATGGATCCGTCGCTGTGGCCGGCGCATTCCAGCCGGGTCAGTGGCTCGGCCACCGGCTCGGAGGCCAGCACGTCATCTGCGGAGACGTGTGCCCCGTATCCGGCCAGTGGGTTGAGCAGTGCGTTGTTGCGGTTCTTGGCAGCCACGCAGGCGCATTCCCGATGGGTCGTGCCGGTCTCGGCTAGGTAGCGCATCATCTCCATCCCCGCCACGTAGTAGGGATGGGCGGCCAGGGGCCGGTTGAAGACCGGGTCGAAGGCGAAGGCCACGACATAGGGCAAGGTGATGATGTTGGAAGCCTTGCTGTGTCCCTCGACGACGACGACGTCGAACTTCCCGGTGAGGATCTGCATCACAGCCGCCGCCATGCCGTGGATGCCCTCGCCAGCGATGGTCTGGACGGGACGATGCAGCGCGCCCAGTTGGTCGGGCACGTACTCGTCGAAAATACTGGTGCCCTCGTTGTAGTCCTCGGCGACGGTGACGAAACTGTCTACGTCCCGGCGGGGATCAATCCCAGCCTCCTTGTATGCCTGTGCTGCGGCCTCGTACATCAGTTCCTTGTACGACAGGTCGGGCGTGCTGGAGCGAAAGCCGCTCCAGCCCGCCCCCACGATGGCAACTTCTCTGATCATACTCTGTGCCTCCTTGCTTAATGCTTATTGCGTATTGCGTGAGAGAGTCTACGATTCTCCTTGAGCAAATTTGTTGCTGGTCACCTCCTTGTCTGATTTCTCCTCCACTCACCCTCCCGCAGGTTCCGAGCCTGCGGGAGGATAGAATGCGCTGTCAAAGAATGAGATCACTCGCCGCTCCCACTCCTCCGGTGCGACCTGGAGATAGCCTCCGTGGCCGCAACCAGGGACGATCCAGAGGTCCTTGGGCTCCCCGGCCTGGGCCAGTTGCTCTTGGGGACGGGTTTCTTGTGCTTCCAATTCCCCATAGATGAGCAGGAGGGGCCGGGGGCTGATGTGGCTGATGGCGGAGATGGGGCTGACGTCGCGGGCGACGATTTCCGTCTCGCGCCAGAAGAAAAAGAGGATGGCCCGATAGGTGAGAGCCTTCCATAGAGGGTTGTCGCCTCCCTCGTTGGTGATGTCGCTAGCCAGGTCGTAAAAGCCACCCTCGGCCACGACTGCCTGTATCCGCTTGTCCTGCGCTGCCCCCAGGATAGCGGTCACGCCGCCCAGGGAGTAGCCCAGGGCTCCCACGCGGGCCACGCCCGGCTGGCCGAGCACCCACGTCACCGCCTCCGTCAGGTCGGCCGCCTCCCGATAGCCCAGCGTGGTTTGCCCCTCGGGGTGGGCGCAGGAGCGCAGTTCGGTCATCAGGAGGCCATAGCCATGGCGGGCCAGGATCGCTCCCTCCCGCAGCATCCCGTCCCGCGCACCACCTAATCCTGGCAACAGGAGAATCACTGCGTCGTTCTGTGGAGGCAGGTACCAGGCCCGGAGTGTCAGTCCGTCGTGGCTGAGGTAGGTGACGTTCTGTGCATTCTCAATACCCAGGCTGGCTGGAGTGCTCCCCGTCTCCATGCATCCGGGGTGAGTGAGGACATGGGTATAGAGGGCACTGGTCAGTGCCCCATATCCGACGATGCCTCCTACCAGCCCGGCGGCGAGGGCCACAGCCGCCAGCCTTATCAGACGCAGCCAATATCGGCGGTCTCGTTGCACGAGGCCTATTGTATATCAAACAGGACAAAATGAAAAGTTGCCGCGCCTTGCCCAATTCTCTCAGATGAGTATACTGGTATACCAGATGCAATCGCGACGGTCAGCGGCCAGCAGTTAGTGGCTGCCGCTGGCTGCAATGCAGCAGTGTTGCTTTCTATTGGTTTCCACGTGTCTTTGGCATAGAATATGTTCAACCTCACCGGCAAAACGCTCGGAAAATATCGTCTCGTTGAGAGATTAGGCCAGGGTGGCATGGCCCAGGTCTACAAGGCATATCAGCCTGATCTGGATCGGTACGTCGCCATCAAGATCTTGCATCCCCACCTGACTGGCGACGAGGGTTTCGCGGCCCGTTTCCGGCGGGAGGCCCGCGCCGTCGCTGCGCTTGAGCACCCTCACATCGTCCGCATCTATGACTTTGACGCCGATGGGGAGATGGCCTTTCTGGTGATGGAGTATCTGGAGGGGACCAGCCTCAAGGCCCGGCTGCACGACCTGGACTGCCGGGGTGAGCAGATGGATTTGGAGGAAGTAGAGCATATCGTGGGCGCGCTGGCCGATGCACTGGGCCACGCTCACCGCCAGGGGGTAGTACACCGTGATCTCAAACCCTCAAACGTGCTCATCACCGCCGGCGGACGCCCGGTGCTGACTGATTTTGGCATCGCCTGGATGGTGGACACGACGGTCATCACTGAGAGCGGCGGCACGCTGGGCACGCCGGCCTACATGTCGCCGGAGCAGGGCCAGGGGGAACCCGGCGGTGCCCGCTCCGACGTCTACGCGCTGGGGGTGTTGTTATACCAACTGTGCACCGGGCGCGTCCCCTTTGACGCTGATACTCCCTATGCGGTCATCCTCAAGCACATCACCGCGCCATTGCCGCCGCCCCGCTCCATCCGCCCAGACCTGCCGGAGGCGGTCGAACGGGTGATCCTCAAGGCGCTGGCAAAGGACCCTGACGATCGCTTCCAGGCGGCCAGTGAACTGGGCCAGGCCCTCCGCATGGCCATCGAAGCGCCCCCATTTGCATTGTCCCCTTCCCGTCGCCGCGCCGGGTTGCGCAACGTGGCGCTGACCGCCATCACTCTCGCCGCCTGCCTGGCTCTGCTGCTCCTCACCCGGCCCTGGCGAGCGCAACGCTTCCTGGCCCGTCTCACCTCCACACCTATCCCCGCAGGAACCCGCGCTGCGCCGGTTTTTCAGGGGCCGGACCTGGTGGACGATACCTGGCTCGACCCTGACCTGCCCGACAAAGCCTGGCACGAGGCCGACCTGGTGCACCTGCAAGGCCCACTCACGCCCGACCGGCTCCTGATGCGCTTTGACCTGGTTGACTTGCCAGATGGCGCGGTGATTGTCTCGGCCACACTCACGCTGCGGGTGGAACTGTGGGGCGACCAGTCATTCCCCGGCGCTGCCGTCGTCTACCGGGTGCTGGCCCCATGGGAGCCCGCCACGGCGACCTACAATACGCCATGGAGCGCACCGGGCCTCGCCGCTGGCGTGGACTATGATCCCACGCCGCTTGACGTCGCCCCCGTGCCCGACGCGGGCTATTTGACCTTCGACGTCGGCCAGGCACTGGTGTTCTGGCACGAGCGGGGCGAGTCCAACTATGGCCTGGTGGTGATGATGTCGGAGGATAGCCACAACCAGGCCCATCACTGGGCCTATATGAGTGAGCAACCCGATCCCGCCGATCAGCCCACGCTGCGCATCACCTACGAGGTGGCCCCGTGACGGAGAATGCGCCCTACCTGGTGGACTGTGCCGGACGGCGGTTTCCCTTTGCAAGCCCGGTCGTCACCCTGGGCCGCTCTCACGATTGCGACGTCCACGTTCCAGATAAGCGGGCCTCCCGCCGCCACGCCGAAATCAACTGGGACGGCGAAGCCAGCACCTTGCGCGACCTGGACAGCGCTAATGGCACCTTTCTCAATGGACGCCGCATTACTATCTCTCAGACACTGCGCGACGGCGATGAAATCGTTATCGCCAGTGCCGTTTTTACCTTCCGTGACCCCGAGGCCACCATCCGTGTGGCCGAATTCCCCATCCTGGTCGTGGACCAGGATAGTGGCGAGATCTGGGTTGACCGGACCCCTGTCTCTCTCTCCCTCAAGGAACGAGCCCTCTTTGATCTGCTCCACAGCAATACAGGCCGCGTATGCAGCAAGCAAGAGATTGCCGGGGCAGTCTGGCCCGAGTACCAGGCGGAGGTTTACGACTATCAGATCGAGAGCCTGGTCAAACGGCTGCGGGAGAAACTGGAGCCCGACCCGCGTGCCCCCGTGTTGGTCGTCACCGTGCGCGGGCAGGGTTACAAGTTAGCCATCATTGTGTCGCGCACCCTGGCCTGATCCAATCGTCCACCTGTTGGTCAACTGTTGGCCACATGTTGGGCAGGCCGGCCCCAAGGTTGGTATTCTTGGTCAGAACCCATACGTATGCTGTCGGCTCTCCGGCTGCAACCTGCCATGCTGTTTGTGGCACGTACATAATTGACAGGAGGATTTCAATGGATAGAAAATGGATACTGGCTACCGTTTTGGCCCTGGCCTTGCTGGCGGTTACGGCCACCGTGGCCCTCTCGTGGTCGGCTGTGGATCCGGTCACCGGCGCTGGGCCAGACTTTATGGTCTCCTTGCCACTGGATGACCAGGCTGATTCCTCGGTGGCCTACAACTCGGACGACGACGAGTACCTGGTGGTCTGGGGGGACGACCGGGGGGACAATGCTGACATCTATGGCCAGGTCTTTTCCGCCAGCGGCATCCCCCAAGACGACAATTTTGTGGTCTCCAATGCTGCCGATGAGCAGAATGGCCCCTACGTGGCCTACAACTCGACCGACCACAATTATGTGGTGGTGTGGGGGGACAAACGAGGCGGCCTGGACTATGATGTGTATGGCCAAGTCGTCGGTGCTGATGGCACGCTCTCCGGCAACAACTTTGTCGTCAACGGCGACGCCAGCGACCAGGTGCCGGGGGATGTGATCTATGATCCCAATGCCAATCACTATCTGGTAGTGTATGTAGATGATGGCGACAACCGGGTTGAAGGGCAGATGTTGAATCCCACAGGGGGACTGCTCGCCCCCAATGCCTTTGGGATATCAGGTGGTGGTGGGGACCGTCCACGGGTGGCCTACAACAGCCACCGCAACAGTTATATGGCCGTCTACCAGCAGGGAGCGGACATCTACGGCCAGGCTGTTGCCGCCGATGGCTCACTCTCGGACCCGGCCTTTGCCATCTGCGACGACGCCGCCGACCAGACTACCCCCAACGTAGAATTCAACTCAAACTCTAGTGTGTACGAGTACCTGGTGGTCTGGGGGGACGAGCGCGACAGCAACTGGGATATCTACGGTCAGCGCATAGACGAGGATGGCAATCCGCAGGGAGGTGAGATTGTCATCTCCGCTGCTGCCGATGACCAGTACAGCCCGGACGTGGCCTACAACGAACGGGTCAACCAGTGGCTGGTGGCCTGGCACGATTACCGGAATCAGGGCGCTAGTGGTGCGGACATCTACGCGCAGCGGGTGCGAGGGGCTGACGGGAGCCTGGCCGGGCAGGGTAATTTCATCATTTACGACGGCCCCCACAATCAGAGAAGCGTGGCACTGGCCGCCCGACCATCTTTGTTGGGCGCCGAGTACCTGGCGGTGTGGGGAGATCAGCGCAGTGATGACGGGCAGGAGGTCGTCGGACAACGCATCGGCGCACTGCTGGGCACTCTCAATTGGCACGACTTTAACATCTCCGCGCCGCTAGAGAGCCAGGAAAACCCGCGCGTGGCCTACAATTCCACTGACCAGCAGTTTCTCGTCGCCTGGCAGGACGAGCGCGACGGCGACTCGGATATCTATGCCCAGATTGTGCTCACCACCGGCATCCCCATCACCGGCAACGTCGTCGTGCAGGACGAAGCCCATCAGTTAGTGGACCCCGCCGTAGCCTACAGCCCTATCGGCAACACCTACGTGGTGGTGTGGCATGACGAGGATGATGGGGATATTGAGGAACGAGTGGTAAACGCCGATGGCACTCTCGGCGTGGGGGTGTTTAACGTGATCGTCGCAGGCACACATCCGGCTATCGCCTACAACTCTGCTGCCGATGAGTACCTGGTCGTCTTTACTTCAGGAGGGGATGATATCTCTGGGCGGCGGGTGGCGACCGATGGAACGTTCCTCGGCGCGGCGTTCAGTATTTCGAGCGACGCCGCCGCTCAATCTCTACCCCAGGTAGCCTATAATGGTGCAGACGACGAATACCTGGTTGTCTGGAGCGATGAGCGGACGGATGGCGCTGATGTGTATGGCCGGCGCGTGGATGCCGACGGGACGCCGTTGGGCGACGACTTTGCCATCGCCACCGGCACCGATGCCCAGGATGTGCCTTCCGTGGCCTGGAACAGTGACGATAACGAGTATCTGGTTGCCTGGCACGACTACCGGGACTCTGGCACCACTGGCTCCGACATCTATGGCCAATTGGTGGGCCAGGCGGGCAGCCTGGAGGGGGGCAACTTTCGCATCTCATCCTCCACTGCACTGGACTATCAACAGTTCCCCCGCGCCATGTATTTCAGTGCTTATGAGCGTTACTTTGTCACCTGGCAGGATGACCGCAACGGCGACACTGGCTGGGACATCTATGGCCAGAACGTGAATGCCGATGGCAGTCTCTACTTGTCCAACGTGCCGTTTTTCGTCTTCACCGGGTGGCAGCAGCGGCCCGACGGGGTCTTTAGCACAGAGGCCAATCGGGGGTTGACGGTGTGGCAGGACGGGCGCAATGGCACGACTCTCAAGATATATGGTCGTATCAAAGAGCCGCGCTTTGCCATCTATCTCCCCCTGGTGCTGCGTAACTATTGAGTGGCAGGGGCCGGCAAACCTGATATTTTTATCCGGCAAAGGAGGAGCATCCAATGAGCAAATCACGACTCCGCTGTATCACCCGCCGCGAGTTTATCGTCGGCGCAGGGGCCGCGTTGGCCGGCACGGCGCTGGCCTGCGGGCGGGAGAGAAACGTCGCCACCACCGTTCCTACCCTAACGCCTGTTCCTACTGCTCCTGCTTTGGTTCCTACTGTACTCCCTGTCATTCCCACTGCCCCGCCAGAGCAGGCCGCCGATCTGGTGCTGCTCAGCGGCAAAGTCATCACCGTTGACCCTGGCGCTACCATCGCTCAGGCGGTCGCCGTCAAGGATGGTCTGATCCAGGCGGTGGGGGCAAACGACGAGGTGGTCGGGCTGGTTGGCGAGGCGACCCAGGTGGTGGACCTGGGCGGCAAATCGGTCACTCCGGGCCTGATTGACGCCCATAACCACTTCCAGATTATGGGCTTGATGAATGGTTACTATGTGCCTTTCTTGCCGCCGGAGGTCGTGACAATCGAGCAACTGCAGGCCGCATTGACTGATGTAGTGGCCGGGACGCCGGAAGGAGAGTGGGTCATTGGCTACTTTATGTTCATCCAGGGGGTTGGATTGCCTTCCCGGCATGACCTGGACCCGGTCTCTCCCGATCATCCGGTCTGGATCGTGCAGCAAGGCGGGCACTATGGCTCGGCCAACAGCCTGGCGCTTGAGATCGCCAGCATCACCGCCGACACACCCGACCCGGTCGGCGGCCTCATCGGGCGGGACTCAGATGGCGAGCCAAATGGCATCTTTTACAACCACCGGGCGATGGACCTCCTGCGGCAGCACGTGCCGCGTTACACCCAGGAGATGGTGCAGGAGAATATTCTCTCCACTCAGCCCCTCTTTGCCGCCTGCGGGGTGACCAGTTTCCAGGATAACAACGTGCGCGGCGTAGACACTGTCGCCACCTACCTGGATGTCGGCAAACGGGGAGGAATGTACCTGCGGGGTGCCGTCTACTATACCCTGGAGTGGCCCGGCGACCTGGAACGCGCGCTCTATGAGATGGAACGCTACGAAGACAAGTTTATGCGCTTCGCCGGCTTCAAGTTCCTGCTCGACGGGCAACTCTCGATGGCCTATTGCCACGAACCCCACAACGGCGAGCGCTGGGACATGCCGACATGGAACCCTCAGACCTACAAGGACGCCGTCCGCGCCTTGCACGACACGGGCTTGCAGATCTGCGTCCATTGCGCGGGCGACGCGGCGACAGACCTGACACTGGATGCTTTTGAAGAAGCGATGAACGGTAACCCCCGCTCCGACCCCCGCCACCGGATTGAGCATGCGGTCATCACAAAGCCGGAGTCGACACAGCGGATGAGGGATCTGGGAGTGGTGGTATCCACCCAGCCACAGTTCATCCGGTTGGGGGGGGATGGTTACGCTGACCTCTTTGGCGAGGAACGCGCCCGGCGGGCCATCGTCACCCGCGAGTGGCTGGATGCTGGTGTCACCGTGGCGCTGGGTTCCGATGCTCCGACCACGCCCTGGTACACTCCCCTGGCGACGCTGATCGGCGCGGTGACCCGCGCCACGTTCTCCAACGAGCGCTTTGAGCCTGACCAGGCCCTCACCATGCGGGAGGCTCTATACGCCCACACGATGGGCTCTGCTTACGCCGGTCACGAGGAGGAGATCAAGGGGTCCATTGAGGTAGGCAAACTGGCCGACCTGGTGGTCTGGGGCGGAGACCCCTACACCGCGTCGCTGCAAGAGTTGTGGGAGGCTCCCACGGAGATGACGCTGGTCGGGGGAGAGATCGTCCACCAGGGCGGGGACACGTCCCTCCTCCCGCGACGGGCGCGGGACTTGTGGGGGTAAGGTTTGCTGCGTACCGCCCGGCGATAAAGTCGCCGGGCTACAGAGCATCCGCCCGATAAATCGGGCTCAGGAACCCCGTTTACGGGGTGGTGGCTCCGTAGCCGGGGCACTTTATGCCCCGGCGGTGCTGGCTGGCGCGGGCACCTGGCGATTTAGATAGATCACTTGAGACGGGTTGGTGCGTTTGCCGTAGGCTGCCCGGCGAAAGTCGCCGGGCTACAGAGCATCCGCCCGATAAATCGGGCTCAGGAACCCCGTTTACGGGGTGGTGGCTCCGTAGCCGGGGCACTTTATGCCCCGGCGGTGCTGGCTGGCGCGGGCACCT
>JAXHUO010000002.1:126762-149730 GCA_034189605.1 Chloroflexota bacterium
AAAGTCGCCGGGCTACAGAGCATCCGCCCGATAAATCGGGCTCAGGAACCCCGTTTACGGGGTGGTGGCTCCGTAGCCGGGGCACTTTATGCCCCGGCGGTGCTGGCTGGCGCGGGCACCTGGCGATTTAGATAGATCATTTGAGGCGGGTTGGTGCGTTTGCCGTAGGCCGCCCGGCGATAAAGTCGCCGGGCTACAGAGCATCCGCCCGATAAATCGGGCTCAGGAACCCCGTTTACGGAGTGGTGGCTCCGTAGCCGGGGCACTTTATGCCCCGGCGGTGCTGGCTGGCGTGGGCATCTGGCGATTTAGATAGATCACTTGAGACGGGTTGGTGCGTTTGCCGTAGGCTGCCCGGCGAAAGTCGCAGGCCGCCCGGCGATAAAGTCGCCGGGCTACAGAGCATCCGCCCGATAAATCGGGCCTAGCCGAACCGCTCGACCAGGACCTCCTCCAGCGTCGGCCGGCCGATGACCTGGAGTTCGTAGCGCACCCGGTCTACAGGGTGGCGGATGTTGACCACTCTCCGCAGGTCAATGGGGGTGGCAACCAGAACCAGGTCGCACGGAGTCGCGTTGATGGTCTCCTCCAGGTCCTGTATCTGCTCATCCCCGTACCCCATCGCCGGCAGGAGCGGGCCGATGTGGGGGTACTTTTCTAAGGTGGCGGCGATGGAGCGAACTGCGTAGGGTCGTGGGTCCACCAACTCCGCCGCGCCGAACCGCCGGGCAGCCACCACGCCGGCCCCGTAGGCCATCTCCCCGTGGGTCAGTGTGGGGCCATCCTCGATCACCAGCACGCGCTTGCCCTGGACCGCCGCCGGATCCTCGACAAAGATGGGGGAGGCAGCCTCTACCACGGTGGCCTGCGGATTGACCGCGTAGATGTTCTCCCGCACCTGGGCCACGCCCTCGGGGCTGGCTGTGTCCACCTTGTTGATGATCACCACGTCTGCCGCACGTATGTTGACCTCGCCGGGGTGGTAACGGAGTTCGTGGCCGGGCCGGTGCGGGTCCGCCACGACGATGTGCAGGTCGGGCCGGTAGAATGGCAGGTCATTGTTCCCCCCGTCCCAGACGACCACGTCCGCCTCCTCCTGCGCCCGGTGCAGGAGGCGCTCATAGTCCACTCCGGCGTAGACCACCACACCCCGATCAAGGTGCGGCTCGTACTCCTCCCGTTCCTCGATGGTGCACTTGTGAAAGTCCAGGTCTTTGTAGGTGGCGAATCGTTGTACCGTCTGGGCGACCAGGTCGCCGTAGGGCATAGGGTGGCGGATTACGACTACCTGCTTGCCCATCCGCTGGAGCACGTCGCAGACGTGGCGGGTGGTCTGGCTCTTGCCGGAGCCGGTGCGCACGGCGCAGACCGCCACCACCGGCTTGCTGCTTTCCAGCATCGTCGAGCCGGTTCCCATCAGCCGGAAGTCGGCTCCCGCAGCCAGCACCTGGGAACTTTTGTGCATCACGTACTCGTGGGGGACGTCGGAGTAGGCAAAGACTACCTGATCTACCTGATAGCGGTGGATCAAAGCGTCCAGTTCCGCCTCGGGGTAGATGGGGATGCCCTCCGGGTACAGGTTCCCGGCCAGTTCCGGCGGATACCTGCGGCCCTCGATGTTGGGAATCTGGGTAGCGGTGAAGGCGACGACCTGGTAGTCTGGGTTGTCGCGGAAGTAGACGTTAAAGTTGTGAAAGTCGCGCCCGGCGGCGCCCATAATGATGGTAACGAAATGCTTTTGACTCATATGGTGCTGTCGTCCTCCTCCCAGGTGTCTTCCGCAACAGCGTTATCCTTGCCGCGCACCAGGAAGAGCCACAATAGCAGGGGCACGATCAGTACCAGGATGCTCAGGCAGCAGGGGGCAATGCCATACGGGGCGGGCATTGTGCCGGTCTGCGTGGTTGGGCCGAACTCGGTGTTCCACTCTCCCAGTCCGGCAAAGATCAAAACACCCCCGATGCACAGTGGAATCGTGCAGCACAGAAGCGTGAGGACGCCTACGACAATAGTGATGATCGTACCTGTTTGTTTTGTCATCTGATTTTTCTCCTTATTTGATAGAGACTTTTCGGAAAGTCTGTCTTATTCCCACAACACTACAGCGAATTGGGAAACAAACAAAGTCTTGCCGTGAACGCTTACATTCACTGCTTGCCCTGCGCCGCGGCCGTCTCATTGACTGCCTGCGCGATAGTCTCTCTGTGTTCCACCAATGCGCCCAACACGCCGTTTACGAAACGTGGGGCACTGTCGGATCCGAAGGTTTTGGCCAGTTCGACGGCCTCGTTGATGGCTACCTTGATGGGCGTCTTGTTGTCCACGGCGAACTCGAAGATCGCGATGCGCAAAATGTTACGATCAATGTAGGCCATCTGTTCCAGCGGCCATTCAGGAGCGTGGCGATGGATGAAAACGTCGAGTACGGACTGATGCTCGAGCACGCCGTTTACCAGGTGGCGGCTGAAGGCAACGGCAACCGGCGGCAATTGGGCTTCAGCCAGTCGTTGTCCCAGCACGGTGGCAGTAGGATGGTGCGCGCAGTCAATCTCGTACAGTGCCTGCAGTGCCACGATGCGAGCCTGATGGCGGGTTTTCACAGTGGTGTTCTCCTGAATTGCAGGCCAATTACGCTCCCTTAGAGAGGTAGGCCACGTCCTCGATGTGCACGTCCACGGACTGGACTTGCATGCCGATCATGTCCTGAATCGCGCGGGTTACCTCGGCCTGTATCCGGCGGCCTACGTTGAGCATGTTGGCGTCTGGTTCGGTCACGACGTACAGTCTCACGCGCACGCTGTTGCCTATGACTTGAATCTTTACCCCATCGTGTCGCAGGAGGCGCCGCATGCCCGGCGGTGAAATCAAACGGGTCACGCCTGGTACGGCCAGGGCCGTGAGGCGGGCAGTGGTCTCCAGTACCTCTGGTGCAACAGTTACCTTACCGATCTTTGGTTGCGCTTCCATTCACACCTCCCTTATTGTTCAGCCTTGCATCACCAGGCCGCCGTCTACCGTCAATACCTCGCCGGTGATGAAAGAGGCTTCATCGGAGGCCAGGAAGGCGACGGCGTGGGCTACTTCTTCGGGCTGTCCCATTCGCTTCAGCGGCGTCATCTCGATTACCTGCTGTTTCCACTCCTCCGGCATATCGGCTGTCAGAGTGGTGGGGATGAAGCCCGGCGCAACGGCGTTCACGGTGACGTTGCGGGGACCCAGTTCCTTGGCCAGGCTCTTGGTGAAGCCGATGAGGCCCGCCTTGGAGGCGGCATAGTTGGTCTGTCCGCCTTGCCCCGTGATGCCAGAGATGGAACTGATGTTGATGATGCGTCCCTGACGCTTTCGCACCATCGGGCGGGCGACGGCCTTGCAGCAGTTGAACACGCTCTTGAGGTTGGTGCGCAGGACGTCGTCCCAGTCCTCTTCTTTCATCAGCATCAGCAGTTGGTCGCGGGTGGTACCGGCGTTGTTGACCAGGATGTTTATCTGGCCGAAGGTGTCCAACGCTGCCTGGATCAGCCCTGCGGCCTGCTCGAAATCACTGGCGTCGGCCTGGACTGCGACAGCCTGCCCGCCGGCGGTCTCAATGGCGGCCACGACCTCGGCGGCTCCCTCCGCGCTGCGGTTGTAGTTGACCACTACGCTCGCGCCGCGCCGCGCCAGTTCCAGCGCGATGGCCCGCCCGATGCCGCGCGAGGCGCCGGTGACGATGGCGACTTTGTTCTCCAGAGGTCTGTCCATAGTCTCCTTTCCATCAATGGGGTGATCGGGTGTTGGCAGCCAGTTGTGGTGAAACCTGCCACGAATTTCACGAATTAACACCAATTTTTAGCCTTTATTCGTGAAAATTAGTGTCATTCGTGGCACAAGACACTCGGCAACACTATATGGAGACGCTATTCGTTGTCGGCAGCCTGTCGCTCAGGTGTATCGCCCGCGACACGATCCTTCCAGCATTTTGCTTGTAAGTTATCCTTTGCCCCACTTGACCCAGTAGCTCCCGCAACTTGGACAGACGAGGGATCCTCCTGGGCGTATAGCCTTCGCTGAGTGCACCAGTTCACCGCAGGTGTCGCACTTGACCCAACTACTAAACAAGCGGGTAAGCGCATCGCTGTCTTTGGCCTTGGTCGCTTGGACGTAACTTGGTAGGAACTTGGCGTATTCCATTACATTCCGCTTCATGTTTTTTCTCCTTTGTACTTCCTCGGTGTGTCGTTCATTTCATTTTCTCAAGGCCTGACAGGTTCCTATAAAAACTTGTCAGATCTGAAACAGTTCTTTTGTGCTGGCGCGTTCTACTGTCCGGTCTATGCGGCGCAGGAGGCCGGTGAGCACCTCTCTGGGGCCGACCTCGACAAAACGTGTTACCCCTTGCGCGATCATCCAGTGCATTGACTCGCTCCAGTGCACGGGGGAGGTGAGTTGCCGTCCCAGTCCGTCACGGATGTCGTCGGGGTCGGTGAGCGGGCCGGCGGTGGCGTTGGCGACGAGCGGGACGGTAGGCTTCTGGAACGGCGTCGCGTCGAGGATGCGGCGGAACTCGGTGGCGGCCTCGGCCATCAGAGGGGAGTGGGCAGCGATGCTCACGGCCAGCCGGATCACACGCCTGGCTCCGCGCTCCTCTGCCAGTTCCAGCGCCCGCTCCAGCGCATCTACTGTTCCAGAGATGACGAGTTGCCCAGGACAGTTGTCGTTGGCGACACCGACGTACTCTCCGCTCTGATCCCGCGCTGCGGCACAGATAACCTCCACTTGCTCACGCTCCAGCCCCAGTACGGCTGCCATCCCGCCGGGACTCTGCTCGCCCGCCTGTTTCATCAGGCGGCCGCGCTCGCGCACGAGTTTCAGGCCGTCCTCAAATGAGAGGGCGCCCGCCGCCACCAGCGCGCTGAATTCTCCCATACTGTGCCCGGCGACGTAGGTTGGACCACCCATCCCGCGTTCTTCAAGCACGCGCAGCGCGGCTATACTGGTGGCGAGGATAGCCGGCTGTGTATTCAAGGTGTCGTTCAGAGATGCGGGTGGCCCATCAAAGCACAATTGGGACAAAGTAAAGCCCAGGATATTATCGGCCTGGGCAAATACGGCGCGGGCCACGGATGAGGCGTCGTAGAGACCGCGTCCCATTCCCACGTATTGGGAGCCCTGGCCCGGAAATAAATAGGCGTTACGCATTACGTTTCACGTTTTACGTTTCACGTCTCGCGTCGTTATTCCTCTTTGATCTCGACGACCTCGATGCCACGATAGGTGCCGCAGTTCAAGCAGACGTGGTGGGGCCGCACTGGTTCACCGCACTGTGGGCAGGTCACCAAGTGTGTAGGCTTTGCTTTCCAGTGACTGTGGCGGTTTCTCCCGCGGGCTTTTGAGATCTTACGTTTGGGCACTGCGCCCATATCTTTTCACACTCCTTTCTGATTGATTTCTGTGCATCTCCCATTTCTCGAGGGATCGCAAGGGGATGTATTATAGAGGTGAGCAATGAACCTGTCAAGGTGTCTCACTGTCGCCGCCGGTGTGCGTTTCCTTGGTCTTTTCCTCAGCTGGTGGCTGGTTCTCGCCTCTCGTCCGTTCGACCTGGATGGTGCGGATGCCATTTTCGATCACTGATAAGGCCCGCTTCAGTTCTTGCTCCAGTTTGCAGAGAACATCGAAAGCATAGTCGTCGGCTCCGGCGCGGATGCTTTCTGCCTCCCGCTCGGCCCGCTCGTGGCTGGCAACAGCCCGCGCATCGGCGGCCTGGGCGATGGTATGCTCCGCCGTGAGTTGGGCCGCTTCGCTGCGTGCCAGTGCGACGATGCGCTCTGCCTCCTCGTGGGCCTGGGCCATAGTGCGTTCCTTCTCGCGGATGGTGCGCTCGGCCCGCCGAACTTCATCGGGGATCGAAATGCGCATCTGATCGAGCAGGGGCCATAGGCGGCGTTCGTCTACCAGTTGCAGGCTGCTGAATGGCAAGCGTTTGCCATCTTTGATGGTTTCTTCCAGGCGGTCTATCAGGTGTAGGATGTCCATATTGGCCTCCGACGTTCAATCACGCAGTGAGATGAGCGGCACCGGTTCGTGGTTCTGTTCCCGTTCGAGCCGTTTGGCCTCCAGCGAGGCCGCGACGTGCGGTGGAACCATCTTGCTCACGTTGCCTCTCAGCAAAGCAATCTCCTTGACGATGCTGGAACTCAGGAAGGCGTGGGCCTGGCGTGTCATCAGGCACACGAACTCGATCTCCGGCGCTAGTTGCCGGTTGGTAAGCGCCATCTGGTACTCTAATTCAAAGTCGGAGATGACCCGCAGCCCGCGCACGATGGCCTGTGCTCCCACCTGGCGCGCAAACTCCACGGTCAATCCGCCATAGGGGAGTATGCGCACGCCTGCCAGGCCGGCCAGGGACTGGCGGGCCAACTCGACCCGTTCTTCGACGGTGAACAGCAGGCTCTTTGCCGGCCGGTCGTAGACGGCGACCACTAACTCGTCAAAGATGTTGGCTGCACGGGTGGCAATGTCCACGTGGCCGAGGTGGATGGGATCAAAAGTGCCAGGGTAGATGGCGATATGGGTCAACTGACCTCCCCTTTCCCTTTCCAAAACTGGGCCACTCGCTGGCTCAGCAAGCGATTGTCTGGGTCTGCCAGTTCCGGGTCGGTCTCGAAGAAGCGGAGGGCGGCCTCGCGGGCGGCCTCGACGAGTTGCAGGTCGGTCACATTGGCCAACTTGAGGTCTGGAAAGCCGGACTGGCGAGTGCCGAGGAACTCTCCTGGCCCGCGTAGTTCCAGGTCCTTCTGGGCCAGCGCGAAGCCGTCATTGGTGGCCTCGACCGCCTGCAATCGCTCCTGCGCCTCGGGAGAGACGGAGTCGGAGACCAGGAGGCAGTAGGAGGCGTGCTCACCCCGGCCCACGCGGCCGCGGAACTGGTGGAGTTGCGCCAGGCCGAAGCGATCGGCGCCCTCGACGAGCATCACTGTGGCGTTGGGCACGTCAATCCCCACCTCGACGACGGAAGTGGCGATCAGGATGTCCAGTTCTCCCTGGGCGAAGCGGGCCATCGTGGCCTCTTTATCCTCGCCTTTCATGCGCCCATGCAGCAGGCCCAGTCGCAGTTCAGGGAAGATGTACTTTTGGAGGCGTTTGTGCTCATCAACGGCGGCCTTGGCCTCGACCTTTTCCGATTCCTCGACCAGTGGGCAGATGATGAATGCCTGATGGCCCTTTTCTATCTGGTGGCGCACAAAATTATAGGCCCGTTCCCGTTCGGTGGGCAGAAGCAGGCGGGTCGTGACAGGTTCGCGGCCCGGAGGCATCTCGTCAATAACCGAGACGTCCATATGGCCCCAGATCGTCAGTTCGAGGGAGCGGGGGATGGGGGTGGCGGTCATCACCAGCAGGTGGGGATCATATCCTTCGGGCTGAGCCCTTTGGGGTGACCCCTCGGGGGAACCCTCAGGCCGGAGCCCTTTCTGCCGCAGTGCCGCCCGCTGGCGCACGCCAAAGCGGTGTTGTTCGTCAATTACCGCTAACGCCAGGTTCTTGAACTGTACGCCTTTCTGGATCAGCGCGTGGGTGCCTACGAGGACGTCCACGCTGCCATTGGCCAACCCGGTGTAAATCTCTTCCCGTTCTTGCCCGGTGACACTACCAGTGAGGAGGCGAATGGTCGGGCTGTGCCCCGGCATCTGTTCCAGGAGGCGGCCGAGGGTCTGATAGTGTTGCTCGGATAGAATCTCGGTGGGGGCCATCATCGCTGCCTGTGCCCCGGCGGCTACCGTCAGCGCCATCGCGGCCGCCGCCACGGCTGTCTTGCCAGATCCTACGTCTCCTTGCAGGAGCCGGTTCATGGGTTGGTCTGAGCGCAGGTCGGCCACGATCTGCTGCAACGCTCGCTGCTGGGCCTGGGTCAGTTCAAACGGCAGATTGTGGATAAAGTCGTAAAGAGTAGCATCGTCCACCGGTAGCGCTTCGCCCGGCGTTGAGCGGTACAGATGGCGTCGGTGGAGGAGGCCAATCTGCAGCACGAATAACTCGTCGAAAGCCAGCCGATAGCGTGCCCGCTTCAATAGTTCCTGATCGTCCGGGAAATGGATCTGCAGGGTGGCGGTATCCAGGTCCATCAGGCCAGCGGCTTCACGTACCGAGTCCGGCATGTGGTCGGGCAGTCGCTTGGACCAGTAGTCCACGGTACGCTTCATCAGGCGGCGCATCCACTTGGCATGGATGCCCTGGGTGAGAGAGTAGATCGGTACGAGACGGGCGGTATGCAGCAGTTCCTGTTCCAGCGGTTCCCACTCGGGGGAGTTGAAGCATAGATGGCCCAGGTATTCGTCCACCTGGCCGCTGATGACGATCTGTTGGCCGCGCTTGATCCTGTCGGCCAGGTAACGCTGGTTGAACCAGGTGGCCTCGACAAAGCCAGTGCCGTCGGAGAGGGTGGCCTTGAAGATGCTGCTGCCTCCCCGGGTCTGTCGCACCCCAGCATCCCAGACCTGGGCGATGATGGTGACATCTTCACCGTATACGATCCGGTTGATGGGCTTGAGTTGCGAGTAGTCGTCGTAGCGGCGGGGGAAGAAGTGGAGCATATCATGGATGGTGTGGATGCCCAGTTTGGCCAGCCGCTTTGCTTGTTGAGGGCCTACTCCTTGCAGGGCAGTGATTGGGGAAGCGATGCCGGTGTGTGCATGGGTGGGCACGGATGGAATGGGGGCCGGTTGTTCGGCTGGGTGCTCGCGGCGCGGCCTGCCTCTCGGGGGAGGTGGTGTGGCAGGAGCAGACTTGATCTCGGTGGGTGCCGATGGGGCAGGGACTGTTTCTTTTGTGTCCTCCCGTTGAGAGGGGCGAGGGGGAGGTGTGGTTTGAAGCAGTTCTGACAACGCGGTTATGGCCTCGTGGCGAGCGGCAGAGTCGGGGAGGCTGCTGTAGGCATGCAACTGGTCGGCCACTGCCTGAATCCAGTCGGCTGCCTCCGGGCCGAAGGCAGCCTCGGCCTCCTGCAACCAGGTGCCGACATAACGTGCCAGTCCGCCGAAGACGGCCCGGTCCTGGCACTTTTCTGCCTCTAGATGGAGGATTTTGGTCAGTTTCTCATCGGGTGTTTCCATGTCGTACTCAGAATAATGTGTCTTGGCTCGTTCCTTCGTACACTATCAGACCCATCCCGTCCGGGCCAATGTGTGAGGCTAGCAGTGGGCTATAGAGTAGGATAGGATGCTCTTGGCCCGGCACGATGAGTTCCAGGCGATCCTGGAGTATCTTTGTCTCCTCCGTGGGGTAGGGTGTGCTTTGCAGGATGGTCATCTGCTCAATATGGGAAAATTCGCTGGCGAACTCGGATAGTTTGTCTATTGCCCGGTCATGACCGCGGACTTTTTCCATAGGGATAATCTCGCCCCCTTCAATCGCCAGGAAGGGCTTTATGCCCAACATAGTGCCCAGGATGACCTGGGCTGAGCTGATAAGGTGGCTGTGTCCCAGATAGTCCAGTGTATCGGTGATAATAGCGATGTAGACGCGCCTGATCATGCCCCTGATCTGGCGCACGATCTCGCCCAGCGGAACGGACGCGCGGGCCAGTTGTGCTGATTTCTGCACCAGGATTCCTAAACCCAGGGAGAGTGTCTCCGAATCTACAATCGCGATATCACAACGGCCCAGGAATTCGCGGGCGGCAAACTGGGCTTCGCGGTGAACGAGGCTGAGGCTGGCCGAAGAGTGTAATGAGATGATCTGATCGGTATGGCGGGTCAGGTGTCTGTATATGTGCCGGAACTGCTCGGCGGTCGGGCCGACAATCTGGGGACGAATACGGTCACGCGCCATGCGGAGTAATAATTCCTCGCGATCCAGATCCACGCCGTCCTGGTAGTCTTTGTGGCCAATGCGGACGGTCAGGGGCATGACGGTGATGTCGAATCGTTCGGCGATGGCTGGTTCGATGATGGCTGCACTATCGGTGATGATGTGGACTTTGGACACAGAACCTCCGAAATTAACGGTTAGCGGTTAGCAGGTGATTATTCCGCGGACAGGATGTAATAATAGTGAGGCTGCCCGCCGGCGATGACCTCGATCTCGTGATCAGGCCAGTTTTGCTGTAAAAGGTCGGCCAGTGTATCGGCATCATCCTGGCTGATGGCCTCGCCATAGTACAGGGTGATGATCTCACGGTCGTCTGAACCCATCTCCTTCAGCAATGCTTGCGCGACTTGCTCAATAGTCGTGCCGGTCACTTTGAGTTTCCCATTGTGCAGGCCGATGATCTGTCCATTGGTGACCTGCATGCCGTTGATCGTCGCCGAGCGAGTTGCAGTGGTGATCTCGCCCGTCTCAATATCCGCCATTGCGTTCGTCATGGCGGTCACATTGGTCTCAAAATCATCCTGGTAGTTGATAGACAGCAGCGATGCGATGCCCTGCGGGATGGTGCGGCATGGGATGACGGCGATGGGTTTGCTGCTGAGTTCGCGGGCCTGCTCGGCGGCCAGTATGACGTTGCCATTGTTGGGTAACACTACCACCTGGTCGGCTGGTAGATGCTCTGTTGCCTCCAGCAAGTCTTGGGTGCTGGGGTTCATCGTCTGGCCACCGCGCACGACAGCACTCACGCCCAGGCTTTGGAAGACATGGGCCAGCCCGTCGCCTGGAGCGACGGCCACGACGCCGATGCCCTGCGAGGTTTGGGGAGAGGAGGGAGAGGACATCTCGCGTTCGACGATAAAATCTTGATACTGGGCCTGCATGTCCTCGACTACGACGTCGCGCAGCGAGCCCAGGCTAGATCCGTAACTGATGGGAACGCCGGGATCGGGCACGTGGACGTGCACCTTGATCATCGCGGGGTCGCCCACGATGAGCGGACATTCGCCCATTTCGGTGATTCTCTGGCGGACAGTGTTCACGTCGAGACCCTGCCCGACGATGAGAAACTGCACATCGTAGCCGTAGCCGATTTCGCCGGGTTCCAACCCGGTGGTGACAAGGTCCACGACTTCGATCAGTTGTACATCCTCGGCGACGGGTTCCCCTCGCATGTAGCGCAGCATCCCCTCCAGGATGACGAATAGCCCCTGCCCGCCGGCATCTACCACTCCGGCCTCTTTGAGCACTGAGAGTAGTGAGGGGGTGAGTGCGACGGCTTCGTGAGCGGCGAACACCATATGCTCCAGAACGTAGACCAGGTCTTTGTTCGCCTCCGCCGCGGAAGTGGCAGCGTCGCCGACCATACGGGCGACGGTGAGGATCGTGCCTTCGACCGGTTTCACCACGCCTTTGTAGGCGGTCTTGGCTGCTTCGCGGCAGGCAGCGGCCAGATCCTGGGCACGATAGACCTCTTTGCCATCCAGGCTGCGCGCAAACCCACGCCAAATCTGGGAGAGGATGACGCCAGAGTTGCCCCGAGCGCCCATAAGTGCGCCGTGGGCCATCTGGTGGGCTACCTGTCCCACGTGGCGCTCGGGCGTGTTTTCGATCTCTGCCCAGGCGGATTGCATTGTCAGCACCATGTTGGTTCCTGTGTCACCGTCGGGGATCGGGTAAACGTTGAGCGCGTTGATGGTGGCCTGGTGGTGCTGCAACCAGTTCAATGCGGCTTGGATCAATCGCTTAAAGCCCTGGCCGTCCGTGGTCAGGTATGGAGAATGGGGTGTGGCTTTTGGAAATCTCTCGTCAGTTGTCAACCCGCTGTTCCCTCCTCTCGTCTATATCAGTCAGTGTCACTGACGCGCAGCCCCTCGACGTGGACGTTGACCTCGGAGACGGGTATGCCCAGCGCTCGTTCGACGCTGAATTTTACAACATTCATAACACTGCGGGCCACGGATGAGATACGGGTGCCATACTCGATGATCACGTAAACATCAATGCTGATTTGCCCATCCTCAATGTGCACATCTACCCCGCGCTTACTGTCACGGGAGAGGACGTTGGCGATACCGGTGGCTAGGTTCTTGGCTGTGGTCCCTACGACGCCATAGCAGGTCAGCACTGCCTCGTTTGCGATGCTGGCGATGGCTGTGGGTGAAACCTCAATGCGTCCCAGATTATGTTCTTGTTCTGGCATCACTTCCTCCAAATGTTGGCAGGTTGGCGGGTCGGCAACAAGTTGCGTGAATGTCTCTCTTGTGGTATGATATGCCCCGCTACGAACTATTGACGAACTGTTGCGAGGTGATACGAATGGCAAAGTGTGAAATGTGTGGCAAAAGTCCTCAATTTGGGCACAATGTCAGCCACTCCAAGCGGGCGACTAACCGCAAGTTCAAACCCAATGTCCAGCGGGTGCGAGTGGAGGTCAACGGCCAGATGCGCCGGATGTATCTTTGCACTCGGTGCCTGCGGACGCTGAACAAGTCCCGCTAGAGTCGCCGCCCTGAACAGGTGGCGCTGCCCCCCCCCCTTATCGGCCCCCTACAATTGGGGGCTTCTTTTTTGCCTGCTTTTACTCCGTATGCGCTGGCCCTTACTGGCCTTCTCCCGGATGGCCGCAAGTGCCGCTACAACCCCCTCAGGTGCGCCGAAAATGGCTTCCCCGGCGACCAGCACTGTCGCTCCGGCGGCCACGACCTGCTCCGCTACCTGTGGCCCGATGCCGCCATCTACCTCCAACTCAGCATCACTTCCGGCCCTATCCAGCATCTCCCGTACCTGCGCGATTTTGTGCAGTGTGTGCTTGATGAACGCCTGTCCGCCAAAGCCTGGGTTGACGGTCATTACCAGCACTAACTCTACGTCGTTGAGCACCTCGTTGATGGCGATCGCTGGCGTGGCAGGGTTCAGCGAGACGCCGGGGCGCGCGCCTGAATCTCGAATCTGTTGTAGGATACGATGCAGATGTGGTGTGGCCTCGACGTGGACAGTGAGTCCATCGGCCCCGGCTGCGGCGAAGACAGGCACGTAGCGGGCCGGGTCGCTGATCATCAGATGCACGTCGAGCGGCAGGTGTGTGATGCGGCGCAGCGCCCGCACGACGGGCGGACCGACGGTGATGTTCGGCACAAAGTGACCGTCCATCACATCCACGTGGATATAGTCTGCACCAGCGGCATCGGCGCTGGCGACTGCCTCGGCCAGGTGGGCAAAGTCAGCGGCGAGTATGGAGGGGGCGATTTTGGTGGACTGGGTCATCAAGGGGATATAATACAACGAGTCGGAAGATTTGGCAACTGCAGTTTGGTTGGTCAGTTGAGTTGGCTAGTTACGCTGGCGCAGTTGGCCGCAGCCGGCCTGGATGTCTGCCCCCCGGCGCACGCGCAGCGTGTGGGGGACGTGGTTCCGTTCGAGTTCGGCGGTAAAGGCGTCTAGCGCAGTGCGTGAGGACGCCTGGCCCGCGTAGCCCAGGATAGGGTTGAGCGGGATGAGGTTGACGTGGGCCAGGAGCCCTGTGATGCGGGCGGCCAGCGCCCGGGCTTGTTCTGGTGTGTCGTTTACTCCCTCAATGAGCGCCCATTCGAAACTGACGCGCCGGCCGGTGTGCTCGACATAGTGGTAGCAGGCCTCAAAGAGGGCATCGAGTCCGTAGCGGCGGTTGATGGGGACGAGTTGGTCGCGCAATTTGTCGGTGGCCGCGTGCAGGGAGATGGCGAGGGTGATCTGCAAATTCTCCTCCGCCAGGCGCTTGATGGACGGCACCAGTCCCACGGTGGAGAGGGTGATGTGCCGCTGGCCCAGGTTAAAACCGCGTGGGTGGATCAGGCGGCGGATGGCGGCAAGCGAGGCTTCATAATTAGCCAGTGGTTCGCCCATCCCCATCAGCACGACGTTGGTCAGGCGTTCGCCTTTGGCCCGCAGTTCCCGCGCAAAGTGCAGCGCCTGGGCGACGATCTCGCCACTGGTGAGATCGCGACGGAGGCCCATCTGGCCGGTGGCGCAGAAGGGGCAGCCGATGGCGCAGCCTACCTGAGTGGAGATGCAGGCGGTGCGGCGGCGTTGGTAGCGCATCAGCACCGCCTCGACTGTCTCGCCGTCCTCCAGACGGAGCAGGTCTTTGCGTGTCTCACCGCCTGCCGACCGGATCGTATCCACCACCTGCGGCAGGCCGATGGTTGTCTCTGTCGCCAACCTTTCGCGTAGTGATTGGGGTAGATTGGTCATCTGATCAAAGTCGGTCGCCAGGTGGATGTAGAGCCATTCCCAGAGTTGGCGGACGCGGTAGGCTGGCTGGCCCCAGTCCGCCAGGAGAGATTGGAGGGTGGGGAGGTCATAGTCGGTTAGTTGGATGGTTGGTTGGTTCATGAGCGCAGTTGGTCCATCCACATCCGTGTCAATTTCCCAATATCTGCGCATACCAGATCCGGCTTGACCGGCGAGGCGACCAGGTCCGCCTGGGTGGAGATGCCGGAAAGGAGGAGCACAGTGAACAGGCCGGCTCGCACGCCGCCGGCGATGTCGGTATCAAGCCGGTCGCCGATGACGGCGCTGGTCTCGGGGCGGGCCCCCATGCGGTGCAGCGCCTCCTGGTACATCCATGGTTCTGGCTTGCCGACGACGATCGGCGTGATGGAGGTGGTAGTCTCCAGCGCCGCCAACTGCGCGCCGCTGCCCGGCACCGGGCCTTGCTCCGTGGGGTAGTTGGTGTCTGGGTTGGCGCCGATGAGCCTGGCGCCAGCGTGGATGAGCAGCGCCGCCGTCGCCAATTTGTCCCACGTCAGTTGCCGGTCCCAGCCAGAGACGACGTAGGCAACCTCTTTGTCGCTGAGCACAAAGCCGTGCTGTTCCAGCGCCCGCCGTATTCCCTCTTCTCCGATGGCGTAGACGCGAGTGCCCGGCGGCGCGATGGTGGCCAGGTAGGCAGCGGTAGCCTGAGCGGAGGTCAGCACACATTCAGGCGCGACCTCTACGCCGAAGCGGGCCAGTTTGGCCACGTATTGCTCCGGCATCTGGCTGGAGTTGTTGGTGGCCAGGATGAAATCAATGCTGTGTTGCCGCAAGAAGGCGAAGAATTCGTGTAGGCAGGGCATGGGTTCGTCGCCGCGCCAGAGGACACCGTCCATGTCTATGATGAGGTGGTGGATGGAGGGGAGGATGGAGGGTGGAGAAGGGGTATTGGGTATTGGAGATTGGGTATTGGAGATTGGAGATTGGATATTAGAGATTGGATATTGGGTACTGGATGCTTTTAGTCGTTTGTAGTCGGCGGGGGTGTCTATGTCGGCCAGTGTGTCAGGGTCGGTCACTTTGATGGTGGCGACTTTGGCGGCGTGGCGGGCGATGACGGCGCGGCCTCCCTCGTCGCCGGTGACGGCGGCCAGTTCGGGGAAGAGGGAGCGGGCGAACAGGGTTGGCGTTCCGCGCTGACCGGCGTGGGTGGGGTGGACGATGGGGTCGCTGGTCTGCTCGAAGCGGGCCATCAGTGCTCGCAGCAGGTCAGGAGTGACGAGCGGCTGATCGCACTGCATAAAGATGGCCGCCCCGGTCTCGGGTGGTAGCGCGGCCAGACCTACCTGCACCGATGTGCTCATCCCCTCCTCCCAGCGCCAGTTCATCACTGTTTGCACGGGCCGCGTGGACAGCGCTGCGCGGGCGGCCTCGGCCTGGCAGCCGAGCACGGCGATGACTGAGGTGATTTCAGCATCCAGGGCCACGTCGGCGACGTGGGCCAGGAGCGGCACACCGCCCCAATCGAGAAGTTGTTTGGGTTGGCCGAAGCGGGTGGATGCACCCGCGGCCAGGATGACGGCGGCGATTCGTTTCACGATGAGTGTGCCTCCTGCACAGCAACTGAGCGGAGCGTTTTAGCAGCGATTTTTGGGTGGTGGTAGAGCCGTATCCAGCGTTGTGATCAGTACCTCCTCGACTGGTTGCTGGAGCATATTTGCTGCGTGGCTGGCCCGTCGGTAGAGCGGGTAAGGCAGATATAGGGTCACTGTCTCAACAGTCATCACGGCCTCCTGGTCGTATTCTTGGTGTATAGTGTAACACGGAACAAGGCCGCCGTCAAACGGTCATGCTTGCTCCTTGTGCTACCATAGGCTATAATGCACATATTGACAGAGGAGGTCACGGTGAGACTTTCAATTGTGATGCCAGTCTACAACGAGATAGGAACCATTGCCGAGATTTTGCGGCGTGTGCGAGCGGTACGGTTGACGGTGCCGGTGGGCTACGGGCCGGAAGGTGGCACTGCCGTCGAGTTTGAACGGGAGGTCGTGATAGTGGACGATGGCTCTACAGATGGCACGCGCGAGGCGCTGCGTGCGCTGGAGGATGAGCCGGATTTGGTCGTCGTGTTCCACGAGCGCAACCAGGGCAAGGGCGCGGCGGTGCGCACCGGCCTACAGCACGCCAGTGGTGACGTGATGGTGGTTCAGGACGCCGACCTGGAGTATGATCCACGGGACTATTTGGCGCTTTTGCAGCCTATCGTCGAGGGTCGTTCCCAGGTGGTGTATGGCTCGCGCTTTCGCGGCGGGCCGACCAAGGCGATGTTCTTTTGGCACATGATCGGCAACCGCTTTCTCACGTTGGTGACCAACGTGCTATACAACACCATCCTCAGTGACATGGAGACTGGTTACAAGGTCTTTACGCGGGAGGTCGCCGGGCAACTCGACCTGAAAGCGCCTCGCTGGGGCTTTGACCCTGAGATCACGGCGCAGATCATCAAACGAGGTTACCGCATCTACGAAGTGCCTATCTCTTACACCGGGCGGGAGTTTGAGGAGGGGAAGAAGATCAGTTGGCTTGATGGCGTGGTCGTGCTGTGGACATTGCTCAGGTGTCGCCTGACACGGTGAGACCGCGCCGTTGGGGGTGGGAGCACTGGGCATTGGTACTGCTCCTGCTGTTAGCCTGGGCGCTGCGACTGCCCCCGCTCCTGGACAATCGTTTCCACCCCGATGAGGCGCTGTATGGCTACTGGGGGTTCCTGATCGGGCGGGGGCGGGACCCGTGGCTGGCGGCTGAGCCGGTCTTTAAGCCGCCGTTGCTACCATACCTGGTGGCTGGGTCGCAGGCGCTCTTTGGCAGTTTCGGGGGCAATTCCGAGTTCGCCGTGCGGTTACCAGGGTTGGTGGCGGGTCTGTTGATGATCCCACTGGCTGCCGCGTTGGCACAAACGCTCTATCGCGACCGGGGGACAGGGGTAGCAGCGGCTGTGGGGGTGGCGCTCTCGCCTTTCGCCATTCTCTTTTCCGCCACCGCTTTCACCGACCCGCCGATGGTGGCGTTGGGGCTGGCGGCGTGCGTGGCGGCGGCCCGTGGCCGGCCGGGGTGGGCGGGGTTGCTGGCGGGGTTGGCCTGTGCGACGAAGCAGACGGGGCTGGCGTGGATACCTTTGGCGCTTGGAGTGAGTCTGATTCAAAGTCCGAGGTCCAAAGTCCGAGGTCCAAAGTCACAAGTCCAAAGTTCGAGGTCTGAGGTCCGAGGTCTGGGGTCTGAGAGCGATTGGTTATTGGTTGTTAGTCATTGTTCATTGTTCATTGTTCATTGTTCACTGGTCATTCTGCTGGTCTTTGCCTGGGATATGGTCCGAGTGGGTCAGGGCGCGGATGGTTTCTGGCGGACGGGCGTGACTGGCTACGGGGGGCTGCGTCTTATCTGGCCGCAGGAGTTGTGGGCGCGGCTGTGCGAGTGGATCGGGCTGGCGCGTTACTTTTTCGTCTCACCCATCGTGAGCGGCGGGCTGTTGGTCGGGTTGCCTGTGTTGGTGTGGGATCAAGTCCGAGGTTTGAGGTCCGAGGTTCGAGGTGGGCAGTCCGAGGTCCAAAGTCAAGTCCGGGAGCCCGATCTCGGTTGTTATATGAGCGGGTTGTTTGCAGACTTGGTCCTTGTGTCATTCGTGTTTGTCTATTTCCTCTTACACTGGCTATGGGCTTTTCCGGTCTGGGATCGCTATCTGTTGCCGCTGCTGCCTGTGTTAGCCGTACTCCTGGGCCGGGTGTGTGTGCGTCTGGCCCAGCACTTACAGTCCGCCTGGGGTCCTCGTTCATTGGCCATTGTGCAATGTTCTTTGGTCATTCTCCTGGTCTGGCCCGCGTTCAATGCTGCCTGTAGCCGCTATCCCGTCGGTGGCGACCATGGTGCTTACGATGGGATAGACAAAGTCGCTGCGTTTCTGCACGGCCTGCCGGAGGGCAGTGTGGTCTATCAGCACTGGCTGGGCTGGTCCTATGCGTATTACTTGTTCGATGCGCCTGTGTACCTGGCCTACTGGCCGACACTGGCCTGGCTGGCGCGAGATGTGCAGGCTTTTGGCACGGAAGGGCAACGCTATATGACGTTTCCATCCTGGGAGTCGCCGGCCCGGGTGGAGCGGGCGTTGGCCGGAGTGGGTTACGAGTTGGAACCCACGTTGACCACGGCCCGCCGTGACGGCACGCCTTCGTTTACTGTCTATCACTTGAGAACGCGGATTCCAGGAGATCAACGGATGAATGATTCCGGGGTATCAGCAGATAAATGAAAGATTCTACCAGTCTACCGACTTGCCAGTTTCCAAGTCTACCGATCCTCAACTTCCTCCGTGACTTGCTGGCAGTGGTCTTGCTGTGGGTACTGGTGGTTGTCTTTTACTGGAGGATCGCGCTAGCGGGGCGGGTGTTGGCTGGCGGCGATGTCTTTACCTACTTTTACCCCTACTGGGCGGAGGCGACGCGGGCGACGCAGGCTGGCCGGTTGCCACTCTGGAATCCTTATCTCTTTATGGGCGCACCTTTTCTGGCCAACAGCCAGGTGGGGGTATTTTATCCGCTCAACTGGCCGTTGTGGTTCGCCCTGCCGGCCCACCAGTCTGTCCATCTGGCCATCGTGCTGCATCTGTGCCTGGCGGCGCTCAACGGGTATCTCTGGGGGCGCACATCGTTGTGGCTGGGGCAGGTCGGGGCGGGGACGGTGGGGGTGGTCTTTGCGTTGGGTGGCTACTTGGGCGCGCAGGTGGAGCACATCAATCAATTGCAGGTGCTGGCCTGGTTGCCGCTGGCCCTGGTCTTGTATGATAAAGTCCTAGGTCCGAGGTCTGAAGTCCGAGGTCTTGGGTCTGAGGCCCGAGGTCCTGGGTCTGAGGTTCGAGGTCCTGGGTCAGGGGTTGCGTTTGTTGGTCTGGTGGTTGTTGTGGGACTGATGCTTCTGGCCGGGCATACGCAGACGGCCTTTATCTCACTGGTGGGGCTGGCGGCTTATGGGCTGGGGCCGGTGCTGTGGGAGGGGGTGCGCAGGTGGGGAGGTAGATTCCGGGATAAGAGTGGGCTCGTCCGCCAGGGAGCGTTTCGTGGGCAGGATCACCTGCCACCAGCGGCGGGGTGGTGGAGGCAGTTGGCGCGGGGGGGGGCGATCCTATCTGGGGCGGCGGGGCTGGGAGTAGCCATGGCGGCGGTGCAATTGGTCCCCACCTGGGAACTAACGCGCCTCTCGGTGCGCGCCGGAGGGCTGCCGTTCAACGAGAGGCTTTCGTTCTCCCTCTCGCCGCTCTACCTGGCCCGGGCTCTGCTGCCTGGCTTTGCCGAGCCCGTGCCTCCTGAGCACATTGAACACGTCGCCTACATCGGCATCTCCGCCCTGGTCCTGGCCGCCGTCGCCATTCGCAATCTCCGCTCGCCGCACTCTACTCTCCCCGCTCTCCGTTCTTCATTCTTCCTCCTTATCCTGGGTCTCTTTTTCTCCCTGGGTCTCTACAACCCGCTCTATGTTCTCTTGGCCCGCTTTGTCCCTGGATTTGCTCACTTTCGCGTGCCGGCTCGCTGGCTGGCATTCTATGCGGTGGGCGTGGCGGCGCTGGCAGGCGCGGGGGCAGATCACCTATGGCATGGTCGCCTGCGCGTGAGGTGGCGGAAGATAGGGATGTTTGCGTTCCTGGGCATCTGCCTGGGCCTGGGTGCGTGGGGGGCGTTCGGCGGCCAGGTGGGCCAGGCGACACTGATCGGCTGGGCGGTGGCGGTGGTGGTGGCGATGGGATTGCTGTTTGTGGCGCGTCGCGCGCCACGGCTGGGGGTGGTAGGGCTGCTGGCGCTGTTGGTGGTGGAACTCTTTGCGGCGGGCTCCGCACTGCCGCATGCCCGGGCCACCGCGCCCCAGGCGTTCACCAGCCAGCGCCCAGCCATCGCCCATCTGTTGGCTGCCTCTCTCCCCTCCAGGGGAGGGGCTGGGGCTCGCTTTCTCAGCATGTCCGATATTACCTTTGACCCCGGCGACATGCCCGAGATTGAGATCATCTATGGGCCGCAACTCTCGGCCGACGCGCTCTATGATTACGTGGTCGCCACCAAACATAAAGAGGTGCTCAGCCCCAACCTGCCGCTGGTTTTCGGTCTCCCGGCTATGGATGGATTCGGCGGTGGTATCCTACCGTTGGCGCGTTACGTCACGCTCCAGCAGGTGTTCTTGCCCAAGGATAAAGTCTCTATAGATGGCCGGCTGCGCGAGCACCTGACCGCCATCCCCGACGGGCGCTGGCTGAGTCTGTTCAACGTCCGGCACGTGATCAGTGATAAACTCCACGATGCCTGGCTGGATGGTGTGTTCTACGACCTTCAGTTTGGGGCCCAACTGGCGCGCGGGGAGGTGGCTGCGGTCGCGCACGTGCCCCGATTTGAAGCGACGGCGCTGGGCCTGGTCTCCTACCTGCGCGGAGGGGCGGCGCTGCCCGATGGCACGGTCGTCGGGCATGTCAACGTGGGCTTTAGTGATGGGCTCACGCGAACCTTTGAGTTGCGCGCCGGGCAGCACACCGCTGAGGGGGGGCAGATGGAGGGGGATGACCACGTGACGCGGCTGCGGTGGCGGGAGCCGGCCACGGCGGCCACGGTCGTCGTGCAGGCGACGCTGCCGGAGGGAGAACTGGTCGTGCGCGGGGTGAGTCTGATAGATGAACGCACCGGTGGCTTTCAATCGCTGGTTCTCTCCGACCGGGGAGACTTTTGCCTGGCGCACTCGGGCGACGTCAAGATTTACGAGAATCTGGACGTGTTGCCCAGGGCGTTCGTTGTCCATAAGGCTGTTGTGGTTGCTGACGATGAGATGGCATTGGCGCGGATGTCGGACGCGGCGTTTGACCCGGCGGCGGAGGTGGTGCTGGTGGGGTCTGGTCCCGAAGGGGCTTTGCTTTTTCAGTATGAGGAGGGGGGGGCAGGCCAGGGTCTTGCCCGTGTGGCGCACTATGCGCCAGAGCGAGTCGTGGTCGAGGTGGACGCCGAGTCGCCGGGCTATCTGGTCTTGACCGATGCCTGGTACCCTGGTTGGGAGGCGACAGTGGATGGTGAGGTGGTGGAGATTCAGCGGGCCGATATTCTGTTCCGTGCCGTCGCCGTGGATGCAGGGTCTCAGCGGATCGTCTTTACTTTTTGCCCGGTGAGCCTGCGCGCCGGTGCGGCGATTAGCCTGGCGGGGCTGATCGGCCTGGTAATCGTCGCCGCGTGGGTGCTCACTTTGTCCAAAGCAGGGCGCGGTGTTATAATGGGCACTGTTGTTGGAAATGTTGGAGATAACTCATAGGGGGGGCAAATGATGAATGCGGTAAATCGTGTATTGGTGGTAGTTATGCTCGTGATTGCTATCCCGTTGTGTACCATCTTACTGGTGCTGCCAGTGCCAGTACTGGGAGCGGTCGAGGGGCAACTGACCGCACTGGTGGATTCTCTTGACATCCTGCAGCCACTGGTGCGGGTGACCCTGGGCGTTCTCTTGGCCCTGGCGCTGGATGCCATCTTTATCCTGCTCATCGTCCTTGAGGTGCGCCGGCCTCGCCAGAAGGCTATTCACGTTAAACAAGCCGCTGGTGGAGAGGTACAGATAGTCGTCACCTCCATCGCCGACCGTCTGGAATACGAGACGAACCTGCTCGCCGGAGTACTGCGCTCCAAGGCGAATGTGTCGGCCAAGCGCGGCGGTGTCGTGGTCGAACTGGATGTGGAGACGGCGGCCGGGGTGAATGTGCCGGAGAAGGCTGGGCAGATCATCGGGGTAGCCCAGCAGGTGGTGAAGGAGAAGATGGGGCTCAAACTGGCCCGTCCTCCCAAGGTCAACCTGCGCACCGTCTCCTATCCCCCCGCGCCGAAAGGCCGCCCGCCTGCTTTGCAGGAGGACTGGCCGGGGGATGCTCGCCCGCGGGTGGGGCCTGATGAGGGCCAGGGCGACTGAGATTGCCACAGTGGTAGTAAAGTGAGAGAAGGTGATGGTCTCCTCAGCCTGGCAGCGCAGGTAGAAAGCCTGCTCTTTGTGGCTGATGCACCGGTCTCCGTTGGCCGCCTGGCGGAGGCGTTGGAGGTCACACCTGCCCAGATTGAGCGGGCGCTGGCCGACCTGGAGGCTGCCTACGAGGGGCATGGCCTGCGCTTGCAGCGGGCCGGTAACCACGTGCAGTTCATCACTGCGCCGGAAGGGGCCTCTTGCGTCGAACGCTTCCTGGGTCTGGAGAGGCGCACACGTCTCTCGCGGGCTGCACTGGAAACATTGGCTATCATTGCCTACCGCCAGCCAGTCACGCGGCCCGAGATCGAGTCTATCCGGGGCGTTGGCTCCGACAGTGTCCTGCGCACGCTGTTGAGCACCGGCCTGATTGAGGAGGTAGGGCGAGCCCCGACGGTGGGCCGTCCCATCCTCTATGGCACAACCTTTGAGTTCTTGCAACACTTTGGGCTGCGGAGGCTGGACGAACTGCCACCGTTGGAAGGTCTGCCCAATGCAGCCATAGATGCGATCTAAACCCGTCTCACCCTCCCGCAGATTATTCTCTATACTAGGTTGGGGCGGGTTTTTAATGCAACAGCACGTCCCCGCCCAGACATGAACTGTCCGGGCTACAAAGCTGCGCCGGATTCATCCGGCTTGGAAGCGAGCGCGGCCTAGCCCTGTTTACAGGGCGTTGTTTCGTAGCCCGGCGACTTTCGCCGGGCGGGCGCGCCCAAGCACATAATTCAGGACTATGTCACAAATTGTAACCTGCGGGAGGGTAGCCATTGGTACAAAAGTCATATTGAATCTCCACCCGTCTTCGTGTAGAATGAGGATGCCCTGATGCCTCATTGTCGCCGGACCTGGGAGTCCGGCTATTAT
>JAXHUO010000020.1:0-73376 GCA_034189605.1 Chloroflexota bacterium
TGACGCTGCTGATCTGGGGGCTGTTCTTCGCTGCCATCTTCCGCCTGACCTCTAACCTGCTGATCGTGTGGCCCCTGGTTTGGAGTGTTGCCTCGTCAATCGGTACCTTGATGGGGGGAATAGCGTTCACCTGGAGCCAGGTCGCGTCCTGGTCAGTCATCCTGCTGATCCAGTTGGTCTTCATCGGCTACACGTGGTGGAGGCAGAGGAAGGAGGAGGTGCATCCACGATAGGAGGCGAAGCGGAGAGCGGGAATATGCCAACCCGTCGCCTGTTGTACGCAAGGATCCTGACAAATAACCGTACCCCCCGCCTGGGCCGGCACGGGCGTGGTCACTGGTGGTAGAAAGGAGACGGATATGTTCTGTCCAGGCTTTGTTATGTATCTGGTTGCATCCATGTGTGGCGTGGCCGCTGTGCGGCATTGGCGCCGCGCCCAGATTCCCCCTTGGCAGGGGATGGGCCTGCGCTTCGACACGCGTGCCCTGACGGATTTGGGTAGCGGGATCGTCATCGGCACTCTGGTGATGGGCGGTATCTTCGGCGTAGAACGGGCGTTGGGTGTGTTGCATGTGCGCGGTGTGCAGATCCCCAACCTGGACTGGGCTATCTGGCTACCCGCGCTGGCATTCCTGGCTTTTGGTGAAGAAGTCGCATATCGCAGCCTGATGCTTAATGGATTGCTGGTGATGCTACAAAAACGCTGGTTGGCGGTGATTGTGATGGCGGCCTGTTTTGGCTTAGCCCATGTCGGTAATCCCAATGCGTCGGCGCTTTCTGTGCTGGGGAACGCGCTGGGTGGGCTGATGTACGGGGTGGCCTTTCTGGGCAGCGGACGTATCTGGTTGCCATTGGGCCTGCATTTTGCCTGGAACTTTATCCAAGCGCCGGTGCTGGGCTTCCCGTTCCTCGGTAAGGAGATTGGGTTGGTGCAGCAGACCCCTGTTGGGAATGCTCTCATCACCGGAGGCGGCTACGGGCCAGAAGCGGGCCTGGTAGGTATGGCGTTTCGCTTCGTCGCCATCGCCTTGCTGGCGGGCTGGCTGTCCTGGCGGTCGGAAGGCAAGGATATAAGGAGGAAACCAAAATGAGACCTGATACGTTCACAATCACTACGTTCTGGTTGGATTGGCTGCTCATGCCAATCCTGCTCGCAGGAGCGTGGCTGACCATCCGTTGGGCGCTTGCGGATTCGAGGCAGGCATCAGATCTGGAAGCGGGAGGGGATTCCTTTATGCCCGCCTGGGCCTTTTCGATTCCGCTGTTCATCGCTGCCGCCGCGTGGGTGATCGCAGGGTTCGGTACGCTGATCAAGGAAGACTACTGGGAGATGCGAGTGATCTTCGGGGCGTTTGCTCTTTGGACTCTTTGTTGCATTGTCGGCGCAGCCCTGCTGTTCCTTGGCTTCCTGCGCAAGGGTAGAGACTTTGGTATCGCGGGGATTCTGAACCTGATTGGCCTGGCCCTAATGTCTCTGCTTATGGTCCTTCCAGGTCTGATTGATCATTCGTCTCCCGCGAATGTCACTCTGGTTGGTCACGTATGGTTTCTTCTGCTGGCGGTCTGTGTGGGACTTTTCACGGGGGGCACGCTTCTGGGCTTTCCGTATAAATTCCCTCAGTTTCCTTTAGGACTGGGAGTGCTTTTCTTTATCGGATGGGGCTTGTCGGAAGTCGCCTTTAGCCAGGCATCCTTCCCGTGGCTAGTACGTATATGGAAACTCCGTCTTGGATTAGAGTATCTTGATGCTTTCCCAACATCTGCCGGATGGCAAGTCGCAGGCGCAACCAAGTTCCTGGTAGGCATAGGCACTGTGGTGATACTCGTCATCGCATCACGTCGCCGGAACGCGAAGGAAAGCACTGTTTAGTGGGAAAGAAGGTTGGGTCATGACAGAGCGTGAATGGCGTCCCCCCTGGCTGGTAGAACAGTCCTTCCGGCTGGCCCCTTGGGGCTTCCCGAGACAAATCCTGATGCTCCTGGCCGAGGGCGACAAGACCTTCCCCGAGATCCTCGAGGGCTTTGCCCGCTTCATGCACCACTTTGGTCACTCCGGCGATGCACGAGTTCGAGTGGCTCGACGAAGAACCGATCGGCGTCGGGAGCCGGTACTATGTGGGTAAAGAGATCCGGGGGCAGGTGCGCCGATATGACTCCGAGGTTAAGCAGTTGGAGGAAAACTGCCTCTTCGCCTTCACGTCCGAGGCCTCCGGCTTCTCCCGCGTAGACGGCGTATGGGAGCTCATCCCCGAAGGCGAAGGATGCCGGTTCGAGATGCGGGAGACGATCACGCTTGCCAAACCCAATCCAGTGATAGACTGGTTCGTCAAGCGCAGCGCGACCAGGGCGATTCGGGGCTTTCAGTCTCAACTGAAACACCTCGTGGAGAAGCATACGGGCCGGTGAAATCGCCACCGGAAGTTCGATTTGACATCGCCCGCGCTTCCGCATAAGATTAAGGCCACCGCGTGAAATCCAGGGGAGAGCAATGACAAAGCAGAAAGCAAGCGTGCCCAAGCGCATCATCGTGCGCATATTGACAGAGATCGTTCTGCCTGCTATCGGCTTCGGCCTGGGGGTGGGTTTCGCAACCGGGAACTACTATCCGGTTTCATTCATCACCGGTCTGGCGATCAGCGGCACGATCTATACCCTCTATGAGTTGGATCAGACATTCCTCCATCCCTGGCTCGAGACACTACCCCGCGACTGGCGTTTGGGCCTGGAGATCACGTTCTCATTGCTCGAACATATCCTGGGCGCGTTGCTGGCCCTGCTTGCCTGCGGCCGCATCTTCGGCTTCGTCGTCGAACCCACCACAGCCTGGTTCACCATGTGGATGATTTTCGCCGGATTCCTGATTATCCACTCGGCCACCTACGCTCTGCGCTTCTACCGCGAGTTGAAGGAAAAAGAATTGCTGGAGGAGCGGCTGCGGGCGCTGGCGGCTCAGGCGGAACTAAAGGCGCTCAAGGCGCAGATCAACCCCCACTTTCTATTCAACACGCTCAACACCATCGCCGCACTGATACACGCCAACCCTGCACAGGCCGAAGCGACGGTCGAGCGGCTGGCGGAGATGTTCCGCTACGTGCTGGCTGGCACGGAGGGGGGGCTGGTGCCGCTGGGGGAGGAACTGGCCTTCCTGGATGCCTACCTGGAGATTGAGCGGGCTCGCTTCGGCGAGCGGCTGCGTCTCACCCGCGAGGTCGCCCCGGAGGCTTTTGACTTGCCTGTGCCCAGCCTGATTCTCCAGCCGCTGGTGGAGAACGCGGTTCGGCATGGGCAGGGGGCCGACGGCAGCGTAGACCTGGTCATCCACATTCATCCCTACAGCAACGAGGTAGTGATCGCCATCGCCGATCAGGGGCCAGGGATGCCTTCAAATCATAAGATAGATGATGGTCCGGGCCATGGGCTGCGCAATGTGGATGAGCGATTGCGGAAAATGTACGGGCAGGGGTACGGGGTGGAGGTGGCGGACAACGAGCCGTACGGCACTGTCGTGACCGTTAAGGTCCCAATAAGGAAAGGGGTATGAGCAGAACACAAAGATCGCCGCTGGCCTGGGCCGCCCTGGGCTTACTGGCGGCGTTAGTAGTGATAAACGTGGTCTTTCTAACCCTGCTGCGAACGAGCGGGCCCCTCATCGGTCTCGTGCTCTATGCAGTTCTTCTGTGGCGCTGGTGGCAGCGCGATTACCGGGCCGCCGTGGTGGGCGGGCTCGCAGGGCTGGCGGTACACATAGTGGAAGTGGTAACTGTGGGCTGGTCAGCCTATCCGGCCCTGGTGGCGCTCAATCTGATCCTGCCGGCGGTGCTGGCGCCGGTGGCCTGGCTAGCGGGCCAGTGAACGCAGCAGTAAGATGGTAAAGTGAGGTGGCAATGCGCACACTGATCGTTGACGACGAAGCCCCGGCGCGGGAGAGGCTCAGACGGCTCCTTTTGGACATCGAAGGGGTAGAACTCATCGGCGAGGCCGAGGACGGCATCCAGGCGGTGGAGATGATCGAGAGGGAGAGGCCTGACCTGGTGCTGCTCGACGTCCAGATGCCGGGACTGGACGGCTTTGGAGTCATTGAGGCGCTGGCGGATCCACCGCCGGTCATCTTCGTCACAGCCTACGACGAGTACGCCATCCGTGCCTTCGAGGTCAACGCGCTGGACTACCTGCTCAAGCCTTTCAGCCGGGAGCGGCTGGAGAGGGCAGTCCGTCGCGCTCAGGAGGAACTAGCCGAGGAGCGCAACCCTGGCATGATCGGCGCCGGACGCTTTGCCACACGGCTCGTCCCGCTGCTGGAGAGCCTGGCTGCCCAGGGGTGCTACCTGGCCCGGCTGGCTGTGCGCGACTATGAGAGCCGCCGCATCCGCGTGCTGGACACGGACGAGGTGGACTGGATCAGCGTCGAGGACGAGCAGGTGATGGTTCACGTGGGGAACCGGGCCTACCCCATCCGCCGCACGCTGACCGAATTGGAGGCACGGCTCGACCCGGCCTGCTTTTTCCGCGCCCATCGCTCCGCCATTGTCAACCTGGACCGGGTGAAAGAAATCATCCCCTGGTTCAAGGGGAGCCACAAACTGCGGCTGACCACCGGCGCAGAGGTGGAGCTGAGCCGCGCACAGACGCGGGCGTTGCGGCGGCTCCTCGGCTGGTAAGCGTGGCGATAACGCAGCGTACACATTTTATTCTGTTCTCTCCTGCGCCCGATCCGCCAGGTAGTCCAGAAGCGCCGTCAGCCCCAGCAGGTAACTGCGCCAGCCAAAGCCGCTGATCTGCCCCAGACAGACCGGCGCGATGAGCGACTGGTGGCGAAACGACTCGCGGGCAGCGATGTTCGAGAGATGTACCTCCACGGTAGGAAGCCCTGCACCGGCGATGGCGTCCCGCAGCGCGATGCTGGTGTGGGTGTAGGCACCAGGATTGATGAGCACGCCGTCGGCCCAGTCCAGCGCCTCGTGCAGCGCGTCAATGAGCGTGCCCTCGTGGCTGGATTGCACGAAACACAGTTCCGCGCCGCGCTCGCTCGCGACTTTGCGCAGCGCCAAGTTGATCTCGTCCAGTGTCACGTGGCCGTAGGTTTCAGGCTCTCGTCGCCCCAGCAGATTGAGGTTGGGACCATGAAGGACCAGGATTTGGGATTTGGGACTTTGCATTTTCACCTCGCTCCCAGGTCTCGTAGGACCGACATTACCGTCTCTTGCGGCACACCCTCGGTGATTTCGACATCGCCGAGGGCGTGGGGCAGTACCCAGCGTAAGGATCGCCCGCGCCGCTTCTTGTCGTGGGCCATGGCTTTCCAGATGGCGTTAGCGTCGAAGGGAGGGCAACGTACCGGCAACCCCCAGGCTGCGAGGGCCGCCTCAATACGAGGGGCCAGCAACAGGCCCGCCTGGCCCAGTTCGACTGCGATCCGCGCCGCAGCCACCATCCCAATGCTGACCGCCTCGCCGTGGCGCAGGCTAAAGCCGCTCAGTCGCTCCAGTGCGTGGCCGACGGTATGGCCCAGGTTGAGCGCGGCGCGGCGTCCCTGCTCGAATGGATCTTGCTCGACAATGGCAATTTTGACACGAAGCGAATGTGCGATCCAGACCACCCAGTCTCCCTGGCTCCTTGTCCCCTTGCCCTCCCCTCTCCTCTCCAGTTCGGCAAAGAGGTCAGGAGCACCGATGATACCGTGTTTGATCACCTCGGCCATGCCGGAGTGGATCTCCTCGGCAGGCAGCGTCGCCAGCACAGCGGGGTCAACCACTACCAGCGCGGGCTGCTTGAACGCGCCGACCAGGTTCTTGCCCTGGGGAAGGTCAACCCCCGTCTTGGCCCCCACGCTGGCATCCACCATCGCCAGCAGCGTCGTGGGCACCTGGACGAAGCGAAGGCCCCGCATAAAGGTCGCCGCCGCGAATCCTGCTAAATCGCCGGTCACGCCGCCGCCCAGCGAGAGCACCGTGCCACTACGATCCAATTCGTTGGCAAGAAACTGGTCATAGAGCGCGGCGATGGTGGCGGGCGTCTTGTGCAACTCTCCATCCGGGATGGAACAGGCGCAGGGCTGGAATCCCGCCGAACGCAGGGCCGCCTCGACTTGCGCGCCGTAGAGTGGCGAGACGACAGGGTTGGAAACGACGGCGATGCGCGACCCCTCGGGCACGCCCGCCGCGCCTAGCATCCCGCCAATGTGGACCAGCAGCCCGTCGCCGCTGTGGATGGGATACTGACCGCCGGGGTAGCGGACGAGGAGGGTGATGACACCGGCAATCCCCACCACTCGCACGGCCACCTCTTCGACCGAAAGATCAGTGGTATCAATCTGCCATGGGATGGCCCGATATGCCTCGCGGCGCAGTTCCAACAGCCGTTCAATTTCGGCGCGCGGGTGGCCTACATTGAGCAACGGCCTATCCGAGTTGTCTTCACTCACTCGTTGCATGATCTCGTCCACATCGCAGGTCAGGCAGACGATGGTGCCGCTCCTCATCCGTGCCCGATTGATGGGATCAACCAGCGCACCACCGCCGGTGGCAATCACCAGTCCTTGTTGTGCACTCAGTTCCTCGCACAGCGCGGCTTCCATCCGCCGGAACATGCCCTCCCCGTCCTCAGCAAAGATGCGGGGGAGCGACTTGCCCGCCCGCGCCTCAATCTCCGTATCCATATCCACGAACGCGCGACCCGTCCGCCGGGCGACTTGGCGCCCCACACTGGTCTTGCCCGTACCCATAAAGCCAGTAAGGACAATGTTCCCGATAAGTAAAGAGAACGCATGTGACATAAAAGATTCCTCTCCTCACTTGGACCACTTTTTGCCAAAGAAAGCCTGGTAGATGAACTCCCGCTCCGGCACCCTACGCTTTTCAAATTCTGCAAAAAGCGGCATATCGTCGTACGGTACAGCACATTTCTTCAGTCTGTACTCTCCCCTTGCGCACTCAAGAACGGCGAACCGGGCCACTGGCTTCTTGTGGCATCCCAATGCTCCCAGATTGACGTACCTGGATTGGCCGACCATATCTGAGGCGCGGTGAGTGTGACCATAAAACACGACATGTGCCTGGTATCGTGCGAATATCGTGTCCAGATCGTCAGGGGTGGGATCGTTGAGGATGGGCACAAAGCCATCCGCTGTATCGGCAAGGGGGTAGTGAAGAAACGTCATATGTCCGTTAGAACGGCGATTCTCACTCATCCCTCTCCTGCATTTCGGATAGACTGTCTCCGCCTAGTTTCTCGATCAGCGCGTCGGCCAGCACCCAGGCGACCATGGCCTCGCCGACGACCGCCGCGGCAGGCACCGCGCAGACGTCAGAGCGCTGGTACTGGGTTGCCGCCGGTTCGCCCGTGGCAAGGTCAACCGAGCGCAGCGGCGTGACGGTGGTCGGGATGGGCTTCATCGCCGCCTGCACCACAATGGGCTGTCCGTTGCTCATCCCCCCTTCGATGCCCCCGGCACGGTTTGAAGTGCGCACCACGTTCGGGATTTGGGATTTGGGATTTGGGATTTGGAACTCGTCGTGCACCTGCGTGCCGGGGCGACGGGCGTTCTCGAACGCCGGGCCGATCTCCACTCCCTTGATGGCAGGGATGGACATCACCGCCGCCGCCAGCCGCGCGTCGAGTCGCCGCTCCCAGTGGACGTAACTCCCCAGGCCGACCGGGACGGAGGTGGCGACGACGACAAAAACGCCGCCGAGGGAGTCGCCCGCCTGGCGTGCTGCGTCAATCGCTGCCCGCATCCGGGCTGCGGCCTCCTCGTCGGGACAGCGCACGTCACTCTCCTCGGCCAGCGCCCAGAGTTCCTCCGGCGGCAAATCTGCGATCGTAGCGACAACGCCGCCGATTTCGACGACGGCACTGCCGACGGCAACGTTGAAGGCGGCGAGCAATTGCTTCGCCAGCGCGCCCACCGCCACCCGCGCCGCTGTCTCTCTCGCGCTGGCTCGCTCCAGTACCGGGCGAGCGTCGTCCAAGCCGTACTTGACCATGCCCGCGTAATCGGCGTGACCAGGCCGGGGTACGGTCAGGCCCGGCAGGTCGCCCGCAGCCCAACGATCACGCCAGTTAGCCCAGTCCCGATTCTCAATGCGCAGTGCAACCGGCGCGCCGGTCGTCCGGCCTGCGATCACCCCGCTCAGTATCTCCACCCGGTCCCGCTCGATCTTCATGCGTCCGCCGCGGCCATAGCCGGTCTGCCGGCGAGCCAGATCGTGGTTGATGGCCTCCACGGCCACCGCAAGGCCCGCTGGCAGCCCCTCCACGATGGCAGTCAAGCAGGGACCATGTGATTCGCCAGCAGTCAGGAAGCGCAACATGATCACCTCACTTACAGCGCAAACGCATATCGTACCACTGCAACCACCAGCATTCCCACAACCACCGAACCAAAGAGACTCCGCCTCTTCCATGCCACCAGAAGCGTCGGAAAAGCGGCCCAGAGGAAGATATTGCTCAGGCCAAGATTGACTTGATTGTCCTGAACAACCAGAGATGGGAACAGCATCGCAGCGAGCACAGCCACAGGCACGTAGCGCAGCCACGCGATAACAAGGGGTGGCAGAGACCTGGATGAAAGTAGCCAGACAGGTAAAAGGCGCGGAATGTACGTCACCAACGCCATGCCAAGAATGGTCAGGAAGATATCTTTTTGGCCCATTTCTCGGATATTACTCCAATTGTTGCACCCACCAACGTGGCAGCGATAACGTGCCATTGCTCTACGCCTAGCAGCAGCAACCCCACCGCTAGTACACCTGTCAGGAAAGCGACGGCAATCTGAACGCGGTCTTTGATCTGTAAGACCAGGAGCGCGACAAACATCGCTGGCAACGCGTAATCCAGTGCGAATGGCTTGACGTCGGTGATCAACTGTCCCACTACAGTACCGAGCCAGGTTCCGAAAATCCACGCCACCTGTGCCGTCATATTGATACCAAAGACCTCTGCTTTATTGGGCGGGTCAGACGACGTCAACAAACGCGCGGAGTGGATTGCAAACGTCTCGTCGGTTAATTGGTAAGCAAAGGCAGCCAATTCAACCTTGCGCCACCGCCCAAGAAGCGGCGAGAGCGCAGCCGACATCAACATGTGGCGCAGGTTGACCACGAATGTTGTGAGGATGACCGACAAAACGGGCGCTCCGGCCGCGAACAGGCCGATGGCTATCAGTTGTGACGACCCAGCGTACACGAGTATTGACATCAGCAGCGTGTTGAGAGACGACATGCCAGCCTTTTGGGCCAGGACACCGAACGCCAATCCGATCGGGATATAACCGAGCATGATCGGGGCAGCCTGTGTAACGCCGGCCAGCCGTCCTCGCTGGGTTGAGGCTTCTGTTGGAGTCATCATCTCCCTAGCGCTCGCTCGCAAGCAGCACGCATCAGTGCAGCGATCTCACTCACTCCCAGGCCCTGATTAGTCCACATATCGAACGCCAGTGCACCCTGCCGCACGAGCATCCCCAGCCCGTCTATAGCGCGTGCGCCCGATTGCCGGGCCTGCTGCAGGAACCGTGTCTCCAGAGGATTGTAGACCAGATCGAACACGGTCAGGTGGGCTGGGATGGGCACATCATCGGGCCAGACGGAATCACTCACATGAGGCCACATCCCGACAGTTGTCGCGTTGATCAGCAGATCGGCGACACGGGCGGATTCGACCAGCGCCTCCGGCGTGAGTGGCAAAGCGCATAGCCGGGATGCTTTCTGAGGCCGGTGGCCCAGATCCGAGATGAGCGCCTGTGCTCGTTTCAGAGTGCGGTTGAGCACCACGATTTCACCCGTGCCCGACCACAGCAGGCCGTGGACCACTGCTCGTGCTGCCCCGCCGGCCCCCACGACAACGACGCTTCCCCCATCCTCCGGTTCGAACCCACCCTGCCGCAGCGCGCCGACAAAGCCTTTGTCGTCGGTGTTGTAGCCGCCGATGACCGGCATACCATCTGCGCTTTTTCCGATGATGAGAGTGTTGACCGCACCGAGTGCCCGTGCGTTGGGGCCAATGGCATTAAGCACGGATATCACCGCCTGCTTGTGCGGTGTGGTCACATTAGCACCACGGAAGCCCAGCGTGGCCAGCCCGTGCACGGCTGCTGCGACCTGCCCAGGCAGCACCGGCAGCGGGACATAGCGCCAGTTCAGCTCCAGTACGTCAAAGGCGGCGTTGTGCATCGTTGGCGAGAGGCTGTGTTCTATCGGCCAGCCGATCAGGCCGACTAACTGTGTGTGTCCGTCAATCATACTGGCAGTCAGCAGTCAGATTCTGCATCACCTCTACAAAGCCGGGAAATGAATCGGCGATACATTCCGCGTTTCTGATCACAACCTCTCCCTCCGCGATCAGGCCGGCCACGGTCAAAGCCATCACCAGCCGGTGGTCGCCGTGGCTGTCCACCACCGCGCTGTGCAGTGGCGTCGGCCCCTCTATCATAAACCCGTCGGGGCGCGGGTCAATGCGTGCACCCAGCGCCCGCAGTTCGGCCACGATGGCGGCGATGCGGTCGGTCTCCTTGACGCGCAGTTCGGCCGCGTCGCGCACGGTGGTGGTGCCGTGGGCCTGCGTCGCAGCGACTGCCAACACCGGGAATTCATCAATCATCCGCACCACCGTATAACCGCCGACCTCTGCGCTCTGCAGGTCTGACGCACGCACCGTCACATCGCCCACTGGTTCATTTCCCCACTTGCGCTCGTTCTCCAATACGATGTCAGCACCCATCGCCCGCAGCACGTCCAGCAGGCCCGTGCGGGTGGGATTGGTACCCACGCCTTCGATAGTGACCTCCGAACCGGGCACCAGCGCCGCCGCGACCAACGGGAAGGCCGCCGATGAAATATCACCGGGGATGCGGAAGGAGAGCGGGGAGAGAAAAGAGCAAGGAGGAGAACAGGGACACAGGGTGACAGTCAGGTCAGATATTTCGATGGTCGCTCCCATCGTGGCGAGCATACGCTCGGTGTGATCGCGGGAGGGTGCTGGCTGGCGGACGTTGGTAGGGCCGTCGGCGTACAGTCCAGCCAGCAACAAGGCGCTCTTGACCTGTGCGCTGGCGATGGTCAGGGCATGGTCGCAGCCGCGCAACCCGCGCCCGCGAATAGCGAGGGGAGCGTGGCCGTCAGTGTCCTTGATCTCAGTTCCCATCCGGCGCAGCGGCTCGACGACGCGAGACATCGGGCGGCGGAGCAACTGCGACTCGCCGGTGAGCACACTGTCGAACGACTGACCCGCCAGGAGACCCATCAGGAGGCGCATCGTCGTGCCGGAGCGGACGCAGTTCAACGGCGCGGCAGGTGCTCGCAGTGCACATAGTCCGTGCCCGTGGACGGTCAACGTGGTGGGGTCATGTGTTTTAATCTCAACGCCCAGCGCCCGAAGGCAATCCAGGGTTGCCAGGCAGTCATTGGACGGAAGGAAGCCGCTGATCCGGCTGGTCCCCTTGGCCAGACCACCGAGCAACAGCGCCCGGTGGGAGATGGATTTATCGCCCGGCACGCACCCGCGCCCTCGCAGCGGCACACCTGGACGCACGGTCATTTGGCCCATACGAATTGCCCCTTTGCTTTACTCATTTCATCTCTTTATGGTGTCCCATCACGATGTCTGCCACACCGGCAAAGCGTTGAGCATCCCTGACCCAGATACCGCCAAATTTGTGTACGATCATTGACCCCTCCGTATCATCCCATTCCGGCCAGCGCCTGACGCAAGTCGGAGACTATATCTTCGGCGTCTTCAATGCCCAGCGCATAGCGCACCAGATTGTCCTTGAGGCCCGCTTCCCTGCGCTTCTCGCGGTCCAGGGAGAACAACACCGCTGGCTGTTCTATGATGCTTTCTACGCCGCCCAGTGTAGGGCCAATATAGGGCAGACGCAAGCGATCAATAAAGCGTCCGGTACTGGCCATATCACCCTTGATCTCGAAACTGACTACACCACCGAACCCGGCCATCTGCCGCTGGGCAATTTCATAATCGGGATGACTGGGCAGGCCAGGATAGTAGACGCGACGGACAGCAGGATGTTTCTCCAGGAACTGGGCGACGCGTTGCCCGTTCTCGTTCTGACGACGGACGCGCAAGTCAAGTGTCTTTAGGCCGCGCAGCAACAGGTATGCATCGTGGGGATTGCTGATACCACCCAGCACCCCGCGCGCTTCTTCGATTTTGGCCAGGGTCTCGCCGGATCCGATGACCGCTCCCGCCAACAGATCGTTGTGGCCTCCCAGGTACTTGGTCGCGCTGTGGATCACCAGATCAAGGCCGTGCTCCAGCGGGCGCAGGTTGACCGGTGTGGCGAAGGTGCTATCAATGATCGTGATGATGTCGTGCTGCTTGGCTATCTCGACCATACGCGCCAGGTCCATAACACGCAGGTAGGGATTGGTCGGCGTTTCGGAAAAGATCACACGGGTGGAAGGTCGAATGGCTGCGGCCAGCGCGGCCGCATCGTCAATCGGCACGACGGTGCTCTCGATCCCCCAACGGGGCAAAAAGCGGCGGGCAAATTCTCGCGTGCGACGGTAACTGCCGTCAACTATCGCCAGGTGATCGCCACTGGATAACAAGGTGAACATCGTGGTAGTGATGGCACACATCCCGCTGGCAAAGAGCAAAGCCCGTTCGCCACCTTCCAGGGCGGCTATTTTGCGCTCCGCCGTGCTCTGCGTCGGGTTGCTGTAACGCCCATACTCGTCTCGCACCGACGAGTCGCCAGCAGCCCTGCGGTGCATAAGGTCCAGAATCTCGGCCGTGTTCTCAAAAGTGTAGGTCGAGGTCTGGACAACGGGGGTAGTCAAAGCTCCGTAGGGCTTGGGCTTTTTCTCGCCAGCGTGCACGGCTTGGGTTGAGAGATGGTCAGTCACAAACTGTCTCCTCTGCGGTTGTTTTACGATCAATGTATATGGTTGGGGCTCTCCTACTCACACAAACATCCTTCTCCGGCACTTGCGGATGGCAGTAAGCATGGTTTGCAAGTCCTCTTCGTCACCAGCCTCCACGACGCGGATCAGATCGCGCAGTTGCGCCTGGTAAGTGTCTGCTGCCTTCACTACCTCTTCCCGGTTGGTCAGCAGGATGTCGGTCATCATCGTAACATCGCTGCCAGCAACACGCGACGTATCGCGGAAACCTCCCGCTACGATCTCCCACGCCGCCGGATCAGCAGAGGTCGTGGCGTCCGCTGTGCCGACGAGCGCGCAGGCTAAAAGGTAGGGCAGGTGGCTGACGGTAGCAACCAAAAAGTCCTGGCGTTCCGGCTCAAGCACCAGCGGTTGTGCCCCAACGGCTTTGGCCAGCGCGCGGCCCAGCGACAGCGCTGCTTCCGAGGTGCGCGGTAGTGGGGTGAGAATAAAGGTGCAACCCTGATAAAGCGTCGGATCTGCCACCTCAATCCCTGACACTTCCTTACCACACATCGGATGCCCGCCTAAAGGCTGGACGTGGTCGGGCAGCCGCGCCATCTCCGCGACGACCTGCGCCTTGGTGCTGCCAACGTCCATCAGCAGACACCCCTCTGACAAAAGTGGCCCCACCTCGGCCAATTGCCGCATGATGACGCGCACCGGCGTCGCCAGGACGACCACGTCTGCCTGGCGCACGCCACTCGCCAAGTCGGTTGTGCCCTGGTCAACCAGGCCCTGCACCAAGGCAGTCTCGACAGTCTCCGCCCGGCGCGCTACACCGATGACCGCCCGGCACTTTGCGCGCAACGCCCCGGCCAGTGAGCCACCCATCAGCCCCAGCCCGACGATGGCAACTTGCGTGTCTGCCAATTCTTTCACAGTGCCCTCCCGACCGCTGCGGCTACGGGCCGCAGGCTCTGCATCAGCGCGGCGAAGCGGGCCGGTTTGAGGGACTGCGCGCCGTCTGAAAGGGCTTTGTCGGGATGGGGATGTACTTCGATAATCAGTCCATCGGCTCCGGCTGCCACTGCCGCCAGCGAAGATGGCCCCACCAGTTCCCACTTGCCCGTCCCGTGGCTGGGATCCACGATAACCGGCAGGTGGCTGAGTTGCTTGAGCAACGGCACAGCGCTAATGTCAAGCGTGTTGCGGGTATAGTGCTCAAAGGTACGGATGCCGCGCTCGCACAGGATGATGCGATCGTTGCCGTGCGAGAGGATGTACTCGGCAGCCATCAGTAACTCTTCTACAGTGGACATCATCCCGCGCTTGAGCAGCACCGGTCGTTGCGCCTCACCAATGACATGCAACAGGGCATAGTTCTGCATATTCCGTGCGCCGACCTGGAGGATGTCGGCGTAGGTGGTGACCAGCGGCACCATCCGAGGTTCCATCACTTCGGTGATCACCAAAAGTCCCGTTTCCTCACGTGCCTCGGCCAGGAGCCGCAACCCCTCCTCACCCAAACCCTGGAAACTGTAGGGAGACGTACGCGGTTTGAAGGCCCCACCACGCAACACGTGGGCTCCCGCTTTCTTCACAGCGCGCGCGGTTTCCAGCAGTTGGTCGCGGTTCTCGACGGCGCATGGACCAGCCATCACGACCACTTGTCTGCCGCCGATGGGCACTCCGTTAACCATGACGACGGTATCCTGCGGGTGGAACTCGCGGCTGGCCAGTTTGAAAGGTCGCAGGATAGGTACCGTGCGCTCGACGCCGACCACCCGCTCGATTTGCTCGCGATCCAGCGGGCGTCCATTACCGATGATGCCAATGATGGTGCGCTCTTCACCTTCTGAAATGTGCGCCTGGCAGCCCAACTGCTCAATGCGGGCAATGACGTTGGCAATTTGGGCACTGGTTGCACCTTTTTTCATCACAACGATCATACTCTCATCTCCTGGTGCGTGGCCTACTCTGATGCCATGGTCTCATTATCGGGTACAGGGGTCGTGGCAGCCGGGTATGAACCCAGCAGTTTGACAAACGAGGAGCGCCGCAGCAAACCCATTAGAGCCGCTTCACACTCCGGGTCCTGGCAGTGTCCTTCAAAGTCCAGGTAAAAGATGTACTGCCAGGGCCGGTTGAGGCGCGGGCGCGATTCGATCTTGGCGAGATTAATGCGCCGTCCGGCAAACTCTCCCAGGCACTCGTACAACACGCCTGGCTGGTGAGGTGTGGTAAAGATGAGGGATGTCTTGTTTCGCTGCGCGCGGGGTGGATCTATTGGAGAAAGAACAAAGAAGCGCGTATAGTTAAAGGGAAAGTCCTCAATGTCCTGGTCGAGGATCTTTAGGCTGTATAATTCGGCGGCCAATTCACTGGCGATCACGGCGATGCCGGGTTCTGGTGCAGCCGCCAAGTCGCGGGCGCTGCCGGCAGTATCGAACGCGGGCTCAGACTCGAGCCTGTGACGTCCCAGGTAGCGCTGGCATTGGGCCAGCGCTTGTGGGTGTGATCTAACACATTTCACGTCAGAAAGTCGGGTGCCGGGGAGAGTCAGCAGCATGTGCCGCACGCGCAGGATAACCTCGGCGTGGATGCGGAGGTCGTGTTCCATCAGCAAGTCATAGGATCGGATCACAGAGCCGGCGACGGCGTTCTCCACCGGCAACATCCCATACTTGGCATCGCCGTCTTCTACAGCAAAGAACACGTCGTCCAGCACCCTGCATGGGAGACTTTCTACCTCTGGGCCAAAGAATTGACGAACGGCCTCCTCCGAATACGCTCCGGCAATGCCTTGAAACGCTACTCTGGTCATATTCCTCTCTCCTTTGTCAAATCAGGCCGCAACGCACGGGCATTGCCCAGGTAAATGTGCCGTATCTGGTCAGGCGGCCGATCGGTGTTCCAGAGCACCAACACCCGGATGCAATGTGGCAGACTGCTCACGACTGTCATTTCCTGCATGCACAGCAGTGGTACGTTCACCCAACCCATCTCGCGGGCGGCGCGTGCCGGGTAGGCCGCGTCCAGATCGGGTGTAGCGGTAAAGATCACGCCAGTTATATCCTCGACCAGCAAGCCGTTGGCGGCGACGATCTGTTCCAACAACTCGCGCGTCACCATTATGATGGCGTCTGCAGCGTTGATGTCCACGCTGCTGGCGCCACGAATGCCGCGACAGGTCATCTTTCTCATCCTCCCCTCAGGTATAAAAAAAACGTGGAGCAACCCGCTCCACGTTTTCGCGTCGTTCTCGTTCGCCTCGTCGCCTGTCTTAGGCCGACTTCCTCCCATCGTGAAGCACCCGTCTCACAGACGGGGGAAAATACCAAAAGTAGGGATAGGCGAAACGAATTTTACGCTGCCGGTACATTATCTACTCCAGAGATAACGATGAGGACCGATATGATCATAGTCCTCAAGTAAACACAATAATACTCGCTTTTGCTGATTTGTCAAGTTAGAGCGTTCAAAACCCGCTTGACGCCGCTGGATTATTGTGGTACTATGTTACAGTATAGGTAACTTGGCTGGTGTGGCACAGACGAAGGAGGTAGCCCGATGAAGAGAATCCAACGCACTCTGTTTCTGGGTACGGTAAGCCTGCTGGTTGTGCTCAGTTTGCTGACCGGCTGTTACCGACCAGCCGCCCCTGATGTGACAGAGACGCCAGGGGGTGACGCAGAGGCTGTTGTGTCAGAAGACGAGATATTGGCTACAGCGGCTGCCGAGGCGACTCGGGCGGCTCAGCCAGAGGGAGAGGAACCCCCAACGACCGAACCTCCCACCGCAGAGCCCCCTGCCGAGCCATCCCCCACCCAAACCCAGGCCCCCCAGGCGACGACAACCCACACTCCCGTGCCTCCCACAGCAGTTCCCACCGAGCCTGCGCCGACCCAGACGCCGTCACCCTCAGGCGGTGTCACGCACGTGGTCCAGCGGGGTGAGAATCTGTTTCGCATCGCGCTGCGCTACGGCACAACGGTGCAGGCGATTGCCAGTGCCAACGGTATCGCCAATCCGGCACTCATTAGCACCGGGCGGGTGTTGACTATCCCCTCGCCAGGTGCTGAACCGCTCCCGCCGCCCACAGGCGAGACCACCTACACGGTACAACCTGGCGACAATCTGTTCCGTATCGCGTTGCGCTACAATATAAGTTATCTGCATCTGGCGCAGTACAACAACATTGCCAACCCATCTCACATCCAAGTCGGACGAGTTCTGCGCATCCCGCCGCATTAGTATCCGCCACAGCGATCGTGGTGGCCTGTAATAACATTCAGGCACTCATTGTGCGGGAGAAGCAAAAGTCGCCAATGTAAATCAAGTAGTTGCACCAGTGGAAAACCGAGGAGAGACAGGGGTCGCGGGGTATCCCACGACCCCTTGTTCGTCATAGATGACAGAGATAATCACCAGCCAGAGGAACGACAAGGTCAAATACGTGCGGGCTCTACAGAGCCGGCGGCGCGTTCGCCAGCGGGAGCAGCGTTTCGTCTTCGAGGGGATGCGGCTCGTCGAGGAGGCTGCCCGCGCCGGTATCCCTCCTGCCTTCGTGTTCTATACCGAGCCGGTAGAGACCGACGAGCGAGGTGACAGGCTGCTGGCACTATTGCGTGAGATGAACGTTCCCTGTTACACCGTAAGCGGGCCGGTGATGGCTGTCTGTTCTGACACTGATACCCCGCAGGGCATCCTGGCCGTGCTTCCTATCCCAGACCTTCCCTGTCCAGAGCGCCCCACCCTCACACTCATCCTCGATCGCGTGAGGGACCCTGGGAATCTGGGTGCTATTCTGCGCACGGCGCTTGCGACGGGGGTGGATCAGGTGCTGCTGCCACCCGGCACAGTGGACGCCAGCAACCCCAAGGTGGTGCGGGCCGCCATGGGAGCCCACCTGCACCTCCCGGTGGCAGCGCTCAAGTGGGAGGCCCTCGCCGAGGTGGTGACTGGCTGTGACGTGTGGCTGGCAGCGGTCAGCGGCGAGACAGTCTACACAGTGGTGGACTGGACGCGACCAGTGGCACTCATCGTGGGGAGCGAGGCGACCGGGGCAGGGGAACGAGCCCAGGCACTCGCGCAAGGACAAGTATCCATCCCTATGGCAGCAGGAGTCGAGTCGCTGAACGCGGCAACAGCGGCGGCGGTGATCCTCTTCGAGACAGTGCGGCAGAGAACGGCGCAGGCGGTTTGACAAAAAGATGCTTTTGCGGCATAATACTAACCACAACCGATCATCGGAAAGGCTGTGACGGAGAAGAGTAGGCGGAGGGAGATCGCCAGGGAAGCGGGGTCGTGGACTGAGAGCCCCGCCCGGAGGAAGCCCGCTAAAGTTCGCTCCTGAGCCGCCGGGTGAAACCGAATGTCCGGCAAGTAACCCGCTCCGCAGGCCCAGCGTTAACGGGGCAGCCGGTCGCGCTTATGGGCGCCGCCGGTGGAACAAGTGGGTTCCGTCTGGAACCAAGTTGGGGTGGTACCACGGGAGTGTTGCGCTCTCGTCCTCAGGGACGAGGGCGTTTGTCGTTCTGGATATTGGTGTTTGATGAGGAGTATGTACCGATGCTTGATCAATTAAGTCAACTGGAAAAGAAAGCCCTTGTCGCGCTAAAGGCACTGGAAGACAGCAACGCGCTAACCACCTGGCACAGGCAATACCTGGGCAAGAAAGGCGCATTGACACAACTGTTGCGCTCCGTCGGAGAACTGCCCAAGGAAGAACGTCCGGCCTTCGGACGGGCTGCCAATCAGGCCAAGGCAGCACTGGAGACAGCCTACGAAACCCGCGTCGAAACACTGCGCCAGGAGGAAATGCAGCGCGAGTTGAAGAAAGGCGCGATTGACGTCACTCTGCCAGGCCGACCCACCGGCCCAGGTCATCTGCACATCACCACCCAGACGCTGCGTCAGATTTACGCTATCTTCGCCGAGATGGGCTTCCAGGTCTACGAGTCGCCCGACATCGAGACTGACGAACTGAATTTCGGGCTGCTCAACATGCCACCCCACCATCCGGCCCGCGACATGTGGGATACCTTCTGGATTAGCGACGAGGTGCTGCTGCGCACGCACACCTCGCCGGGGCAGATCCGTGTCATGCGCGAGCGCTACCCGGAGCCCGTCCGCGTCATCCTGCCTGGCAAGTGCTACCGCTACGAACAGATCACCGCCCGCTCGGAGCACCAATTCTACCAGGTGGAAGGACTGGCAGTGGGGCACTCTATCACGTTAACCGACCTCATCGGTACGCTGACCGAGTTCGCGCGGCGGTTCTACGGGCTGGAGCGGAACATTCGCATCCGAGGCTCCTACTTTCCTTTCACCGAGCCCAGCATTGAGGCGGATATGGACTGCATCCTCTGCAGTGGGAAGGGCTGCCGGGTTTGCAAATACTCCGGCTGGCTGGAGATCGCCGGGGCGGGGATGGTGCACCCGGTTGTGCTGCAGAACGGCGGCTACGACCCCGACGAATGGAGCGGCTTTGCCTTCGGGATGGGTGTCGAGCGGCCGGCGATGCTCAAGTACAGCATTGACGACATCCGCCTGTTCTACGGAAACGACCTGCGGTTCCTGCGGCAGTTCTAGAATGAACACTATGGCACAGTGGTGGCAATCTGAGCGTCCCATCGCGGCGCTTATCATCGTGTTCGTGATACTGGGTGTGGCGTACAGCGTGACGGTGCCGTTATGGGAAGCACCAGACGAGGTAGCGCATTTCGGATATATAACTCACCTGGTCAAGACACACTCGTTGCCAGTACAGCAGATGGGAGTGTTAGACGAAGCGCATCAGCCCCCGCTGTATTATGCGGTCGCGGCTCTACTCAGCAGCATAGCGGACTTTGATGATCTTACAGGAGTCTTCCAATCCAATCCAGAGTTCATCTGGGCCGGACAAGGTGGAGTGGCGCATAACGCAGCCATCCATCGTACAGCCGAAACCTTTCCTTATCGTGGCATCGCGCTGGCAGCACATCTGGCCCGGTGGGTCTCGGTAGTAACCGGTACAGTAACTATGGCGTTTACATACGCTATTGCACGCCATATCTTCCCTGAGACTCGATATCTGGCCCTGCTCGCGGCTGCGCTGACCGCATTTAACCCCCAGTTCATCTTTATCACTGGCAGCGTCAGCCTCGACGGGATGGCGGCAATGACCTGTACGCTGGCCTTGTGGCAATTGGTACGCACGCTTGAGCAACCATTCCGATGGCAGGGCTGGGCATTGACCGGCATGTGGTGTGGACTGGCGGTGCTTTCAAAGCCCAGCGCCTTTGTTGTGGGACTCACTGCCGGCGGGCTGCTCCTGCTAAGCGCAATACGCCAGCGCTCGTGGAATCTGCTGTGGCTCGGTGCGCTGGCGTTGGGAGTAGCGTTCTTGCTGGTGGGCGGATGGTGGTTCGTGCGGAACTGGGTGTTGTACGGCGACCCCCTGGGCTGGCGGGCTTTTCTATCTAACTGGACAGTCGTGCAGCGCCACGGTAAGGTCAAGTGGAATGACGTGTGCAGATTCTTCACCACGCAGTTCCAATCATACTGGGCGCGTTTCGGGTGGATGACCGTTTCGGCGCCCAAGTGGATCTATCAGTTATTGCTGGTTATGTGCGGCCTCAGCCTGCTGGGCTGGGGGACGTGGCTCTGGCGACGCCGGTGGCGCTCGTTGAGAGAGAGCCAGGCACTCGGACTGATCGCCCTTGTACTTCTCCCACTGCTGCAAGAAGCATTCCAGTTCCAAAGTATCTTTACATTCGACGCCTCCTGGTACCAGGGACGTTACTTGTTCCTCTCCATTGCCGCGTCAAGTATATTGCTGGCGACAGGCCTGTGGAATCTGACACCCAGGTGGATGGCGCGGAGTGTGTCGGCAACAGTAGGAACGGGGTTGTTTCTTCTGGCGATTACGGTGCCAACCTGGGTGATCCAGCCACAATACGTGACCCCTACCCTCGCCAGGTGGCAGGTCTGGACCCTGCCCCATCACTCCGATGCCACGTTTGGTGAACGGATACGCCTGCTGGGCTATCGTGTGGAGCGGGCTGCATCACTCGATCAGACCACTGTCAATCTAACACTCTACTGGCAAGCCGCACAGAATCCCGATTTAGACTATTCGACATTTGTGCATCTGCTCAACAAAGATGGCGAATTGGTAGCACAGCATGACACCGGCCTGGGCAGCGATCAGCACTATCCAACCAGTGCCTGGCGGGTAGGAGACATCGTCCCAAGCCAGCACGCTCTCATATTGCCATCAGACCTGCCACCAGGCGGGTATCAAGTCCGAGTCGGTGTGTACTTTTGGGCCGACGGGTCACGTCTGCCCGTGATTGAAAATGGCATCCCTGTGGGCGACTTTATCACGCTGGATCAATCAACCATCAAAATTCCCTGATCTCAACGTAAGACGCCGAGACGCCAAATAGTGAACAGGAGACCCGACAAATGAAAGTGCCTCTAAGTTGGCTAAAAGAATATGTGGATATCACGGTTCCCATCCCCGAACTGGCCGAGCGGCTGACGCTGGCCGGGTTGGAAGTGGAGACGATCGAGTACATCGGCCTGCCGGGGGCCGAATTGCCCTGGGACGCGGAAAAGATCGTCGTGGGTGAACTCCGCGCCGTGCGCTTTCACCCCGACGCCGACCGGCTGGTTATGGCCGAGGTGGAATATGGCGGTCCGGGGACAGAGGTCGTCGTGGCGGGGCCCCCCAGCCTGCTGGAGATGCGGGGGCAGTCCGATCTCCATCTCAAAGTGGCATTCGCGATGGAGGGTGCCCGTCTCTACGATGGCCACGCTAAAGGCTGGCGTGTCAGGAAATTAAAGAGGACCAAAATCCGTGGCGTCCCTTCCCGGGCAATGGTCTGTTCGGAGAAAGAACTGGGCCTTTCTGACGAGCACGCGGATATCATCTACCTGCCCGACGATGCGCCAGTGGGTATGCCGCTGGTCGAGTATCTAGGCGACGCAGTGTTAGAGTTCGACATCAAAGGGCCTTTCGCTCACCTGTACTCGGTCTTCGGCGTCGCCCGTGAGGTGGCAGCGCTGCTGGGTGTGCCGCTCAGGAGGGACGTGCGCGAGGTGCTGGAGCGCCACCCGGCAGAATTGACCCCTACGCCGGATTTTCTGGCTCTAGAGATCACCGACCCCGACCTGTGCCCACGCTACTCGGCGGCCTTGATTCAAGACGTAAAGGTCGGGACATCCCCCTTCTGGATGCAAATGCGGCTGCGCCGCGCCGGGATGCGCCCCATCAACAACGTCGTGGACGCCACCAACTATGTGATGCTTGAGGTGGGACAACCGCTGCACGCCTTCGACTACCACCTCCTGCGTTCCAGACCAGGCGACGACCGCCCGGCGATCATCGTGCGCCGCGCTCACCCCGGCGAGCAGATGGCGACGCTCGACGGGGAATTGCGCACCTTCGACGAGGAGATGTTGCTCATCACCGACGGGGGTGGCCCCGTGGCCGTGGCCGGCGTTATGGGTGGCCTGGAAAGCGAGGTCACCGAGGCGACGACTGACGTTCTCCTGGAATCGGCAAATTTCCACTTCCTCAACATCCGCCGCACCTCTCGCCTGCTGGGACTGACAAGCGACGCGAGCCAGCGATTCGGACGGCGGGTGGACATGGAGTTGACGGTCAAGGCGGCGGCGCGGGCGGCCCACCTGATGGCAGATTTGGGCGGCGGTGCTGTTGCCCCGGTTGTCGGCGACCTGTACCCCGGTCGCCAACCGCAACGGGTGATCGAACTCGACCCGGCCTACGTCACCCGTATCCTGGGCATTGAGGTGCCGACCGACGAGATCGTCCGCACCCTCACCTCCCTGGAATTCCAGGTAACTTTCTCCTCGTCTACTCACCTGCTCATCACCATCCCCTCTCACCGCCCTGACGTCACGCTTCCCGTAGACCTGGCCGAGGAAGTGGGACGCATCTGGGGATATGACCGCTTCCCGACGACGCTCATGCGCGACGAATTGCCCCCGCAGCGGGCCAACCTGCGTTTGGAAGGGGCCGATAGAGTGCGTGACCTTCTGATCGGCTGTGGGTTGGACGAAGTCATCACCTATTCGATGGTGGACATTGAGGACGAGGGGAATCTGTGGCCTCAGGATTCACAGTTCGATCTGGGTAACTACTTGCGTGTGCGCAACCCACTCTCGGTCGAGCGGGCCTATCTGCGACAAACACTGCTGCCCTCCCTGCTCAGCACCACCCGCGAGAACCTGCGCTTTCTCGATCGTGTGTCCATATTCGAGATCGGCGCGGTTTACCTACCGGTGGAGGGGCAGACGCTGCCTGACGAGCCACAGCGATTGGGCATCATGACGACCGGCTCGCGGGATGCTCGCTCTTGGATGGCAGGACAGGATCGTACGCCGGTGGATTTTTACGACCTCAAGGGGGTAGTGGAGATACTGTTGACCGGACTGGGACTGCAGGGAACGTTCGAGCCGGGTAAGCACCCAGCCTTCCATCCGGGTCGGTGTGCACAGGTAAGTGTCGGGGACGACATAGTGGGCGTGATGGGGGAGTTACATCCCCTGGTGCGAGGATCATTCGACTTGCCAGCACAGCCTGTCTGTGCGTTAGAGTTCGACCTGGACAGGCTGCTGGCGGCATGGGGAGCAGCACCCTGGAGGATGGCTTCTATCTCAGTTCACCCGCCGGTTTACGAGGATCTGGCGGTAGTGGTGGACGAGGACGTGCCAGCAGTGCGCGTGCGTGACCTCATCGCCCAGACCGGCTCTGCGCTGGTGCGCTCGGTCGTGCTGTTCGACGTCTATCGGGGTGAGCAAGTGGGGGTTGGCAAGAAGAGCCTGGCCTACCGTCTCACCTACCAGGCAGACGACCGCACATTGACCGACCGGGAGGTCGCCAAACTGCGGGGCAAGATCGTCCGCCGGTTGGAGCGGGAACTGGGCGCGACATTGCGGAGTTAATCCAAGCAGCCGTTAGCAGGGAGCAGTTAACCGGCAGCCTTTGCTGACCGCCTGCTGACGGCTAGTCGCTAACTTGGTTCTTTCCGACCGCCCAGCAACCTGGTGCGCAGGTTGAGCAGGCCACGTAACGTCTTCTGGCTAACTGTCGGCTTCCGCAGCGTCTGCAAGCCAGCCTCGTAGGTCGCCAGACCGGCGCTGCGGTCATTCGCCTTCCACAGTTGCACCCCTAGTGCCAGCAGTGTCTCCCCCTGACGTTGAGCATCGCCCAATTCTGCAAAGATATCGGCTGCCTGGCGCAAACACTCCTTCGCCTTGGCCTCTTCGCCCTTACTGGCGTATAATCCGCCCAGATTGCCCAGCGTTTGTGCCTCGCGGTCGCGGTCGCCCAGGCGGACGAAAGCCGCTCTGGCCTCGTCCAGTGAGGCCGTCGCCTCGTCCCACTTGCCCTGCAGCCGGTAAATCACGCCCAGGTTATTTACCATTTCGGCTGCTTCAACCTCGTTTCCCCCTGTGGCGAACATCTCTTGGGCCTGTCCAAACTTGGCGGTGGCCTCCTTGTATAACCCCTCTTGGAACAACCGCAGACCTTCTGCTTTCAACTCTTGTGCAGAAACCATCTCACCCATCACTGCACCTCCGATCAATCAATAGGTAATATCCAGCAGCCCTTCGGCAATAGCGCGCAGCCCCCCGGCCGGCATCTGGGCCAGTTTCATTGCTACTTCCAGGTATTTGATGTTAATGGGCTGAATGACAAACTCCTGCACCTCTCTGGGAAGTTCGTGGAGCCGGCGCCAGACATCCTGCTGCCGGTGCCATTCTCCCACCGGCCCCTCCTGATTGTCGAGAAAGTACTCCATGGGCAAATGCAGGTACTGCGCCAGCAACTCTAATTCTGCCAGCGGGATAGGCTGCTCCCCGTGCTCTTGGGCGGAAAGGCGGCTGCTTGAGCAACCCACCACCTCTGCTAACTCTTTCTGTGAGACCCCGGCCTCCAACCGGGCCTGACACAAGAGCGCCCCTACGATGCGGTGGCGCAGAGCCAGTACTTCCTGTAGCGGCAGCGGCTTTTCCTCCATTACAAGTTCCGGGTCCCGTTCCCAGAAAAGGGTTATTGGAGCGTCGAGTATGTAAGCCAGCACCTCCAACTCTGGCAGAGAGACGGGCTTGCGTCCCTCCTCGTACGCTGTGATGGTGTGGGTGGAAACTCCCAGTGCAGTCGCGCATTCCCGCTTGGTTTTCCTGGCCTTCTCGCGTGCGTCGCGCAGCAACAGGCCGACGATGCGGTTTCGTAGGGCCGACATTTTCTCAGTCATTGATCCCTCCTTGCTGTGACGTGTGTTGTGAGACTCTCTCATCGCCAGTTCTAGTCTCAGGTAATTATAGCACAACCATGCATGGGCTACAAAACAGAGAACAGTCACGAATATCACCGCGATGCCCGCAAGACCTCCGAGGTTTCACAAAGCCTCGGAGGTCTGAGGTGGCAATGAACTTGTGGACAATCACCAGGTAGCATTATATTGACATACTTTCATTATCGGCTATACTTTTATTATGGCATCCGCATTCCCCTATTGTGAACTTGAAATACCGACTATTCAGGACACAATCAGCACAAGGAGAAAGAATCATGACCATTAAACTGACATGGTATGGACACGCTGCTTTTGCTCTGGACGTCGGGGGGGCACGAGTCTTGGTAGACCCGTTCCTCACCGACAATCCCTTTGCCCCCATCTCAGCCGATGCGGCCGAGGCCAACTACATCTTGGTTACCCACGGTCACGGCGATCACATCGGCGACACAATTGCCATTGCTAAACGCACCGGGGCACTGGTCATCTCGAATTTCGAGGTCTGCAACTGGCTCCAGGCCCAGGGAGTGAGTCGCACCCACGCCCAGCACATCGGTGGGGGTTTCCAGCACCCCTTTGGTTATCTCAAATTGACCATCGCTCACCACGGCTCTGGCCTGCCCGATGGCTCCTGTGGCGGTTCCCCCTGTGGGCTGCTGCTGACCGCCGAGAGCAAAAAAATCTACCTGGCCAGCGACACCGCCCTTTTCTACAGTATGCGCCTCATCGGTGCGGAGGGAATTGACCTGGCTGCCCTGCCCATCGGCGACAACTTCACCATGGGACCAGATGATGCACTGCGAGCAGTCAAACTGATCGAGCCTCGGATCGTCGTGCCCATCCACTACAACACTTTTGACGCCATCGCGCAAGATCCGCACGCGTGGGCCAAGCGAGTGCAGGCCGAGACATCTGCCGAGCCGGTCGTGCTCAAACCCGGCGAGAGTTACGAATTACAATGAGCGATCGTATCATCACCCGAGTAATAGAGATTCTGGAGACCGACCCCAACTTTTACGTGCCGGTCAAGAAACTGTGGTTGACGTGTCAGGGAGAAAGGCTGGGCCTCAATCTGGAACTGGACGATTTCCACCAGATACTCATAGACGACGAACGATTCGAGTTCACACCTGGAATGGAACATCAAGCAGAGTTCGAGAATGACCCGGAATTCGCGAAAGAGATGGAGCGGGAGATGGAGGCACTGGGCTTTTACAGCGGGCCGCGCGTCAAGTTGACCTCCCGCGAGATGACGGCCGAGGATGTATTCGCAGCCATGTCCCGGAGCCTGACGCGGATGAACCAAGCGCTCCAGGGAGCATGGGAGACACGCCCCGAGGACGATCAGGAGACCGAAGACCAACTACTCGACATCCTTGCCGCTGGGCAAAAGTTGGAGCGGCAAGTCCGGGAGATCATTGATCAGGAGCGAGGGCAGGAACAAGATGAGATATCCAAACACAGTACGTAATACATATTGGCCGCCTGGGGCTGGAAACCGCCAAAACGTGTTGGGCTACTATCCTGTTCTGAGAGAGATCTTAACACGAAAGGGGGTAAAGGGTGAAACGGCTACATTGGTATGACTACATCACGATCAACATCTATTGGCTGGGACTGACAATGGTTTCGCAGAGCAACGGTCTCATCGTGCCTCTGCTAGTGCAAAAGTTCGTTGGCCCGGAACAGCAAGGCACCGCCTTTGGCCGCCTGCGCCTCTATACTCTGATGGTTGCTCTGTTGGTACAGGCGTTGATGGGCATGCTTTCGGACCGCAGCACCCTGCGCTGGGGGCGGCGACGACCGTTCATCCTGGTTGGCACACTGCTGAATATGGCATGTATGGTTGCCATAGGAGCCTCTCCCGGTTACTGGTTCCTGTTCGGAGCAGTGGTGCTCTCGCAGATTGCCTCTAACATCGCCCATGGCGCGGAGCAGGGGCTGATCCCCGACCTGGTGCCCGAAGATCGTCGCGGCCGCTTCTCCGGCATAAAGTCTATTATGGAACTTTTGCCGGTTATCGTTGTCGCCCTTACAGTCGGTAAACTGATCGCAGCAGGGCAGATGTGGGCCGGCATCCTGGTGGCAATCGGCATCCTGTTTCTGAGTATGACCATCACCATGTTCGTCCGCGAAGAGCCGCTGCGCGAATCTCCCGGGCCGCTGGATTGGAGACCATTCGGACGCCTCGTGGCGATGACGCTGATTTTTATGATAGTTATTCTAGGCATGGGAGAAATTGTCAAGGGAATAGGCAAACTCCTGGCTGGCGTAAGTTCAGTGACCACGCTACTGGTCGCGATGGGGATCGCGGGACTGTTGGCCATGGCGATCGCCGTCGTCGTGGGCGTGTGGGCCAGCGTGCGCATCAGCATCGGCCGCGAGGGGGCACAGCGTTATCCATCCTTCGCCTGGTGGGTGATCAACCGGCTCGCCTTCCTCGTTGGAGCCAATAGTCTCTCCAGTTTTGCAGTTTACTTCTTGCAGGCTCGGCTGGGATTAGTAGGCGAGGCAGCCGCGGGCCCAGCCTCACAACTGATGATGGCGGTCGGCATCCTGATCCTACTATGCGCCCTGCCGAGTGGCTGGCTCGCCGACCGAATTGGGCGCAAGCGACTGGTGGCGCTCAGCGGCCTCGGGGCAGCAGCGGGCGCACTGGTGCTCGTCCTGGCCCCCAATATGACCGTGATATACGTGGGAGGATGCATCGTCGGCGCCGCCACGGGTATATTCTTCACCACCAATTGGGCACTGGGAACAGACCTGGTACCCAAAGAGGAGGCCGGTCGTTACCTGGGCATCTCCAACCTGGCCGGCGCAGGCGCAGGCGCAGTAGGAGGTTACATCGGAGGCCCCATAGCCGATTACTTTACCGTCCACGTCCCTCAATCACCGGGGCTTGGATATCTGCTGATTTTTGCCATCTACACAGCGCTCTTTCTCCTCTCTGCCGTTGTTTTGACCCAGGTGCGGGAAGTATGGAGAGATAGTCAACAATCACCCGAAATGGAATCCGCGTAAGGGAGCATTATGAACACCAGTATACCACGTCACAAACGAATGATGCCTATAAGCGAAGCATGCCTCTATTTGGGCGTGAGTCGCGCCACCCTGCTCAAAGCAGAGGATCAAGGGCTTATCCGTCCTGTTCGCACGCCGGGTGGACATCGGCGTTATGGGAAGGAAGCCCTGGACAGCCTCTTGCAACATTCCGTTGCAGTATTTGAACAAGGGTATAACCATCGGCCATGGCAGGACACTACCCTACCAAACTTTATCAATCAAATCGCATCCACCCCATCCTCTCTCGAAGAAGTGGCACACGAATCTATTCGCTTGCTAAGGGACTCGTTTCAGGCCGACATCGGAGCCGTCTTCGCCCTGGATAGCCGTGAGGAACTCCACCTGCTGGCATCCTACGGTGTGCCTAGTGAAGCGGCCAGTACCTGGGCCAGCAATGCCATCACCGCGAGGGTGATGCAAGATCGGCTCCCGGTGGGCTATGAACACCTGAACGTAGACCTGCCCGGAGTAACCGGTGCTTTTCAGGCAGTTTGTGTCCCTCTGATCTACCGTGGCGTGACGCTAGGTGTATTTCACCTCATATCCACCCAACGTTATCAATTCTATCCCAGCGAAGTCAACATCCTAAAAATGGTCGCCGTCTACTTGGCGAGCCTGATCGTGGATAGCGACCGGTTGCGCCAGCACCAACGCCACATTGAGGAACTAGCGCTTATCGAACGGATCAGCCACGATATGCAAATGGAGGTTGATCTGAGACAGTTACTGGACCGGTTCCTTGATGGTACCATTGAGGTGATGGGGGCAGATGCAGGCATCGTCTTTCTGCGAGATTCATTGGGTGGAGATTGTAGAGTACATGCAATGCGGGGCTATCCAGACGGGGTGTGGCAACCCAAAATGATTGATGATGAGAACATCATCACTGACTGCTGGGTGCTGGAACAGGGACAGATACGCTCCAGCGCAGCCCTGGCTAATGCTCCCTGCCTTTCACCTGCCGCCAAGGACTGGGAAAGCATAGCCTCGATGATTTGCGTGCCGTTAAAAGTAGAGGGGGAAGTGATAGGGGCCTTCCACATCAGCAGCTGTACACCCCGGCACTTTGGGTCGGACGAAGTGCGATTTCTGACCACCATTGCCAGTCAGGCAGCACTGATCATTCATCGTGCGCATCTCTACCAACAGATGGCCGATCTGGCAAAGCGAGAGGCCACACTCCGAAAACATTACGAAGATATCCTGGAAGAGATGCCCATCGCCATCAAGGTCGTGGACAAAGACCTGAGGATACTGACATATAATAAGGCTATGGAGGATCTGACTGGAATCAAGCGAGAGGAAGCATTAGGAAGAGTGGAGTTTGAGGTATTGCCAGTGCTAAAGACATCACCAGAGACCATGGATGCGTTCGATAGACTCTTGCGAACCGGCGAGATGGTTGAAGGACACAACGTATCGATTCCCCGCTTCCACGAGGAGGAAGCAGAAACCATATTTGACGCCAAGTACCTTCCACTGAAAGATAGCGAGGGGAAATTAGAGGGAGCGGTGCTCTTTATTCAGGATGTCACGGAACTCGCGACTTTGCGTCGCCAGTTGAGTGCATATAAGGATTCAGCCTCGTAAGATCTCCCTCGCTACCCCGCTAGCCTCCTCATATACCTCTTTAAGGGGAATGTGGCCTTGCTCGGCCACTCTCCGACATTCCTCATACTCGGGAGCGATGTTCTTGACAACATTCCCACTCTTACCCACCTTGACACTGAATTCGCCATACCGGGTGTTGACGGGAATGTTCTCCCGCGTCAATTTCTTTCTCCGCATCTCGTGGATTCTCACTCCCAGCGTGGTCGTCTCGTCAAAGATGACCTCTAGTATTCCATTCAAGTTTCTTTCATCCGTGATAGCACTCAGTGTGATGGCTGGTCTGTTTCTTTTCATCTGGATGGGAGTACAAAAAACATCCACCGCTCCCCTCTCGAACAGTCTGCTCATCACATAATCGTAGAACTGTGGGTTCATATCGTCAATGTTGGTCTCTACCACTGTTACCACGTCTTCTTCGTACTCCTCTTGGCCCACTATTCCCATCGCGCCCACGGAGACCCTCAGCAGATTGGGAATGGCCAGGTCTCTATACCCAGCCCCATAACCGATATTTTCCACTATCATAAGGGGTGGAGGACCAAAACTTTGGGACAGAGTGGTGATGATTGCCGCTCCCGTAGGAGTGACCAACTCTGCCTCTATGTCCCGACCGTGAACAGGTATCCCTTTCACCAGTTCCAGAGTGGCGGGAGCAGGAACAGGAATAGTGCCGTGAGCACAGCGGATGAACCCTTTGCCCAGGGGCAAGGGGGATGCATAAACTTTTTGAACGCCCAGGCTTCTCAAGCCCAACAGTGAACCGACGACGTCTACTATGGCGTCCAGTCCGCCTACTTCGTGAAAATGGATGGTCTCGAGACTAGCCTGGTGGATTCTGGCTTCAACCGTGGCCAATCTGGTAAAGATTCTCTTGCCGGACTCTTTGATCTCTTCCGCCATGTCGCTGCCATCTATGATTGCCACGATGTCCCGCAATTTCCTCTCCACTCCATCTTCCGTAACGTGCACATCAATCTTAGTACCGGTAATGCCGTGCTTTTTTACTTTCCTGGCCTCAATCTCGTAACCAGAGATTCCCAGTCCGTCCAATTCTCGCCGCAGGTCCTCGACAGCCCAACCCGCGTCAACCAAAGCCCCCAGCATCATATCACCGCTGATGCCGGAGAAGCAATCGAAATAGGCAATCCTCATTTTTGTCCCTCCGCCCCACTCGCCTCTCTCAGAGCCTTGGCCACTCCACGGGCTATCAAAGCCGCAAAAGCCCCAGCGCCAACGCCATTGTCAATGTTCACCACACATAACCCCGGGGAGCAGGTTTGCAACATCGTAGTTAACGCCCCTATTCCCTGTGCGCCGAAACCATAACCTACAGAAGTTGGCACGCCGATCACAGGGACGTCAACCAGAGAGGAAACCACAGATGGCAACGCCCCCTCCATGCCCGCAATCACGACGATAGCATCCACGCCTTCTTCGACCATCCTTTTTAATGGTTTGATGTGTCTGTGAAACCCTGCAATGCCCACGTCATACGCAGTTACAACGTCACACCCCATCTCTTCCGCCACGACCCGGGCTTCCTCTGCGATCAGAATATCAGATGTCCCACCCGTCATGATCCCAACCTTCCGGCCTATCTTGTGAACCTCCGCCCCCTGCTTCTGCGCTACGATAAGCCTGGCTTTCTCATTCACCCAAAGATCACATCCTTCCGGGATCGCCTCGCGAACGGCGTTGATTTGCTCCTCGGATGCCCTGGTCACTATCGCCCTACCTTTTGACGCCAGGAAGGCAAGGACGATTTCTACCACGTTAGGGGAGGTCTTGCCCTCTCCCAGGACTAGCTCTGGAACTCCTGCCCGAAACTCTCTCGATAAATCCAGGGCCGCATCTTGTATCTCTGCCATCCCGTTTATCTGCACCAGCCTCTCGACTTGATCAATTGATATCTCGTTTCTCAAAAGCCGTTCCAATATTTCTCTCATAGGGAACATTGTCTCCCGCTGTGGATATGGGGCAATCGCTGAGGCTCGTTATCAAAAATCAGTGACCAGCAGGGTTTCCCGGCCCCAAATGCTCATCCATACTGCCCATCCGATACCCACGCAAGTCCAGGGTCACATAGGTATATCCCAATTCCTCGAACTCGCTGAGAATCTGACCAGCCAGATTCTCTTTCAGAAAGAGGGACTGATCTTCCTTTAACACCTCGATCCTGGCTATGGTACCGTGAACTCTCACCCGCAGTTGTTTTATGCCAGGAGCCAGAGAATACAAAAAACCCTCTGCCGCCTCAACTTTTTTCAGTTTCTCCCGATCAAGTCTGTCTCCATAAGGAAACCTGGTAGCCAGACAGGCCAGAGCAGGCTTGTTCCACGTGGGCAAGCCCATTTCTCTGGAGAGGGCTCGGATATCTTTCTTGGCAAGTTGGGCTTCTTCCAGGGGGCTTTTTACGCCGAGTTCCTTCAATGCCTTTCGACCGGGGCGATAGTCGTACCGGTCGTCGTAATTGGACCCGTCGGCCACACAATCCAGGCCACACTCTACGGCCACTTTGTGCAGCCTGGCGAAAAGCGCCCGCTTACAGAAATAGCATCGGTCCGGCGGATTACTTGCAAATCTGGGGTCGGTCAGTTCGTCCGTTTGGACAAAGATATGGCGGACGCCCAATCCCTGTGTCACATCTTTAGCAGCCGCCAGTTCCCAGGCGGGGTGTATCGCCGACCTGGCTGTGACGGCCACGACGCTACTCCCCAGAACATCCACCGCTACCTTTAACAAAAAAGTGCTATCAACACCACCTGAGTAAGCAATGAGGGCACTCCCCATTTCTGCCAGAATCTGCTTCAAAGTATTCAACTGGGCCATAGAGTCGCCCACGTATTCTCCACTTCCAAATATAAGAGGCCGTTCAGGTTACAATCTGCATTCTCTTCAAGATTTCCTTTTTCAGGCTAAAAGCGATTTCTTCCAAAGAACTAGAAGAGACCAGCAACCCGTCCATATCTTGCGCCTCAAAAGCACTCTTTGTCGCTACCGCTGCATCCGCGCAACTTTTGGCCAGCGCTTCCCCCTCCGGTGTTCTCAGCCAGAGTTTGCCAGAGGCGGTAGTCAGATGCCGTTTGGTTTCTTCAATGTGAGCGGCGATTTCCTCTTGGCCTGACAGCCCCTCGAGAAGCGTTGTGCAAATCTCTATCGCCATCACCACATGGTTATTGCCCTTTGACGGTATAGCCATAACTCTCTCCTTGATTGTCGGCTGGCTCGCATCCAGAGAGCCAAAGAAAAAATCTATGTCCCGCCCATATATGGGGGGTGAAACTCCACCGTGGCTCCATCGCTCAACGGAGCCTCCAACCGGCCCAGGTAGCTATAGTCCTGACCGTTGATCACGATGCGCAACGTCCGACCAGCCCTGACCTCATTCATGATCTTGAAGATTTCGTTGGTGAGCGCCTGGCCGTACTCCTCCGTCATTGCATCCAAAAGATCAGAGAGTTTGGCATCATCCTCCAGGTGCAGAGAAAAACTGTTCTCCCGCGCAGCATAACGTAGCCGGCTAAAGAGTTTGACATTGACTTCCACTTTTACCTCCCGAGATTCTGTGTAGATTCTGTGTACTGTGTGCTTTGGTTTATAACTGGCCTCAACCACCCGCAATCGGAGGCATAAAAACGACAGTGTCTCCCTCGTTCAATTGGGCATTGAAGCCGCCGATGTATTGGTAATCCCGCCCATTGATCATAATTCTCATCAAGGGAAATGTACTCGTCCCTTGTGGGTGAAGAATGCGTTCTTTCAATGCCTCTCCATACCGTGTGCCCATCTCGTCAATCAGACCAGAGAGATCTACATCCTCTGGCAGATCAAAACCAATTGTACCCTGCTGCTCAGGGGGACGCAAGTCCCCCAGCAGAGTCACCTTCACATGCATAGACTAATACCTCCGGGGAGCGGAATCCGCGGTGGTCGGTGACAAGCACCGACCACCGCACTTGAGCGGCGATAGCCCATTCGCTCTGAACAGATTGTTATACCTTACCCAGATTCTTAAAGTCGGCTGCGACATCTTCGAGACCCAGTTTCTTCAGGCGCGCTTCGGTGGGCACACCTGTCTCCTTGTCCCAACCCCGAGCCTCATAGTACTGGTCCAAGAGCGGATCCCGCTCAAAGATCTGCCCGGCGGCTGGCCCGCCGATGAGTGGCTCCTTGAGCAACCTCTCGGGCAGAGTGTCGGCTTCCCGTGCAAAGCCCTCGCGGACGTTAAAGGCACGCTCCACGTTGTAGATTCTCTCGGCCACTTTCAAAAGATAGCCGACATCCCCAAATTCCTCCACGCCTGTGGCCGCCGTCAGCAACTTGCTCATCAGTTCCTCAGTGATCCAGCGGAAGCAGCCAGGGAACACACAGCCGATGCACGTCTCCAGCAGCGTGGTATAATCCTGGTTGATCTTGGTCAGTTCACCTTTGCCCCCCAGACTGAAACGATCGGCCGGACGGGGGATGGGTATGCCAAAGATCTCCTGTGGGGCGTAGCCGATGCAGTGGCTGCCGCCGATGGTGGAGGTGGCAAAACTCAAACCGTGTGCCTTGACCCCGCGTGGGTCGTAGGCGGGCATCTCCATTCCCTTGGCAGTCATGGCATACTTTTCCGCACCCTGGCCGATCTTTTGGCCAAAGCGGACAGAGCCCTCAGCCAGCAGGTCGCCAAGCCCCTCACGGTTGGCGATCTGCTTGAGAAGTTCCATCAAGGCAGCGTGATTGCCGTAGGTCAATTCCAGACCACCGGTGTCCTCTTTGGTGATGATGCCCTTCTCATAGAGTTCGAAGGCCATACCGATGACGCTGCCAGCGCTGATGGTGTCCATTCCCAGGTCGTCGCACAGACCATCAGCGGCTACCGTGACGCCGATCTCGTTGCTGCCGATGGTAGCAGAGAAAGCCCACATTGACTCATATTCCGGTCCTTCGTTGACCGCCCCCTCGTAGGGCCCTGACGGCACGCGGTAGACCTTGCCGCAGCGGACCATGCAGTTGTAACATCCGGTGTGCTTCTCCCGCATGTTACCATAGTGCTCGCCGGCCAGCGCGTCAAAGCCCTCCAACTGGCCCTCGCGAAAGTTCTTGGTGGGATAGATGCCCATGCTGTTCATAAAGTCCACCATGGCCGTGCCGGTTGTGGAGAAGGAATGGAACATCAGATCGTTTTTATACGTTGCGATCTGCTCCTTCACCATGGCGGCAAAGGCATCAGGATCGGAGAGGGCCACTTTGCCGCCCTTTTGGCTGATGGCGATGGCCTTGAGTTTCTTGGAACCCATCACCGCTCCCACGCCGCCGCGGCTGGCCGTGCGGCGGTCACTTTCGATGAGGGCGAAGCGCACCAGGTTCTCACCAGCCGGGCCGATGCAGGCCAGTTTGGCCTTCTTGTCGCCTATCTCCTCACGAATGGCATCTTGCACTTCTGCCGTATTCATACCCCAGAAAGCAGCAGCGTCGCGTAACTCGTATTTGCCATCCTTGACGTAGAGGTAGACCGGCTTCTCCGATGATCCTTCCAGGATGATCATGTCCAGCCCGGCGAACTTTAACCAGGCCGCAAAGTCACCGCCGCCCACTGACCGCATGTACGTGCCCGTCAGCGGTGATTTGGTGGTAACCATCCAACGGGCAAAGGACTGGGCCTTGGTGCCGGCGATAGGGCCAGCAGTAAAGATCAACTTGTTCTCCGGCCCCAGCGGGTCAATGCCAGGCTCAATCTCGTCATAGAGTATTTTGGCCCCAAAGCCACGGCCGCCGATATAGTCGCGGATCAACTCTTTGCCAAGATCCTCCTCGCTAATCTGTCCTGTGCTCAGATTAACCCGCAAGAATTTCCCTGTGTAACCTCCCATTGTAACACCTCCTATGCATCTCTGCTTGCTCCTCCGATGAGAGAGCAAGATATTTTCAATCGCGAGCCGCGTGCCTTACTCGTAAATCAGGAACTCTGGCGGGATGTCCTTCACACGCTGCTTAAAGTTCCTCTCCGGGGTGATGATCGGGTGGGCAGTGTAGAATTTCTGAACCCCCGGACTCTGGGGTTGCCTGGAACCAAAGGCGCCAACGCCGATGAGGTCCACCATGCTAGGGGTGCCCACCTTGATCAATTCGTAATCCTTGCAGCCCAGCCCGTTGGCCTCGCCCACCTTGGCCTGGATGCGCTCGCTCACCCCAAATGGCGTGGCACAGCGAGTGAACTTGTCAATTCCTGGGGCAAGAGCGTGAGCCTCGTCCGCCACGCTGCCGGCTGCACCTTGGGCATGTCTAACCATGTCCAGGCTGGCTTCATCCACGGCCAGGATGTCTTTGGAGACAAAGATGCCCTGGTCAGGGACGATGGGCAAATCAGCCCACGGCATACAGTCGCAAGCCGGAGCGACATCCAGAGCCATGTTGATGAACCCTACTTTATCCTTGTCAAAGAGTTTGAGCACTGCCTTGGCAGAATCGGTGAAAGCGACAGAGTGAGCAGCCCAGAACTCGTGCGGCGTCTCCCAGACGTGCTTGGGGCACATGAAGGGACACAGGAAACAACTGATGCACTTGTCCTTGTCCCAGTGCACTCCGTCGGGGGTTATCCGCAACGCCCCTACGGGACAGCGATCCATACATCCACCCGGCGTCAACGGACAGAACATGTGCACGCATCTCTCTGGATGGAAATCCCAACCTCCCATACCATACCTGGGGTGGTCGGAAAGGTGCAGATGCAACTTGCCGCGCTTGGAGGACAGGCCGACACCGATGTTCTTCACCGAGCCGCCAAACACACCCAACGGGTGCCCCTTGAAGTGAGTAAGCACAATGAGCACATCCGCCTCTGGGACCTTGGCACCGATGTACTGCTCTTTGAGGAACACACCCTCTGGCAAATCAACGACAATGTCATCCAAACCCCATTCGCCGTCGGCAATGACAATAGGCGCATTGACGGTGGCAGGGTGGAAACCATTGCGAGCAGCGGTGAAAAGATAGTCCTCGGCGGTATGCCGCCGGTCAAAGTAGGTACCTCCCCAGATAGCAGTACACTCGATGATGTAGGGGTCTCCCCCTAATTCTCTGATCCTGTCCACCAGCACCCGGGGATAGACTGGTCGCAGATAGCGCGTCGTATCCCAGGCACCCAGGTGCATCTTGATGGCCACTTTGTCGCCGGGCTTGATCATGTCATTGAAGCCAGCCACGGTCCACAAGTGGAGAAGCTTGCTTACAAGATTCGTATCCGGTCCATGCCCACGGGCATCCATGTGCCAGACCTTTGCTTTTGCCATCGGAAACCTCCTTATTCTTGATTCTGCTTAATCCTTCCACAATTCAGAACAAACGTTTCTTCACAGTCTTTTTACCATACTCATCCCTCCTTTACTCGATGACACCGAACAAAACGCCATCTTCATTCCAAGGGCAACATACCCCATACAAACTCGGGCATACTCTCAATGATATGCTTTAGGTCGGGGCAACCGGGGAAAAAGGCTCCCCGGTCGCGGTGCCCGGCAGCGCAATCGCCGTAGACGATGGTTGCGTCCTTTGGGAGATCGTCGGGCACAAAAGTGCCGTGCCCCAGAACGATGTTGAGCGGTTGGGGGAGTTGCTCCAAGAGACCTTGGGCATACAGCCCGTCGAGGAAAGTGCGGATAGCGCTGATGCAACCCACGGTACAAGCCCCGTGCATATAGATGTTCACGTTGGGGAAGACGCCATAAAGGTGGCGTACGGGCCGCTTAAAATCACGCTGAACGGCAGTGATGGGGGTGCCTCGCACCTCAATGTTCTCCAACTTGCCGACCCCATATCCGTAAAAATCCCCCAGGCGGCAGTATTCCAATTCTTCAGGCGCCATCCCGACGACCGCCGTAGACACCGCGTCCGTGGCAATGGGATCGGCACCTGCTATCAGCGTGTTGAAATCAGGGATCACGTCGCCGGGATAGGGCGAGAGGGGGCCCTGGCCCTGCATGGCATACAGCCCTTCTACGATATTCAGAGCCGGTCGCACGTAGCGCAAGGTCTCTAGGTGTTTCATGAACAAATCCTGGGCGTGAGCGCGGTTCTTATCGGCGCGATGGAAAATCCCCTGCAGAGCCTTGACCGAGAGAGTCATTGTCCCCTGCACATGGGTCTTGAGTTTGGGCAGGTTTATGAACACGTCGGCCTCGTGCAGGGAACGAGGCACCTCAAAGTCAGGTAGGACCACGGCCCCTTCTACTTGCACCGGCACGCGCTCATCTTCCTCCCAGTCAATCAACCGCACGCCGACACGCTCGGCGAGGGTGGTCATCCCCGTGGCGCTGAAGACGTCATCCCCTGTCAATCCCTCAATCCATCCCAGGCAGGCGGAGCCCTCGCCCACCACGATCTCGCCCACGCCAGGCACCTCATCCCGGATCAGTTCGATCAAAGCCTCCAGCGCTCGCGGGTCGGTGGTGGCTCCATCATCCGGCCCGACAGGGAAAGCCAGGTTGGGTTTAATGATAACGTTATCACCCGGTTTGACGAATTTTCCCATCCCCCCCAGGTGATCGGTCACTTCCTTGAGCATTTCCTTGACGACAACGACCGCCTCGGGTGTATAGTGACCAGGCAGACCAGGAATTGTCTGCCGATGAGATATTGCAACTGTCGCTCTTTTGGCTGTCATGTATTACCGCTCCTTTCAGAATCTTGTGATGCTTTTCTCAGGCCAGGGCCGCCTCTGTCGCCTTGCGGAGTAATTCCAGGAACCGGGGAAACAAAGTGCGTTGATACCCAAGCGCGGCCTGAGACTCGGACGTGTCGTACCAATCGAGCCAGCCGGGCGAGGTCGCGTAGGAGGCTATCTCGATAGGTATATCCATAGCCTCATATATCCCCTTCGCGTACTCGTGGCCCGTCACCTGCCAACTTGGCCCACCGGCAATGTTGAAAATCTCACCTCGCGCCTCCTCTTGCTGCACCGAGGCAAAAAGGGCCACAATCACATCTTCTCGATTTATGAACTCGACCCTTTGGTCTGCCATAAAAGGCCATGGGTCGGGCGGTTCGAGAAACTCGGGCACGGATATGCCGGCGATGCGCAGGATGGTGTAGGATATCTCGGAGGCCCGGAGGAGGCGCTCGCTCACGATCTTGCTCTCCGCGTAGATATCGAGGGCATGCTGAGGATGTGACACTCTGATCGGTGAATCCCCTGCAGTGGTATCGCCGTAGGTAGAAATGGAGGAACTGAACACCAGATGTGCTTGGCCCCCATCCCGCTCGATGGCTTTCAACAAATTCTCGGTCCCTCCCACGTTGACCTCAAAAGTCCTGGCGCGATCCCTCTCGCTGGCCGGAGGGAGCAGGGCTGCCAGGTGCACGACAGCATCCACACCTCGCACTGCCGCTTGCACTGTCTCCGCATCAGTGATGTCTCCCTTGATGATTTCCACGTCGCTCAGGGATTCCAAGAGACTGAAATCACAAAAGGGCAAATCAAAAGCCCGCACCCGATCGCCGTGTTGAACGAAAGTAGTAACCAACTGGCAGCCCACACTGCCAGCACCACCTGTGACGAGTACCGTTTTCACTTTCTCTGACCTCCCAATATCTCAAAGACTGATATAAAGAATTGTAAGCGCCTCAGTTGAGACGCTCGTAACCGAAAGGATTGTCCTCAGTCAGCATCTGGCCGGTGATCATCTCCGCTACATAACGTCCAGCCGCTGGAGCGGTCATCACGCCCTTGGGAAGAGCCGCGTTCAGAAAAAGGCCCTCTACACCTGAGACAGGGCCGAGGATAGGCATACCATCAGAAACATAGACCTGTTGGCCGGCGCTGAGGAACAACCGATCCCGTCCAAGATTGCACCCCACATCTTTCCATAAGGGAGACAATCGCGAGGCTTGTTCCAGGACGAGGGCCGGGAAACGCCAGTCGGCCAGCACATTCTCAGCAGGCTCAGTTTCTAGTTCGTCAGGGTCAGCCCACCCCAGCATGCCGCCCCCCACTTCTGGCCGCCAATAGCACCCCGTCTCCCAATCAATAGTCATAGGAGCATCCTGTGGAATAGCAGGATCAGCGATAACCACCTTCTGGAGACGCAGAATCTGCAATGGCAGTTCAACTCCCACCCATCTGGAGACCTGGCCCGAGAAAGGCCCGGCTGCGATGACCACCGTCCTGGTGTGAATCGTGCCCCGTTCCGTCTCCACCTCGCACACTCCCTTGCCATCCACTTTGATGTTGGTAGCCCTGGTACGCAGTAAAAAGCAGGCCTGGCTTCCCCTGGCAAAGCCGTAGGTCACCTGGTGGCTCGACAACCAACCATCTTTCGCCCGGTAGGTCGCGGCAGTCACCCGAGGGGAAAGGAAAGGAAAACGATGGCGTGCATCTGCCCCATCTAAGAACTCTACATCTTCTAGACCAACACTGTGTTGGAATTCTACTCGGGCTTGAAGAACCTGGGGAGCATAAGGATCACTGCTGATAAAAAGGCAACCCTGTTGGTGCAAACCGATATCACAATCTGCAAGCCCTATCACGGTGGAAAAGTGCTCAAAGATCTCTATGCTAGATTGCACCAGCCTTATCATTTCCACTTGATCTAACTGCGCATGGAAGGTTTCGGCTGAAGCGGCGGTAGTGAGAGTTGCCAGACCATCTCGCATTTCCAACAAAATCGTATCCAGGCCAGCCCTTGAGGTATAAAAAGCCGTTGACACGCCTACGATGCCTCCACCAATCACGACCACGTCAGCCCGGCGGGGAAAACTGGTGTCATCGGGAACGCTGATCATTGCTCATCAAATCTATTGCCAAGTGCAAGTTGGAAAATTAAGGTATCAAAAAGAAAGAGCCGCCATCTGGTAATTGGCATCACAGGCCAACGACCAGACGGCAGGCTCTCCTTTGCAAAACTGGCGGGTGCGGGCGTTACCCCCCGCACCTTATCGTTCATCCACCCTCGTCAGGTCATTATTGCCCAGTAGGGTATGATGAATCGGAGAACACCGGCGGTTAACTCGGTTTTTCCTCAGTGAAAACCCAATGTTAGAATCGCACTACACGAGACTCTTGCGAGAAACGATTCCAGGAGACATAAAAATTATAGCACATCCACAAAGCGACGTCAAACCGATATTATACGATTCTATACGATTGTCTGCAATTGATTCAAAAGTTTGCACATGCAGAGTATTCGAAAACTACCACCAGAGACTTGGACAATCTTGTCTGTTGTAGCCATGGTTGAGTAATTCCCATGTTTGCCCAAGGTTATATGTTTGTAGTAATAGTAGTAGTACAGTGGAAAGCGGGGATAACGTGCGAATTGGGGCTAAATCACCTTAGATGTGGCGGGAGCGCAACCACAAAGATCATAGATGTGGGGGAGATAAACGAAACATGTTATCCACAACTGCCTGTGGACAGTAAGGGAGAGGGGAGGACGCGCCCAGGGGGTGAGATGCTGTTTAGCCTGCTGCTGATCGAGTGTAAGGCCGCCGGTACTCTCTATGGGCGAAAGTTATCCCCCAACCCCCGCTGTTATCCACAGAAAACAAGGGGTTATCCACAGGCAAGGTGTTGCTAGAGGGGTATTAGGGTTATAGTGCCCCCAGATGTAGGGAGTACGGGGGCGCGGAGGGCAGGGGTGGCGGGTGTGGATACTGGCGGGTGCTTGTGGAGAACTGGTAGGCCAGGTCAATTACCATTGGCATAAAGCCGTTGGCGTAGTGTGAGAACATCACGCCGGATGCCTGCGTCTTCTTCAATCAGGTCGGCGATGCGTTCACAGCCATAGAGGATGGTGGTGTGATCGCGCCCCCCTAATGTTGCCCCGATTTGCGGCAGCGATGCCCCGGTCTCCTCTCGGATGAGGTACATCGCAATCTGGCGTGGGCGTGCGATGGCCCGGCTGCGGCTGCGTCCCTGGAGTGCGTTGATTTTGACACTAAAGTGGAGAGCCACTGCCTCCACGATCTGGTCCGGGGTTAGTTTGCTACGCCGGGGGAGCAGACTGCTCAGGGCGGTCCCGGCGACCTCTGGGGTAAGAGGTTGGTGGGTGAGTTTGGACAGCGCCAGCACGCGGGTGAGCGCGCCTTCGAGTTCGCGGATGTTGCTCTGTATCTGGCTGGCGATGAGGACGAGAATCTCGTCGGGGACCGATACATTGCAGGTGACAGATTTGGAGCGCAAGATAGCGATGCGTGTCTCCAGATCGGGTGGCTGAATGTCGGCGATCAGTCCCCATTCGAAGCGGGAGCACAGCCGCTCCTCCAGCGTAACCATTGCCTTTGGTGCTCGGTCCGAGGAGATGACGATCTGTTTCACAGCACCATGGAGTGTGTTAAAGGTGTGGAAAAATTCCTCTTGGGTGCTTTCCTTGCCAGCGATGAACTGGATATCGTCCACGAGCAGGACATCGGTGGTGCGGTATTTTTCGCGGAAAGAGTCTGTGGTGCGGGAGCGGATGGCCTCAATAAGGTCGTTGGTGAATTCCTCAGACGAGACGTAAAGCACGCGCATGCCCTGCGTCTGACAGTCATGCCCGATGGCGTGTAGGAGATGAGTTTTACCCAGGCCCACTCCTCCGTAGATAAAGAATGGGTTGTAGGCACCGGCGGGATTCTCGGTCACGGCCATAGAAGCCGCGTGGGCCAATCGGTTACCTGGCCCCACCACAAAACTGTCGAAAGTATAGCGTGGATTCAAGCTCGTGGGAGAGGAATAGGGGCGGGGTGACTGCATTCCTACGACCTGCGCTGAGTCCGGCGTGGGCAGATTGAGCAAGGGAACGTCGTCTTGTTGTTGACTCTCTTTGTTCCATACGACAAATCTGACTCCGACGGTCCTGCCGGTCAGCCGGGCGAGTGTTCGTTTGACGATGGCCAGTAGCCGGTGCTCCAGCCAGTCTTTGGCATATCCACTCTTGACAGCAATGACAAAGACGCCCTCTTCGTATTTTAGCAACCTGGAATCGCGCAACCAGGTATCGAAGGTGGCCTGCGTCATTTGAAGTTCAAGTTCGCCGAGTGCGGCCGACCAGATGTGGTCAGATTTCATTGTAGGTTATTGGACAAAGACTGATTGGCGGCGAGTATCTACGCGAGGTTAGAACAGTGGATTTCACAGCCCGTGGGGGACAGATGTCCCTTGTTTACATTGTCAACTGAAACGACTGTTTGAGGTAGAGCCTTCCCTCGCGGTGGTTGGCTATCCCGCCCTGAAGCGTGGCCTCAATTTTACCAAAGGAGTGACCGTTTGGCAACCATTTCAGCCACGGCGAACTTAAAAGAGATGCCGTTTTAAGGTAAGTTATGGAGAGTATCTGGTTGACGAGCGATGTATTGTGTTCCCCCTATCCTTTCGGTTTATGGGGGCAGTAACCCCAAAATGTGGGGCCCCGTCTGGCACAGGGCTTCTGAGTGGACGCGCGATGCCTCCCAAAACCGCGTTGCACGCTGGTAAGAATTGGCTAACAGTGCCAAATCTGTTCTGGCAGTTTAGAACGCCAACAACAACGCCATCCCGACCAGCAGACCGGTTGCCCATCCACCGATAATGTCTGAGATGAAATGGACCTCGAGTGCGACGCGGGCCAGTCCGACCAACCCGGCCCACAGTGCAATTGTCGCCGTGCCCCAGGGAGGGAGTAGAGGAGTCAGCAGCACCACCATGCAGGCGGAGCGACCGGCGTGACCGGAAGGGAAGGCATGGCGGTCATACTGCGTGTAAAAGCCCAGCCCCTCGCCCGGAGGGCGTTGGCGGCGGAAAACCCACTTGAGCGCGGTGGTGGCTGCACCGGTGACCAGTGCCCCGACCAACACGCGCCATCCAAAGTCACGCCAGGTTGTACTTCCCCATACGAGCGTCATGGCCGCGCCAGCCAACCAGAGTGGGCTGTCGCCGCTGTGAGCGACGACGAGTGCCAGCAGGCGCAAGAAACGCGCCTCGTGTGGGATGACGAGACGCGCTGAACATCGCCAATCAAGGGCGAGTAGGCGCTGTAGGGGCGCGGTCCCCGCGCCTCTACGAGTCATGGGCAGTGCGTGCCTCGAGTTCGGCGCGCACGATTTCTAACTGGAAGGGTTTGTCCACGTCCATCCCCACCTCGGCGTAGGGGAAGGGGATGCCTCGGCCACGCATGTTGAGTGCTTTGCTGCCCCGTCGTTCGGCCTCGGCCAGGGAGAGGCGGCGGGTGACGAGTTTGAAGAGGGGCCACAGTCCGATCATACGAACTTGCTGTAGCGCGTTCTTACGCGCCCCGGTCAATCTCTGCCACAAATCTCGCTGACTGAGTACCATGTCAGAGCGGATTAGAAAAAGATCGCCGCCAGCGAAATCCCCATCGCGCAGGTGGACGTAACTGCGGCGTGACCCGGGGAAACGCTCTTCCATCACCGAGCGCTCGACTAGGCTGTAGTACAGGTCATGATCGGTGTGCAAACATTCTTCGATAAAGGCATCTACGATGGCTGGAGTGATTGTGGGCACGTCGGAACTACTGAGAAGTATTGCGTCCATGTCAGGATAATAGTCCAGTGCGTATTGGATACCAGCCTCCGCGTTAGCCAGTATATCCCCGGCATCGGGTACGTACTCGACGGGCACTGGAAATTGTACCTCGGCGGAGGGGTCGAGCGCGACGATGATGATATGTTGGATGTGGCGGGAACCGGATAGGGCCTCCACCACGTGGGTAATCATTGGCTTGCCAGCGATGGAGATGAGGGCTTTTGACTTGCCCCGGGTGTACTCGGCCAGCGGATCGCCTTGGTTGGGGTTCCAACCGGCGGTGACGACGGCCACGACTGATAGTTGTCTTTTCATCCTGTTCTCCTATTCGTTCAGACGTTGCAGTGTGGGTTTGAGGCCGAGCCGTTCTAACATCTCCTGGAGTTCGGCGGTGGTGAGCGGGCGTCCCTTGTCGGCGACGGCGACCAGGGCAGCCTCCATCATGTTGGTGCCGAAGGAGCGTCCTTCCAGGCATGGGGTAGCGGTGACCAGATAGCGCACCCCGCGTTGGCGGAAGGCCTCAATGTCGGCAGGGGTGGTGGTGTTGGTGGCGATGACCTTGCCGTCGAGCCGGTCAGGCATGTGTTGCTTGACGTAGAGGCAATCGCCGCAGATGACGGTGGCCCAGGCGTACCACTTGCCGAACTTGGGCACGACTTTTTCCTGCTTCTCGCCGGTGGGGTAGAGAAACTCTAGCGGCAGCCGGCCGACGATGGGCATGAGGATGCGGGCCAGGAAACGCAGCCCACGCAGTGAACGGATCGGGATGGGGATACCCAGCGCGAATCCCAGGTCGCCGAATAGGAGTTCGTATTTCGCTTCGTCGAAGGAGAGGGCACTGCCATAGCGGTCAACACCAGCGGTGACGAGCACTCGTTTGGGCTGGACCTCGTCACCGATCTCCCGCTCGATGAACTGGGCGATGGTGCGTTCTAGTGTTTGCTTGAGACCTCCGCCGTCCACGACTGGCGTCTGCCGGACGCCAGCGACGAGTTTCTGGGCGTCGTGGAGGGGATAATAACGACCAGCGATAGTCATGCCCAGGTCAATGCCACCCACGCCGAAAGCGTCCACCTTGCCATCCATCTCATGGTATAACTGGATGGCCTTCTCGACGTCACCATCGGTGCCGATGCGCTCAATGGTGATCTCTTCGCCGAGCAGTGTGATGGTGACTTTCTTGTCCCGTTTAACACTCCCCAGGCTGATGCTGACGGCTCGTTTCATAAAATGTTCCTCCTGGCTGATAGCGTATACAGCCATTATATGATAACACGCCTGTGGGACAGACGATGCGTCTATTCACTTGACTCCGAACTGGAGATGGCTCATCCTTCCTCTAGCACCCGCGCTGTCGTCTGGGCCAGGTGTGCCAGGTTCACAGGCTTGGGCAGCCAGTTTACCAGTCCCTGTGCTTGCAGACTCTCCAGTTCCTTCTCCAGAGGATGGCCGGTCATCAACACGACTTTCACTTCCAGCCCTCTTTGCCTCAAGGCGTGGAACAACGCGATCCCGCCCATCTCTGGCATCACCACGTCGCTCAACACCAGCGTTATCTCGCTGCCACGCTGCTCTATGATCTTCAGTGCCTCCTGTCCATTCGTCGCCTCCAGCGCCTGGTAGTTTAGCAGTTCCAGGCTGTCCACAAGTGCCTCTCGCGTGGCCGCGTTATCCTCTACCACCAGGACAGTCTCCCCCTGGCCTTGGGCAAGAGACAGCAGTTCCCAGACTGGCTGTTCCGCCAGGTGTACTGGCAGGGCGGGCAGGTAGATCGTGAATGTTGTCCCCTGGCCCTCCTGGCTTTGCACGTCAATCTCACCCCCGTGTTGCTTCACTATGCCGTGCACCTGGGGCAGCCCTAACCCGCTGCCTTCTCCGGGTGCTTTGGTGGTGAAGAAAGGATCGAAAATGCGTGGCAGCACATCGGGCGGGATGCCTGTCCCGGTGTCCGATACCGTCAACAGCACCCACTCCCCTGTCTCCATCTCCAGTAAGGGGGGCGATTCGCCAGGCCGAACCTCCATCCGCTCTAGTCCAAAGCGCAATTCTCCCCCTTCGGGCATCGCGTCCCGCGCGTTGACCGCCAGGTTCATCGTCACCTGCTGCATGCGCGTCGGGTCGGCGTTGACCATGTACTCGTCCAGTCCGTATGCTATCTCTACTGTGATGCTCTCCGGCAGGGTGCGCGCCAGCATCTTGACATGCTCCTTCAGGAGCAGCGCCAGGTCAAGCGGGTGCCGTTCGAGTGTTGAGCGACGGCTAAAGTCCAGGATCTGCTGGATCAGGTGGGTCGCGTGTTGGGCTTGTTGATTGATCGTCGCCAATCGCTCCCTGTCACGGGCAGACAAGCCCTCCGCCCGCGCCGCAATCTGGGCGTACAGGACGATGGTCGCCATGATGTTGTTAAAGTCGTGGGCGATGCCAGCAGCCAGTTGCCCTACGGCGGCCAAGCGTGCTTGTTGCTGGCTATATCGTTGGAATTCGCGCTCCTGGGTCATGTCCCGGATGACCATCACCCACCCGCCGGGTGTGGGGCCGGTCTCGATGGGCTGGGCAATGATCTCGAATACCCGGGGGGAGGGGTCTCCCAGCGCCACTTCGTGCCAAAAGCCCTGGTAAGGCGGGATGAGCAGTTCGGCCAACGGGCGTTTACCCAGGTGGGTGAGAGTGTCCCCCACGCTCGCGTTGGCCAGCGCGAGCAGGTCTTTCCGGCCCAGCGGGTTGGTCAGGACGACCTGCCCATCGGCATCCAGCAAGAGCACTCCTTCCGGCACCGTGTCCACGATCTGCTGCACCCGTCGGGCTTGTTCCTGAACTTGCGCCAGCAGCCGTTCCCGTTCCTCCTCCGCTCTCACTCTCTCGATGATTTCTTGTTGAGCCTGCTCGAATAACTGGGCCTTGCGCCACGCGGCGGCCATCTGATGGGCGAAGGCGGTGATGGCCGGTGCGTCATCTTGGATCAAGTTATCCGACTGCACCGTGAGCACGCCGATGATTTCATCGTTCGCTATGAGCGGGGCAGCGATGAATCTCCGCATTTTCAGCCTGGTCACTATCTGCCCGGCGAACATCTTGGCAGGTCTGGGCAACACCTGTCGCGTGGCATCTTCACAGTCGTTCAGGAAGACGGTCTCTTTCTCCCAAACCACTTTGCGGTATAGGTCCACATCTTTGATGGAGATGGAAAAACGCTCAGTTTTGATACCCACCAGTTTCTCGAGGGCCTTGACCGCCTCAGGCACGTGGCTCAAGTATTTGGGAAACAGATATCTCACCTCATCATCTGTGAGAAAGATCGTACACCGGACCCCGAGTTTCTCGAGTTCCGTCGCAACTGCAGTGAATATCTCCTCCGGCGCAAGGGCTTGCTCCATAGCGCGAGCGGCCTGGTTCAATGATTGCAGCAGTTTCTCTGCCCGGCGCCGCTGTTGTTGTTCCTCTTTCTCGCGCAGCGCGCGTTGCACTACCGGCGACAGTCGCGAGAGGCGGGTTTTCAAAACATAGTCGGTAGCCCCTGCTTTGAGGCTTTCGATCGCGACTTCCTCGCCCAGGGTGCCAGAGACGAGAATGAATGGCAAGTCGAGATCACGTTCGAGGAACAATTTCAAAGCGGTCAGCCCATCGAAGGTGGGCAAACTATAGTCGGCCAGGATCAAATCATAGTCTGGTGTGTCCAGGCGCGCCAGAAACTCGGCCCGGGTTTCCACGCGTTCCCACTGGCACGCATAGCCGGTTTCCTCCAGCGTGGCAATCTCGAGTTTCGCATCGTAGGGGTCATCCTCCAAGATGAGCAGACGCAGTGTAGTAGACATCGTTTTCTCCTGTTGCGTGTCCTGCGCGATCGAAATATCTCGCAATGGGGCCATCACTCATCATGCATGCGGCGTTTCATTCATCAACACCCAGAACAAGCCGATTTGTTTGACCACTTGCACAAACTTGTCGAAAGCGACCGGCTTGACCACGTAGGCGTTCACACCCAGGTCGTAACTCTCGACAAGATCCCGATCCTGGTGGGAAGAGGTGAGCACGACGACGGGAATGGTTTTCAGCGTCGGGTCACGCTTGACCTGGCGTAGCACCTCCAGCCCATCCACCTTGGGCATTTTCAGATCGAGCAGCACGACGACGGGATGGCCTGCAGGGCGACCGGCAAACTGCCCCCGCCGGTACAAATAGTCCAGCGCCTCGGCCCCGTCCCGCGCCACGACGACTTTGTTCGCCAGGTTGTATTCCTCCAGGGCGACCAGTGTCAGTTCAACGTCTTTGGGGTCATCTTCTGCCAACAAAATCTTTTTTATTTCCATATCATTCTCTCTTTGCTTCTCTCAGGGTGAAATAAAAGGTTGCCCCGCGATCCAACTCACCTTCGGCCCATACCCGCCCGCCGTGCCGATGGATGATGCGGCGTACAATGGCCAGGCCGATGCCGGTGCCTTTGAATTCCTCCTCTCGATGCAGCCGTTGGAACACGCCGAACAGTCTGTGCTCATATTGTGGGTCAAAGCCGACACCGTTATCCCGGACAAAGATGGTCACCTCCGAGAAACCCGGTTTTTTCAACCCCCCGGGTTTCTTAGCGCCAATCTCGATGCGCGCTTCCTCACGCGGGGCGGTGTACTTGATGGCATTGGAGAGCAGGTTCACCCAGACCTGCCGCAGCAGGACTGGATCGGCCTCGACGGCTGGCAACGGGCCGGTCTCCCAGGTGATGTGCCGCTGCTCCAATCCGGGTGACAGTTCCTGCTGGATCTCTCTGACTATCTCGTTCAGGTCAACGCGCCGGGTCTGCATTTCGGCCTGCCCGGTGCGCGAGAAGGCAAGCAGATCCTCAATCAACTGGCTCATCTTGTCAGACGCCTCGGCGATGGTGTGCAGATAACGTAAGGAGGTGGGGCCCAAGCGTTCCTCCTCGCGCTTGAGGAACAACTGGAGAAAGCCGTCAATGTGGCGCAGGGGGGCGCGCAGGTCGTGGGAGACCGAGTAAGAGAATGCTTCCAGTTCCTTGTTGGCCGCTTCCAATTGGGCGGTGCGCTCAATGACCCGCCGCTCGAGTTCTGTGTTTAGTTTGCGTATTTCCTCCTCCGCCCGCTTGCGCTCGGTAATGTCGCGTCCTTCAGGCACCAGATAGCGAACTTTCCCATTCCGATCATAAACCGGGTGTATACTGAATTCGATCCACATCAACTGTCCACCGGCCACTTGTATTTCAATTTGGCGGACCACTGTCTTTCCGGATGCACATGCTTCTATGTCGTTCTTGGTTGTTCGTCTTGTTTCCTCCGAGTATTCCAACCAGTAGGCATCATAGAGCATCTTTCCTATCACATCTTTAGGTGTGAGCCCGGCTATATCCAGAGCCGTACTGTTCGTGAATATAATCTTCCCATCAGGTTCCAGCACGGCAATAAAAGTGAACATGTCGTTCAAGATGCCAGAAAGAAAGTTTTCACTCTCCCGCAACATCTCCACCGCCTGTACTCTCTCGGTGACGTCGCGGTAATTGACGACGAGACTCGGCGCCCCCGAGTCATCGAGAAGATCAACAAGGCTTTTGCCTACGCCTTCGAGAGTACGCCACGAGCCGTCCTGATGTCGAAAACGGAACTCGAGCGATGAAACGGTTCCTGGGTTTTGGATTGTGTGATTGAAGATGGTTATGACATTTGGAACGTCGTCCGGGTGAACGAACTCCAGAATCCTCTGGCCGATCAAAACTCTTGGTTCATATCCGAGCACCCGTTCAATGGAGGGGCTTCCGTAGCGCAGGGTTACATCGCTATCCAGAACTGTGATGATGTCCAGAGCGTTTTCGATGAGCGACCGAAAATATTCTTCGCTGTGTCGTAACGCCTCCTCTACCCGCATTTCCTCGATCTCTCGCAGTGCCTTCTCCGTCCACTTGGGCTCGGCTTCTACTGTTTCCAATTCAGCAATGCGTTGATGCATTCTCGCCAATTCATGTACGAGTTGCTTTCTAGTCTTGTTCTCATATTTCATCTTGTGTGCCTCCCAATTTGGAGAGCAAGTCATTCCTGGAGTCCAGGCACGGGGACTAGGCCTGCCAGCCTGCGCTGAGCGATGGCCCCGCTGTTATGGGTGCGGTGTGTGGATCTTTGCCAGGTGCAAGGTGCACCTCCTGAGGCGGCAAGCCGGGGAGGGAGGAGTTGGGCTGTTACCTGCGAAAATTGAGCCTGGCTGTCAGGTAGAGGTTTCATCGAGCACCTTCCCTTTCTGCTCGTTTTGATGTTTGTTACCCGCCCCAGGATCAGCGCCGGAGTTATGATCCAACCTTCAATCTAAGGTTGACGTCCTTATTGTACTCCAATGGTTTGAACAGGGCAAATCCGCTTATTCACCGGGTGCATTTCAATTTGGGGGCGAACTCTCCCGCAGGCTCCGCCAGCACAGCAAACGCTTGCCCAAGCCACTCGACAGGTTGGAAAAGCGTAGGAAACACCTTCGGAAACCTGCGGGAGGGTCAACTTGCCCCAGGGCTGAAATGCACCCTTATTCACCTCGACCGCTGATGTGTGAAACGTGAAAGCCTGTCAGTCTTGACGCCAAAACGGGAATTGCTGACGTTTGATTATGTTCGAATCTGTGGTCGGGAGATGGGAGTATCTGCCTGGGGATTGACCGTACCGTGGCTCATAGTGGTCAAGCCAGTGGTTACGTCAGGTCGAAAGCATCTGAACCAACGGGTTGTGGAACGGGGATGTTTTGATTGTGGCTCAAGACCGTTCTATGGGACAATAAACTCGAGCGAGTCCAGAATCTGCTCAAATACAGCGTCGTGGGTAGACGAGATCGGCCAACGGGTGATTACCAACTCTCCCTCGTCCAGCGGCACGCGCACCTCCTCGCCGGTGGGGGAGACGATGGCGCGGATTCGAGCCGCCGGGCGACCGGTCAGCGTGATCGGTTCGGCCGTCACCTGGTTTTGTTCCATCTCGACCGTCTGCGAAAGCCAGGCCATGAAATTGACCACCGGTGGACTTGGCAACAGGGCAAATGTGATCTCGATCTGCCTGCTCTCCAACGACGCGTTGCCGATGGCTCCCTCAAAGTCAAAGTTCGCCAGCGTGGCTGTTTGGGTGATGCCGCTTCCCTGGACTTTTAAGCGCCACTCCGCTGGCACCTGCAGGCGCACGCCGAGATCTAGCAGATCGTGGACGGCCCACGTGGACGGATCACCCGGCGCTGGCAGCGTGCGCAGGGTCACGCGGCGCGCGCCGACCTCGGTGCTGCTGCGGCGCAACTCGTCCGGTGTACCCAGGAAGGTGATTTTCTCGGCGATGAGTTCCGGCTGGCCGACGGCGGGATCAACTGCCCAGAGGGTATACCCATCGCCGGTATACGATTCTATGAGTACGCGCCGGCCGTCGTTCGTCCAGCGCACCGCTTCCGGCTGCTGAAAGACTGCGTCAACCGTCACGCTGTCGCCCGAGTCCGCGCGGGCGATGACCAGACACGCCGGGTTCCCTTCGGTGGGGATAGGTTGTGTCCAGGCGCGCAGCGATCCATCCGGCGATGGCTCTCCACAGGGCGATTGGCACACGCTCACCAGTGGCCGTGGCCCACTGCCGTCCACAGGGAAGGCGCGCGCACCGAACCAGGCTCTGACCCACACCTCGTCACCGGCTGGCGACCAGGCGAACATTGCCGGACCACTCATCGTTGGCTGCGGGGCAGAGTGTCCTAGTGAGCGCATCTCTCCGGAGACCGCGTCAATCAGCCAGGCTGTGCAGGTATAGACCTCGCCAATTTCGCACGAGAAGGCCGCGACGCTGCGCCCGCAGTCGCCAGACCCGTCGTCCTGCACGCTATCGCAGCCGGGCGACCAGGCGGGGTAGGACGCACTTTCGGGCAGGCGCGCCAGCGGCCAGGGCCCATCACCGCCGATCACGTCCTGGACGTAGACAATCCTGTCCTCCTCGCGCTCCCTCGGCCCCTTTTCGCCTGTGAAGGCAATGCGACGGCTATCGGGCGCCCAGGTCGCCATCAGCCGCTCCCGGCTCACCTGACGCTGAACCTGCCCATCGAACGACACCAGCCAGGTGCCATCCCTGGGAGTGGGTACCAGTAGCCACTGACCATCGGGCGAGAGGCGCACCGGCCACAGGATCGGGACGAGAAACGAGTCGCCGGAGACGTGGTACAGGCCAGGGTCGAGAAGCACGCGCTGGTGACCGTCCGCCATGTCGTGCAGGACGAGTGCGCCATCCTGACGGGCCAGCAGCACACTGTCTGTGGAGGGCGGCGAGGGCGTGATGTCGAGCACCTCAGATGGTGGCAGTGCGGGTGTCAGCATGGCAGTCGGCGACGAGGGAGTCTGAGGGGACTCAACAGTCGGTGTCACTGACGGATCACAGGAATCTGTTGGTGACGTGTCCGGCGAAGGCCTGGCTGTTGTCTGTGCACATCCACTGAGTAGAATGAGCCAGACGATCAGCCGGATGATCGCGCTCACGGGAAGCGTTCGTTCTCGATTAGATCGGGTCATAGAATATCCTCCTGTGGTGTAAAGACGCCGGTATCCGCGTCCCAACGGTAGACCTGGAAGCGGCGGGTCTGGTCGGGCCGGGCGAGGCGGGCCGCCAGGCCGGCGAGATTCCATCGGCCAGGTGGCGGGGCGGATCGTCGGACTCCCAATCCAACAGATAGATGCCGTAATCCGGGTACATTCCGGCCTGGAAGACCAGGTGGCGACCGTCGGGAGCCCAGGAGATGAAGCCGGTGACGGGCATGTTGACCGTCTCATTAATGTGCTCTTGCACCGTGTCGCAGTCGTAGTGCAGGGGGAGGTCGTCCGTCGGTTGCGGCTCGCCCACCTGGCCGTTCTCCCACGTGACAGTCCACAGCGATTCGCTGCCGGATTGGGCTGCCTCGTCCCAATCCATGCGGTCGTAGAGGATGCGCCCGTCGAGAAGCCAGGCACGTGGGAAGTAGAGCACCTCGGCGCTGCCCTCCAAGAGCACTTTGGGCTCCGTTGAGCCTATCTCCGACACCGCCAGGCTCACGGTGTCTCCGGGTTCCACGGAAATGGGTTTGTCCAGTGGACGTCGCTGGCCGATCACCAGCGCGTCGCCCTCCGGCGACCAGGCATAGTTCCCAACGGCGCCCAGTTGTTGCACCACCTGCCCGGTGGCAAGTTCCACCAGGACCAAGCCTCGTCCAATGCCGGTACCCACGTCCAAGATCAGATAACGCCCGTCGGGGGACCAAGAGAGGAAAGTGAGAAATTGCAGTTCCAGCCCTATGGGGAGTGCTGTGCCGCGCTGCATATCGTAGAGCATTGTCTGCCCCTGCATGTACTCGTCATAGTAGATGTAGGCCAGCGTTTGCCCGTCGGGCGACCATGTGGGCGACCCGGCTTCGCCGGTATGGGTCAGTTGCCGGTGGGCGGTGCTGTTGGCGTTCATTAGCCAGAGGTGATCCTCCATGTCCAGGTAGACGATCTGCGCATCGGCCAGGTCCAGCGGGGGCGGCGTGGGTGTCTCTGTTGGGGCCGGGGTGGCGGTGACCGTTTCCGTTGGGAGCGGGGTCTCTGCCGCTCGTGTCTCTGTCGGCCCAGCCGTGGGCGGCGACGTCGCCGGGCCACCACAGGCGGTGAGGGTCAGCGCCAATAGTGACAGTAGGATGAACCAGTGTGACCTTTGGGTTTTCATCATTTTTCCTCCCTCCAATCATACAGCACGCCGGGCAGCATGCCGGGCAGCAGGTCGCCGGGCGCCGAGGAGTGACCCGCGACCCAGCGGCCACGGTCGCGGAAGCCCTTGTAGATGCGGTCGAAGATAGGCGTCTCGCCGTCGAGCCAGCCGATGGGCCAGTCCACGGCCTCGGTGCTCCTGGCCAACGCCACAGATTGTCCACTGAACGGCACGTCCACCATCACCGTGCGAGCCAAGTCAAAGGTGTCGCGCTTGTCACACTCGCCTTGCATCTCAACGTAGACCAGGTGGCTGGCGTCCGGACTCAGACGAGCGTGGCCCAGGTAGCAGGCGAAGCTGGCGTCGGCCACCAGCGTCTCCTCCTCGCTGACGAGATCCCGCAGGTAGAGCGAGGCATCCTCGCGGTGGTAGGCCAGCCAGTGGCCGTCGGATGTGATGTCGCCGATGCAGAAGCTGCAACTGGTCTCGTCGTCCAGTGGAAAGACCTTTTGGACATCACTCGTCTCTATGTCCAGCCGGTAGAGGTTGCTGTAGCGTCCAGCGAAAGGGGGCATGAACGAGCCCCCACTCTCGACCGCGATCCACCGGCGTGTGAAGAAGAAAGCGTCGCCAGCGGGCGTCCAGGCGACGGGGATCAGGTGGTACAGATTCTCATAGTTTTTCTCCAGCAGGACACGCTGCCCGCTGCCATCTGCACGCGTGAGATGGATCCTACAGTGGCTTGTTCCCTCTGGAACGTCGGTCGGACTGACGTTCAACTGGCTAACACTCCAGACGATTCGCTTCTCGTCGTGGGAGACGAGGAAACTGGGGCGCGACTCTTCAAGCCCCAGGTCTGGCGTTACATACGTGGACTCGCCAGTGCGAGTGTTCAGCGCCTGAAGCGTGTGGCCAATCTCCGACCAGCAGTAGACATTTTCACCGACCACCTGGCACTCATCGGATGACCAGGGAACATTGAGCGGGGTCAATGTGCAGCGCGCATCCCCATCCGGGCTGGCGAGGATGAAGCCGGCGGGATCGGTGCGCTGCGCCAGCGATGGGATCAGCACCAGGGCCGGGCGGCCGAAACCGGCGCAGTCCGATGGGGTGGCCCTGGATACTGGCGTAGGTCTGGGGGGGAGCGGGGTGTTGGTGACCGTTTTCATTGGGGGTGGGGTCTCCACCACCTCCGTCTCACTTGGCACTGCCGTGGGCGACAGCGTCGTCGGGCCGCCGCAGGCGATGAGGATAAAGCATAAAAGTGTCAGTAAGGTGTACCCGTGTAGAGTGAGTTTCATTACAGCGCTTCCTTATGCATCATTTAACCTTCTTGGGCGTGATCACGGCGAACAGATTTCACATCAGGTTGGCCTCGACGTGTGGGGCGGGCACGAAGCGACGGCGGATCAGGTTGTACAATGCCAGGATGCTCAAGCCCAATTCAAGTATATGGGGGATGGCATAGGCCCAGTGGGCCACAAACGGGCTGGGCGGTGTACCATCGCTGATGCCATAGCCGTGAAAGGCGAACCACAGGTAGATAGGGAGCATTTGCAGCAGCGCCAGCCAGAGAAAGCTCAGTCCCCAAACTACAACCAGCCCTTTGACGGGCTTGCGACTGGTGGCTTTAACTATTCTAGTGACCGCAGTCAAGAGTATCATGGCGATCCCGGTGTAGCAGGACACCCGCCCCCATAGGTATACCTCTGCCTCAGTAGGCCCAAACGCGCGGGTCAGGTACGGCAAACCAAGGAACACTGCACCGATGCTTACCAGCGCCGGCAGTGATAGTAAGGTGAACCATCGTGAACTTTGCGTCTTCACGTTTCCCTTTCCCTAATCATCAATAGCCCGCAATGTCTCCACCATCCGGTCGAACAGAGGTCGTTGCTGTCGTCGGCATCCACCCGGGTGGGTGTCGGCGTCGGCGGTGATATCGGGGTTGGGGTAGCGGCGGGAGCGCCGCACCTAACCAAGAGCGATAAGAGGGCCAACGTCGTGCCAATGATCTGCCGTCGCATAACAACCCCTCTTCCTGTGAATCTCGCCCTTCACGGCAGCCGCAGGCTTTCTGCCACCGCGTCGAACACGCGGTCATCGCCCTGGCCGCGCAAGACGTAGCCTCTCGTCCCGTCCAGTACCACCAGCACGTGGTTGACGGTTCCAAAGTCGCCCATCGTCTCCAGCCGTACCGCCGACCGGCTATCTACCGTCCGCTCGCGTTGATCGAAGGCCGTCAAGACGCGGGCCTCGTCTGGGATTGGTACCTGACCGGGACCGGGCCAGGCCAGCGCTTTGTCCAGCAGGCTCTCCAGATCGCCTGCTGGTGCCTCCACCACCTGGACGGCGACGATCGCCTGGCCGCTGAAGGGGCCCAGGTCGGGCGGTGTGGCGTAGGGTGGGTAGGAGGTGAGCGTGAGCGTCTCTTGCCAACCGATTATGCTTTGCCAGCCCTGGCCCACGTGCCAGCCGGCCGGATAGCGCAACGTGTAGCCGTAGGTTGGGTCCGTGTAGGTCTCGGTCAGCGGCGGCACTGTTGCCCTGGAGGCCTCAGGGCGGTGGGCCAGCAGGCCATCCCACTCCGACTGGCCGTAGTAGCCCACGGCCCCGGGCGCGGGCCGGCGCGAGTCCTCGACCACCTGGGCCTGGCCCGTGGCCGGGTCGGCGGCCAAAAGCGCCATGGTGTCCTCCTCGCGCTGGACGTAGTACAGGATCGCGCCGTCGTCGCTCCAGGTGGGGGCGTCTTGGAAGGTTTCGGTGTCGTTCAGTCGCCAGTGCTGGCCGGTTGCCGGGTCCAGCAGGTAGACCCGCCGCCCGGCGATGGCGGGGTTCTCGAAGACCATCCAGTCGGCCATGCCCGGCCCGGTCTCTGCGGCCGGCACCGCAGCGTAGGCGATCAGGTCCCCCCGGGGCGACCAGGCCACGATGCCGGGGATTTGTTCGGTCTCGCTCACCACCGTCGTCACCTGGCCGGAGGTCACGTCGAACAGGTTGAGCCACTTGTTCGCCTGGGCGGAGCGGTATCCACCGGCGGTGAAGGCCAGGGCGGAACTATCCGGCGCCCAACTCTGGTACCTGGGATTGAGCAAGGCCACGTCAGCCAGGGGAGTGGCCTGGCCTGTCTCGACGTCTAGCACCCGTAGCGGCAGTCCGTCAGCCAGGATGGACGCTGACAGTGGGCCGGGCCAGAAGAGCGCATACCGGCTGTCCGGCGACCACTGGCCCAGCACGATTTGCTCAAGAGTAACGGTGTGCTGCGAGCCCGGCTGAGACACAGACTGGAACAGCAAGGTGGGTTGCTCGGGCTGGTCATCTTTGCGAATTCGCCAGATCTCTACAGGTCCGTTGACCTGGGCAGCCACGCCAGGCTGGGGAGGCAGCCAGTTGTTCCGCACCACGAGCAGGTGGCGGCTGTCGGGTGACCAGTTGGCTGTATCCACGGTACTGCCCTCGGGGAAAACGGCGCGGGTTTCGCCTGCTACGTTTTGCAGGTCGAGGCTGCCGGCGGTCTTGTTGACCACGGCTGTCCAACGGCCATCGGGCGCTGGAACGTAGCGGGTCTGATCAGGCTCACTTGGCACCGCCGTGGTCCCCGGCGTGACCGTTCTGGTTGGTGGTAGCGTGGCGGGCGGAGACGGCGTGTTGCCTGGCGGCGGCGTGGGCATCACTGTGGCCGGTGTGCAGCCGGCCAGCAGCCACACCGCCACGGCCAATCTGACTAACCCAGGGCGAAAGCGATCGCCTTTCTTCTGCATCGTTTGCATCGTTTGGTCATTGTTCGTTGTCCCATTGTTCATTCTCCACCTCCCCCCATACCCGCACTCCCGTCCCCTCCCCCGGCGCTGAGCGCACCTCCAGGTGACCGCCCACCGCCGCTATTCGTTCCTTCACCGTCACCAGCCCGAAGTGGCCCTTCAGCGCCAGCACTTCCAGTCGCTCCGGCACGACGAAGCCCTGTCCCTCGTCCCACACGCGCAACTCGTACTCTTCCCCATCCAGCCCAAAGTAGGTCCACACCTCCCGCACCCCGGCGTGCTGCACAGCGTTCTTCAGCGCCTCCTGGAAGACCCGCAGCAGAGTGATCCCCAACGGGTCGGCCAACTTTGGCCCGCGCCGGGGCACGTCCAGGTAGACCACCACTCCCGTCTTTTGCATCAAATCGTGAGCGTACCGCGCCATCGCCGGTCCCAACCCCATCACGTCCAGAACGTCAGAGCGCAACTCGTAGCAGGCTTCGCGCACGACCCTCGTTATGCCCGTTGCCTCCTGCCGCACCTCCTCCAGTCTCTTCGCCAGCGCAGGCTCGTGTCGCCAGGCCCGGTCGCGGCACTCGCATAGCCGGTAACCCAAGGCGAGCAAGTCTTGCACCGGTCCATCGTGCAACTCCCAGGCCAGGAGCCGCCGCTCCTCCTCCCGGGCCGTCAGCAGCCGCCGCTGGGCCGTCTCCAACGCCACGAATGCCTGCCGCAGGTCGTCCATCAGGAGTACGTTCTCCGCTGCCAGTGCCGCCTGCTCCCCCAACGTGCGTAGGATCTCCGCGTCGGCCGGCTCGAAAAAGTCATCCTCTCGTTTATCCCCCAGCAGGAGTAATCCCAGTAGTTTTCCCTCTCGCACCAGGGGCAAGATGTGAGCGATGCCCGCGCCCTCACCCTCCCCCCGGCCCTCTCCCTCTCCGCCCCCTCCCTGACCCTCCCCCAACTTTGGGGGAGGGAACCGGGAGAGGGAGGGGGTCGGGGGGAGAGTGAGGGCCTCACCTGGCAGACGCTCCGGCGTCTTGATCCCCAGGCAGCCCACCAAGGCCAGTTCTCCCTCCGGCGCGCGCAGGTAGAGCGCCGCCCCCCGCAGGCGCAGCCCCTCTACCACTGGCCCCAGCAGCCGCTCCGCCATCTCCTGGTGCGAGGTCACCCCGCCCAGGGCGTGGCTCACCTGGGCGATCACCGTACGGTAGTCGTACCAGCCGCCGTAGAAGAGGTGATCTACCAGGCGCTGTACCCATTCTCGCAGAGGTGTGAACGTCGCCGCCATTCCCATCGTCACCAGCGCCCCCACCAGTGGCTGGATCAGTGGGGCGTCGCGGAAAAGCATCGTCCCCAGCCCCACCCCACCCAGGTAGAGCCCGGCCCACAAAAGTCCCAGGATGAAGACGACCAGGCTGCGGTCGAGCAGCCGGTCGAGAGGGGCCAGGTCGTGCTGGACGATGACGTAGGCGTAGGTGAGGGGGATCAGCAGCAGGGAGAAGAAACTCACCTGATAGGGCAGTCCGGCCCCGGCGCCCCACACCACCTCCGGCAGCAGGGAGAGGAAGAGCAGGGGAACGAAGCCGGCTGCCGTGCCGAAGGCCAGTCCGCGCAGCCGGCGGCGCAGGCTGGCCGCGCGGGTTGTGAAGTAGGTGTAGGCCAGCCCCAGCGTGACGGCCAGCAGTGCCAGCCCCAGGTAGAGCTGCACCCCCGTACACCAGGCCGGCCAGGGCAGGGGAAAGGTCGCTCCAGGCCAGTCTCGTCCGTAGATGACGAGCACGGCCAGGTCAGGGAACGCCAGCAGGCTGCTCAGACCGGCCAGCCAACGCGGTGTGGTAAGGACAGCCCGCCTCTCCGGGGCCACGAGCGTCACGCACAGGTGGGCCAGCAGCGGCGGCAGCGCCAGCAGCGCCAGGTAGAAGAGGTGGGCCGCCCAGTCCAGGTTGACGGCCGAAAGTTGCCCGGCCGAGAGCGCGACCGTCGCCCCCTGCCCCAGCAGGAAGAATGCCCGGCAGGCGGGGACGCGGGGACGCAGCGCCAGGATGACCACACTGGTCATCCAGAAGCCGGTCGCCACGACAACCGGGATGAGTCCCCAGAGAAGATCGGCTGCCCCAGGAGCGACCAATCTCAGTGTGACGTCCCGAATCTCGGCCCCGCGCTGGACGGTCAGGACGACCTGCTGACCGGCGCGCTTGCCGGCGTAGAGGGGAGTGTCAGCCAGAGGGTGGCCGTCAACGGCCAGCACCACGTCGCCCGGCCGCAGCCCGGCCTGCTCGCCCGGCCCGCTGGGGTCTACGGTCAGGATGCGACCTTCCGAGAACACCCAGGTCATCCCGTCGCCAGGCCAACTCACCACCCAGGTTGCCACTGCCAGGAGGGCCAGTGTCAGCAGCGCGAGGAGGAAACAAGGCAGATAGCACCGGGCGGCGCGGCTCTGCCGGTCACGCGCCCGGTGCTTCAACCGTTCGGAGATCCTTTCAAACGAGAAGGCCATCGCTCCTGTGCCACGGCCGGAAAAGCCGCGTCCAGCAATTCCAACAACTCGTGCTGGGCGACGGCGGGCCGGGCCGAGGAGAGCAGCGCCTCGTGGGCCAGGTGGTGCTGCTTGCCAGCCTGCAACGTCAGGTAGTGCAGCGCCCCCAGGTCAGCCAGCACAGCCTGGAGTTCGCGCAGTGCCGCCGGGTCGTCTGGGGCACGGCGTAGCAGTGAGTGCAGAAGAGTCCTTGCCTCGGACGAAGCAACGGTGAGTGCGTAGACCACGGGCAGTGTGCGCCCGGCGGTGGTCAGGTCGCCCCGACCGCGTGGCGTCCACAGGGCGCGGAAATCGTCGCCCAGTTGTACCAGCACCCCCAGATGATAGCCGAAAGTGGCGTAGATGTCAACTTCGCTCTGGGGCTGCGTTCCCAGCATGGCCCCGGCGCGGCAGGCCAGTCCGAAGAACTCGCCCGTCTTGGCCCCGGCGATGTGCCAGTAGTCGTCCAGCGTGGCGGTCTCTTCGTCCCAGGCCAGGTCGGCCGCCTGCCCCAGGGCCATGTGGGCCGTGGTAGTGTTGAAAACCTCCACCAGCGCCACGACGCGCTCCGGCTCGACCTGACTGTGGCGCAGTGTGGTGAGGCTCACCTGGGCCAGGAAGACGAGGGTGACGGCGGCGTTGACGGCCTGGGCCAGGAAGACGAGGGTGACGGCGACGTTGACGGCCTGGGCAGGCTCCAGGGAGGGGCGGGCTTCGTCTGCGAGGTCGTCCAGGAGGTGAGCGGCGCAGTGGAGCAGGTGCCAGGCAGTGGCGACGGGGATGGCATGGGCCGGGTCGCCGCCGGCGGCCTGGCAGCAGAGCAAGGGTAGGCGCAGGAAAGGGGACAGGCGGGCAGCGTCGGTGGCCCAGCGCAGCACCAGATCCAGGCCGTCCGTGGAAGCGGGGCAGGCCCGGCGGCAGACACGGGTGAGGTGGGCGGCGACGGCCGCGCCGAAGGAGGCAGCGGCTCTATCGGGCATCGAGTTCGGCTACGCTCACTCCAAGGCTCACGGCGCGGTCTGAGCCGGGAAGGGGGGCGTGTCCCACCAGCGTGGGGGGCCGTCGGGGCCGTCGTCCAGCAACCGTTGGAGCAGCGCATCGGCGGGCAGGGCGAGCAGGGGGCGCAGGCGGGCCACCAACTCGCGCTCTGTCTCCGTCAGCGTCAGTCTACGGGCGGCCAGGGCGGCCTCTGGGACTTCGGCGTGGCTAAGATGGACCTGGAAAGTGGAATCAGTGGCAGCCCAATAGACAATTGGTTCCAGATTATTCACGTGTTTTCCTCCTTTTGTGCTCTCAGAATGACCTGGTAGGCGTGGATTCCATTTCGCAGTATCCGTGCTCTTTCGAAAGCGTGGCTATGTAACGTTCCCATGCTTTAGCGTGGCTCGTAGTACAGGCTGACCAATCTTGAATCACTTGGGCGGGAGTTTCAGGTGCGGCGTGCAACTCGCTAAGGGCGGCGAAAGCCGTAGGATAGCCTGCCGACCGGCAGGCCGTCTCTCCGGATGGTCTTCTCCAACGTGGTTCGAGTTCTAAGGGAGTTATGAAGCACTCCGCCTTCGCTTATTCACAATATCAAGACCAGCTCCAATCGCCAAGCCAATCGCCATTCCTGCGCCCATGTTGTTTATCGCCGCGCCGATGGCAACTCCGATTGCTAGTCCTATGGCAATCCCCGAAACCGAGTGTTTGTCTTTGTGGCTCTTCGGTTGTTGCTTGTTTGGTTTCTGTTCCATATTGCTCCTGCCCGTTTCAATCTACTCGTACTTGTACACCACTTTGCCGAACCTCTCCCTTACATTATACGTCCTATCGAAAAAAGCGCCAACCTGGTTGCCGCTGAAAACAGAATCGATAACCACATCCAAGCGACCCGAACTATAATCTTTAAGGGCGTTGTTCAGGTCTTCCGTCAATCCAATGCAATTTCCAATAATTTGAAGATTCCTAGAGATCACAAGTGCTAGAACTCCCTGTAAATCCCGTCCTCTGTAGTGAAACTCCTGACCAATTAAACTTTGGTATTGATTACATAATCCACAGGTGACGTATCGTCCACCGGGAGCCATTACATCAATCACTTTTCCAAGATGGAGATCGAAGAACGGATCAAAGACACAGTCAAATTGGCCGATTTCCATGGCAATCTTGTTTATCCTCTTATGCACGGTAAAACTTTCGAGGGTCGGATCAATTTGAAAGAGCTCCTTAACCCCCATCTCTTTGAGCTCTTTTTCAAACCGCATTGATGTGGTTGTAGCGTAAATGTTGACATTATGTTTTTTCAATGCGTTAATGGCAAACAGCGAAGTATTTGATTTTGCAGCTGTTATTAGCACATTGGAGCCTTCCGTCACATTGAGTTTCCGAATCATACTATAGGCTGTTTGAGCACCGATGCTGAATGCGGCGGCGACTTCATCCGGCATCTTTCGAGGAACCTTGATGAGTTTTGCTTGATGAAAAACCTGGTATTCCTTCGAAGCATGATTGGTAGGCAGTCCTTCGAAGACACCGTTGACAGATGGTCCTGCTCCAGTGTAATGATTATTGCCGATCACTTTGTCTCCAATTTCAAAACCGGTTACCTCCGAGCCAACATCTACGACCTCACTGACAAATTCTGAACCCACAACGTAAAATGATCGTTCGCCCCCCTTGTTAAGCGCAGCAAAAACAAGGGCCTTATCACGATAATTGCAAGAAAAAGATCTTATTTTCACCAGGACGTTGAATCTGTTTTGTGGAGCCTTTTTATCAAAATCAGGATCAGTCTCCTTGCTGGGAATAATACCGCAAGTTACGGGAATGCCTTCTATCTCGATCGTTTCAATAGAATCATTATATGGCACTAAACTCTTCACTTTGCTGCCACAAACAGCGACATTTCTCATATTATGCCCCTTATTTCTCTTGACAGTCAAGAATGACTATAGATTCGGGGGTGCAAGCACCAGCACCGAGGGGACGCGCGCCGGCTCTGCCAGGCGCAGCAGGCCGTAACCAATGCCCGCAAGCCCGGTCATCAATCCGGGAGTTTCAACCCCTTTCGGGGTTCCACATAGCCACCCATACTCTTCAATGCTCTCGAGGATCATAGCGGCAATGTGATCCACATGGGAACGCCACCGCGAATCATCAAGCGTTTGACTGGCCTGCAACAACAATTCGAGATTGCCGAGATCGCCATGACACAGCGAATGGTTCAGACCAAATCCCTGAGCGAGGGTAGTCTTCAAGGCCGTGTCGATCTCTGCACGAATCTCGGCATCATCCAGGTGTCGTAACGCACGCAAACGGGCCAGTCCGATGCCTGGCGCACCATGGCACCACGCCACCATGAAACTAGGCTCACTGTCTTTCATCGTCTGACTCAAGATCGAAAAGTCGCGTAGGTCGGGCCAATTGCCTGCCTCGGGAGAGAAGAGACTGCGCTCGTAGGCCATGGCATCAAGAGCTGCTGTCCGAAAGCGCTCCTCGCCGGTCAGCGCGAACAGTTCCAAAAGCGCCCACGCCATACCAGCGGCACCGTGTGAGAAGCCAGCCAGTGGCTTTATCGCCTTAATCCGTGTGAGCCAACCGATGCCTTGCTCCATTGGATGAGCACAAGCGATAAGGCGATCACCACACTGGACTGCGGCAGCGAGCGCGTGATCAGATAATGTGCAGTGATACAGGCTGATCAAACTGCTAATGCATCCGGCTGCACCGCCGATAACATCCAATGCTTCATCACGTTCAATGAGATCAGGGAGAAGATGCACGACTTCTTGAGCCTCGGCCAGTAACGTTGGTTGATCCCACAGCACACCCAGATGCACCAGCGTGTAGATCAATCCTCCCCATCCACTAAAACCAATTGTCGTGACGAGTGATCGGCCGCGCTCTATCAGACTTCTCATCGTCTTCAACGTGGCCTGTGCCAGTGCGGTGTAGTGCTCCTCTTGGGCGACCGCGCCAAGATAGGCCAGGAACAGCGCAATCCCCGGCAGCCCGCTATAGAGGTCCGCCCCTAATGGCAGGAGAGTCCAGTAGCGCTCGTTGATGAGCGCCAGGCCAATCCAAGAAACACCTTGCTCGTCACTCAGAGCCAGCACCTCCAGACGGTCACCAACCGCCCGCGCGGCTGCCACCAAGTGGTCATGATCGGCAGCAGTCTGCGGTTCGGTCGGACGATAAGCTCGCCATCCTTCTTGCCCCACACCCATAGTCAGCGTCGCGAGTGACGCACGGATAAACCAGACCTGCTTCTCAAGATCCTCCTCACTCAGTTGCTGCACGCGACGCTGAGAGAGGGCAAGGCCTGGTTCGTCAAAGAAATCAGCGATCCGCTCGCCGGAGCCACCCCATACATCGCGCGAACTGGAGCGCGTAGTGAACATCGGAATGTCGCCCTGCTGCAAATCCTCACGCTCGGCAGGGATCGCCTTCTCCAGATAGGGGCGATTCTTGATTCCCACCCAGAGGCGGTCAAAATGGCGGTCACGGTCAAGCGCATTGCGTAGCACGTCGGGATGAAAACTTTCTTGTAGCAACAGCCCGTAGGTACGAGTTGGACGGACGATGACGCGCACCTCGTCCTCGGCGAAGCGAGCCAGTGGCCCATCGTCCGACAGCAGAGCATCGCGGTGGTTCAAAAGCAACCGATACATGCTGGTGAATCCAGCAACGATGGATTCAGCATAATCCAGCGCATTGATGTCTGTATCGTTTAGTGTCGGCCGATTCCGGCCGCCTGGTATCGGCACCCGCTTGCGGGCAAACCGCATCTCATCCGTACCCCCTCCTTCCCAATGCGGGACGCCTTTTGGCGTGAACTGCCCTTCCATGGCACCCAGACCGCTGATGTCAACGCCTTCAGACTCAGCGTTTAGCCAGATGCGCCGCGGCAGCAGCCCAACGCGCAAGACGGAGTAAGCCATCGTGTGACCAGCAAGCATACCTAAATCTGATACTCTTGTGTCAGTGCCTTCGATGCGCGGATGGAAGAGCGATTCCAGGTCGACCAAAATAGGGTGTTCACCTGCTGCGATTAAATTCTCGTAGTGAAAATCTACTGCCTCCAGCGCATACAGCAGCGCTAGGTAGCCGCCCTGCCGCTCGTAGAACCGCTGGACATCTTCTTTAGAGGTGCAGCCGTGGGCAGGAACGAATTCAACCCACCCATACGCACCACGGTCAAGGATTTTCAACCGCCTGAACGGCGCGTGATACCCCTGATCGTTCAGCCAGGTCAACAGTTCCTGGAAATGCACATCAACGGCCAGCGATTTTGGCTTGTAGACCACCTTGAAGCCTGAGCTAAACCTGGCGATCATCACTGACCGTCCGCCCTGGTGCCTGTCGCCTGCCCCCCCCTTCAACCCCACGAGCACGCCCGGATCGTCTTCTATGCCAAATGAGGTGCAGATTGCGTCCCAATCCCTACACAGGTGTCGGAGGAATTCCAGGCTAAAGTCGCCCCATTGGTCAATGCAAATCGTGAGTTGGCGGGCCAGGACCGGATATTCCTGTAGGATAGCAAGCGCCACATCGCGCTGGCGTAGACGCTGTATGAAGCTTCGAAATCTCTCCTCGGGTGTATCACCCTGCAGTAGCCCTTGCAAGCGGGCAACATTCAGTTCCAAGATCAGGGTGCGGGTCAACATTGTGATCAACCATCGTGGCAGATTCACAAAGAGTATCTCTTCGACCGTGTTGGGATCAAAAGGCAAGTCGGATCGCGTCCCGATAAGCGCCTGTACGCCCTTGCGCACGTGGTCACGGCCCTGGCTGATAAGCGGCTCAATCGCATTCAGGAACCCCACCATCTCTTGACCACGCGGTGTTTCTGGGAGCGGGATTGTATTGGTGTCTGAAGGAGCGGGGCGAGAAAATGCCCGCTCAATCTCTACCAACCAGGCTGGGGGGGCAGGGAAACGGTCGCGTACGGCCTCAATCGGCTCGCTGAGGAGGTATAGAAATTCATCCTCGGTCATGCTATCCAATGCCAGACGTTGGGCAAAGCAAGATTCAGTTGTGAATGGGGATTGCGATCGCCAGCGCTGCATACGTCGCCTGGCAAGATCGGCATCCACCGCAATTTCCGGCATCTTGCGCTGGACGGCGCGAAAGGACGCTAGGCATTCGGTCAACGTGATGGCATTATACCAATCAGAAACTTGAGCATAATTTTTAGCATTCATACCAACTACCGCCACCAGCAGCAGTGTCGAGTGAGCCGCTGCGGCCCACCCGACACCCTCTACGTGCTAATCGGGCCAATCATTAACAACAGCCGCGGGTCCCCATTTCGCACGTCCCACAAAACGTGCCACTGGGGGAGCACCATTCTACCGAGATGGCTGTAATAACCGAAAAAGTTACGCACCACCAATCTGTGTGGCCGCCAACCTCGCCCAGGTCTGCGTCGCTGAGCTCAATCAGCCCGGCCGGGTTCTCCGGCAACAACGCGCGTTCGGCCTCGCTCAGGTTGAGCCGGTACTCTGGATCCTTCCATGCGCGGACGATATCCAGGTTTGACATGATATTTATCTCCTTTCTTTGATATTTGTCAGACTATTCTACGGCCTCGGCCTGCCGCGGTCAGACCGGAAGGCTCAACCAGACGATATTGGTGTGCCAATTTGCCTGCACGATTGGCGCTAGCTAGAAGCAATCGGCACCCATGCACGTCCCACATTGTGTGTAGCACTGGAAGGCAGTCCAGCATTGGGCGCTGCAAGGCCAAGTAAAGTACGGGCAGCAGCCAAGCGACATACAGGCGTCCGTGGCTGCACCTGCCGCGTCCAGGTCCGCATCCGTTAGTTCGATTGCGCCGGCCGGGTTCTCTGGCAGCAGCGCGCGTTCAGCCTCGCTCAGACTGTTCCGATACCCTTCATCCTTCCAAGCGCGGATGACATCCAGGTTTGACATGACATTCACCCCCTTTCTTTGATATTTGTCAGACTATTCTACGGCCTCGGCCTGCCGCGGTCGGACCGAAAGACCCAACAGGAAGATGCACGGTTGTTGCTGGCAAAGCTACCCCAACCGCTTCGGTCTCCAACTGACTGTGAACCAAATCGGCGTAATACCCACCGCGGGCAAGCAGTTCCTTGTGCGAGCCTCGTTCGACAATCATCCCCTCGTCAAGCACTAGAATCAAGTCCGCATTGCGAACAGTACTCAGCCGATGGGCGATCACAATTCGCGTGCTCGAAAGCTGGCTCAGGTTCTGGTCAACCAACTGCTCGGTCATCGCGTCGAGATCGCTGGTTGCCTCGTCAAGCAAAAGGACAGCGGGGTCATGTGCCAAGGCGCGTGCAAGTGCCAATCGCTGGCGCTGACCGCCGGACAATGCGGATCCTCCTTCTGCGATCATTGTCTCGTAGCCCATAGGCATCTGCAGTATCTCTTCGTGGATCGCTGCCAGACGTGCTGCCTCTATCACCTGCTCAAGCGAGAGACCGGCGTCATTGAAGGTAATATTCTGCCGGATGGATCCGCTGAACAAGAACGGGGCCTGTAGCACAACCCCAAACTGCCTCCGCAACGTGCGGTAGTTCAAGCGTTGCAATGGGACACCATCGTAGAGAGTTTCGCCCTCGGTCGGCGTGTAGAGCCCCAGTAAGAGCATGCCGAGGGTCGTTTTGCCTGCCCCCGTGCGACCCACCAGGGCTACCTTTTGCCCCGGCTCTATGCTGACTGAAACATCGCGCAGCACCAGTGGGGCATCGGGGGCATACCGAAAACTGACGCGTTTTACCTCAATCCGGCCGGTCAGTTGTGGCGCATCTTGAACCAGCCGTGCATCCTGTTCCGGCTCCGCTTCCATAACATCCGAAATGCGCTCCAGATGAGCGCCGACCAGTTGCAACTGTTGACCGCTCGATACCAGCGAAGCAAGCGGCGTCAGGACAGATGTCGCGAGCGCATTCAGCGCCAGCATCGTACCCAGGCTCATTGTGCCATCCAACACACGGAGTGTCCCAACCCACAACAAGATGAGCGGCGACAGAGTGCGCAGCGTCATCGTCGCCGTTCCGATAACTGCTGTCAGTTGGCTCTGTTGCAACGAGACGTTCAATTGCCTGAAGAATAGATTGGACCAGTGATCGAGGGCACGATCTTCAGCTCCGGACACCTTCAGTGTCGCAATCCCTGTCAGTGCTTCGACCAGGTAGCTCTGGGATTCCGCTTGCGCAGACAGGCTGTGCTCGGTTAGATTGTGCACCCGGCGAGTCGTGCCAAGCAGAATTGCGACCTGGAGCAGGCCAATACCAAGGGCCAGAGCGCCGAAGAATGTGTTCTGCACTAACAAGATAGACAGATATACGAGAACGAGCGTGCCATCAAGGATGGTCGACATGGTGCGGCTGGTTAGCATCTCACGGATCATTGCATTGCTTCCCAGTCGCATTAACAAATCGCCGCTCGTCCGCTCTTGGAAAAAGCGGAATGGGAGCGTGAGTAAATGTTCAAAGAAGCCCAGCATCATGTGCGAATCGAGGCGTCCTTGCAGATAAATCAGCAGCGCGGAACGCAGATAACTGGTCACCGTCTGGGCCAGGACCAGAATCACCATCCCAATGCCCAGTATCACCATGACACTATCAATGCGAAACGGAAGTACCTGGTCCACCAGCACCTTGGTGAAGACCGGCAGTGCCAATCCGAGAACTTGCAGGCACAGCGAAGCGCCGAGGATCTGGGCAAACAAGCCAGGCGTGCCGGGGTGCTGCAATATGTGCTGAAGATAACTGCACCAAGCGGGCCGGGCTCTCGCGTCCTGACGTTCGAATTGTACACCTGACTCGAATGTCAACACCACGCCGGTGAAGCCGGCATCGAATTCGTCAACCGTCAACTGTCGCCGTCCGCCAGCCGGATCGACTATGTCAACCCTCTTGGGCGACCAATGCTCCACAACTACAAAGTGGTTGAATTTCCAATGTACAATTGCCGGAAGACGAATGTACTTAAAGTCAGCCAGATTCTTAACGGAATACGCCTTCACACGAAGCCCGCGTTTGCGCGCTGCCTGGGCAATGGCCCGCGCGGAGGTACCATCTCGGCCGACGCTGCAGCACTCACGGCAATCTGCAACTCGCGTCTTGCGGCCATAGTAACCGAGAACCATGGCCAGGCAAGCGGCGCCACATTCAACAGCGTTCAACTGAAGAATGACAGGCATGCGGCGCCGACGCAGACGCCCCATCGCAGCCCGAATCCAAAGGAGAACGCGACTGACCCGCGAATCGCCTCTACTGAACCACGAGCGCACTATTGGGGTAAGCCTGGAACTACTCATAGAATAATTGCCCTACCAGCGGCAGGAGTGATATAACTCGACGCGATCCAACTTGGACGTCAATGCGATATACACTGCCTACATAAGCAGAGGCGGGCAGATCAGTGGGGACGGGCTCCAATTGAGCAATCGCCACGACTGCCGGTTGGGTGATTGCCAACGCCGCACCACCTTCGAGCGCAAATCGCTTCCGTGCGGCGTCGGGGCTGCTGATCTGCGGCTCAACTGCAATGATTGGTCTGCTCAGGCGCTCGCTCGTTGCATCAAATTGCATCAGCAGATTCTGTCCGACCCGCAGATGTTCAGGCGGCAAAAAAGCGACCAGAACGACGTCATCATCAATATATCGGGCTTCACCCCTCCAGTCAACGACGACGGCCAGACCAGAAGCATACACTGGCACCTGCGCGAACCAGGCGACGAGTCCACTGGCCGCTAGCAGCCCAAGCAAGACCCACAAGTAGGCAAGGGTGCGGGGAGAGACCAAGCGCGGAAAGACCGACTCTTCTCGGCTCTGCACATAGCGCCGAACGGCGGCAGGACGAAAGATCAAGGGTTTATGTGTCCTCTCCTCGGGTAGCGGAGGAAGGTTAGAAGGCAATGCCTCACTCATATGCAGGCATAGTACTTGTCAAGAATTAACTTCTGCCGCGTGCGGTTCGGAACACAAGCAGTAGGAACGAAACACCTGTCGAATCTCGTAAAGTCGTACCGCCCCATTGTCCCGTAAAGTCGTACCGCTTTTTAGAGCTAGGAGGCAAGACAACTATACCAAATTATCGTTTTAGCTGGTCTTGTGAGCGAAAGCGCGCTTGTACTTGATAACAATGACAACAAAAAGCGTTCTGGTCGTTCCAAAACAGCTTTCGTCACATTAGCAAGACGCAGTTTGGCAGGTTCCAAGCCCAAACCGGTACGACTTTACGAGACTTTGCCCGGTATGACTTTACAGGATTCAACACACCTTAGAATAATACCAGCAACTCGACTGTATGAGCCGTGCGTCGCAAGAACCGCCGCTACTCTGCCTTGGATTTGGCATTCATATTATCATACCTAACACTCATTGTGAAGTTACCCCGGTACTGTTTTGCCCCGTACTGCCGTACTGTTTTTCCCCAGTACCATCGTACTCGAACACCCGTTCACCCGTTCCCACCAACTCAACGGCCAGCCTGTCTCCTGCCCGCATGGAAAAACCCCCGGCTGCTCTCCTGCGGGGGTCTGTTCCTGCCTGGTGTCTGGCCCTTACACCTGGCTCTCCATCTCTCCAAGGGGTACCAGCACCAGGCTGATCGCCCGCAGCACCGCCTCTACCCGCGACTCCACCCCCAGTTTGGCATAGATGCGGCTGACGTGATTCTTAACCGTTTGCTCGGTAATACACAGGGCTTCCGCAATCCGCCGGTTGTCCCACCCCCGCGCCAGCAGCCGCAGCACCTCCACCTCCCGCTCAGTCAGGCCCGCCACCCCCGGCGGCGCCGCCGTCTCCCCCCGCGCCCAGGCGGTCACCTTGGCCATTACCTCCTGGCTGTACCACTCCTCCCCACCCGCCACCGCCCGCACCGCCGCCACGATCTGTTCCAGCGCCTCTTCCTTCAGCAGGTAGCCCGCCGCCCCCGCCTGCAACATCCGGTAGACGTACTTGTCGTCCGCGTAGGCGCTCAGCGCCAGCACCCGCGTTGGCAAGCCCCGCTCCCGGATCGTCTCCGCTACCTGCGCTCCCTCCAGCCCCGGCAGCCGGCAGTCCAGCAGCGCCACGTCCGGCCGCAGTTCCTCCACCAGTCGCAGCGCCTCCTCCCCATCGCCAGCCTCGCCCACCACCACGACGTCCGCCGCCTTCTCCAGCGCCCCGCGAATGCCCGCCCGCACCGCCGGATGGTCGTCGGCCAACAGTACTCGAATGTCCATCGTCCTCCTCCTCCTCGGTCAAGGTGCTCTCATTGTAGCACACTCCATACCGTAAACAAGCGGCCTGGCAGCAACAGAGCCATATCCGCAGGTGGATGCGGCGGGCGATAGCGCGCAGGTGGTGAGGAGGGCGACGGATAGCAGGATAGCAGCGGACTGGAATGGTCGTTTCATCGTCATCTCCCGGTTGGTCAACGGACGTCCACGACGTACAGGTCAGTTGCGCTGACGAAAGCCAGGCGCTCTCCATCGGGCGACCAGCGCACGTCGCGGATCATCGGCAGAGGCGGTGTGAGTTGTTTCGCGTGGTCAACGGCCGGGTCGGGGATCCACCACAGGCTGCCGTCGGCGGACTGCACGGCCAGGCTGCCCCCCTGGGGGTTCCAGAATATGCCGGTGGCAGACCCGGGGAGCGGTACCTGGCGGGTCATCCAGGTTTCCGCGTCCAGCACGGCCAGGGTGCGCGCATCTCCGGCGAGGAAGGCAAGAGACCGGCCCTGCGGGCTCCACACCGGTGCGACGACCCACGTGCCGGCGACCGGGTGCAGGTCGCCACCGGTTGCCGGGAGCAGCCAGTACTCACCGCGCTGCGTCTCCCAATCCAGGTTCCGGACCAGCAGGACGAATTGGCTGTCGGGTGACCAACTGTCGAACGAGAGATCGTCAGTTATGCTCTGGGTGAAGAAGGTATGCAGGTCTACCAGGTAGGATTTCGTCTGGCAACGAACGAGAAGACTACCTCCATCCGGCGCGATTTTCAGTGTTCGACAGGCCGCGTCTGTGCTCATGCCCGCGAGGACACGCACATCCTCGTAGGTTTGGGAGAGCGGGTCTATCAAGGGAATCACACCGTACTCGTCACTCTCAAAAAAGTCCCACTCGACAAGCACGCGCGTGTCGCTCAGCACCCAGCGGCTGCTCAGTGAACCAAAGTCTTCAAAAGGCCCACTGCGTCCTACTTGATGTAGTTCACCCAACTCGAAATAGCCGTATTGCCCTGTTTGCGCATCGCCGTAGCCAAAGCAGCAGTCGAACAGGCGGGTTTCGTCGGACGACCAACCTGGGTTGCCCATCGTCCACTTGTGCTGCCCGCTAAAGTCTACTATCTGCCCGGTTTCCAGGTCGTGCCAGACGAAGCCCACCAGCAGTCGCCGGCCGCTGGGCGAAAGGTGGAGGGTAGCGATCCCGATGTCAGGAGGAGTGCTGTCGGGGTAACGCTGAACAGCATGCCCATCTGCGCTCAACAGCAGAATCTCTCCTTCCTGGGCCACGATCAACACCTGCAGCGCATCGGACCAGATGGGCTTTGGATAACTGTCCCTGTTCAACGCTGGCAGCCAGGCCGCGCCGCTGTTCAGGTCCACTACCACTGGCAGTGTGCGTTCTACCGCACCGAACATTTCATCCTCTTGCTCGCCCACGAGGGGGAACAGCAGCAGGTGAGTGCTGTTGAGCCAGCGATAGGGGCGGCCGTAGTCCGACGAGCGCAAGCCGTACTCCCATCCGGTTACCCGGCGGAGGGTGTGTCCGTTCGCCCCACTCTCTTGCTGCACGGTGAAGGCCGCGCCGAGCAGGTCGGGCAGCACCGCCAGGTCCACCGTTGGGATCAGCGTGGGCCAGGGAACAGGGATCGGAGAGGACGTCGGGGTAGGCGTGGATTGGAGGGTAGGGATAGCTGTCGGCGGCATCCATTGGGTGGGCGTCGGGACCAGCGTCCCGGTCGGCGGCGGGGACGTCGGCGAGGTGCACGCGACCAGCAAAAATATGAACAGGATGCCGGTGACCAATGCCAACGTGAGTGTTCGTTTCATCTCAGTACCTTTTCCACCACAGCCAGCTGGCCAGCGCGAGCGGGATCAGGCCCCAAAGCAGCGTCCCGGTGCACAGGCTGCCCCCCGGGGCGGACGAGTTGCCTGGAACCGGCGTGGCTGTCGGGGCTGCGGTGGGGGAGGGGAGAGGTGG
>JAXHUO010000021.1:0-71474 GCA_034189605.1 Chloroflexota bacterium
CCGGTGCTATCACCGTCAACGAGGGTGCCGAGGTCACTTATTCGCCCAACGTCACTATCACCCTGGATGCTCAGGATGACACGGGTGTGACCTCTATGTACATCGTCGAGGTGCAGTTCATTGGCGCGGTGGGGCGCTGGGTTCCGATGAAGCAATCTGGCTGGATTCCCTACACCACCCCCTACGTCTTGGCGCTGAGCCCGGGCACTGGGGCCAAGTATCTGATCGCCTACTTTGCAGATGGGGCCGGGAATGTATCCCTCGAACCTGCCTGGGACATTATCAACTATATCCCTGATGGAGGTGAAACCCTGGGGCCGGAGGATGTGCAGGTCTACCGGATGGAGTTCACCCCTGGCATTACCGTCACTCTGGTAGTCAGTCCCACCGAGGGCGACGCTGACCTGTACGTGTGGGAACCGCCAAACTGGGATGGCCCGCCTGACTATGGTAGCCACAACCTCGGCACGGTCGAGGACAGCGTTGTGGTCAACGATACTATGCAAGGGGTGTACCACGTCGAGGTCCACAACCCCAGTGAGGTTGACTCGGTACACTATACCTTCAGGCTGGAGGAGGGGGAGGCTCTGTCATCGGCGGGGTGGGGGGCGGCACAGGGAGGTGTGGGTATTCTCCAGGTGCCCGAGGCTCCCGTGACCACCGAGAAGCCGGAGGAGGAGATGAGGGCCCTCCCGCCGACTGCCAGGTACTATCTCTACCTGCCGATGGTGCTCAGGGACAGTTCATAGCGGAGGGAATAAACGTTCGGAGATGACACGCTGAATCTTGTGGGCAGGCGGATGCAAATCCGTCTGCCCACTTTTTGTGTGCTTGGCTACAGGTTGGTCATTCATTCTTCCTCCCCGAACACCACTGCTGTGAAAGCGTAGAGGCTGGCCCCCTCGCGCCAGCAATCCTCCGGCAGCCCAGCCTTGAGGCACAGGTTGTCTAGAAACTGCATCTGTCCCCAGCCCTGCTCGACCGGCACCTGCGGCAGCAGCAGCCCCTGGCTGCCGTCCTGGAAGATCATCAGCCCGTGGGTACCCACCTGTACCTGCTCCACGTCAGTCATCCGGCGGAAGGGGGAGAGGACAGAGATCTCTATCGTGACGTTGGCCAACTTCTCCTGCGTGAGAGGCGGGAAGCGGGGGTCCTCCGTGGCCGCCGCTACCGCCATTTGCTGTACCACCTGGTAGAGCGGCTGGTCGGCCCTGGTGTGGCCGATGCAGCCGCGCAATTGGCCACTCTCCTTCAGCGTGACAAAGGCTCCTGAACGCCGGGCCAGGGCCGGATCGTCTGTCTCATAGTCGGGGACGCGGCCTGTTTCCATGTGTTCCTCAATGGCCGCGCGGGCCAGCGCCAACAGTTCTTCTCGCCGGGCATCCGTCAGGTCGGGCGGTTCGTAGCGCCAGAGCATCACCGCTCCGTAGCCTACTACCTGTTCCCGATTGCCGTAAGAGGAGTCGCCAGAATTGGCATAGCGCAGCACGTTCACCGTGTCGGCCCCCATCCCCTGCGCGACCTGCATCGTCACCAGTATGGCTCCCTCGCCGCAGGCGCAGGTGGCCAGGTTGGCCAAGTTCACAGCCATCAATGCCTCTATCGTCTCCCGCACCCGCGCTGGGTCGCCAGTCTCAATGGCGGCCAGGGTGGCTCCATCCACGGTGAGCGCGTCGTCGTAGGTGGGGTAGTGGGAGAGGTCGGAACTGGCGATGACGACAGCCTTCCGGTCGGGGAGCACCGTCAGCAGCGCGTCGGCCAGTACTTGCACACTCTCCTCGTCGTCAGCGCCCATCAGCACCGGCACGATGGAGCAAGCGGGACACACCCGCTGGAGGAAGGGCAGTTCGATCTCGATGGGGTGCTCGCCCTCGTGAGTGGCGGGGTCAAAGGTGATGCGGGGGTCGGCGGCGATGAGCGCCTGGGCCAGTTCCACGTCCACCGGCACGATCCCCAGCGGAGTCTCAAAGCCCCCCTCGGTCCAGATGGAGATGGGCTTGGAAAGAGGTGGCTGGTGGTCGGAGGCGATGATGACCGCGACGTCGTACTTTCCCTGTTCTAGTTGCTTGAAGCCGTAGGCAGCCACCGGGCCGGAGAAGACATAGCCCGCGTGGGGTACGATGAGGCCGATGGGTTCCCCATCTACTGGCCCGATCGCCGCCAGCATCTCGTCCATCATCGCCGCCAGTTCGTCAGGGTCGTCTGGGTACCAGGAGCCAGCGACGGCGGCGGGACGGACGCGGCCGGGAGGCACGGTGGGGAGAGGAAGTGCAGTCGCCGTGGCCTCTGTCGTTGGCGTGGCTGTCGGCGCGGCGCAAGCGGAGATCAGCAAGGAAGACAATGCTAACACGAGGAACAGTCTCGATTTTCGAGTTTCAGGTTTCATGGCCTATCCGTCCTCTTGCGCACCAGTGCGGTCATGCCGTTGGATAACCTCAGTTGCCATTTGCTCCCCTCACCATCCAGTTCACTGATCTGGCGGCCCTGGCACCACTTGCACCGGCTCCCCTCGCGGTTCGCCAGGCCACCAGACGCCGGAGATGGGCTCGCTGCAGAACTCGCACGCACCATTCACGATGTGATACTCCACTACGCTGAACCCCTCGCGGCGGATGAGCACTGCGCCGCATGCGGGGCAGTAGGTGTGGTTGGCCGCGTGAGCCGGCACGTTGCCGATGTAGGCGAACTTGATCCCTTCCTCCTGCGATATCTCCCAGGCCCGCTCCAGTGTTTCTACCGGCGTGGGCGGCAGGTTGGTCAGTTTGTACTGCGGGTGGAAACGGCTAAAGTGGAGCGGCACGTCTGGGCTCAGGTCACGCGCCACCCAGCGGGTCAGCGCTCGCAGTTGATCCATGTTGTCGTTGAGCGTCGGCACGACCAGGTTGACGATCTCCAGGTGGGTGCCGCTCTCGTAGACGGTCTGGATAGCGCGCAGCACCGGCCCGAGTTCCCCGCCGCATACCTCCCGGTAGAATTGCTCGTCGTATCCCTTGAGGTCAATCTTGATCGCGTCTACTGCCTGGCACAATTCCCGCAGTGGTTCCGGGTTGATGAATCCGGCGGAGATGACGACGTTGCGCAATCCCGCCTGCTGCGCCAACTGTGCCGTCGCCAGCATATATTCGTAGAAGATGGTCGGTTCAGAGTAGGTGTAAGCGATCACCGGCGCCTCGTACTGCTGTGCGTAGCGGACCACGCCCTCCGGCGGGAGGTCAATGTTCTCGGTCTCCTCCGGCGGAACCTGAGAGATGGTCCAGTTTTGGCAGTAGGCGCAGCGCAGGTTACATCCCGCTGTCGCCAGCGAGAATGCGGCGGCGGTGGGCAAATAGTGGTAGAAGGGCTTTTTCTCTATGGGGTCAACGTGTACTGCACAGGGGTTGCCGTAGACCATCGAGTACAGCCGGCCGCCCCGGTTCTCCCGCACCCGGCAATGGCCCCGCTCGCCGTCGGCAATGATGCAGCGGTGGGGGCAGAGGTTGCACTGGACAAAGGCCCCGTGATGCTCAGAAAGGTGGCAGTAGGAGACAGGCAACGGTTCTTCAGTCGTGCCGTGACAGGCGGCACAGTTGAGGGTGCCCTCGGAGGCCGTGGAGACGTAGTAGCGTGCCTCAATGGACCAGGGGGTGGGTGGCTCAGCCGGTGTGATTCCCCCTGTCCCCTGGGGCGACCACTCCCACCAGCGGTTGTCACTCAAGGCGGCGGCTGCTCCCGCCCCACAAGCAGCCAGCGCCCCAGCGCCAAGCAGAAACTGCCGTCGTGTGATCCTTCTCATCTTTCACCCCACGCAACACGCAATACGTATCAGTACCCGTGCAGGCTCTCCAATTGCACCGTCCGTACCAGCCAGGGCACGCCGACGAAGGTAAACAGCACCAGGCCGAAACCGATCACGGCCAGCGCGGCCGAGCGCCGGCCACGCCATCCGCGTAGTGCGCGCACGTGTAAGAGCAGCAGGTACCATAACCAGGTGATGAGTGCCCAGGTCTCCTTGGGATCCCAACCCCAGTAACGGCCCCAGGCGTTCTGAGCCCAGATCGCGCCAGTGAGGATACCCAGCGTCAGCCAGGGGAATCCCAGCGCCACAGCCTTCTCCATCATGCGCTCGACCTCTATCTCAGAAACCGGGTTTTTCCCAAAAACCCGGTTTCTAAACCCCAGTCGCATCAGTCCCAGCCCAGCGGCCACGCCGAATGGTCCGTACCCCGCCATCGCGGTCAGCACGTGCACCTGCAGCCAGGCCGAGCGCAGCGCCGGGGGCAGCGGCATGAGGGCTTTCTCGACGGAGGGACGGGTGACGGCGTAGGTCGCTATCAGTAATGCGACTGCCAGCACAAAAGGTCCCGCCCGCCGCTCGTGCCAACTGGCCTCCAGCAGCAGGTAGGTGGTGACGATGGCCCAGACGAAGCAGAGGGTGAACTCGTACCGGTTGGCCAGCGGCCAGTGGCCGGACGCCAGCCCGCGCTTTACCAGCCCGCCTGTCAGCGTCGCCCAGGCGATGGTGGTCAGCCCCGTCGCTCCCCGGCCTGCCCAGTGGTTGCCAGTCGCCGTGTGCACGACGTAAACAAGAGCAGCAGCCCACAACAGCGCGTAGGCCAGCATAATCAGCATGACCGCCCTCCTCGCTTCATGCCTTCCTCCATTCCAACCGTGCGCCTGATTTCCTCCACCAACGCTTCGAACTCGCGCCCAAAGTTGTGAGCCCGCCGGTCGTCCCGCCCGGCCAGGCGCAGTGTCCCTTCGGTAACCTCAGGGCGGGCTCCTTCGGTAACCTCAGGGCGGGCTCCTTCGGCAACCTCAGGGCAGGCTCCTTCCGGCTCAATCCGCGCGTGAATCCAGCAGTGGGGGAAGTTAAAACTCACGGTCAGCCCCAGAAGCAGTAGAAACCCCGCCGTAATGACCACGCCGTAACCCGGGTCATGAACCGCCAGCAGGGTCACGCTGTATCCGTCTGGAGTCCCCGCGTAGGCTTGCAGATACAGCCTGACAGGGCCGTAGTGCAGCGGCTCGTTGACCAGCACGCTGTCGTGCACTACTTCTTGGCCTCCGGCGATGATGGCAACTTTAGCCTCGTAGGACGCGACGCTCCCATCGGGATAACGTGTGATGGTGAATCCTTCGTTACATAATGCCACCCCGCTCCCGTGTCCGGCCTCGATCACCTCGCCCGGCCCAATGGTCAACTCCTCGCGCCAGCCGTACCCACTGCTCAGTGCTGCTCCCAGCAGCAGGAGCAGCACCGCCAGGTGGGTGACCAGCGTCGCCAGGGGGGCCAGCCGGTAACGGTCGCCTCGTAGGTGGATGGTTGGATGGTTTGTGGTAGCGACTTCAGTCGTTCGTACCCGGAAGTCGCGCGGTTTCAGGCTCTCACGCACGATGTGAGGCAGGTCAACCGTCATTGGCGCGGTCAGCCTGGCGGTGTAGGGCGCACCGTCGAGCGCGACGTCGGAGCAGCGCACTGGTTGGTGGAATGCTCGCCGCCACACTGCCCGCCAGCGGTTGAGCGTGCACACCAGCGTGGAAAGCGCGAGGAGCGTCACGGACACCAGGAAGACGGGGGAGCGGAAGCAGCGAAAGGCCTCGCTCGCGATCAGCAAGTCCGTCAGCGCGCCGTACCTGGCACGCACGGCCGCCTCCCAACGCGCCAGCCGCTCTGGGTCGGCCTCAATCGTCGGCGTGAGCTGGGGGAGGCAGGAGCCCAGGACGGCCAGCAGCAGGACGATGGCGATGAGGACGGCGGCCACATTTGTTCGGGACAGGAAGTGATATATCCGCCTGGGGATTTGGGATTTGAGATTTGAGATTTGAGATTTGTTATTGGTCATTTGGCCATCGTTATTCTGACCCACCGGTGTTGACATCGTGTGAACAGGAGGTAACGTCTGCGTTAATCCGCGTCAGTGCTCCTCGCATCCAGGTCCACGCCATGGGCAGAGCAACCAGTCCCACTACGGCCTGTTTGATCAGGGTCTCCGTTTATTGCTAAAACTCGTGCATATCAGATACGAATCTGCCACCATCAACGATTATACACTCACCGTTGATATACGGCGTGTGTCCCCCGCCAATGAAGATGCCCGTTGCTTTGCGGAGTCTGGCTGATACCGCGTCAAAGTCCAGTGCTCCGTTCTCGTCAGGCACGATGGGATGGTATCGGGATACACCCTGTCGTATCCAGGGCTGGGTGTATTCGGGCACGTACTTTTCCTATCCGCTACCCCCTTGCATCAGCAGGGCAATGGCAGCCTCACTCCCCCCGGCAACCGGGACGAACTCCTCGACGACCACGTCAAAGGCGGCACTGCCACCGAGCAAGAAAAGAAGGGTTTGAGGCATTGCTACTTCTGCACCTCGATGGAAGGTGCTGAGCATTCAACCTTGTCGTGCAAGTCTATGGGAACACGGAGTGTAAATCCCTCATAAGGAGGTTGGCGGCCATAAAGCGTGTGACAGACCTGGGGGGGCACCTCCAGTACTTCTCCTGCGTCTATCTTGACCACTTTATTATCTATCTGGAACGTTCTTGTTCCCTTGAGCACAGCATAGTACTCCCATGACCTCTGGTGGAGATGCAGGCGATGGCGCGTTCCAATGCCTGCGCTTGCCGCCTTGGGAGTTGGGAAGTTCAGAAAAGCCAGGATTAGATGCGAGGATTGAAATCTCGCCGTGCCAGCCCCAATTAGCCAACAATTCTGATTACTGCTGGCCCCAAGTGGGATGCGGTATCCCCAATCACGTCGCAGTTCTCGTTCACGTTCGTTAATCATTGGGGGAATCTCTTGGGGAATGTCACCAACAGGTTGCTTGTCCCGATAGGCCGGGGCGCGAATGCCGATGTGTTCGATGGGACCCTCGCCTCCCACGATTGCGTGAGGAACCTGGGGCCTCACCAACAGGATTTCTTTTGGTTTCAACGACACTAGGGCTCCGGCAACCAGAATCCGCAGTTCCCCTTGAAGCAACAGGTAGTATTCCTCGGAATGTTGATGCAAATGGACCCCCGGATCAGACCAGGGAGTAACCAAGTCGGTGTGGCCGACTGTGATTGGCTTTTGAGTGACACTTGGATTGTCGGGGGCTATGACGTAACCTGTTCGTCCCCGAAATGTGTACCTGGCATACTTGGTGTGATCCGATGTCATGGATGCTCTCTATCTCCACCGTCATCCCCGGGACCACCGGGTCGGGGAAAGCCACCGGTTTGGGCGATCTGTGTCCAGGGCAGCGCGACGATTTTTTCTCCCAGGCGGCGAATGGCCTTCCCTCCATATAGCAACAGCCCGCCAGATGCCTCGGGGTATTCATCCAGGAAGGCCCGCAGGGAGGCAGCGTCACCATACCCCACCTGCGTCCTCATATTCGTGGCTCGCATCGCAGCGGTCAGCTGATCCTGCCCCGCAGGGAGGCAACGTCACCATACCCCACCTGCGTGGCTCGTTTGGCTTCTATGTGCCTGAGAATGCCCTACTGCTTACGGCAAAGTGGTTGGCTTGGTATACCCCTCTCATAAAGCCTGCTCTTCGGTGGGAGCCGTCTGAACAGATACGGCCCCGTCGTCAGGGGGAAGCGCCCGCCCGAGCGGGCCAGAATCCCGGGCGAGCCTCCTGTTTTTGCCCTCAAACCCCCAGGAAGCGCTGTCGCTGCTCGGGGGTGAGCAGGTTGAGGACGTTGGGTACCTCCATCGCCTTTTCGGGTGGCATCCCTGCCAGTAGGGTACGTACGGCCTGACCAGCTCTGGCTGTCTTTGGTTGCGTCTCCAGTTGGCCCAGGAACTCTTCCACTTTGCCCGTTGTCATCGAGCCGATGAACTGATCCACCGGCACACCAGCCCCGCTCAGGGCCTGGAAGGCATCACGCAGCGTCGCCGCTGAGATTCCCCGCTTCTCCAGTTCAGGGGCGACATAGTCGTTGAAGAACTTGGCGTCCAGGATGGACTTGCGCCCGGCTTCGACTTCTCCCATCTCCTTCCAGAGATTACGGCCTTTGACCAGTCCCTCAATGACACTGTGAGTGAGTTCCGTGCCGCCCCAGCCGATCATGCCCGCCGTCAGCACCCAGTCAATCAGCGTGCCTACGGTAAAGTCGTCAAAGATGCCGCCGATGCCAGCATCAAAGAGCATCAGGCTGGGGTCGGAGAAGAGGACGTCAAAGCCCAGCAGGCGGAAGAGGCGGACGTTGGTCAAGCCGATGGCAATCACGGCGATCAGTGTCCCGAACCAGTGAGAACGCACCTTCTTCTGCATCACATAGTTTGAGGCCGATGTGTCAGGCACGCCTGCCGGGTTGGGTTGGACACCCGCCTTCTCCCAGCGTTCCCACATCACTTCCAGCACCCGTTCAACGGCAGTGGCGATGGCGATGAGGGGGGCCATAGTGGTCCACAGTGCATCTGCTGTGACCTCCTCCTGCCCGAGAGGGGCTCCTCCCCCGGCCGCCCACGCAACCGTCGTGGTCAGCGCCATGAGCGCCAACACACTCGTACCGATCCAGAATCCCCGTTTGCGCATTTTTCGACTCCTTCCTATAGCGTGTAGCGTATTTTGGCATCGAGACGAAAGTCGCCCTTTTCTGTTCCTGGCCTCTGTCTCGAGGGCGTCCCAGTTGAGATTCGTCCCGCGCACCTGGTCATCTGCTACTCTCCCGCAGATCACGATTGACGGCATCTCTAGCGTGCATCCAGTATAACCCAACCTGGCGCGGAAGTCAAAAACTCATCTTGGCCAGATCGCTGCCCATCATTTCCCATGGGCATAGTTCTGTACCTCGAGATAGATCACCTTTGGCTCAAAGTCCGCCGTCACGAAGGTATAATAGTCGTGGTAACTGTGGGTCGGAGCGGGATAACGAAAGGCCCACATCGCGACGCACGTGCACCAGGGCCAATGTTGGCGGGCCCACTCGTAAGCGCCGATGGTGTACTCGATGCGCTGTGCGGGGCGAACCCCGCCGGTCCAGCGCGGGTGGTCGTTCCAGCCTGCCTCGGTCACATAGAGCGGCTTGCCGTCGTCGCCGTAGGCGGCCATGATCTCGTGCAGCAGTTCAACGCGGCGAAAGTTGATCACGTCGGGGGCCGGGGGCTCATCCGGCGGCAACGTCAGCCCGTAGGCATGGACGGCGAGCGCGTCAAAGTAGGGTGCAGCGCCGGCCTGATACATTTGTTCCAGGTAGACCAGGTCGCTCAGGCCAAGCGTGCTTCCCTCGGGCTCCATTGTGGGGGCTAGTGCGCCCGCCAATACGACTATGTCCGGGTTGGCGGCGTGAGCGCGGGGGTAAACCGCCTGTAAGAGTGCGACATAGCCTTCAGAATCCACCGGCCGGTAGCCCCACTCAAAACTGAGGTTTGGTTCGTTCCATAGGATGACGTGGCGCACGCGCCCCCGGTAGCGCGCGACGAAAGTAGCCACAAACGTGGCGAAATCGTCATAGTGGTTGGCATCCAGATAAGTGAAAGTGGTCTCCAGTTCGTCGGAGTCTGGGCGGGCCCACGTTGGTACCCAGCCCAGTCGGGCGATCACGGTCAGCCCCTGGTTCTCGGCGTGTTCGATCACCATGTCGCTGTGGCCCCAGGAGAACTCGCCCTCTTCCGGCTCAATGTAGGGCCAGGGAAAGTATTCGACGATCCAGGGGGCGCCCAGTTCGCGCACCATCTGCAGTGTGCGCTGCATCTTCCACTCTTCCACCTCGTCGGTGAGGCGAGTGTGGACCCCGATGATGGGATTCGTGGTGACAACCTGCTGGGGTGGGCCGAGGACGACCGGGACGCGGGGGGGACGGATGGCCCACAGGATAAAGAGCACCAGCGCCACCCGGATCAGGTGGATCGGCCGGATGCGGCGCAACCAGGCGAGGACACCATGCCAGGTGGGGGTGACCAACCTCGTCCATAAGAGCGCGATCAGTTTCATCGCCGTAACCGTCGTAAATGAGGATAAACAGAAAGGGGAAGCAGTGCTTCCCCTTGACTGGTGACTGGCTCCTCGGGCGGGACTCGAACCTGCAACCAACCGGTTAACAGCCGGCCGCTCTGCCAATTGAGCTACCGAGGAACGCTCGCGGCAGTATTATACCTCCAAGATGCCATCTCGTCAAATCTTGGCTCTTGCTTGTGAGCGGAAAGCGACTATAATCGGGTAATGCGCCAGGTTGGCGGTTAGTGGATCGGTACGTTCTTCTGCCAAGAGAGGAGGGTGGTGTGAACAAGAGACATGCCTCGGCCCGGAGGGCGCTGCTGGCCCTGATCGCCGCAGCGATTGTCCCCGCTTTGGCCTGCGGCCTGCCCAGCGAGAGCCAGGGTCCCAACGTGGTTATTATTTCCCCAACCGACGGCTCCACCGTCATCATTGGTCAGCAGGTGCTTGTCCAATCCTCCGCCTCCGATGAGAAGGGCATCGCCCGCGTCGAACTCTTGGTCAACTCTGTCGCCGTCCGCGCTGACCCACCGGTTGATGGCACGCCCACTACGTTCGCCATTGCCCAACCCTGGACCCCTGAGGCCACCGGTGATTTTGTCATCCACGTTGTCGCCTACAACACCAAAGACCAGGCATCGCACCCCACCTCTATCACCCTCCACGTTGTGGAAGACAGCGCCCAGATCACCCCTACCCCTGGCTCCACCCAAACCCCTGTGCCCGACGTGACCGAGGAGGGTGGCTGCACTCTCAACGCCTCTTACGTAGCCGATCTGACGGTCCCCGACAACACGGTGATCCAGCCCGGTGTCGCTTTCACCAAATCCTGGCGTATCCGTAATTCTGGCACCTGCGACTGGGAACCTGGTTTTCAACTCGTCTTTGTGGAAGGCAGCCAACTGGGACTCTCAGTCTCAGTCGCCGTTCCTGCCACTCTCTCCGGGGCTACCGTGGATGTCGCGGCGCAGATGGTGGCACCCGCCGAACCGGGCACCTATCAGGGCCGCTGGCGTATGCAGTCCGATCAGGGGCAGGCCTTTGGCAGCACCATATATGTGCTCATCGTCGTGCCAGAGCCGGTCACGCCTACCTCGACCTCTGAGCCGACTCCCACGGCCACACCTACATCTACCGTGGTCACGGCCACAGCGCAGCCGGATTACCCGGATCTGGACGTCGCGGATGTGATACCAGCATTCATCTCGGGGGAGGTCGGCGACTGGTTCGAGATCCAGGTGGCGGTGCGTAACAACAGCACTGCGCTGTCGCCTCCCACCAAACTAGAGGGCACCTTCCCTCCCGGGGGTGGCACCGAGACAGTGGTGATCCCCGTCCTTGATCCTGGTGAGGTGCACATAGCCACACTCCAGTATCACATCACCACACCCGTCTACGGAGACGGTACCATCAAGGTGGACGCAGAAGACGTTGTGCACGAGACAGACGAGGATAACAATGAGGTCACACTGCCAGTCATCGTTGATCCGCCTGACCTGATGGTGAGCGAATTGACGTTGAACGAGGGCGACTTTGTCAACCTGGACGGCATAGGCGCTTCCGACTTTGGCTGGAGTAACGATGGGGGCAGTTATTATCTACGCCCGCAGGCAGGTGCCACGGCGTACATCATGGCGAGTGTGACCGGTAGCGCGCATTATGCCCAGATTGATCCTGCCCAGTTCGACGGAGGCGATATCCCCGCCGGCGATCTGGCGGTGGGCACCATCATTGCTGTGCGCACCGATACCAGTCACCGTGGGTTCATCCGCGTCGAAGCGCTGGACCTGGGCGGCGGTACTGCCCACATCTTTTGGGATATCTGGGATTGGCCCCCCTCCGACTGACCACTGACGAACAACGAATGACAAATGACAAACTGGGTTGGTCGTTACCGGCCCCTCCCTGTGTGTGGGCCTGGCCTGGGATGCCACTGGGATGTTATCGCTAAACCAACAGGAGGCTTATCGCAGGCGCTACGCTGGGATACGGGCCGGCTGGCAGCCCGCCAGCCACTTTTACCAGGACCTGGTGGTGGCTCGCCTGACTTCTGCCAGCAGGGTGCTTGACCTGGGCTGTGGGCGGGGTGGGGTGATGGAGCGGCTGCACCCCCGCGCCAGATTTGCCGCCGGGCTTGATCCGGACCTGATGTCGCTGCGGGAGCACCGCGCCCCAGCCTTGGCGCTGGCCTGTGGGCTGGCGGGAGCCCTGCCCTATGCCGACTCCACCTTCGACCTGGTCTGCTGTTCATGGGTGCTGGAACACCTGGCGCACCCGGCACCGGTATTTGCCGAGGTGGCCCGGGTGCTTGCGCCCGGCGGTTTTTTCGTCTTCCTGACGCCCAACCGGCGACACCCGCTGGTGACGTTCAACCAGGCCCTGCGCTGGACCCGTGGGCGGCTGGTAGGCCGGTTCTACGACCGTCCGGAGGCGGACACATTCCCGGCTCGCTACCGCGCCAACACACCGGCGCAGATCGAGCGTCTGGCGCAGGATGCCGGGTTGAAGCGGGTTTCGCTGCACTTTATCGGCGATCCCACCTACCTGGCCTTTAACGAAGGTCTGTTCCATCTGGCCTGTCTATTGGAACGGGTCAGACCGCGCCGCATGCGGGTGCACCTGGTGGGGGAGTGTTCGGTAGGATCACACATAAACACCTAGAGCCCTAACTTTGGATAAGCCGGGGCTTTGGTCTCACGGCTGTGTTATCTTTGCCCAATCTTCCAGGAACCGCTCCAGCCCCACGTCGGTAAAGGGGCTGCGGATCATTTTTTGCAAGACGCCAAAGGGTAGGGTGATGATGTCTGCCCCGGCGAGGAGCGCGTCCACTACGTGCGCCGTGTGGCGGATGCTAGCGGCCAGCAATTGGCACTCGCAACCATAGTTGGCAAAGATCTCCCGCGTCTGGCGCACCACCTCCATCCCGTCCAACCCTGCGTCGTCCATGCGCCCCACAAAGATGGAAGCATAACTGGCCCCCGCCCTGGCCACCAGGTAGGCCTGGGCCGGGGAAAAGATCAACGTTGCGTTGATGCGCCCGTTGGGCCAGGCGGAGATCTCTCGCATCGCCTTCAACCCTGCGACGGTGGTGGGTATCTTGACGAAAACGTGCTCCGACCAGGCGAGGATCTCCCGTGCCTCCTCAATCATCCCTCCGGCGTCGGTGCTGAGCACCTCGGCACTGACCGGCCCCTGCACGATTTCTACGATCTTGAGCGTGTTGGCCTTGAGGTCAGCGGTGCCGGCGCGTTTCATCAGGGTGGGATTGGTGGTCACGCCGTCGAGGACGCCCCAACTGGCCGCCTCGCGGATCTCGTCAATGCTCGCGGTATCCAGAAAGAGTTGTGCCATAACGTGCCTCCTATGGGAATGGATGGATAAATGAGGTTAGTGTTCAGTATACCACAGGGCGGCGCGGGGGCAAGCGTGGCCCGCTGGTCGGAGTGGAAAATGGAAAATGGAGAATGGAGAGTGGAGATTGCGGGTTGGTGGGAGAACGGGTATAATGACCAAAGCGAGAAAAGAGCAGGGGGGAGGATATGGAGCCGATTCGAGCAGGCGTGGTGACTGTCAGTGACAAGGGGTACGCGGGGGAGCGGGAGGACGCCAGCGGGCCGCTGCTGGCCGATCTGCTGCGTAAGATGGGGGCAAAGGTCGTGAGCCAGACGATTGTGCCCGACGAGCGGGCCGAGATTGAGCGCGTGCTGACCGCGCTGGCCGACGAGACGCAGGTAGACCTGGTCGTGACTACCGGCGGCACCGGGCCGGCCCCACGGGACGTCACGCCAGAGGCGATGCAGGCCGTTATTGAGCGGGAGGTGCCGGGGCTGGCGGAGGTGTTGCGCTTCGAGGGGTATCGTAAGACTCCGCTGGCGGTCATCTCGCGGGGCAGGGCGGGCATCCGCGGGCGGACGCTTTTCGTCAACCTGCCCGGCAGCCCCAGGGCGGTGCGCGAGGGGATGGAGACGCTGTCCCTCATCCTGCCCCACGCGATCAGGATGCTCCGGGGGGTGGATACCGAACACAGGCATGCGGGGGAGATAGCCCATGCCTGACGATCCTCGTCCTGTACTGAGTGTCGAGGAGGCATTGGAACGCATACTGGCGACCGCGTCTGTTTTGGAACCGGAGCGCGTGGGTCTATTGGAGGCGGCCGGCTGCGTGCTGGCTCAAGTGGTCACCGCTGACCGGGACATCCCCCCGCTGACCAACTCGGCGATGGATGGTTACGCTGTCCGTGGAGTGGGCCTGGCCCGGACCCCGGCCCGGCTGCGGTTGGTGGGGGAGGTCGCCGCCGGACACGTGAGCCCGGTGCGGGTAGAGCCTGGAACGGCGGTGCGCATCATGACCGGCGCGCCGGTCCCGGCCGGAGCGGACACCGTCGTGCGCTTCGAGGACACCCGGTTGGATGGTGAGTGGGTCGAGATACTGGTCGCTCCCCCAAGCGGCGCGAACGTCCGTCCGGCGGGCGAGGACGTGCGCGCGGGCCAGGTGGTGTTGCAACCGGGCCAGGTGTTGCGCCCGCAGGAGATCGGTATGCTGGCGGCGGTCGGACAGGTGGAAGCGGTGGTGGTGCGGCGGCCCCGGGTGGCGATCCTGGCCACCGGCGACGAGGTCGTACCGCCCGGCCAGACTCCCGGCCCTGGCCAGATCCGCGACGCTAATTCTCACACCGTCGCCGCGCAGGTGCGAGCGTTTGGCGGGTTGCCGCTCCTGCTGGGAGTAGCCAACGACCAGGAAGAGTTGGTGCGGCGGGGGATGCGGGAGGCACTGGCCCAGCGAGCGGATTTCATCATCACCTCCGGCGGTGTCTCTGTGGGCGATTTCGACCTGGTCAAGCAGGTTCTGGCGGCCGAGGGTGAGATGCACTTTTGGGCGCTGAATATAAAGCCGGGGCGGCCGCTGGCTTTCGGGGTTGTGGATGGCGTGCCCTTGCTGGGGCTGCCCGGCAACCCGGTGGCGGCGATGATCAGCACTGAACTTTTCGCCCGCCCGGCCCTGCTAAAGATGCAGGGCTTTACCAACTGGTTGCGCCCGACGGTGCGGGCGCGCCTGAGCCAACCCGTCGTGCGCAAGGATGGCCGCCGTCACTATCTGCGGGTGCGGGTGCGCGAGACGGAGGCGGGCTACGAGGCGACGCTGACCGGCGACCAGGGGTCCGGCATCCTTTACTCGCTGGTACAGGCCGACGGGCTGGCGATCATCCCGGAGGAGGCCGACCACCTGCCGGTAGGGGCGCTGGTGGATGTGATGTTGTTGGGTTAGAGACCGACTGAAATAGATTGGGGATGGAACACGGATGGGGGATGGAACACGGATGAACGCGGATGAGACGGATTTTCGCGGATTGAAATAGATTGGGATGGAACACGGATGAATGCAGGTGGGACGGATGCTCGCGGGTTGAAATAGATTGGGGATGGAACACGGATGAATGCGGGTGGGACGGATGCTTGCGGGTTGAAAAGAAAGGTTGAGAAATCTGTGTGAATCCGTAACATCCATCGAATCCGTGTGCTATTAAAGGTGGCAAAGATGCTACACGAGGAGATCACGGGGGCCATTATCCAGGCGTTCTACAAAGTATACAACACCCTGGGTTGCGGTTTTCTGGAAAAAGTGTACGAGAATGCCCTGGTGCACGAGTTAACCAATCTCGGGCTCGTGGTTAGTCAGCAAATGCCTATCAAGGTGTACTATGACGGTTGTCTCGTAGGCAAGTACTTTGCCGATCTGGTGGTGGAGGGCTGCGTCATTGTGGAAATAAAGGCTGCCGAGAGCCTGCGCCCGGAGCACGCCGCACAACTTTTCAACTACCTCAAGGCTACTGAGATAAAAGTCGGGCTCTTGCTCAACTTTGGTCCCAAACCAGAGTTCGCCCGCAGGATATTTACCGGCGACAGGAAGAAAGGATAATGGAACGTAGATGACACGGACAGAATGAACCTGCACAGATTATTGCATAAAAACCCGTGTTTATCCGCCGCATCCGTGTACATCCGTGTTCTATTGAGAAGTGAAGCGATGACAACATCTCACACTGAGGTCTTTACTTTACCTACGGCTCCCAGCCCCGCGCGATCAGCGGCAGCCACACGAGGTGGGCCTGCACGACCGCCTCCCGGCGCGTAATGGGGCCTAGAACGCTCCCGGCGATCTCGGCCGTGTTGGTCAGCGGCACGCCAAAGGGCGTGGCCGCTGTGGGGGAAAGCGCATAGGTCACGCGCACCTCGCTGCCCGGTGTGACCGTCCCGCTCCAGTGAATCTGCCCGCCCGCGTAGGTCGGTGGGGGGGCGGAGGTGGCTGTCAGCGTCCCCGTCAGCACAACCATCTCTGCCGGGGGCACGTCGGTCAGCACGGCGGTAGCTGCCAGATTGCCGGTGTTGCTGATGACGATGGTGTATGCGACGGTCTGGGCGGGGTGGAAGAGGTCGGGCGTGGCGGACTTGCGCGAGGTGACCAGCACCGGCGCAGGCTCGGTCAGCACCGTCGTGAACGCCTGTCCCCATTCTCCGTCGCTGAACGGTTCTTCGTTGCCCACCTGGTCACGGGCGCGGGCGCGGAAAAAGTAGGTCTGGCCGTGGGCGCCGGTGAACGTGTCTGAAAGGGTGGTCGTATTGGTCAGCCAGGCGACCCATGTTCCCGCGTAGCCGTCGCGCACCTGCACGTCATAGGTTTCGACACCTGACCAGGCGTCTTGTCCCGCCCAGGCCACGGTGAAACTGGGTGTCCCCACCCACGGCGGTAGCGGCTCGACCGACGAGGTGGGCGGCAGGCAGTCCCGGGGGTTGAACGCTGCCAGCAGGTTCCCCTCGACGTCCAGGTAGACGAAGGCCACGCTGTCCAGCGTATGTTCCTCCGTCGCCAGCGATACCGTGAAAGGCTCACCCGGCCCAATGGCTGGCAACGCCCAATGGCCCAGTTCGGTGCAGTCGTCCCGGTGCCAGGCGTAGAGCGTGCTCGTGCCAGCGGCGCGGGGCGTGGTAGAGTGCACGCCGACTGTGAAGCGGCCGCCGCTTGCGCGCACGCCCAGCGCGGCCTCGGCCGTCGCCGCGCTCAGTTGGCCGATGTCGCTCACTGGATACCAGTACTCTGTCCACTCTAGTGACTGCCCGGCCGTGATGGTCGCCGTGTCCCAAAAGGTCGGCGCGATGCCGCCGTGCAGTTCGACGTAGGTGGAGCCGCCGTCGGTCCAGATGTCCGATGGAATCGGGTTCGACCAGCCAAAGCCAAACCCTTTGCTGCCTCGGGCCACGCTGGGGGGAAAGATCCGCGCCAGCCCTTCGTTCGCGCCGGCATCGTAGACACCGGCAAAGCCAGCCGTGGCCTGGGGCCGCTCGAAGAAGCCGAGCCAGCGCTCCCAGTTGCCCAGGCGGGAGTAGTCGCGCCCGTCGTGCACCGGCCAGTCCATCGGCTGGCCTGCGTCGGGCAGGTGTTCGTCGCCTGTGGAGTGTACTGTCATCTGGGCGGTATCAAAGACAAAGTGCAGGTCCGCGCTGACGGTGTTGGCCGCGCCCGGCGCGAGCAGCGCGTTGAGCCAGAACTTGTAATCTACGTCACTCCCGGTGGGATTCTCGATGCGTGGTGTGACCGCCAGGTAACCCCGGCTGGCCGGCAGGTGGAGCGTGACCTCGGCCCGGATGCGGTCGCTGGCGGTTGTATCCTGCAGGGTGACGGTGATACCTGCTGTGGAGGTGACGACCTGGTAGGCCCACGGCTCGCCCCACTCGTAGCCGTGTTCCTCCACCGGCAGACACCACTCGATCCCACCGGCCGCCAGCCACCAGCCCTGCTCCGGCGGCCCCCAGATGTTTGGTTTGATCACCGGGTTCTGGTACAGTTCGTTGTGGCCGGTGGGCTTGAAGATCATCTGGTAGATGCGCCCACCCAGTTCCGGCATTAGCGTCACCCGTAGATAGTCGTTCTCTAGTACCAGCAACTGATAGTCTTGGGGCACGGGCGTCGGGCCGGAACTGTTGTAAGCGTCCCAATCCAGCACGGTGTAGGTCATGTTGTAGGTCGGGGTGTAAACGGATGTCAGGTAGGCCGTGTAGGGATAGGTGGGGATGGTCAGCGTGGCGGTCTGGAGCGAGGCAGTGCCCGGCGCGGGGGCTGGCACCACCATGACTGTGCGACTGTCCTCGGTCTCGTTGAGCGCATAGTCGTAGGCCACGGCGCGCAGTGTGACGGTCTGCCCGCGAAACGCGCTCAGGTCTAGCCTGGCCTGGTAGGGTGGGGTGGTGATGACTGCCTGCATCTCCTGTGGCGAATCACCGGCGTAGAACTCGACTTTGGAGACACCACTGTCGTCTGATGCGGTGGCCCATACTATAGTCTCCTCCACGACGACGTACCCCTCGCCTGGGGAGATGATGTCTACGGAGGGCGGGGTTGTCTCGGCCCGCTGTGCCGGCGGATCGCCGTAAGGGGCCGGAAAGTCGCGCCGCACCTGGCTGACGTGTTGCCCGTGCACGGTGATCTGGGCCACGTCGTCGCTGCCCAGCCCAGCCCCAGCAGCCCAGCCCAGGTAGGGGATGGTGGCGGGGTCGTATCCCATCACCAGCGCGCCCACCGTGTCCAACGCCACCGGGTCAGCCCCGGCCAGGATTAGCCCCAGCGGAGGGTCCATCAGCGTCCCGCCGATAGGACCGTCGGTCATCCCCCGCAGCCCATCCAGGACGACAAAGTCGAGCGGGCGGGCCAGGTTTAGATCCACAATGTGCCGCCCCAGTTCCTGTGCTCCGTGCGAGAGCGCCCACTTGAACATCTTTGACCCCGCGCGGTGGTAGATGTCAGAGGGAGGGATGCCGAATTGGTTCTTGAGCGCCAGGCTTATCCCGGCGCAGGAATGATTCTTGAGCACCGGCACGCCGATGAGCACGTCTGCATCGAGGATGACGTTAGGCAGCCAATAGTCGCTCCAGATGAGGCCATTCTGCAGGTGCACCTGCCGCACCAGGTTGGGATCGTACTGATCGAGCCCGCCGCTGTCGTTGAGGTCCACCAGCGGTGCGCCGGTGGTATCGTCCACCATGTCGCCGTCGGCGTCGTAACCGCAGAGACGGAAGGCCTCGCCGGTTGCGCCCCGGGCGTTGTGTCCGTCACGGTACAGCGCCGCGCCGTCGGCGATGAGAATCTCCTCTGCCCCGGCCTCCTGTGCCAGTTGAACCACGGCGCGGGTCACGCGAGGATCTGTGGTGTATCCCTCGTCGGGGTCAGCCCCCCAGACCAGGTTAGGCTTGACGACAACCTTATCGCCGTCACTGACGATACCATCGAGCCCGCCGGCCAGTGCCACCGCCTGGCGCACCAGCGTCTCTACTTCCGCGTCCGAAACCGGCCATGACGCCGCCTGCAGGATGGCTACCTCGGCGGGTCCGCCGGCCGGGCCGGAATAGGCTGCCTGGTGTTGCAGCGTGCTCACGCAACTCAGCAGCGCCAGCAGCCCTACCAGTATGATCACTTTCCACCATCTCTTCACCTCAACCTCCAATACCCAATACCCAATACCCAATATCCAACCCCCAACCCCCAATCCCCAGCCTCAAGCGCCCAGCACCAAATTGAGCGCAGTTCCCGCCAGCGCCGATCCAACGACGACGTAGGCCACATAAGCGATCAGCGCCCGGCGGTTGAGCAGTGTGCCCAGCGCCGCCAGCGATGTCAGCCGCGTGGCCGGTCCGGCCAGGAAGAAAGCCAGCGCCGCGCCAGGGCCCATCCCCTGATCCAACAATCCGGCGACGAGCGGCACCGCCCCGCCCCCGCAGGCGTAGAAGGGCACGCCCAGAATACCGGCGAGCAGCACGCCGTACCAGCGGTCCGCGCCCAGGAGTGACGAAATCCACGCTGGCGGGACGAGAGTCTGAAGCAACGCTGCCAGGATCACCCCCCCGACAAAGTACAGGCCCACTGTCTCGGTGAGGCGGAGCAGGGTGTGGGGGAGAGCAGACGTGTGAGGGTGTGGGTGTGGGGGTGAGGGTGAGGGAGGAGGGAGTATCTCTGTGCTCAGCAAGGTTTCCGGTTTCAGCCACCGGGCTACCAGGCCCACCGGCAGGCTGAGCAATAGTACCCCGGCCACGTGCGCCAGTGTCAGGCGCAGTCCCAATCCACCGGCCATCATGATAAACAACTGGGGGTTGAGGAGCGAGGAGGCGATCAGGAAGGTTAGTGCCGGGCCGGGCGAGATGCCGCCGCGCAAGAGTTCTACGAGCACTGGGACCGTTCCGTAGGTGCACAGCGGCGAGAATCCGCCCAGACAGGCTGCCCCCACCACCGCTCCCGGCCCGCTGTGGCTCAGTCGGTTTCCCCAGCGGCGGGGCAGGTCCAGTTGGCCTAGTGCCGCCGCCAGCAGGATGCCGCCGGCCACGTAGGGGCCCAGTTGCAGTACCTGGGACCAGGCCAGCGTCGCTGCCAGGATCAAGTGCGAGGTCAGGTTGGCGGGCATATTTTCACCTATTCGAACAACTGCGCGATCTCGTCCCGCTCGAAACGGGGCAGTGGGTGTTCACCCGTCGCGCCGGTGCAGGCGACGTCGTTACCGTTGACGTGGGCGGCGTACCAGCCAATCTCGTCGCTGGCAAAAGTGATGGGGTCGGTCTTGGTGACTAGATAGCGGTCACCAAAGGAGATGACCGCCGCGTCGCGCCCCACGCCTGGCCCCAGGACGACACGTTCGTCGGAGGGCGCGTAGCGGGCCAGCAGCCGGGCCAGGTGGTCGGCGGGCAACTTTCCCAGTGGGTATGGAATTCTCATGCGCTGCCGTTGCGCAGCCCTTTTCCCTTCAGCAGACCATCCACCCACGCCGCTTCCTCCGGCGATAGCGTCGCCGCTGGCGGTCGCCGGTAGTCCACGAAGTCTACGTAACCGCCGTTGTCGTAACAGCGCGTGAACACGGCCCGCAAATCGAGGCCTACGTCGGAGTCGGGCTCCCGCAGGGGCACGCGGAAGTGGGGCAGACGGCGCTGCAGCGGGATGGGGTATGCCTCGAAGCGATACTCGTCCGGTGCCCGATTTACGCTGACCAGATAGCGGTGTGGCGGTAGAGAGGCCAGTCCCTCCTCTGAAATGGCCACCGTGCGTAGTCCCTCAGCAAGCAGGTCGATCTCTATCAGGTGCACGGGACTATTGATGATCTCCTGCTGTTTGCGATGGTAGAGACGATGCCCTTCACCCGACGTCTTGTTGGCCGGGCTGAGCACCTCGACGACCGTCACTACCTCGTCTCCGGCCGCGTGCACGATCTCAACGAACGGCTCTCGGTGTTCGACCAGCGGTAGGGTGAGGATGACAGGGGCCTCCAACTCTTCCTCGGCCACTGCCACCTCCGGAGCCTGCGTGTAGACGTCCATCAGCGCGGATTCCTTGACGGGATGCTCGATCAGGAGGACGTCCGGGTGCAGAGCGTGAGGTGGCTCCAGGATGTACACTCGCTCACCGATGCGGGCATGATAGCGCGGGCGCACCTGTGGCTGGAGTACGTCGCGGATATACGTGATTAGACTCTGGTGTACGTCCGGCCAGCGGACTGGGTTCTCCAGGTAGGGGTCCATTCCAGGAAATGGGCTGGGCATGTCTTACCTCCTGCTTCCTGCATCCTGTCTCATTGTACCGCACTTTGCCTCGCGCTGCAAACTGTTTGTAGTGACGACTTTAGAGCGTGTCTCAAGACCCAGGGGAACCTCTCCTGGCAGCGTCCGCAGGTGCATGAAATGCCCCGGCTACGAAGCAGCGCCCAGTGAACCGGGCTTTCAGGGCGATTGATCGCCCGCTGCTCCGTAGCCCGGCGACTTTATCGCCGGGCGGTCGTGGTCGTCGTAGCACGGTTCGCATTTTTCAGACACGCTCTTAGTCGTCCGCACGGGGAGCGACTAAAGTCGCCACTACCAACTCCCTGTATCTGTCGGATTCAGCAGGCCAGGTGCAGCGCGGCCGCGACGCGCGTTTCCTCTCGTAGTTCGTTGTAGGTTTCCACGGCCTCGGCGGTAGGGGCGGCGATGAGGCGGATGCTGGCTGTTTCCAGCGCGCGGCGGGTCTCCTCCGTCACGCGCATCATCCCGTAAGCGCCGGCGCCGACGACCAGCACCTCGGGCGCGGCCTCGAAGACGGCGGTCAGGTCGTCGGGGTGCAGCACGTGGCCCTCTTTGCGCCACCAGCCAGCGACGATACGCTCGGGCAGGATAATAAGATCACGTGTGTGACGCTGACCGTCCACGGTGATGGTGCCAGAGCGGTAGTGTTCAATTGCAGGGGACATGACTACAACCTCGGTTGGCTCCTATCATTGCCCTGACTTGAAGAGCCGGAGATGGATACCGGCCTGAAGATCCGGTGTTTGGTCTCCCAGCATCGCATCTTCAGGATGGGCGGCGTGGCTCCTGCTCCATTCCTCCAGATAATCGGCGATAAGACGGGCGAGCCGCTGCCCGATGCCGGGCAGTGTTATCAAACCTTTGACGCCCTGGCTATCGTACAACTCTTTGATACTGATTGCCAACTCGTCCACCGTCCAGGCGGCGCGGCGGTAGGCCCAGATGCGCCGCTCGTCCGCCTCATCCAGTTCCAGGTCGTAGACTTGGCGGAACAGCCGCTCGGCTACCCAGCGGTTGACGCCCAGGGGGCCAGGCTCAATCCAGCGCTCCATCCGGTCGGCCAGGCAGTGCTTTTCGCATAGTGCTCGCACGCGGCGGCCCAGGTCGGCGCTGTAGCGGCGGCGGGGAGCGTACCGGTCGCCGGCGTACAGCCGTTCGTAGGCGGGGCGGGCCTGGGGAAAGTGGCGGTCCACGACATGCCACACCCGCTTCGCCTGCGGGCTGGACATGGTGAGGCCGTTGACCAACACGAAACGCCCGCCGTGCCCCTTCGTGGCGACGATGACCTCCTCCAGGTGGGCGTCATCGTCCGCTATGGCCGGCAGCACCGGCATCAGCGCGGTGTCGACCAGAATGCCCGCCTCGGCCAGTTGCGCCATCGCCGCCAGGCGTGTCCTCACGCCGGGGCTGCGGGGTTCGAAGGCCTGTTTGACGGCGGGGTCGAGCGTGCTGATGCTGTAGACGACGCCGACCCAAGTTTGCCGGTTGATGTCGCTGAGCAGGTCCAGATCGCGGGTCAAGAGTGGCGAGCGCTCGACGATAAAGAGCGGAAAGCGCATATCGTGGATGACTTGGAGCATCTGGCGTGAGAGGCGATAATCCCGCTCGGCAGGCACCTGCCAGTCGCCGCAGGCGATCACATCCACTGGTTTGCGGCCCAGTTCGCGGCGCAACCGGTCGGGCGCGTTGACCTTGACGCGGATGATACGGTCAAAATCGTCAGGGTCATGTCCGCCCAGGTATTTTCCCCCGCGACTATAGCAGAACTCGCAGCCGAAGGCGCACCCGACGTAGGGGTGGGCGCTGTACTTGTCAAAGAACCAGCCATCCACGTGTTTGTGGACGTTGAGCACTCGTTTGGCCTTGTATTCCTGGTAGGTTGGCTTCACCGGTATTCTGGATGCGGCGAATGATCAGTCCCCAGAAGAGGCATTACTTCCAAGGAGTGCTCGACCGCAGCCTGGATCAAGGGTTCAACGCCCCCCATGCTGCGGATCAGTGTTATGGCCTCATCCCAGTACGTTTCGTGCCGTGCGCGTGTGACTTGCAGATCTGCGCTGGACTTTCCCTGTCGCCTGAGCAGTTCGAGAAAAGACTCAGGTGTGGGGTTGTTCATCACATAGTCCTTGACGATATCCCACATCGCTTGGAAAGCCCCGTGCTGGACGTGCATTAGCACATTGGGTACCGAGACTTCGTTCAATGCCATAACAATGGCAGGGAAGTTGACGAACATCTCGCTGCTCAGAACGCTGAACGCTGTCATTACGACACCCCCTGGCACGGGCAGGTCGGCCACTGATTCTATACCCAGTGTAAGCAGCAGGTTCCAACTGAGTCGTTTCCACTCCTCGTCTGCCGCAAGATGACAGAGGTATCCCGAAACAAACGCTTGTCCTGTTCCATCCAACTCGCTCCAAGGGCGCGGCAGAAGGTCATCCCGCCTGCGCAGAAAGCCAGTGCACATCGTCGTGAAGGCAGCGACGCCATCTTCATCTAGTTTGCCTGCAAAGTGTGTTCTGCGCCGGTCAATACTGGCAAAGTTGTTGACGTCGGCCAGAAGGCAGCCCAGCAGAAAAGAGTCATAGTCTGTTACGTCGAATTGCGACAACTGTGCAAAGACACGCTCGCCGATGACCAGGTGTGTGATCAGTGGTGCCATCTATTCCAAGAACTCCTCTTTAATCTCAGTGGGCAGGTAGGTGACCGCTTTGCGCACCATCATCACTGGCGATCAACAGGTCGCGGCAGTCAGGGGCCAATTTGCGTGTCTCAGACCGGTTCATCTCATTCCTGCCCTCATGGTACGATGCACCCGGAATCGTAGACCCAGTGGCCTGGTCTGTCTATCTCAACTTGCCCTACGACCACGTCTGTGCCTGACAACGTCCACGAGGGGGCATTGACATAGGAGCCGCTGGGCTGACAGTGACCCCGTGGAGGTGGAGTCACCCCGTCTCTTGCAAGAATCGCTTGAGTGTCGCCAGCACGACCTTTAGCAGTTCCTCGCCCAGTGGTACCATGCGGATATCTATGAACATCTGCTCCTCCGGCAACCGTTCGTCCAGTTTTTTCATCTCCTCATGGAAGATGTGCAGCAGGTCCTCCTCGTGTTCTTCGATGAACTGAAGCACGTCCCGCCGCGCCAGCCGGAAAGCGGTCTCACGTACAAAACGTCTCATGGGGACATCTCCTTGTTCTGGATTTGCAACTGATTATAAACCAATGAGCGCAGTTTGGAAACTCACTATGTGTTGCGTGACGGGATACGCAACACGCGGAATGTTTCGCAGTGGCGTAAAATGGAATGATGGTGTAAGATTATATCATCCAGACCGGGAGGTGAGCACCATGGCAATACGAGATGTGATGGCTTTGATCCTGGGTGGAGGCCGGGGCACGCGCCTCTATCCGCTTACTAAACTGCGGGCCAAGCCGGCTGTGCCAATCGGTGGCAAGTACCGTTTGATTGACATTCCGATCAGCAACTGCCTCAATTCTGAAATCCACAAAATCTACGTCGTGACCCAATTCCTCTCCGCCTCGCTCCACCGCCACATCTACCAGACCTACAAGTTCGACGTCTTTTCCGGCGGTTTTGTCTACATTCTGGCGGCCGAGGAGACGGCCAAAGGCATGGATTGGTATCAGGGCACGGCTGATGCAGTGCGCAAGCAAATCTCGCGTTTCGCCCACTCCCGTGTCGAGGACATGCTGATCCTCTCAGGCGATCATCTCTACCGTATGGACTATGCCGAGTTTGTCGAGTTGCACCGTGAGGAGCGGGCCGATGTGACCATCGCTGTGCAGCCGGTGGCCCGTGCCGACGCCTCCCGCTTTGGTATCCTCAAGACCGATGCGGAAGGGCGCATCGTCTCTTTCCACGAAAAGCCCCGGGCCGATGAACTGGATGGGTTGGAGAGCATACCGGATAGCGACAGACCCTACCTGGCTTCAATGGGCATCTATCTCTTCCGCGCCGACATGCTGCGCCAGGTGTTGGATGAATCGGACTCTGAGGACTTTGGCAAGCAGATCATTCCCGCCGCCATTAAGAGCATGCGCGTGTATGCATTTCGATTCGATGGTTACTGGGAGGACATCGGCACCGTTCGCGCCTTCTACGAGGCCAATCTGTCGCTCACGCTGCCTGATCCACCCTTTGACTTTTACGACCCCAAGTACCCCATTTACACCCGCCCGCGCTTCCTGCCATCCTCCCGCGCCGATGGCTGCCACCTGGAGCGGGTGGTGTTGACCGAGGGCTGTCTGTTTAGTCAGTCGGACATCCACGAGTCGGTGATCGGGCTGCGCAGCGTCATTGGGCCAGATGCGCGAGTGACGCGGACAGTGATGATGGGAGCCGACTTTTATGAGACGCCCGAGCGAAAGGCGGAGAACCGCAGGCGCGGCCGGCCCGATGTGGGCATCGGACGTGGCAGTATCATTGAGGGGGCCATCATTGACAAGAACGCCCGCATTGGAGAGAGTGTCGCCATCCGGCCTCACGCGCCCGACGAAGAGATGGTGGAGATGGAGGACTATGTGATTCAGGACGGCATCGTCGTCATACCCAAGAACGCCGTCATCCCCGATGGGACGATTATCTGACCGTTATCGTTATACTCAGCCGTTGCTCCTAGCCTCCGTCTCGGGGGCATCCCGTGTGGAGAACAACCCTGCTCAGAGTGAGACGTTCTCGCTTGCGACGCCCTCGAGGACGAGGGCTGGGAGCCGGAAAACCCCCATCTTGCGACAGGTCGAGTTTTCTCTGTAAGGCCATATAGTTGGGTCTCTTGACATTTTCTTCGTATCGCGTATAATGTGACCCTGGTCAACTTTAGTCTATGGTCACAAATAAAGAGGTCACAAATAAAGGGCAACGCAGGAGGAAATGGTGAAACGTACTGCACTTTATCTAGTTTTAGGTGTCATCGCCGCTGCGGCGGTGGCTGGTGTGGTCATCTGGCAGCCGTGGTCGGCACAACAGGTAGAGGAGGAGACTCGCACTGCCATAGTCGAGCGCGGGACGCTGCTCGTGACCGTATCGGCCAGCGGCAACGTCGAGCCCGAGGCACAGGTACCTTTGACCTTTGATGTACCTGGCAGGGTTGCCGAGGTGCTGGTCGAGGTGGGCGACGATGTGAAGGCTGATGACCCGTTGGCACAAGTGGATGACGGGCAGTTGGTGTTACAGGTGCGGCAGGCGGAGGCGGCAGTGGCGGCTGCCCAGGCCCAATTGGCGCTTATGCAAGCCGGGGCGCGGTCGGAGGAGATTGCGATGGCGGAAGCCAGCCTGCAGGCCGCCCAGGCCCAGGTGAGCACTGCTGCCGCCAATCGCGACCTGCTTGAGAGCGGCCCCAACGAAACGCAGATCGCTGCCATTGAGGCGCAGGTCGCTGCTGCGGAGTTGCAGCAGAAGATGGCCCAGATCGAATACGATGGCCTGCGAGACACGCAGGATGAGACGAAGAAGGAGCATGCGCGCTATAATCTCTATGCCGCCGATGAGGCACTGGCCGCTGCTCAGGCTGGACTTGACGGAGCGCTGGCTGGCGCGGACGATGATATGATTCGTGCAGCCCGGGCCGGTGTCTGGGCCGCCACCGCGCAGCAGGATGCGGCACAGGCCCAACTCGATCTGGCGTTGGCCGGTGCTAGCGACGAGCAAGTTGCAGGCGCCGAAGCGCAGGTTGCACAGGCGCAGGCCGCACTAGAGTTGGCGGAACTCTTGCTGGAGCGCGCCACCTTACGTGCTCCCTTCGATGGCATCGTCGCCAGGGTTGGCGTTGTGGTTGACGAGGTGGCCTCAGTCACACAGCCAGCCATCGTCATGCTTGATACATCCAGGTTCCGTGTCACGGTCGGAGTGGATGAGATGGACGTGGCGCAGTTGGAGGAGGGGCAATCTGTCCATGTGGATTTGGACGCGCTCCCAGATGTTGATATCACCGGCACAATTGAGCGCATCGCTCCAGATGCTATAACCCAGGGAGGTGTTGTTTACTACGACGTTGTCATCGAGTTGGCTTTTGCCGATGTACCCATTCGAGCCGACATGACGGCGAATGCGACCATCGTCGTGGAGGAACTCACGGACGTGTTAAAAGTTCCCACCTGGGTAGTACGCGTGGATCGTGACACAGGTCAAAACTATGTGTACCGGCAGGAGGGGGAGCGCACTGAGAGAGTAGATGTGGCATTGGGGCGGCGGGGCAATGGCACTGTGCAAGTGCTCAGTGGCTTGGAGGAAGGGGATGTGCTGGTGCTCATCCAAGAGGAACTGATCGAAGTGATCAGGGAGATGCGGTGATGAATAGGAGGAAACGGTGAAGCGTACTATACTCTACGTGGTCTTGGGCATCGTCGTCGTGGCTGTGATCGGCGTGGTCATCTGGCAGTCTCGGGTGACAGCGCCCGTGGAGGGTCAGATTCTCTCCACTGCGGTCGAGCGTGGCATGGTGAGCGTGACCGTCTCAGCCAGTGGCAGCATAGAGCCACAGGCCCGCGTGAATCTGGGTTTTGAGGTACCCGGCCGGGTGATCGAGGTGCCGGTGGAGGTGGGAGACACGGTCAGGGCCGGTGATGTGTTAGCGCGGCTGGATAGCGAGCATTTGGCGCTGCAGGTGCGCCAGGCCCAGGCAGCGCTGGCAGCGGCCGAGGCCGGTCTTGCTCAAGCCCAGGCTGGGGCCCGGTCGGAGGAGATCGCGGCGCTGAACGCTGCTTTAGATGCGATGCAAGCACAAGTGAGTGCCGCTGCCGCAAATCGTGACCAACTTGAGGCCGGCGCCAGCGATGCGCAGGTCGCGGCTGCCGAGGCCGAGATGGCATCGGCGATCACGCAGCAGAAAATCGCCGAGGATGCGCACGACATGGCGATGACGTGCGTCACGATCAATCGGTATGGGCAGGAAATGGAGATTTGTCCCGCTCTAGGGCCGTTTGAGGAACAGGCGCGCTATGGTCGCCAGGCTGCCGACAAGGCACTGGTCGCGGCCCAGGCAGGTCTTGATGAAACGTTGGCTGGCGCGGACGAGGATCAGATACGCGCGGCACGGGCCAGCGTCTGGGCTGCTGCTGCGCAGCGGGATGCGGCGCAGGCACAACTTGATCTGGCGCTCGCTGGTGCCTCCGAGGAGCAAATCGCCGCTGTCGAGGCGCAGGTCGCACAGGCGCGGGCGGCGCTGGATATCGCAGAACTGGCGCTGGAGCGCGCCACTCTATATGCTCCCTTCGACGGCGTGGTCGCAGCGGTCAACGTCACGGCGGGCCAGATGACCGGCGGTGGGATACCAGCCATCACGCTGATAGATAACTCTTGTTTCCACGTTGACGTTGAGGTGGATGAGATTGACGTGGCACAACTGAGCGAGGGGCAGCCAGTGGAGGTGATGCTGGATGCTTTGCTCGACGTTGTGCTTGGCGGCACAATCGAACGTATCGCCCCGGCGGCAGGAGGTTTAGGCTCGACAGTCACCGGGATGGCGGCGTCAATGGGCGCTGCTGGATTAACAGCAGCCGGCGCTGGGGTAGCAGCACCTGGCGTCGTATCTTATGATGTGACGATTGCGTTGAACGCGACTGATGCACCAGTGCGGGCTGGCATGAGCGCCAATGCTACTGTAATTGTCGAGGAAGTGACGGATGCCTTGCTCGTCCCTACCTGGGTGGTGCGCTTCGACCGTGACACCGGTCAGCCCTACGTCCAGCGCCGTGTGTGGGGACAGACCGAGCGAGTGGACATTCAGTTGGGCGTACGGGGCAATGGCGTTGTGCAGGTGCTCAGTGGCCTGGAGGAAGGGGAAGAGGTTGTGCTCATCCAGGAGGAAATGATTGAGGTGATCAGGGAGGAGATGCGGTGATTGAGACACCGGTCATTCGAATTCAGAACGTTGCCAAAGTCTATCATATGGGTGAGGTCGAGGTTCACGCACTACGTGGGGTCTCACTCCAGGTCTACCCCGGCGAGATGATCGCCATTATGGGACCTTCTGGCTCGGGCAAGTCCACGTTGATGAACATCATCGGCTGTCTGGATCAATCCACCTCCGGCGAGTACTTTTTGGATGGGACCGATGTCAGTCATCTCAACGACGACCAGCTGGCCGATATCCGTAAAAACAAGATTGGATTTGTCTTTCAGAGCTTTAATCTCCTGGCTCGCACGAGGGCCTTTGAGAACGTGACCTTGCCTCTGGTCTACGCCGGGGTGCCGCGTGCGGAGCGGCACGAACGCGCGAAGGAGGCGCTGGAGGCAGTGGGGTTGGTGGGTCGCATGGGGCATCAGCCGACCGAACTTTCTGGCGGCGAGCAGCAGCGAGTGGCCGTCGCCCGCGCACTGATCAACAGTCCCTCCATTATCCTGGCCGACGAACCGACGGGCAACCTGGACAGCAAATCAGGGATGGAGGTGATGGCGCTGCTACAGCGACTCAATCGTGAGCAGGGTATCACGGTGGTGTTGGTGACGCACGACCCCAACATCGCGCGTTACACTTCGCGCATCGTCCGTCTGCACGACGGACACATCGCCGGGGAGGAGAAGGTAGAGCCTGAGGAGGTGAGATTGTGAGTATGCTGGAGAGCGTACGCCTGGCCTGGCGGGCGCTGGTGGCTAACAAACTCCGCGCCGGCCTGACCATGCTGGGTATCATTATCGGTGTCAGTGCGGTTATCACGCTCATGTCGGTAGGCGACGGTGTGCAGGGTTATATCACCGGCCAGTTTCAGGACATTGGTGCTAATCTGCTCTTTGTCTTCCCCGGCTCGGTGCAGGATCCGATGGCTGGCGCGGCGACGCTGATGAGCGGCGGGAGGGAGCGCCTGACGATAGGCGATGCTGAAGCGCTGGCCGATCCGTTGCGTGTGCCTGACGTGGTCGCAGTGTCGCCGGGGTTGGCACGTTTTGGGCGTGTGGTGGTGGGGCGGGAGGAGACTTTTACCCAGGTGAATGGCGTCACTCCAGAATTTATGGAGGTGCGCAACTGGTATCCGGAGGCGGGGGAGTTTATTGGTACACACGACTTGGAAGGGCGTTCGCGGGTGGTCGTTATGGGACAGACGGTGGTCGAGAAACTCTTTCCCGACAACCCCTATCCGCTGGGTGAGACGGTGAAGATCAATAATATCGCCTTCCGCGTCATCGGCGTGATGGAGGAGATGGGGGGCGCTACCACCTTTGCCGATCAGGATGATATCGTTTTTGTTCCCCTGACCACGGCGCAGACACGTCTTTTCCCAGCGCGCTCTTCCTCTGGCGAGCTCGGTGTCTCGGTCATCCTGGCGCAGGCGACCAGCGACGAGCGGATTGATGTGGCCAAGGAGGAGATCGCCACCGTACTGCGGGAACGGCACCGTATCGCCTTCCGCGACGAGGACGACTTTTCTATTATCACCCAGGCTGGTCTGCTCGACGTCTTTGGGCAGATTATGAACGTGATCACTATCTTCCTAGGCTCCATCGCCGCCGTCTCGCTGGTGGTAGGGGGCATCGGGATTATGAACATCATGCTGGTCTCGGTGACAGAGCGCACGCGGGAGATTGGGTTGCGCAAGGCGGTGGGGGCGCGGCGGCGTGACATCCTGTTGCAGTTCCTCATTGAGGCGGTGCTGTTAGCGCTCGTAGGCGGGATCCTGGGTATCGGCCTGGGCGCGACGGGGGCAGATATCATCACCCGGCTGATCGGGGAGTTCACCGCGAAACTCTCGCCCGACGCAGTGCTACTGGCGACTACCGTCTCGGCCTTCATCGGTCTGATCTCTGGTATCTACCCGGCCTGGCGGGCGGGGCGCCTCAACCCGATTGATGCGCTGCGGTATGAGTAGAGTGTGGAGGAAACTATCGTGGCCCGGGCACGTCGCTGCTTTGCGATTACTGGCCTGACTGTCTTCCTGATCTTGAAGACGATCATCGGTACCCGACCTGGGCGGTGGGCCTTGGTTTCTGCACAGACTTTGACGGTTATTGACTGCAGCGAGGTGAACCCCACGCCTGGTGACTATCTCGTAGAGGTCGAGTCCAGCGGTCAAACCCGCCAGTTTCGTTTGCATATCCCATTGGGTCACCAAGCCAGTAATCCTATGCCTCTGGTCATCAATCTGCATGGGTATGGTGGAAGTGGCGCCCAACAAGAGGTGCTGAGCGACATGTCGGATAAAGCAGATGAGGCTGGTTTCATTGCTGTCCACCCGGAAGGACGGGGCACTCCTCAGGGATGGTATGTCGGACCTGCGGTTGAGGGGCAACAAGAAGATGTGCAGTTTATCCGCGACCTGGTTCACTGCCTGGAGGACCGACTGAGCATTGACCCAGTCCGTGTCTACGCTACGGGATTTTCTAACGGCGGTGGGATGGCTAATCGCCTGGGCTGTGATCTATCCGACGTCATCGCAGCCATCGGTCCGGTATCAGGTGCTTATTTCTCTTTTGACATCTGCCAACCTGTCCGGCCTGTGCCGGTCGTTGCTTTTCACGGTACGGCGGATGAGATTGTCCCCTACGACGGGGGGGCTCTTTTGCCTCCCATCCCGGAATGGGCTGCCGATTGGGCAGTCCGTAACGATTGCAGTCTCACGTCTACCGTCACCTACTCTCAGGGTGACATAGTCGGCGAAACCTGGGCGGATTGCACAGATAATGCTACGGTCACCCTTTACACTATCGAAGATGGAAGGCACACCTGGCCAGGGTCCGACTCCCCTGGAGCAACTCAAGATATCACCGCTACTGACACGATCTGGGAATTCTTCTCGGCCCACTCCCTGCGTCGCTTGGTGTACTTACCACTTGTGTTGAGGGCATATTGAGACGATCATTGGTTTCCTCTCGCGGCGAGCGGATCAGGGCGGACCTGATTCTGCTCGCCGTTGCTGTTGTATGGGGCAGCGCCTTTGTGGCCCAACGGACTGGAATGGGGCGGGTTGGGCCATTCACATTCAATGCCGTGCGCTTTGCGCTGGGCAGCCTCGTTTTGCTCCCTGTCTATGCCATAGAAACCAGGTTTTTTCCGAAAAACCTGGTTTCTGGCGACTTGCGCGGCGGTATCTTGTTGGGGCTGTTGCTTTTTGGCGGGGCCTCACTTCAGCAGATTGGGCTGATCTATACCACCGCGGGCCAGGCAGGTTTTGTCACCGGTTTGTATGTCGTCATTGTGCCGTTGCTGCTGGCGTTGGTGTGGCGGGAGCGGGTGGGCTGGGGCGGGTGGCTGGGGACAGGGCTGGCTGTGGGGGGGATGTTCTTGCTCAGTGTGCAGGCAGAGTTCCGTCTGTCGCCCGGCGATGGTTGGGTGCTGGGCGGTGCGTTTCTGTGGGCATTGCACGTCATTGCCATCGGGCGGATAGTGCCGGGGCGCGACCCCTTGCGCCTGGCATTGGTGCAGTATTTCGTCTGCGCGTTGTTCAGCCTTCTGGTGGCATTGGCGTTGGAGCGGGAGACGTGGGACGGCGTATTGTTGGCAGGGCCGGCGATCTTGTACACAGGAATACTCTCCACTGGTTTGGGTTATACCGGTCAGGTCGTCGCACAGCGGCGTACTACGCCTGCCCGCGCAGCCATCATCCTCAGCATGGAGGCTGTCTTCGCTGTACTCTTCGGCTGGCTTTTGCTGGGCGAGAGACTGGCGGCTCGGCAGTTCCTCGGCTGTGGGCTGATGCTGGTGGGGATGGTAGTGGCGCAATTGGGCACGTTGGTCAATGAGGCAATCTCACCTGATAATCGGAGTTTCCCTCATACCTTACCTTGACATCCCCCCCATTTGCGGTATCCTTCCCCCACTATGTTCTACGACGAGGCCAAGATCTATGTCATGGCGGGCGATGGTGGCGACGGCTGCGTCGCTTTCCGGCGCGAAAAGTATGTTCCCTTTGGCGGGCCGGCCGGCGGCGACGGCGGCAAGGGGGGTGATCTCCTGCTCTGTGTGGATCCGCATCTCAATACGCTCTACCGCTTTAGCAAGAAGCGCCACTTTAAGGCCGCTCGCGGTGGGCACGGACGGGGCAAGGATCAGCACGGCGCGGCGGGCGCACCCTTGCGCGTCCCGGTGCCGTGCGGCACCGTCGTGTACGACGCTGATAGCGGCGAGTTGCTGGGTGACCTGACCGAACAGGGCCAGGAGTTGGTCGTGGCGCGCGGTGGGCGCGGGGGGAAAGGAAATGCCCGATTTGCTACCTCCACCAACCAGGCTCCCCGCGTCGCCGAACACGGCGAGCCTGGTCAGGAGCGCTGGCTGCGGTTGGAATTAAAGTTGTTGGCCGACGTAGGTTTGGTGGGGGTGCCTAACGCGGGCAAGTCCACGCTTCTAGCGGCGGTGACCGCTGCACGCCCCAAAATCGCGCCCTATCCCTTTACCACTCTTCAGCCCAACCTCGGCGTCGTCGTGCTTGATGACCAGACCGAGTTCGTCCTGGCCGACATCCCTGGCCTGATTGAGGGAGCGTCGGAGGGCAAGGGGCTGGGGCACGAGTTCCTGCGCCACATTGAGCGCACCCGTGTGTTGATCCATCTCCTCGACGGTCTATCCGCCGACCCGCTGGCAGATTTCACCGCCATCAACGGGGAACTGGCGGCTTTTGGTCATGCCCTGGCGCAAAAGCCCCAACTGGTGGCTCTGAACAAGATGGACGAGCCCCAGGTGCGGGCGCGCTGGCCGGAGGTGCGAGCGGTACTCGAAGCGCAGGGTCACTCGGCGCTGGGTATCTCCGCTCTGGCGCGGGAGGGCACGCGAGAGTTGCTCTATTGCGCCGCGCAGATGCTGGCGGAACTGCCGGAGGAGGCCCCGGCGTGGGAGTTGCCTGTCTTTCGGCCCGGCGATGACGAGGAAACGTTCGTTATTGAGCGAGAGCAAGATGGGTGGCGGGTACGTGGTGTGCGGGTGGAGCGCCTGGCAGCGATGACGGTCTGGAATCTGGATGAGGCGGTGCGCCGTTTCCAACGAACGTTGGAGCGGATGGGGATCGCGGACGCGCTGGATGAGGCTGGTGTGCAGCCGGGGGATACCGTCTGCATCGGCGAGACGGAACTGGTGTGGGAGGAGTAGCAAATCCCAAATACCAAACCTGGCTGTATATGGTGAAACCGTTATCTGTGAGAGGCGATGTGTGAGGGTGAAGACACGCTGCGTCTGGGTGTCCTGGGCGGCACCTTTGACCCGCCGCACTATGGGCATCTGGCGCTGGCTGAGACTGCCCGCGTGCAACTTGGGCTCGACTGTGTACTCTTTGTCCCGTCCGGGCATCCGCCCCACAAATCCAAGCGCCCCCTTACGCCGGCCCACCAGCGTGTGGCGCTGGTGGAGGTGGCTATCGCCGATAACTCTGCCTTTGCTCTCTCCCGCGTGGACCTGGACCGGCCTGGCCTGCATTACACAGTCGAGATGCTGGCTCTGTTACGGCGGGAATACCCAGCAGCGGAATTGTTCTTCCTGATGGGGGGAGACAGTCTGGCCGAGTTCCTCACCTGGCGCGACCCGGCGGGTATCGTGCGACAGGCCCGTCTAGCGGTGATGCGCCGCCCAGGCGACGAGCCGGATTTAGAGGCGTTGGAACGGGCGGTGCCGGGTCTGCGCGAGCGGCTGGTCTGGCTCGACGCGCCATGCCTGGACATCGCCGCCTCCGATCTGCGGCGGCGCGCGCGTGCGGGGCTGCCGCTGCGTTATCTGGTTCCGCCACCGGTCGAGGCTTGTATCCGCGAGTTTCGCCTATACGAAGCGTTGCCGGGACAAGGTAGGTATGTTATAATTTCATAGGGAACTTTTCCAATGACAAATGAACAAATGGCAAATGACAAAAAAGCGGCTCAACATTCTGAATGTCATTCACAATTCTGGGGCAATAAGGGGGTTGTCTGATGGTAGTACGGTTCATCCTGACAGGATATGTGGAACAGGCAATGGCCCATGCTGTCTATGACAAGTTGGAGGACGGCACATTTGCCGGACGTATCCCACCTTGCAAGGGAGTAGTTGCATTTGGGACGTGGAATGAACTGGGATAATCAACGTCACCGGACGTGTGCTGGTCGGCTGCGCTCCAAGCGCGTTCCTGGCTTTGCTCTTTGGCTGCTGCTCGTCGCTCTCTTGCTGACTGCCTGCACCACCGAGGTCGGGACGGAGGCGGTTGTCACCCCTGGCCTGGTAACGACCCCCATGTCTCCTGTGCCGACATCCTTGCCAGATAACGCGACAACCGCTGCCCGCATCCGCGCCCGGGGCTATTTGCTCGTCGGTATTCGCTATGACCTCCAGCCATTCGGCTACATCACCAATGAGGGCGAGGTGGCCGGTTTTGACGTGGACCTGGGGCGGGAGTTGGCCCGCCGCTGGCTAGGGGACGCTGGGGCGGTTCAGTTCCGCCAGGTGCGCTCCGACACTGCCATCGAGCATCTGCAGGCTGGCGATGTGGATATTGTGATCGCTGCGTTTACCCATACGCAGGACTGGGAGGCAGGGGCCGATTTCAGCCTGCCGTATTTCGTAGACGGCCAGGCATTGCTGGTGCGTGCTGCTGATGCTGCTGCCGTCGGTGGCCTGATGGGCCTGGAGGGGCGGACGGTAGGAGCCGTGGCGTGGGATGAAGCCGCAGATGTGCTGGAAGCGGCGGTGCCTTTCACTCTCACGCTCCAGCCCTATGACCGTTTCGACGCAGCGGTGGCAGCACTGGGTCGCGGTGAGGTGGACGGGGTGGCTGACCTGCGCCGCCGGCTCTTCTGGGGGCAGCGTATTCTCCCTGAAACGGCCATCATTGGGCAGTACACGTCGTCACCGGTGGCACTTGCCTTTTCCCAAGATGATCCCTTCTTCGCCGATCTGGTCAACCTGACCTTCCAGGAAATGGTCAGTGATGGCACCTACGCGGAACTGTATAGCCGTTGGTTTGCGCCCGAGTTGCCGCCCACCCCCGAGCGCTGGCCTGGCGACGAGGTGCTCTCTCTGGCGGATGGCCCCGCCGTGGCGAGTATTCCCGATACCATCACTGCTATTCAATCGCGGGGCCGGCTGGCCGTGGCGCTAGTGGCCGACCGGTTTCCCTTTGCCTACGTGGATGCAGCCGGCTCGCTGGCTGGCTACGAGGTCAGCCTGGTGCGGTTGATGGCCGAGCGCTGGCTGGGTGATCCAACGGCGGTGGACTTTATCCCGGTGCCAGCCGAGATGGGGAGGGAAATGCTGCTCACGGGTCAGGCTGATCTATTGATGGGCGCACTGGTTCACACTCGTGCTGCTGAGTTAGAACTTGATTTTAGCCTGACGACCTACGTGGCAGGTGAGGGATTGCTGGTATGGGATGAGACGCCGGTCACCGACATAGTGAACTTGAACGGGCAGCAGGTGGCGGTGGTCGAAGGGAGCGGGAGCCGGGAAGCGTTGCTGGCGGCCGCGCAGGATGCGTCCATCTCGCTGACGGTGCTCCCGCGGCCGACTTTGGAGGCAGCCATAGCCTTGCTGGAGGAGGGACGAGTAGTGGCGGTGGCCGGTGAGCGAATTGCTCTGTTGGGGCCGGCTTATGCCACATCGGGCCTGGGCGTGCTCCCATTACGGATTACCCAACTACCACTGGCGCTAGGGCTCCCGCCAGGTGATTCCGCCTTTCGTGATCTGGTCAACCTGACGTTGCAGGCGATGAAGGCGGAGGAGCAGTTCGATGCCCTTTACTACACCTGGTTCGACGATGCACCTCCGGACCTGGAGATCTGGGCTGGCGCGCCCTACCGGACCCTGCGACTGGAGGTAAGCGCGTCGGAAGAGGGCGGGGACTAGCGGGGCTGGCAGCGTGGGGGTAGGCTATTCATCGGTGTTGCCCCGTTCCGTCTGAGAGGCGACAACCAGGCCGGCCAAAATCAACCCCCCCCCGGCCACAGCCCAGGGCGATGGTTGCTCTCCCAGCAACCACCAGGCCAGCAGTGCAGAGCCGATCGGTTCTCCCAGCGTGGCGATGGTGACGTAGGTCGCCGAGAGGTAACGCAACGCCCAGTTGAGCGATGAATGGCCCAGAATCTGTGGCCCCAGCGCCATCAGCAGTAGCCACAGCCAGGTCTGCGGGCGCTGAGGGAGCGCGGGCAGGCCGGCGACCAGCATAACGGCCATCAACACCAGCGCGGCGGTGCCGTAGACGGGGAATACATAGGCCAGGAGCGAGAGCCGCTTCCGCAGCCGGCGACCGATGAGAAAGTAACCTGCGACTGCCATCGCGCCCAGCAGGGCCAGTACGTCGCCCCACAATTGATGGATGCCCATCCCCAGGTCACCCAGGCCGATGAGTGCGCTTCCAGCCGTGGCGATGACTAGTGCTATGGTCATACCGCGCGACAATCGTTCGCGCAGCAGCAGGTGGGAGGCCAGGCCAACGAAGAGTGGATTGGTCGAGACCAGCACGACCGATGCTGCCACCGAGGTATAAGCCAGCGATGTGATCCAGGTGGCAAAGTGAAGCGCCAGCAACAGGCCAGAGACTAGTACGCTGATCCACTCACGGCGCGTCAACGTGCGCAGTTCGGAGCGGCAAGTGGCAAGCGCGATTGGGGTCAGCACGAGGGTCGCCAGCGTCAGCCGCCAGGCAGCGATGACCAGGGAGTGGGCCTCAGCCTGGGCCAGGCGGATGAGGATGGCGGCTGTGGAAACGGTCAGCACCCCCACTCCTACGCCCATGTACGGGCCAAAGCCCGATTTTTGACGTGGGTGGCTTTGTTCATTCTTATGTGACATAGTATGATTCTCCGGTAAACCAGCGTCACGCAAGTGCAGGAGGAGAGCCAATAGGCAACACTGCATACCCCACAAAACATGAAGCCACAAACTCACTCCTCTACCAGGACAATATCCAGACCATGCAACAAAGACATTGCTTCAGGCAATGAGAACCTGGCTTTTTTAACAATGTTCTGGCTCGGATCAATCCAATAATTACGTGCCTGGCTCAAATCGGCTTTTGTTAGATCCGTGCTGAGAAAAAGGCTATCAGAGAGGTCGGTGCCTGCAAAATTCGCCCGAGAGAGATCAGTCTCTCGAAAGTCAACATTCACAGCCACACAATCTTGAATCTGTATGCGCCCTAGATTCAGGCCGATGAATGTGGAATGGCTGATAGCACACCTGGAGAAACAAATCGAGCCCCACAGTTTCGTTACTGGCCAGTGTGCCCTGGTCCAGTTAACGCCAATGACCTTTGAACTCTCGAAGCGAGTGGCAGCAAATGAGCAATCAGGCACCTGTACCAGACTCAAGTCGCAGTGCTGAAAGACGCAATTGACGAATCTGCAACTCTGAAAGGTGGTCTCGACAAAAGAACACCGGTCAAATGTACAGTCGTGGAACTCGTTTGAAACAAAAAGTGCTTGCTCCAGGTGTATCTCTTTGAAGACCTGATCAGTGTAGTCAGTTCCTGTGCAGATCATAACGCGCCTCTGTAAATCAGAATGTCAGAATTGAGATGTTGGGCCGTTTCTTCCACCTTATGGGCAGTCTTGCCGCCACGCGTCCAGATCGCGATTTTTGAGTATCGCGTCAAAGTTCATTATCTCGGCCTGGGGGCATACCTGGTTGAGAAACTGATTGATGGTGAGTTGGTCGGTGTACTCGGCGGCGAAAACAGCCTTTCCAGCAGCGATAAACGGTTCCATCTCTGTGCACCAGTCTTCGGCAAAGCAGTCCTCGGTCAGTGCCCAGTCAAAGTATGATAACAAATCCTCTGTCTGTGCTCCGTCATTCTTGAGGCCGATGGACAAACTGCGCGCGTGGGCCTCATTAGCCAGCCAGATGTTGTAGTTGAGTTGATCCTGGTAGGTGAGCGGAAAGCCGGTGTCATTTATATAACCATCAATGTTATCTGGCTCGACCCCGTCAAAGCCTTTGGCCTGGCACTGGTCGAGTCGGGCGCGCATGATAGGGGCCAGCAGGTCAATCTGGCGAATATCCAGCCATTTCTCGCCGGACCAACCTTCATAGTCATTGCCGATAACCGAGGCCGGGAACTGATCTGCGTCGGAGCGCCAGTCTTCCCAAGATCCCACGCTAATGTAACAGATAACTGTGCGCCCCTGAGCGTGCAGTTCAGCCACTGTGCTGGTCTCGTGGTCAAACATTTCGATGTCGTACATATCCACGTCAAACGACTGGTCAAGTGGCAGATCTGTCAACTGCCACTGCCAACTGGTGCCAACAGGCGGCTGCCACCAGTCTGGCGAAGTGTGCTCCACGAGCGGCAGATAAATACTGATCGGTTCTGTGAAGGTGATCGGTGTACCGACCGCCCCGGCAGCCGTCTGGTTATCGCTGTCTTCCAGGGTGTATGAGAATGTGGACTTGGATGGCGCAGTGGGGGAATCCGGATTCCAAGCGAAAGTCGCCACCGCCACTGCTGCCGTCGCCACCAGTCCGCTCAGTGCGATCAACATGCGCTTTTTAGACAAGATATGACTTCCTTTGCCTCACGTTTTTGCAAGCCCTCTCTTCGCTCCCGGGCGAACGTGCTTTTTCGTTGATTCCTTGAGGAGCACCTTGACAAAGATCAGAATTTAGTTACAATGTGAATTGCCTTTTGGACAATCGGTTTTGCCGATACTAGGCAATCAGTGCAGCCAAAATCATCATATCAGAATGGAGGCGAAAGAAAAATGGCTTATGTAATCACCAGTAAATGCGAGCGCTGTGGTTCTTGCGTAGAGGTCTGCCCGAGTGACGCTATCTTCTTCGTCGAAGATGACCCCGGGTGGCCGACCTACTATATCTATCCTGAGAACTGCATCGAGTGTGGTTCCTGCGAGAGTGAGTGTGAGCAAGAGGCCATCTTCTACGAGGATGATGTGCCTGACGAGCACACCGGCGACATCAAGAAAAACGCCGATTTCTTCGAAAGCGGGCCGGGCAAAGACCTCGTATAGTCTGGAGACTCTGGACAGCGAACAAAGTGCCGGTTCCACCTTTCCGGGTGGAACCGGTCTTTGCTGTATAAGCGCACGTGAAAACTGGGAGAGCATCATCCCGAACCGCTGCAAATCGCTGGTCAGGCAGAGAGCAAGGTCCGCCAGGGTGTTTTGCCTCAGCGCACGTAAATGGGGCTGCTAAATATCCAACCCCGGCGGCCCAACCGATAACTGCGATAGACCTCGACGCGATACGTACCCGGGTTGGCTGTGGTGTGCTTGAGATACTTTCCCCTGGCCTGGGCTACCACCTGTCCGTTGCGTATCAAGCGAATGTCACCGCTGTGGGGTGTCTGTACCTCAAAGATGGCTGCCCCTGTGCGTACCAGTTCATCCCCTACCAGTGCGTGATTGGCACCGCTGCGGGCGTGGAAGCGGAAGCCGGCCGTCGGGGCGGGCAGATCGTAGCCCACCCAGGTGTGGCCAGCCCGCAGCGCGTCGTAGACCAATGGTTTGTCGTGCTCCAGGATGCCGTTGAATGGGCGTCCGGTCAGGATGTGGGTGTTGACGCAGCGGAAGAGGTGCTCGTAGGGGAACACCACGCGGTGGAGAGGCCCCATTGAGTAGGTGCTGCCGTGTGCATCGGCCCCGCCTATGGCGGAGATGCGCCTCCCCTGGGATAGCAGTTTGTCCCACTGGCGCAGCGTGGCCCGGAACGGTCCACGAATGCCCCGGGCTGGAAAGTAAGCGTGGGTGACTGCCGCCAGTTTGTTGCGCAGGAGCGATTTGAACTCGGACATATAGTTCCAGATTTCGAGCCCGGTGTACCCTGTGACATCCCAGTCGGCCCACGGGATGGCGGCCAGGTCAGGGTCTATGGGGCTGGCACGCTCGTAGGGGTGGGCCAGGTAGCAGAAGCCACCCTGCCGGTTAACCTCGTCAATCAAGTTCTGTGGGTCGGCGGCTAGTGGGGCCAACTCGGCCTCGACGTTGTAGGCCAGGAGGTGATTGGCCTGGGGCTGGCGGCGCACGTCGTGGATCTCCTCGCCCACCAGGAGCAGCACCTGGTTGTGGTAACCCTCGACCCCGTCCACCCACACGTTGTGGTCGGTGACGATGACAAAATTGATCCCGGCCTCGGCGGCCGCCTGCGCAACCTCGGCGTGGAGGGCCTCTCCGTCCGAGTAGGAGGTGTGCACGTGGAGGTTGCCGATGTATTCGTGGATGCTCATTCTAACCTCTCTAGTAGTTTCTCCAGTTCGATGATGCCTGGGTCCAATCTATCTTACCCTACCGAGGGGCCATTGTCAAGTGGCGGAGATGGGGTATAATCAAATACAGGGCCTAAAGGAGATGGATGAAAAACCGGCAAGTGGCTGAGATCTTTGCGGCGATGGCCGACATCCTGGCCATCCAGGGGGAGAACTATCACCGCATTATGGCCTACCGGCGAGCGGCGGAGAACGTCGCTGCTCTGGGCCGGCCATTGGAAGAGGTCTGGCAGGCGGGGGAACTGGAGACGCTCCCTGGTATCGGCAAGACGTTGGCGGACAAGATAGACGAATTGATGCGCACAGGCCGCTTGTTGGCCTACGAGAAACTCCAGGCCCAGGTGCCTGCTGGCGTCTTGGCGATGCTTCGAGTCCCCGACGTCGGTCCCCGCAAGGCGGCGCTGTTCTGGAATGAACTCGGCATCACCAGCATTGAGGCGTTGGAGAAAGCAGCGCGGGGAGGTGACCTGCGCGGCCTCAAGGGGATGGGGATCAAGAGCGAAGCCAAGGTGCTGGCTGGGATTGAGGCGCTGAGGCGACGCACGGGGCGCACCCTGCTGGGCGTGGCCTGGCCGCTGGCCTGGGCAATGTTGGACGCGCTGCGAGAGGTGGAGGGGGTCGTGCAGGCCGCCCCGGCCGGGAGTATGCGTCGTATGCGGGAGACCGTCGGCGACCTGGACCTGCTGGTGGCGGCCCAGGATTCCACTCCAGTGATGGCTCGCTTCTGCGAACTGGATCAGGTGGCCGAGGTGCTTCTCAGAGGTCCCACCAAAACCACCATCCGCACCCACGAGGGACTGCAGGTGGACTTGCGCGTCCTGGAACTATCTCGTTGGGGGACGGCGCTCCAGTACTTTACCGGCAGCCAGGCCCACAACATCCATCTGCGAGGACTGGCGCTCGACCGGGGGTTCTCGCTGAGTGAGTACGGGCTCAAACGGGAGGACGGCTCTGAAATCCTCTGTGCCACTGAGGAGGAGGTCTACGCTGCGCTGGGCTTGCCGCTCATCCCGCCAGAGTTACGCGAGGACCGGGGCGAGATTGAGGCGGCGCTGGGTGGCAATATGCCCAACCTGATTGAGATGGGCGACCTGAAGGGTGACTTGCACTTTCACACTACCTGGTCGGATGGACACCAGAGTCTGCTGGAGATGGCGCGGGCGGCGCAAGCACGCGGGCTGGAGTATGCGCTGGTGGCCGACCACTCCCACAGCCTGGGTATCGCTCGAGGGGTCACCGCTGATGACCTGCGCCGCCAGCGGGTGGAGATTGAGGAGGTAAACCGGAAGATGGGGGGCACATTCCGGTTATTGGCAGGGGCAGAGGTGGAGGTGCTGGCCGACGGCGCGCTTGATTTTCCCGATCAGATGTTGGCTGAACTTGACCTGGTAGTGGCGGCGGTGCACAGCGGGCTGCGCCAGGGACGGGAACAGGTCACGGCGCGAACCCTGGCGGCAATCCGCAATCCCTATGTGGACATTATTACTCACCCGACGGGGCGGCTGATCGGTGAGCGGGAGGGGGCTGACCTGGATTTGGAGGCAGTTTTTCGCGCTGCTGCAGAGACGGGCACCGCATTGGAAATCAACGCGCATCCCAGGCGGCTTGATCTCTGCGATGTGCACGTGCGGCGGGCGGTCGAGTTGGGTGTGAAATTGGCGATCAACTCAGATGCCCATGAAATAAACGGCTTTGTTGTGTTGCCCTTCGGGGTAGCAACAGCCCGGCGGGGATGGGCGGAACCTGCCGACGTGATCAACACCTGGAGTGTGAGGAGGCTGCTGAAATGGACCGTCCGATAGTTAGCCTGGGGATAGCGGCGGGAATCGCTTTGCTGGCGCTGGGAGCGCTGGCCATATTTTTTCCAATTTCCTCCTCGGCTGGGGAAGGTGGGATCCCTGTCAACTTGACTTCCAGGCATCCCTCCCTGTTTCAGGGAGGAGGTGGTAGCCCGGTCTGCTTCTTGAGCGAGCATGGCCCCATCTGCGTCGAGCGACCTGGGGCTGACGTCATCGCCAGCGCACGTGCTGCGCCCGAACTGCTTGTCTCCGCGCTCCTGGCCGGTCCCACTGCTGAGGAGCGAGCGCGTGGTTTGCGTTCAGCGATCCCTGAAGGGACAGTGCTGGAGAGCGTGCAGGTGTTCAGCACGACTTTTACCGTGCGATTGATATTGCCCGCAGGGGCGCTGGCTGGGCTGGATGCGTTGGCTGTCGAGGAGATGGTTGAGCAGGTGGCGACGACGCTGGAACCGTTGGGTTGGCGTGACCTGCGTGTGGAGGCGCTTGATCTGGCGACGCACGAATTCCGCTCCCTGGCCGACTTTCTCCCGCCCCTACCCGCGCCGCGTAAGGAGATGCTGCCCGGCACCCCCGCATCTACGCACTCTCACATTCCCCTGGAGCAACCGCAGGGCACGCTCAGCGGCAAGACCGTCTACGTCAGCGCGGGGCACGGTTGGCAGTGGAACGGTTATGCCTGGCGCACGCAGCGCCCGCCCTATCCCAATCCACCCTACGTCGGCCCCATTATTGAGGATCACAACAACGCCGAGGCGGTGAATCAGTATCTGCTGTCATACCTGCGGAACGCTGGGGCGCGGGTCATCACGGCTCGGGAGCGGGATATGAACGGGGCCGAGGTGGTGGTGGACAACGACGATCCCGGTTCTGATACGGGATACTATGAGACCGGCGCGTGGACGACGGCTACAATCACGGGGACCGGCTATGCGGGCACAGACTACCGTTATGCCACTACGGTGGCCGGCACCCCGACCGCTACAGCCGTCTGGACCGCCACTATCCCCGCCGATGGCCGCTATGCCGTCTACGTCTGGTACCGGCAGGGATATACTCACACTCCCGAGGCCCGTTACACTGTTCACCACGCTGGTGGGGCTACCCAAGTTGCTGTCAACCAGCAAATGCACGGGAACACCTGGCACTATGTTGGTACTTTTGACTTCAGGGGCGGAGAGGAGGGCCGGGTTGTTTTGACCAACCAATCCGCGGCGACCGGCTATGTGGTCGTCGCTGACGCGGTCCGCTTTGGCGGTGGCACCTTTGACGACCTGACCGGCATTGAGACAACGGCTACGTATCCACCCGACAAACCCTGGTGGGAGGTGGCGGCCTACTACTATGTCCAGCGGATGGGGATGGATCAGCCTCCCGGTGACGTGACTGCCCGGCCCATCTATGCCCGCTGGGAGCACGCTGGCACCGGAGAGGATGCGGTCTACGTATCCTGGCATACTAATGGTCTCAGCGGGTACCAGTGGAGCGTCAGCGGCACGGTCAGTTACATCCACAGTGGCGAGGGCAAGCCAGTCACCGAGGGCAGTGCAAATTTGCAGAGTGTGGTGCATGATGAACTGGTGCACGACATCCGCGCTGGATGGGATGCCGGTTGGGTGGACCTGGGCGAGCGGAGTAGGAATCTGGGCGAACTGCGGGAATTGTGGGACGATGACCCGGCGGCGTGTATGCCCGGCACACTGATCGAAGTGGCCTATCACGATCACCCGGACGACACTGACGCAATCAAAGAACCGCGTTTCAACCAACTGGCCGCCCGTGCCATCTACCAGGGTATCGTCAAGTACTTTGAACAACGGGACGGTGTGGACCTGACGCTTCTCCCTGAACCGCCGACTCACCTGCAGGTGGTCAACGCTGGTGCAGATCAGGTGGCCGTGCGCTGGCAGTTGCCGCTGACTGACACGGTGAACCTGGTCGGCGAAGCGGCCACTGGCTACCGGGTCTACACCAGCACTGATGGCCTGGGCTGGTCGGACGGGGTGCCGGTGGCGACGACCGTCTATACTCTCACCAGTCTCTCGCCGGAGCAAATTCTCTTTGTGCAGGTCACTGCTACCAACGACGGGGGCGAGTCATTCCCCACAGAGACTCTGCCTGTGCGCGTAGGGGACGACACCAAGGTTCTCCTGGTCAATGGCTTTGACCGGCTCAACGACACAATGCTGGTGCCCGAAACCGACCCGGTGGAGGGGTATAACCTGCGTCTGTTCCTCGACCAGATGAACAGGTACGACTATGCGGTGCAGCACGGGGAGGTTATTTCTTATTCCTTTGACAGTGCCAGCAATGAGGCAGTGCAAGACGGCTTGATTCACCTGGGCGATTATGTGCTGGTGGATTGGATCCTGGGAGAGGAGTCGGTCTCAGATGAGACGCTGGACGCGACGGAACGAGCGCTGCTGGCAGAGTTCCTGGGGGATGGTGGGGCGCTGTTTGTGAGTGGCACGGAGGTGGGCTACCACCTGGATGCCCAGGGAGCCGACCCGGATTTCTACAGCGCTTATCTGCGGGCTGACTATGCCGGGGACGACGCCGAGACCTACGAGGTCGTCCCGGTCTCTGGCTCTATCTTTGAGGGGCTGACCCCCTTCCGCTTCGACGCGCCGGAGATGTACGATGCTGACTACCCGGATCAACTGTCGCCGGCCAATGGCTCTACAGCGGCGTTGGCTTACCAGGGTGGGGCGGGGGGCACGGCCGCAGTGCAATATGAGGGCAGCGCCAACGATTGCGAGCGGCTGGTGTATTTTGGTTTTCCCTTTGAGACTATCTGGCCGGATCGGCGGTCCGAGGTGATGGCCCGGGTGCTGGATTTCCTGGACCTATGCCTGCCGATAAACACAAGGATCACCGCCCCGGCCGACGGCAGTGCCGACGACACTGTGCCACCCTTTGAGGGCACGGCTGGAGCGACGGACGCAGCAGTCCAGCAGGTGGAGGTGCAGGTGCAGCGCGCCAGCGATGGATACTATTGGATGGGGAGTGAGTGGGTGGCGGAGACGACCTGGGTGGCGGCGACGGGGACGCTGACATGGTCATACGCGCTCCCATTGCTGGGTGATAACAACTACCACCTGCGAGCCCGCGCGTGGACGACGGACGCGGTTGACCTGTCGCCTGCTGAGGTTGTCTTCACTTATGATACGATTCCACCCGCCAGTACCGTCCTCATCACTCCGACGGGTGGGATCACTATCCCTGCTTTGCCGGGAGTGACTTTGATGTGGGAGACGATCGCACCGGACGGCGGGTCGTCCCTGGCCTACGTGGCGGAATTGGGTGGGCGGACATATACGACTACCCAGTCAATGTACACAGTCGCCCCCATCGCTGAGGGAGTGCATACCTGGGGGGTGCAGGTCCTCGACGCGGCCGGAAATCGGTCAGGATGGATCACGGATACCTTCTTGGTCAGCCGGCTTCATATCTGGCTGCCGTTGGTGATGCGCAATTTTATGGGCGGCGGTGACACGTGCACCGATGTTTTGATCAACGGTGGTTTTGAGTCAGACGAGGGCTGGGTGCTCAACCATCTGGCGATATACGATACCAGCCAGGTTTACTCTGGCTCGCGGAGCGCGCGGGTGGGCATTCTGCCAGGCGAGTCGGGCGGTGGTTCTCTTAGTTACTCTTCCGTGATGCAGGAGGTGCTGTTACCTGCAGGCAGCAATGCCACCTTGCGCCTCTGGGTCTACCCCAGCGGCGAGATGAGCGACCCCGACGATTGGCACTATGTGAGTCTATGGGATCAGTCGGGCGACTATCATGCCCTGGAGCATTGGCAGTCCGACGCGCGGGACTGGGAGCCGCGAGAGTATGATCTGAGCGCATACCTGGGCCAGACGGTGACCATCTACATAGGCACGCGGAACGATGGAGACGATGACACGGCTGCGCTGTACGTGGATGGTGTGGGGCTGGAGGTCTGCCCATAGTTCCCACTGGAGGTTAATCCATAGTTCATACTGGCGGTTAGCCCACAGTTTACACTGGTGGTTAGCAAAACCGCCCTACTGTTCTTATACGGGTGAGAAGGTAAGGATGCCCAACGACAATTGGATGGAGGATACGATTCCTGGTCACCGTGTAGAGCAAGAGTACGGCGAGGCGGAAGGCCACGCCCCGTCAGGCTTGAATGCTGCACCTATCTACGTGTGGCTCCTGGGCTTTGCCGTGTTGTTGCTAGCGGCGATGGTTTGTGGCCTGTGGTCATTGTACTTGCTGCGTGGGCGGGTGACCCTCAGCGGCCCTACGCCCACACCCATCATTTGGACATCCACCCCTGCCCCTACTTTGACTACTCCGCCCACCGAGACGGCTGAGCCTGCTCCGGCCGTCTCGCCTGACATTGCCGTTGGACGCTACGTGCGGGTGGCGGGCACAGAGGGGCACGGCCTCAACCTCCGCTCGGGGCCTGGTGAGAACTATGGGCGTATGGATGTCGCGCTTGAGGGGGAGGTTTTCATCGTCGTGGACGGGCCGATGCCCTCTGGCGATCCTGAGTGGTGGCAGGTCCGCGACCTGGAGGACGAGGAGCGGGAGTGGTGGGCGATTGGCAACTTTCTTGAGCCGATTGAGCATCCGTAGGGGAATGGCGAATGAGGAATGGTGGATGACGAGTGACGGGTGAATCAATGCAACCTGTCGTTCTGTCGTACATTCAAGCCGAACGTGTGCTGAGAGCCCACGAGGCAGGCATGGGCTCGGTGACGCTGTCTCTGGATTTGGGTCTGACCACTACTGAGGTCGTGATAGAGCCAACGGTCGTCCGTTTCCCGAACGGTCAGGTCTTGACCTGGCAGGACATGGAGATGATTGGCGCGTCCAAGCGAGGTTGTTTTGCCCTCGAGGACAATGTGCCGCGCAAGATTCAGGTCTTCTCCGAGGCGACGAAGCGGCTCTACAGCCTGATGCCGACCGATGGGGCGCCGACGATGTTGCTCTCTGGAATCTCAATGCATCGTATCAAGGGGATTGACCCACAACGCGACACCTGGCAAAAGATCAAGTCCATCGCCCCCGTGGTAGGGCGTGTCCTGGACACGGCGACTGGGTTGGGATACACTGCCATTGAGGCGGCCAAGACTGCTGAGCACGTCATCACGGTTGAAGTTGAGCCAGTTGTGCTGGAGGTGGCGCGATTCAACCCCTGGTCGCGGATGCTTTTCGAGAGTCCCAAGATCACTCAACTCGTAGGTGACATTGTCGAGGAAATAAAAGCGTTCGAGGAGGAAACGTTTACCCGCATCATCCACGACCCTCCGGCGTTCAGCATCGCCGGTGACCTTTACTCGGGCGTGTTATATCGTCGTCTTGTCCGGGTATTGCGGCGCGGCGGGCGACTGTTTCACTATATCGGCGACTTGGAGAGCAGGTCGGGCCGCACTGTCACCAGGGGTGTTATACGCCGGTTGCGGGAGGCAGGCTTCTCGCGAGTCGTGCGCCACCCCGAAGCGTTCGGCCTGGTCGCCTACAAATGAGAGTGGCCAAGCCATTTTGGAGTTCAAGTATCAGGAATCTTGGCATAGTAGATGAGCAAATCGGTTGCGGCTGTTGGGTGTTGTAAGTTGTTAGTTCACACGTGAGGGTGCGGAAAACCTTGAAACCCAACGATCTGGGTTTCGAGGGAGGGTAGAAGATATGGATGTCAAACAGCGGATTGAGAATCTGCGGGACCAGTTGCGCTACCACAATTATTGTTACTATGTGCTGAACGATCCCATTGTCAGTGACGCCGAGTATGATGCGCTGTTGGACAAACTGCGGACATTGGAGGTAGAACATCCAGAACTGATCACACCTGACTCGCCCACGCAGCGCGTTGGCTCAGAGCCCGCCGACGGGTTCGTCAAAGTCACGCACCCGGCTCCTATCCTGAGCCTGGACAAGGGTACCAGTGGTGATGACATCCGCGCCTGGTGGGAGCGGGTGAGCAAGTTCCTCCCGCCCGACGCGCCGCCGCCTGCCTGGGTGGTTGAGCCCAAACTGGATGGACTGACGGTGGTGCTGCACTATGAGGACGGCATCTTTGTCCTGGGGGCAACGCGCGGGAATGGGTACGTCGGCGAGGATGTGACGGCCAATCTGCGTACAGTGCGTGCCCTCCCATTGCGCATCCCGGTCGGAAACCCCAGGGGTTTTCCGAAACCCCTGGGGTTTAGCACGTTACCCCGCCGCTTGGTCGTGCGTGGCGAGGCGATCATGTTAATCGAGGAATTTGAGGCGTTGAATCGCCAGCAGACTGAGGCAGAGGGGAAAATCTTTGCCAATCCGCGCAATGCCACGGCTGGCTCCTTGCGCCAACTCGCCCCGCGTATCACCGCTGCCCGTCCCATCAGATTGCTCTGTTATGCCATAGTCGAGGCTGATGGCCTCGTGCCGTCCACCCAGTGGGAGACGCTGGCCTACCTGCGGGGGTTGGGTTTTCCTGTCTCGGAGCACGTCGCCCGCTTTGAGTCGCTGGATGGGGTAGTCGCGCACTGCGAGGGCTGGATCGAGAGGCGGGACACGGCTCCCTATGAACTGGATGGACTGGTGATCAAAGTAGATGACCTGGCGATGCAGGCGGTGATGGGTGTTGTGGGGCGAGCGCCACGAGGCGCGGTCGCCTTCAAGTTCCCCGGCCGGGAGGCGACGACCAAAGTGCTGGACATCGGCGTCAACGTGGGGCGCACAGGCGCGCTGACCCCCTATGCCGTGCTGGATGCGGTGCGGTTGGGAGGCGTGACAATCCGCAAGGCCACGTTGCATAACTTTGATGACCTGCGGCGTAAGGATATCCGCATTGGCGACCGGGTCATCATCAAGCGCGCTGGCGATGTGATTCCCCAAGTCGTCGGGCCGGTGGTGGCTGCGCGCACGGGGGCTGAGAAGGTCTACCGGATGCCGGAGGTGTGCCCATCCTGCGGTGAGCCAGTTGCCTCACCGCAGGACGAGGTGGCGATCTACTGCATCAACGTTGCCTGCCCGGAACAACGCGTACGGCGCGTGGCCCACTTTGCAGCAGTGATGGACATTGAGGGGCTGGGCGAGCGGACGGCGCAACTGCTGGTGGGGCACGATCTGGTGCAGGACGCTGCCGACCTGTACTATCTTGAGCGGGAGCACCTTCTGCCCTTGGAGGGCTTTGCCGACAAGAGCGTGGACAACCTGTTGGCGGCTATTGAGACCAGCAAGGAGCGTTCTCTGGCGCAGGTCGTCGCCGCGTTGGGCATTCGGGGGGTAGGGAGCACCGTAGCGCAGTTGTTGACGCAGCCTTATCGCTCGCTGGACGAGATGGCGAGAGCCGGCCGCGAGGAACTGGAGAGAATCGAGGGGTTGGGGCCGCGCACCGCTGGGGCCGTCGTGGAGTGGTTTGCCCATCCCCGCAATCAGGACTTTGTTGAAAAGTTGCGTCGAAAGGAGGTGAAACTGAAGCGAGATAATCTTGTTGCTCCCACGGAAGGTATAGGGGCGGGTACTGCGCCCCTGGCGGGCCTGACCTTTGTCATCACCGGGACGCTGCCGTCAATGAGCCGTGAAGAGGCAACCCGACTCATTGAACGGCATGGGGGCAAGGTGACAGGCAGCGTGAGTCGCAAGACGGGCTATCTGGTGGTGGGGGCATCGCCTGGGGGGACCAAGTATCGCCAGGCGCAGCGACTGGAGGTGCCGATGATTGACGAGGCGCGGTTGCTGGAGATGATCGGTCCGGAACATGAAGCGAGGCAATTGGGGCTCTCGCTCAGCACTTGATAATCTGTTTATTCATGGAGGAACAGTAGTTATGAATTCGATTCAACATCGCATTGAGGAGATGAGTCAACGAGTTACCGGTCTGCAGGAGAATGATATGTATTTCTACCTGCAGCCTATTTCTGGACTGGACGGGGCCTGGGTCACGAGCAACGGGCGGCGTATGCTAATATTCGCTGGCTACAGTTATCTGGGGCTGCTGGGTCACCCGAAGATCGAGGCGGCGGCGCATGATGCGCTGGTCCGCTACGGAACAGGAACACACGGCGTCCGCATCCTGGCCGGCACGTTGCCGCTGCACAATGAACTAGAGCAGACCATCGCTCGCTTCAAGAAGGCGGAGGCGGCCATTGTGTACTCTAGTGGTTACGTCACTAACCTGGCGACGGTGTCGTCGCTCGTGATGGGCCGTAACGACGTTGTTATCTGTGACAAGTACAACCACGCCAGCATCGTGGATGGCTGCCTGCTCAGTCGAGCCAAGTTTGCCCGCTTCCGCCACAACGACATGGCCGACCTGGAGCGGCGCTTACAGCAAGCCGATCCCGATGCCGGCAAACTGGTCGTCGTGGACGCTGTTTTTAGCATGGATGGTGATATCATCAACTTGCCGGAGGTTAACCGGCTGTGCAAGGAGTACGGCGCACTGCTGATGGTGGACGAGGCTCACAGCCTGGGCGTGCTGGGCGAGACGGGCCACGGTATTGAGGAGTACTTTGGGCTCGAAGATGCCATTGATCTGTACATGGGGACGCTCTCCAAGACTATCCCCAGCGTCGGCGGGTACGTGGCGGGGAAGCAGGAAATTATCTCATATCTGAAGCACGTGGCGCGGGCATTTGTCTTCTCGGCCTCACTACCACCGGCTCAGACCGCCGCCGCCCAAGCGTCGTTCGAGGTGATCGAGGAAGAACCGGAGCGCGTAAAGACACTCCAGCGCAACATTGAACTCTTCCTGGGGGGGCTCAAGGCGCGGGGTTTTGACACGCTCAACAGTGAGACGCCCATCGTGCCCATCATCTGCGGCGATGATGAGAGGGCTTTTCAGATGACAAAGTTGTGCCAGGAGGAGAACATCTTTGTGCTGCCGGTGGTCTCTCCCGCCGTGCCGGTCGGGCTGGCGCGGCTGCGGGCCAATGTGACGGCGGCTCACTCGGAGGAGGACATTGCCTGCGCGCTGGACGTTTTCGAGCGGGCGGGCAAGGCGGTCGGGGTTATTTGAATGACGAATGGGATCTGGTAATGTGTGGGAGGGGGATGTCAGGTGGGGGCGCTTGGTTTGATGACTGCATAGAGCATGTCGAAGTCAGACCAGGCCTAGCAGGAAGTCTTCGCGCGGGACAGATTGGGATGCGTCAGGGAAAGCAGGGTCATTCAGGTAGACCGTGTGGGCTTCCATACCAATGACCACGACCGCGTGTGCCGTCTCTCGTTCCCAGTAGGGGAGGTTCTGTGTATGCAACAACGCAATAGGCGGCAGTTTGGCTGCCAATGCCTCGGTCAGTGGGCGTTCGTCGGTTGCAGCAGCATAAGTGACGTCGTAGTCGCAGTCGCCCAAGCGCAGCAGCCTGAAGCCCGGTGTGCCGACAGGGGTTGGTTTAAGGATCTGATGTATCCTCTGGCGAGGGATGGGCCGTCCCAGGAATGATAGCACCATCTCGACGCACGTAGGCAAGCAGTCTGCACGATCACGCTGGCGAATGTGAGGTACGTTGAGCAAGGTGGTGGGCACGATCGGCAATCTCCTGTAAGCGTTCGGGGCTGGCCAGCACCATGCCAGTTTCGACGTCTACGTCTAGTGCGCCAACCTCTCCCACTGAGCCGGTGTCCGGGTATGCCAGCATGACGGGAACGCGCCATTGGATGTGGTCGCCGACAACCAGCGATGGCTCGCCGCCGTAGAGCAGGTTGCCAATCTCGCTGATGACCACCCTGCTGACGCGCCGCCGGGCCATCGTCGCTGTCATGTTAATCTGAGCAGACAGGTGGATGTCTACTTGCAGAAGCCCTGTGTGAGGTAGGGGGAGTCTTTCCAGTTGAACTTTTGTCACATCTCCCATTTTTTTACCTCCAATATGTCTATTATACCTGTATTCGATGGGAAGGGCAAACCGATATAAAATGAATGCTGTGGTTTTGCTCAAGCGCAAGCGCGCCCGGCCGGTGCTACAGCGTCACCCCTGGATCTTTTCCGGCGCGATTGAATGTTTCGAGGGGGAGGTGGCGGATGGTGACGTGGTTGAGGTGCGCGACGCGGGCCGCAACTGGCTGGCGCGGGGTTACCTCAACCGGCGCTCCCAGATCGTGGTGCGGCTGTTGACCTGGGAGCAGGATGAGGTCGTTGATCCAGAGTTCTGGCGGCGGCGGCTAGAGCGAGCGGTCGCCGCCCGCCAGGCCCTCGCCGATGATCCGACCACCACGGCCTACCGGCTGGTGCATGCTGAATCGGACTACCTGCCGGGGTTGATCGTGGATCGGTATGGAGAGTGGCTGGTGGTGCAGTTTCTGACACTGGGGATTGAGCAGTGGCAGGATGAGTTGGTTGGTTTGTTGGTTGGTTCGGTGGATGGTGTGCGGGGCATCTACGAGCGCTCCGACGTGGATGTGCGGGCGAAGGAAGGGCTGGAACGGCGCAAGGGTCCCCTGTGGGGAGAGGAACCGCCAGAGTTGGTGGAGATTCTGGAGAACGGTTATCGTTTCCTGGTGGACGTTCGAGAGGGCCACAAGACCGGCTTCTACCTGGATCAGCGGTATAATCGGGCGCGGCTGTCTGCCTTTTGTAATGAGGCGGAGGTGCTCGACGCCTTTGCGTACACCGGGGGTTTTGGCGTCTGCGCGGCGGCGGGTGGTCCTTCGACAGGCTCACCGCCACGAGTACTCGCGGTGGCAGGGCAGGCTCCTTCGGCAGAGCGCAGGGCAGGGGCGGCACAGGTGACACTGATCGAAAGCTCGGCTTCGGCGCTGGGCCTGGCGCGGCGTAACTTTGTGCTCAACGGCTGCGAGCATCGTTGCGTCGAGTACGTGGAGGGGGACGTTTTCAGCGTCCTGCGCGGCTACCGCGCGGAGGGCCGCAAGTTCGACGTCGTCGTGCTCGACCCGCCCAAGCTCGCCCATAGCGAGCGGGGGGTGAAGCGGGCGACGCGGGCCTACAAAGACGTCAACCTGCTGGCTTTCCAGTTGCTCCGCCCAGGCGGAGTGCTGTTTACTTGCTCCTGCTCAGGCGCTCTTTCAGCCGACCTGTTTCAGAAAATCGTCTTCGGCGCGGCGGTGGACGCGGAGCGGGATGCGCAGGTCATTGGGCACCTGGCGCAAGGGACCGATCATCCCATCGCGCTGACGTTCCCGGAGGGGGCGTACCTGAAGGGGTTGATTTGCCGGGTGTGGTAGAGGTTAGAGATTGGGGGAGGAGGGGCTGTGGCTGACAGGAAACGGTGGGAGGTGGGCGCGGCTGGGGCGGTGATGCATGAGGAGCGTGTACTCCTGGTCCGCCATACCTACGGGGAGGGGAAGGGGCGCTGGATACTGCCGGGCGGCCACGCCACCCACGATGAGCGGCTCGACGAGACCGTCGTGCGTGAGCTGCGCGAGGAGACGGGCGTCGAGGCAGAGGTGGTGGATGTGATCGGCTTGCGCACGCGATGCACGGAACGCGGCGGGGCAGTGTTCGTGCTCTTTCGGATGCGGCCTCTAGGGGGCGACCCTGTTCCCGACGGGGTAGAGGTGGATCGGGCAGCTTACTTCACCGCCGAGGAAATCGCGGCGATGGACGACGACGAGATTCTTACGATTGCCCGTAATGCATCCCTGGCAGCGCTGGGTGATGGCGATGGCCTGCTAGAGGACAAACGTGCCCCGGGGAGCGGCGATACGTACCGGGCATTCTTACTGAAGTGGGAGTAGCCTTTTGCCTTATAGGATCAGTTCCATCCCGTCATAGGCTGCGAGCACGCCGTGGGGGGCCAGGTAACGCACCAGTTCGTCGTGAGGTGGGTTGCTCTGGTGGGAGAAGTGGAACGCCACGAACTGGGCATCCCCGGTCAGCCATCCCTCTCCGACGAAGCGTTGGTGGGCTCGCAGGAAACTCTCCATGTTGTGGTGATCTCCCCAGCGGGGCATGCGGCCCATTGTCTCCTCCATCAGCACGGCGTCGAAAGGGGCTTCCCGCGCTACGATGTGCCAGGCTCGCTCCGAAAGTGGCCCCGAGTCGGTGGCGTAGAATAACTTGTGCGTGCCGTCGCTGACGATATAGAGCAGCGCCGCCTGATTCCCGTGGTGGGTGGCGGGCAGGGCTGTGATCTGGTACTGCCCGCTTTGCCAGCGCTGTCCGGCTCGCACTGTCTCCAGCGACACTGCCCCCTTTTCCGCCAGCATAGGCCAGTGCCGGTCGCGCCGGAATGTGCGAGTGACCGGCCCTGGGCCAAAGACGCGCAGCGGCGTGATGGGCGTGGGGCAGAACCCTGGCCCGCGCCAGGCCAGGTTGCTGGGCAAGAGGTGATCCTCGTGGGCGTGGGTCACCAGTAACGTTTCCAACCGGCTCAGGCACACCCCGAACTGTTGCGTCGCCGCGACCAGGTCAGGGCCACAGTCGAACAGCAAGTCGTCATTGACCAGCGTGGCCGTCCGCATGCGCACGTTGCGCCCGCCGGTCTCACGCGCGTGAATACAGGTGGGACATTCACAAAAGGGGGAAGGGATGCCTTCCGCTGCTGCCGTGCCCAGGAATAGAATCTTCAATGCTCACCTCGCAGTTAGTTAATAAAGGTTACTGCCTAGGCTACTCTCCCACAGGTTGCGATTTGTTGTACTCGCAGGCTACTGGAGGGTGAATAACGACCATTCTAGCATGTTTCGGTGGATGTGCCAAGAACAGAGTTTGGCAGTTAGCGACTGGCTTGTTGATGGCGTGAATTAGCCGTCAGTGGTTAGTAGTTGGCCACTGGCTTTTAGGACTGGTCGTTGCTTATTGTTGTTGCTTGCATTTGCGCCATCTGCGAGTATAATGAGTGCACAATCTTGTGGAGGAATTGAACGGGCTGATGCTGCGGGGGTTGTTCAAGAAGGTCGTCGGTGATTCCAATCAGCGCGAGATCGCTCGGCTGCAGAAAGTGGTCGAGCAGATCAACGCGCTTGAGCCAGCGTTCGAGCGGGAGAACCTGAGCGACGCTCAACTGCAGGCCAAGACCGACCAGTTCCGCCAGCGCCTGGCACAGGGCGAGACGCTCGACGATATCCTGGTAGAGGCATTCGCGGCTGTGCGTGAGGCGGCCAAACGCACTATTGGCCTGCGGCACTATGACGTGCAATTGATTGGTGGTATTCTCCTCCACCAGGGGACGATTGTCGAGATGAAGACTGGCGAGGGGAAAACACTCGTCGCCACGTTGCCGCTTTATCTCAACGCGTTGGAGGGGCAGGGTGTCCACCTGGTCACGGTAAACGACTACCTGGCCCGCCGCGATGGCGGCTGGATGGGGTTGGTCTTTGAGGTCCTGGGGATCAGTGTGGGGTTGGTGGTTCCTCAGTTCTCTGGCTTGTATGACTCCAATTACGTTGACCTTGCCAGTAACTTGGAAGATGAACGATTGGTCCACTGGCGTCCGGTTCGACGGCAGGAGGCGTATCGGGCGGATGTTACCTATGGCACCAACAATGAGTTTGGCTTTGACTACCTGCGTGATAACATGGTGCACGACCTGAGCCAATGCGTGCAGCGGGAACTCTATTACGCTATCATTGACGAGGTGGACAACATCCTGATTGATGAGGCGCGCACGCCGCTCATTATCTCCGGTCCGGCTGGGGAATCTTCGGAACTCTACCGCCGCTTTGCCAATATTGTGCGCCGGCTGCGCCCCAGTAGCCTTGAGAGCGTCGAGCGTGAGGAGCCGGATGGTGATTATGTGCTGGAGGAAAGGACGCAGGTCGTTACACTGACGGAGCGGGGAGTTGAGCGCACTGAGCGCGCGCTCCCAGAGGTCAAGGCAGGGGAGAGCATCTATGACAACAAGCACGCTCACATGCTACCCTACCTCGACAACGCGCTGCGTGCCCAAGTTGTCTATGATCGCGACAAAGGTTACATCGTTAGAGATGGCCAGGTCGTTATCGTGGATGAATTCACCGGACGCCTGCTGCATGGCCGCCGTTACTCGGAGGGATTGCACCAGGCGATTGAGGCTAAAGAGGGTGTGGCGGTGCGGCGTGAGAGCCTGACCTATGCCACCGTCACTTTTCAGAACTATTTCCGCATGTACAAGAAACTGGCCGGGATGACGGGGACTGCGGCCTCCGAGACCGAGGAGTTTCGCAAGATCTATGATTTGGATGTAGTGGTGCTCCCCACCAACGTCGAGTATCGTGCCACCTATCGCGACTTGGTCGCTCACCAACGGCGCATGGACGAGATTGAGGAAGTTGTCTTCGCCGGAGTGCTAGATTCTCCTTCCCTTACGTGGGTGCCTGACGTGACGGTGACCACCTACGAGTTGCCCGATGAGAACGAGGGGCGGTACTTTGCGCGGCTTGATCTGCCGGACGCGATCTACAAGACCGAACAGGCCAAGTTCCGGGCTGTAGTGGACGAGATCAAAGCCCTGCACGAGGCCGGCCGGCCGGTGCTGGTGGGCACCATCGCTATTGAGGCCTCAGAGCGGCTTTCTGACATGCTCAAGCAGCAACACATTCCCCACCGTGTGCTCAATGGCAAGCACCACGAGCAGGAGGCGGTGATCATTGCCCAGGCTGGCAGCCCTGGCGCGGTGACCATTGCCACCAACATGGCAGGCCGGGGCGTGGATATTGTACTTGGAGGCAACCCAGAAGGGTTGGCGGCGGGATTGCTGGAGCAGCGTTTCAAGAAGGTAGCAGAGGAATTCGCCAATGCTGTAGTTAGCGGTCAGGAGGAACGGGCTCTGGAACTCGTAGAGGGTGTGCCTGGATTCTCGCCAGGTTCTGTAGAACTGGCCAGGACATTACAATCCGAGTACGAGTCTTATGAGCTGGCTGCAGCACAGCAGCGTCTGCCCCGGTTCATCGCCGATTGCCTGGTTAGAGAAGGAGTGATTGAGAGAAAGTACCATGGCCCGGTTGTGGGAATCGCCAGTTCGACTCTGCGCGAGGATTGGGTGGCTGCCTTGGATGGCGTCCGGTTACCGGAGGGTCTCTCTCAGCGTGTCATTGGCGAGGTACAGCGTGTCCGTGCCAAGTACGACGTGCCAGGTAGCAAGACCGCCTACGTGGCTAATGGTCTGTTCAGCCACTACTATATGGCGATGGCGGCTCTAGTTCGCGTAGCGCTCCAGGGTAAGCATAAACAGGCATTGGCCTTGCTCCAGCAGCACCCCGAACTCAACGAGAAGTTGCTTGTCGAGATATCACACATCAGAGAGCAATGTGAAAGTGACCGGGGACTTGTGCGTACCCGGGGTGGTCTACACGTGATCGGGACTGAACGGCACGAGGCGCGCCGTATTGATAATCAATTGCGTGGGCGGAGTGCACGCCAGGGTGACCCGGGATCTTCTTGTTTCTACATCTCATTGGAAGACGAGTTGATGCGCCGCTTTGGCGGCGACCGGGTGCAAGGGCTGATGGGCCGGTTTGGTATGGGAGATGATGTACCAATCCAGCACTCCCTGCTCGACAAAACCATCGAGTCGGCGCAGATGCGGGTGGAGGGGTACAACTTTGACATCCGCAAGCATGTGCTGGAGTATGACGACGTGGTCAACAAGCAACGTGAGGTCATCTATGCTCAGCGGCGGGAGGTGCTCAGCCAATCTGACCTGCGCGACCAGGTGCTGCGCATGGTGCGGGAGGAGAGCAGTCAGTTGGTGTCAACTCATATGCCCGGCCCTGATCAGGAGGATTGGGACCTGCGTGGGCTATACAACGAACTGCGCATGTTCTTGCCACTAAAGCCGGGTGCGGAACCCGTCAAATGGGCTGGTATGACGCCTGATGAGGTCGAAACCCAGTTGTACGAACTGGCAGAGTTGGCCTACGACGAATTGAATCAGAGGCTGGCTGAACAGTTGTTCAACCAGGCACAAAAGGAGAATGTGACGCTTGGAGATTTGGCTGGCAGCGACGATCCATTGCGGCGACTCATCTGCAAGCGTGTTCTCAGCCGTTTTGACACGAGCCCCGATCCTGACTTTTTGGACACTCCGGTTCGCAAGTTAGCCCCGAGTGTCAAGAGTGAGGTCGAAGCTGGATTTGTGGATGGCCTCCGACTGCATCGTGATCGGCAGTTGATGCTCCGGGCGGTGGATATTCTTTGGGTGCGCCATCTTACGGACCTGGAGGCATTACGCGAGGGTATTGGGCTGCGGGCCTACGGACAGCAAAACCCACTGGTGGCCTACCGCAAGGAAGCGCACGAGATGTATGGGGCCTTGCTTGCTGGTATTCAACAGACGATCGTCCGATCTGTCTATGTGACACAGTCACTTGCCCCTCAGCGGCGGCGTCAGCAGCCGCGCCAGCAGCTGCGGAAGGCGCGCTCTGGGCAGCCGGATCGGGCGCCCGCCAAGTCGCCGGGACGCAACGATCCCTGTTGGTGTGGTAGTGGCCTAAAGTACAAAAACTGCCACATGCTACTGGACCGGGAAGGGCGACGGGGAGCGGTGGTGGCTCCCCCGCCTCGCACGCCTTCTGGCAAAAAGAGAGGCCGGCGTCAAATAAAGCGGAGATAGAGGAGGAGACTAATGGAAGAAAGGGAACTTGACTTGGCGGGTCGCCTCATGGCAGATATGGACCCTCGATTACTCGAGTTCCTGCAGGCGAAGATCAACTCCTTCGTCAAATGGGATCTGGTTCACTTCTTCTATGACAACCCACATACGACAGACACGGCCAGCAACATCGCCCGTTACACTGGCCGTAGTGCCGAGGCGATCTGCACGGAACTGGCAGAATTGGCCCAAGGGGGTGTGTTGGAGGAGAATCAACTAGGTGATATGACTGTCTACTCACTGGCCTCAGACCGCCAGATCAGAGAGTTGCTGGAACAGTTCATAAAGGCGTCCGATGACCGGCAGTTTCGGGTCAAGGCGATTTATCACATCATCCGGGGGACGCGGCGATGAAGGGCAACGCGGATGGGGCAAACATGAGGAGGGGCTCATGGAACGGGTGAAGACAGGCATACCTGGTCTGGATGAGATGTTAGGCGGTGGCTTTCTGCCTCAGACTGCCAATCTGATTGAAGGTGCGCCAGGCACGGGTAAGACGACGTTAGGAATGCAGTTCATTTACCATGGCATGGTGGCCTGCGGAGAGCCGGGGCTTATATTGACCTTTGAGGAGTTCCCGCAGCAGTACTATCGTGATGCTGCCAGTTTCGGGTGGGACTTTCACCGAATGGAGCGAGAGGGGAGGCTGCGTGTGGTGATGACCAGCCCAGAGGTCAGCAAGACTGACCTGGAGCAGGTCGGTGGACGGATTGAGAGGCTGGCTCGGGAGGTAGGTGCCAAACGGATTCTGGTTGACAGCCTTTCGCACTTTGAGCGCCTCGGTGAAGATCCAACGCGCCTGCGAGGCAGCATTTATGGGTTCATCAATGCACTGAAGCGTGAGAATCTGACAGCCGTGTTTACGCGAGAGAGCGTGGCGTTGTTGGGCGAAATTGAAGGAGTGGATGATGCTGTTGCTTTTCTGGTTGACTCCTACGTTCTTCTTCGTTACGTTGAGATCGAGAGCGCCATGCGCAAAGCACTCTTGGTTCTCAAGATGCGAGGCAGCAATCACGACAAGGGCATTCGTCAGTTTGGGATTACTTCCCGGGGCGTTGAGGTCCGCGCGCCGTTCGAGGGGTGTGAAGGGATCATGAGCGGCAACCCCCGGCGGATGGTAGACTCGTTTGTGCAGGCATTTGTACGGCGCTAGGTACGGTGTCAGTGGAGGTTAGTCACTATGGAGGCAGTCAAGTACATATTGGCTATTTATTCGTGGATTGTTGTCGGGATATTGATCGTTTTTCTGTGGCGTATCGCGTACTTTTATGAAAAGACCTCGGGGCATCACGTGGGTCATTACGTTCTTCTCCTCCCATCGCTGCTGCTGGCAGTTGGTGTGGTCTGGTACCTCACGCACGGGGGAAAGTTCATTGGAGAATTTGTTGCCGATATGTTCCTGCTGGGCGGTGGTGTGCTGCTCTGTCTGTTTGGGTTTCGTTTGCAGGGATTGATGACTGGAGAACGACGATGAATGTGAATGTCATAACAGCACCTCTAGCGCCCATGGGATTGCTGTCTGTCGCTTATCTGGGTTTTCTCTTTGCCAACCTCAGCCGGAGACTGAGTGCGGTGACAAAGATGGATGACCATTCTCGCTGGTTTATAGTGGCCAGTGGCCTTGTCACCCTGGCGGCGCTGAGCCAGGTGATGCGGGGCACTGCCGCGCTGGCGCGCGAACCTGCACCATCCGTTTTGCTGGAGCCCTGGTTTGCACTGGTCAGTTTCCACATCCCTCTGGCCATAGGTGTGACTCTGGATCTTGGGCTCGTGTGGCATTACTGGAGATGGATTTTGAAGGAAAAGGTCGAGTAAAGTGCTGGTGGCGGCGTGAGTACTGCGCGGCGATATCCTGTGCAAGATGATGAACATTGGTGATTACCTACAAGTTCACTGATACCCCAGACCTCCAAGGTTCTGGACAAGTGATGTGTCAAAGCACCGCGTGTCGAGAGCAAAATGCGGGCTGTTGTGTTGCAGGGAGTGAAACCTCGGAGGTCTTTCGGACATATTGGTAGTCACCAGGATGAACATTATGGGCAGCGTGACAACGCACAGTGATGAGGAACGCTTGGGTACGGTGGCTAGTCTGCGTGCCCAATTACGCGCATTACCGAAGGTAGACTTGCATCGTCACCTAGAAGGCTCTCTGCGGCTCCAGACTATGGCTGAGATTGCGCAGGAGCACGGGATTGACCTGCCCAGTTATGACATTGAATACTTGCGTCCATTTGTGACGGTGGCGGACGAGGAGCCGGATTTTCATCGTTTTCTCGAAAAGTTTCGTCTCTTGCGGCGCTTTTACCCTACTCAAGAGGCTGTGGAGCGGGTGGCTTATGAAGCAGTGGCCGATGCGGCAGCCGACAATATCAAGTACCTGGAATTGCGCTTTAATCCGGTTGCGCTGGCTCGGGCACAGGGGTTCTCGTTCGATCAGGTGACCGCCTGGGTATGCAGCGCCGTCACCAGGGCGCAGAGTGATTGTGGGGTTCGTGCCAGCCTGATCCTGCAGATTGGCCGGGATGAGAGCCTGGATACGGCGTCGCAGATTGCTGACGTCGCGTTGTCTCACCGTAATGCTGGCGTCGTCGGTCTGGATCTGGCCGGCGATGAGGCGCGATATCCGGCCCGTTGTTTTGCTGAGGTCTTCCAGCGGGTGCGGGGGGAGGGGCTGGGTGTGACAGTGCACGCTGGGGAGGTCGGAGGGGCCGAGAACGTCCGAGAGGCTATCGAACTACTGGGGGCGCAACGCATTGGGCACGGCGTGCGCATGATCGAGAACTCGGATGTTGTGCAGTTAGCCCGCGAGCGCAATGTGACGCTGGAGGTTTGTCCGACCAGTAACCTGCAGACGGGGATTGTGCGTCGTTTTGGACTGCACCCTTTGCCTGATCTGCTGGCGCTAGATCTGCGCGTGACGATCAATACCGACGATCCCAGTATCAGCGACACTACGCTTACAGATGAGTGCCTGGCCGTGATGCTGGCGATGGGAGTGACACTGGAGCAGGTCAAGCACATTATCTTGATATCTATAGAGGGTTCATTCCAACCCCCAGGCGAGAGGGAGCGGTTGGTGGAGTGGTTCCGTGGGGAGTTGGACTTGCAATGATGAAACTCATTCGTGATCGGATCGCAGCGTTGGTTGCCACAGGATTGCAGAGCGCGCAGGAGGAGGGCGCACTGCCAGAGTTCGAGATGCCGCTGGTCGTCGTGGAGCGTTCGCGCCAATCTGGACACGGTGATTATGCTTCACCGGTTTGCCTGGGACTGGCCCGAGAGGCGCGGATGTCCCCTCGCGAAATTGCTGCACGGGTGGTCGAGCATCTCCCGGCGGCTTCATTTATGAGTCGAGTTGAGGTGGCCGGGCCTGGGTACATCAACGTCACGCTGGATGTGGCCTGGCTGACGGCACAGGTACTCGAGATTCTGGCTTCCGGGGAACACTGGGGTGACGTGGATGCCGGCCAGGTCCAGCGAGTGCAGGTTGAATTTGTCAGCGCGAACCCCACCGGGCCCATCACCGTCGCTTCCACCCGCAACGCGGTCATCGGCGATGCCCTGGCGAGGATACTGGCGGCGGCGGGCTATGAGGTCGAACGGGAGTACTATGTCAACGACGCCGGTTCCCAGGTGCGCAAGTTTGGTGAGAGCATCTATGCTCGCTACGTTCAGGCTCTGGGCCGGGATGAGCCATTTCCAGAGGATGGCTACCATGGTCGTTATGTCGTGGGGATGGGGCAGGAGATGGCCCGCCAGTACGGCGACCGCTATCTCAACCTGCCTCGCGGGGAGGCCGTGCGCGCTCTGGGGGCGGAAGGTTTAACACGCGTCATTGACGGTGTGCGGCAGGACCTGGCAGCCTTGGGGGTGGGGTTCGACACCTGGTTCCACGAGAAGAGCCTGTATGAATCCGGTCTGTTTGATCGTACCCTGCAGATGCTTCGAGACAAGGGTTATATCGTCGAGCGGGACGATGCGGTCTGGTTTACCTCCCCTGATCTGGATGCGGACGCGGTTGTCATCCGTTCCCCCCAGGTCATACCAGAGCCAGACGAGCGGCCTACCTATTTCGCTTCCGATATTGCTTACATGTGGAATAAACTGGTCGAGCGCGGTTTTGACAGAGCGATCTACGTCTGGGGGGCGGACCACCACGGTGACGTGCCCCGCGTGAAGGCGGCGGCCCTGGCATTGGGGCTTGACGCCGAGCGGGTGGTGCTCATCCTCTATCAGATGGTCAACCTTAAGCGGGGGGGCGAGGATGTGCGTATGTCGAAGCGCGCGGGGGAGTTTGTCACATTGCGCGAACTGCTCGACGAGGTTGGCCCAGACCCGATTCGTTTCTTGCTCCTCACGCGCACGATTGATGCGACGGTTGATTTCGATCTGGATCTGGCAGTCGAGCAGTCGGAGAAGAATCCGGTGTACTATGTGCAATACGCGCATGCCCGTATCTCCAGCATACTTGGCCACGCTGTTGGTCTGGGATGGGACCTGGATGCTCCGGGTGACGTCTCACTGCTGGTCCACCCCAGCGAACTGGCACTGATCCGCAAGATGTTAGAGTTGCCAGAGGTCGTGGCGCTGGCGGCGACGCAATTGGCCCCGCATCATCTGACCTTCTACGCGCACGACTTGGCCGCTATGTTTCACGCCTTCTACCGCGATTGTCGCGTCGTCGCGCCGGAGGAGCCGGAGCGGACGCAGGCGCGGCTGATGCTGGTGCGGGCGACCCGGCTGACATTGGCACGAACACTGGGATTGCTAGGGGTGACCGCGCCGGAGCGGATGTAGGCTTTTGACCTCGGACGAAGAACCTATGGGACTGAAACCCGACCACTGGATTCGCAAGATGGCGCTGGAGCAGCGGATGATTGAGCCGTTCGTGGATGGGCAGGTGCGTGACGGGGTCATTTCCTATGGCCTCTCATCTTATGGCTACGATATCCGTGTGGCCGACGAGTTCAAGATCTTTCAGCCGGAGGTCACGGCGGCTAAACTCTCTGACGTACAGTGCGCCTACGTCGCGGGAATACTGGACGTGCAGGGGCGGATCGGTTACGATGTTTCAGGGTCCCAAGGGCGGCCAGGCCTGGCGCTCGTCGTTGCTGGCGACGACAGGCGGTTGTTGGAGGGACTGCGGGCGATCATCGGTACAGGCCGGCTGCGAAAGTTCGATGGGGGACAGGGCGAGTTGGTCGTGAGCAAGACGGCCGACGTACAATACATCCTGTCGCAGGTATGGCCATATCTAGCGCATCGTCGCGACGCGGCTTCCCGCGCGTTGGCCGAACTAAAGTCGAGCAAGTCCATCATCGTGGACCCCAAGCGTTTTGATGCCGCTTCCTTTGTTGACTTTAGGGGCGAGTTATGTGTCATCCCGCCCAACTCGTTTGCACTGGGCCGCACAGTGGAGTATTTTCGTGTTCCGCGCAGCGTGTTGACGATCTGTGTGGGCAAGAGTTCCTATGCTCGTTGCGGGATCATCGTGAACGTGACACCCTTTGAGCCAGAGTGGGAGGGATATGTCACGTTGGAGATCAGCAATACCACACCTCTGCCGGCCAGGATCTATGCCGACGAAGGCATCGCCCAGGTGCTTTTTCTTGAGGCAGATGAGGGGTGTGAGGTCTCCTATGCCGATAAGAAAGGCAAGTATCAGCGGCAGCAGTCCATTGTCTTGCCCCGGCTGTAACATTGACCGGTCTGGGATTCTTGGTTATAATGAACACGTGGGCGGTTAGCTCAGTTGGTCAGAGCGCCTGGTTTACACCCAGGAGGTCACAGGTTCGAGTCCTGTACCGCCCATCACGGGCGGCGCTATTATCGCGCCGCTGCTTGCTGTCACTGGTCTCTGCTGGGTGTGATATGCCCACAATCTCGGTTCGATTCAGTTAGTGACAAACACTTGATATCCTCGAAAAGGAGTAGCAGCGATGGAACTGGATTCCAAAGCACGGTACGCCGGGACGCACGAATGGGCCCGGCGGGACGATGACGAAATCATCTGTGGCATCAGTGATCATGCTCAGGAGTTTCTCTCCGATATTGTCTACGTTGAACTTCCCGAGGTAGGCGATGTCTTTGACAAGGGTGATCCCTTTGGCGTCGTCGAATCGGTCAAGGCTGCCTCCGATGTTTATATGCCGATGACCGGGGAGATCACGGCCGTCAACGAGGCGCTGGAGGAGGAACCAGAGTTGATCAACAGCGACCCTTACGGCGAGGGTTGGTTGATCCGCTTCGCTCCGTCCGATCCAACCGAGTTAGATAACCTGATGGATGCCGACGACTATGGGGCGTTCATCGCAGAGGAAGAGGGATAAAGACAATCCCTCGGAGGGTGTCCACGGGGGGGCGTCCACGGTAGGGTGTCTACGGGGGGACGTCCACGGTAGGGTTTCTACAATAGGGCATCCACAAGGGATGCCCCTACATCGGGAGGTGTTATGCCATATATTCCTCATTCTGGTGAGGAGCGGAATGCCATGCTTGCTGCCATCGGCGTCCGGTCCATTGAAGAATTGTTCGAGGACGTGCCCGTGCACGCCCGTTTCCCCAGTCTGAATCTGCCCCGCGCTCTCTCGGAGATGGAGGCCCGTTGGGAACTGGAGACCTTGGCCGGGGCCAACTTGACCACCGCCGATGGCCCCTGCTTCCTGGGGGCGGGGGCCTATCGCCACTTTGCCCCTGCGGTGGTGGACGCGGTCTTGCGCCGGGGGGAGTTTTATACCTCCTACACTCCCTACCAGCCGGAGATCAGCCAGGGCACTCTGCAGGCCATTTTTGAGTACCAGACTATGATCTGCGCCCTCACTGGCATGGAGGTCTCTAACGCCTCCCATTATGACGGTGCTACCGCCACGGCTGAAGCGGTCATCACTGCTGTCAATGCTCACCGTCTGAAGCGGCGCAAGATTGTCATCTCCCCCTGGGTGCATCCCGAGTACCGGGCTGTGGCGCGCACCTACACCCAGGGTATGGGGCTGACCATCGTGGGGGATGATGGTGGCGACAACAGCGGATCGGCAGGGTTAACGGGTTTCCTCGATCAGGAGACGGCCTGTCTCATCGTTCAGTATCCCGATTTCCTGGGGCGGATCGAGGATTTGAGAGACCTGGCCGAGGAGTCCCACGCGGTGGGCGCTCTTTTGATCGTCGTGGCCGATCCTATCGCGATGGGAATCCTAAAGCCGCCCGGAGAGTTTGGGGCGGATATTGTGGCGGGCGAGGGGCAGGGCATGGGGGCCGGGCTCAACTTTGGCGGGCCGTACCTGGGTTTCTTTGCCACCCGGAAAAAGTACGTGCGCAAGATGGCGGGCCGGATCGTAGGCCAGACGGTGGATGCTGAGGGGAACCGGGGCTTTGTCCTCACCCTCTCCACGCGCGAGCAGCACATCCGTCGGGAGAAGGCCACCTCCAATATCTGCACCAACCAGGGCTTGGTGGCGCTGGCGGCGGCGGTCTACATGGCCGCCTTGGGAAAGTGCGGGATGCGCCAGGTGGCAGAGTTGTGTTACCACAAGGCCCACTATGCCCAACGACGGATTGCAGAGATCAACGGATTCTCTGTCGTTGATGACACCCCTTTTTTCAAGGAGTTTGTGATCCGCTGCCCCCGACCTGTCAAGGAGATCAACGATTACCTGCTGGATGAGTGGGGCATCATCGGCGGCTATGACTTGGGGCAGGACTACCCTGACCTGAAGAACCAGATGCTTCTATGTGTAACGGAGATGAATCCGAAAGGTGAAATAGACGCGCTGGTAGAGGCGCTGGAGGAGGTGGCATCGTGACCGAGCCTCTGATCTTTGAAATCTCCCGTCCTGGCCGCTGCGCGGCAGCGCTGCCAGCGCCGGATGTGCCGCTGAGCGATCTGCCGGAAGGGCTGGTGCGTGACGACCTGCCATTTCCCGAGGTCAGCGAGGTAGATCTGGTGCGCCACTATACCCATCTCTCCCAGATGAACTATGGGGTGGACATCGGCTTTTATCCGCTTGGCTCCTGCACGATGAAGTATAACCCCAAGATCAACGAGGATCTGGCCCGCCTGCCCGGTTTGGCCTGCCTCCACCCCTACCAGGACGAGGATACAGTGCAGGGGGCGCTCTTTTTGATGTACCATCTGCAAGAGTTCCTCAAGGAGATCGGCGGGTTCGCGGCGGTCAGCCTGCAGCCGGCGGCAGGGGCCCACGGCGAGTTGACCGGCGTGCTGATGATGCGTGCCTATCACCTGGACCGGGGGCACGATCAGCGGGACGTGATCCTGGTCCCGGACTCGGCTCACGGCACCAATCCGGCCACGACGACGATGAGCGGCCTGCGGGTGGTGGAGGTCCCTTCCGATGGGCGAGGCAACGTGGACCTGGGAGCGCTCGAGGCGGCCTGTCAGGAGCACAGTGACTGCCTGGTGGGCATGATGCTGACCAACCCGAACACGCTGGGACTGTTTGACGAGCACGTGGAGGAGATCACCGGCCTGGTGCACGAGCACGGGGGGCTGATGTACGGCGACGGGGCGAATATGAACGCCCTGCTGGGCATCGCTCGCCCAGGTGACCTGGGCTTTGACGTTCTCCACTATAACCTGCACAAGACCTTCAGCACCCCTCACGGCGGCGGTGGCCCCGGCTCCGGCCCGGTCGGCGCGGTCTCTTCCCTGGCCGATTTTCTGCCCGGCCCCATCGTAGCGCTGGACCCTGAACGGTCGGACAGCGAGGGTGAGAACGGGGCAGAGTTCTACACGTTCGTGAATCCACCCAGTTCTATTGGCCGGGTGAAGGCGTTCTACGGCCAGTTCGGCGTGTTGGTAAGGGCCTACACCTACGTCCGCATGTTGGGAGCGGAAGGGATGCGGCGGGTGGCCGAGCACGCGGTGCTCAACGCCAACTATTTGATGGGCCAGGTCAAAGATACATACCGGGTGCCCTACGACCGCACCTGCATGCACGAGTTTGTCCTGGCCGGTCCGCCCAAGGACGTGTTAGTCGCTGGCGTACACACGATGGACGTGGCCAAGCGGCTGATGGATTTTGGCTTCCATCCACCCACGGTCTATTTCCCCTTGATCGTCCCCGAGGCGCTGATGATCGAGCCGACGGAGACGGAGAGCAAGGAGACGCTGGACAGGTTCGCCGATGCGCTCCTGCACATCGCCGAGGAGGGCCGCACGGATCCCGATCTCCTCCACGGTGCCCCTCACCGCGCGCCAGCGCGGAGGCTGGACGAGGTGCGGGCGGCGAAGAAGTTGATCCTGCGCTGGGAGCCGGAGTAAATAGTACCATTGTTGCTTACCATCAATGCTTCAAGAGCCTGTCCCACATAGGGACAGGCTCTTGGTTTTGGTCGGTTGGACGAGTTTGTCTCCCACTGCTGATCCGCCATCTTGATGATGCTCGGCTTTGGAAAGTGGTGTTGGGACTGAAAAGTTAACCAGAAGTCAATTTTACTAATAATTCCTAGAAATTCGCCACAAGCATTGACACGCGGTCTGGATTTGTGATACAATTGATAAAACCCCAAAAATCTGCCATCAGCGTGGGACAAGGGATGTTGTGCTTGTGCCGCATGTGGGCACTGGCAACGAGGAAAATTTGCCCCGTTTTAGCATTCAAGCAAAAGGAGATAAAATGAAGAAGACGAAAACCCTGCTGACACTTGCCATTGTGCTCTCGACGCTCATCAGCGCCTGGCAAGTTGATCTGACCAGCGCTGGGGAGCCGCCGCCAGCGGAACCAGGTGTTATCACAGCACACAAATTTCACGATGTGAACGAGAATGGTGTGCAAGATGATGGTGAAGAGGACCTCGCAGGTTGGCTGTTCCGACTCTACACCAAGGTTGATGGCAGCCTGCAGCAGGTCGCGGAAGGCAGCACCGGCCCCGGTGGCAGCGTGACCTTCACCGATCTGCTGCCCGGCCGCTACAAGGTGTGGGAAGAAAAGCGCGAGTGCTGGACACCAACCACTCCTCCAGACGTGAATCAGTGGAATGGTGGCTATTACACAGTAGTGGACCTGGACGCAGGCCAGCAGATCGCCGTCACCTTCGGCAACGTCCACGCCTGTGCCCCGCCGCCACCACCACCGGAGACTTGCATTGATCTGGAGAAGACCGGCCCCGAGACCGCGTCCCCCGGCGAGACGATCACCTATCACTTTTGGGTGCACAACTGTGGCGACGTCATCCTCGGCGGCGGCGTCCAGGTCTACGATCCGCTCTTTGGTGATGATCCCATTTGGAGCGGTGATCTGGAACCCGATGAAGTTGTCGAGTTCGATAGGGCCTATACCTTACCAGAAGACCACTGTGGCGACTTTACGAACAATGCCTGGGCCATCGGCCATCCGCCTGGCTATCCGGAAGTGCGGGACGACGACAGTTGGACCGTGGTGGTCATCTGCGAACCGGAACCGACTCCCTCCATTGACGTCGAGAAGTACGTCTCGGTTGATGACCAATCTACCTGGCACGATGCGGACTCGCCGCCCGGCCCCGAGGTGCTGGTGGGCAGCGAGACGGTCTGGTTCAGGTTCGTGGTGACCAACGACGGGGACGTTGCCCTGACAGGCGTCACTCTCAGCGACAGTGACTTTGACGTGGGTAACTGTGTGGTGCCGAGTGAACTGGCCGCCGGCGCCTCCTTCGAATGCGTGATTGGCCCATTTGTGGCTATTGAGGGTCAGCATGTGAACACCGGCACGGCTACCGGTGACTATGACGGCCAGACCTACAGCGACACCGACCAGGCCAACTGTTTTGGCACCAGGCCTGATCCTGGTACCATCATCGTCGAGAAGCAGACCGACCCGGATGGCGCGACCGAGATCTTTGAGTTCTCCACCGACTATGGTCCCGACTTTACCTTGACCGATGGCGGGACGAACAACTCTGGCCCGCTGGACCCCGGCACCTACTCGGTGAGCGAGGTCAACATCCCGGCCGGTTGGATCCTGGACAGCGCCACCTGTGACGATGGCAGCAACCCGAGTGCCATTGGGCTCGACGAGGGCGAGACGGTCATCTGTACCTTTGAAAACGAGGCTGAGCCGGGCATCATCATCGTCGAAAAGACGGCTGACCCGACCGAGGTGACCGAGCCAGGTGATCTAGTCAACTTTACCGTGCGTGTGGACAATACTAGTGCTGTGCGCAGCGTGACCATCACCGGTTTGAGTGACTCGATCCACGGCGACCTGAATGGCCAGGGCGACTGCTCTGTGCCGCAGACTATCCCCGCTGGCGGCTACTATGAATGTAGCTTTAGCGCCACCGTCTCCGGCAACGCTGGCGACGTCGAGACCGACGTGGTCACGGCGTCCGGCAGCGACGACGACGGCAATCCCGTCAGCGACGACGACGACGCCACAGTGACCGTCACCGACACTCCCTCTTCCATCGAGGTCACCAAGACGGCTGACCCGACCGAGGTACCTGAACCGGGCGGTCTGGTCGAGTTTAGCGTGCGCGTGGACAACCACAGCGCGGTGGACAGCGTGACCATCACCGGTTTGAGCGACTCGATCCACGGCGACCTGAATGGCCAGGGCGACTGCTCTGTGCCGCAGA
>JAXHUO010000022.1:0-69558 GCA_034189605.1 Chloroflexota bacterium
AATTCGCGGGGTTGACGAAAGCCACTGAAGCGGGTATCATGCGGACTGGGGGCGTACAGATGGGTGTGTGGTCAGGAGATAACCAGCGCCTGCGACGGCGTGGACCAGGACTGCCGGTGGGTGTATCGTTGCATTGAGAACGAGACAGATCATAAACGGTGACAAAAGGCAAGCACACCCCGGCCCTGCAGGTAGCCGAGGCTGAGTCAGAGGCATACACTTTGGAGGTTGACCATTAGCCAGATACCATTACTTTCCATCATCATCCCCGCTCACAACGAAGAACACCGCTTGCCGGGCAGTCTGGACAAAATCATCGCTTTTCTGGCGACGCAGCCCTACGAGTACGAGGTGGTCATCGTCGAGAACGGCAGTGCGGACGACACTGTGGGGGTGGCTCACCGGTATGCTGAGTGTTTTCCTTACGTCCGGTTCTATCAGGAGACGGCACGGGGCAAAGGATTGGCAGTCCGGCGGGGCATGTTCGAGGCGCAGGGCAAGTACCGCTTTATCTGCGACGCTGACCTCTCAATGCCTATCAAGGAGATCAGCAGGTTTCTGCCGCCGGCGCTCGATGGCTACGACGTCGCCCTCGCCTCCCGTGAGTCGCCCGGCGCTGTACGCTATGACGAGCCATGGCATCGCCACGTCATCGGCCGCATCTTTAACCTGCTGATCAGGTTGATCGCCGTGCGTGGCTTTGAGGATACCCAGTGCGGCTTCAAATGCTTCCGGGATGAGGCGGCCGAGGACTTGTTCGGCGTGCAGACGCTCAACGGAATCGGTTTCGACGTGGAATTGCTGTTCATCGCTCAGAAGCGCGGTTACAAGATCGTCGAGGTGCCCATCCACTGGTACTATAGTGCCGAAAGCCGCATGCGGCTGGTGCGCGATTCATTGCGTGCTCTGGCAGAGTTGTTCATCATCCGCCGCAATAGCCGCGCCGGCCTCTACGACACGTAAGGGGGACGAGATGCCTGAATTCAACGAGAATTCTGGCAAAGACACAGACTAGTTGTTTTGGAGAGGATCTTGAACTCATCGCACCACCGGAGGAACCCCGGAAGGGGCACTCGTCACCCTCCAGCGGGAGAAAACGCAGGCAACGGAGAAGCAGAGAGTGGCCCGCGTAATGGCCAGTGCAGTGTTGCCTGACCTTAACGAAGAACTGACTCTGTACGCCGCCGGTCACGCCCGCGTGGCTGGCCTGGATGAGGTGGGGCGCGGCGCGTGGGCCGGGCCGGTCTGCGCGGCGGCGGTGATCCTCCCGCTCGACCGGACCGACCTGCTCGACCTGCTGGCTGGCGTTTGCGATTCCAAGCAACTGAGCCCGGCGCGACGCCAAGTGCTCCTGCCGCGCATCCTGGAAGTGGCGGAGGCGGTGGGAGTGGGCTGGGCCACCCCAACCGAGGTGGACGAGGTGGGGATCGTGCCGGCCACGCGGAGGGCGATGGCCCACGCTGTGAGTGGGCTGGATGGACAGGTGGACGTGCTATTGGTGGACTATGTGCGACTACCGGAAATCAACCTGCCCCAGCGAGCATTGCCAAAGGCGGACGTCCATTGCCTGAGCGTCGCCGCCGCCAGCATCGTCGCCAAGGTGACGCGCGACCGGCTGATGGTCGCACTGGATACGGACTTTCCCGGATACGGCTTCGCCCGCCACAAGGGGTACGGCACGCCGCAACATCGGGCCGCACTGGCCCGCCTGGGGCCTTCACCCATCCACCGGATGAGTTGGCGGCCGGTGCGAGGATTGGCATAATATAAAGGAGCAATCTGTGACCGGACAGCCTCCCTACATAGATGCAGGTTTTATTATCGTCGCCAGGGTGATCCGGCAAGAGGGCTATTGTGCCGCTGGTCACCAGGTAGGCGACAAAGTGACCTTTGACGGCCAGACGGTGCAGGGCAAAGTGTGCATTCACGCCCTCTACAGTTTCTTGCCCAAGGTGTTAGCCATGCGCTATGGTGCCGATTTCCCCTGGCTGGACGACTGCGATGTAGCGACCCACGCCTGCCCCGACGCCTGGAATCCGGTCGTCTTTGAGATCAGGCGGGTGAGGTAACGACATTTCCATGCGGATTGCTCTCGTCCACGATTGGCTCAACCAGCTCGGCGGCGCGGAAGACGTACTCGAGAGGCTCGTCGAGATGTTCCCCTGCGCCCCTATCCACACCTCAATGTACTGGCAGGAGGGAATGCCACCGACCTACCGCACCTGGGACATCCGCACCACCTGGATGGATCGCCTGCCGGGCATCTACCGCCATCATCAGCCCTATCTGCCCCTCTACCCGCTGGCTTTTGCCCGGCTCGACCTCTCTGGATACGACATTGTGCTGAGCAATAAATCTGGCTTCTGCCACGGCGTGCGGGCCGGTGGGGCGGTGCACATCTGTTACTGCCTGAGCCCTACCCGTTACGTGTGGAACTTTGAGACCTACACCGCCCGCGAGGCGCTCCCGCCAGCCCTCAAGACTGCGCTGCGTCCTCTCATTGGTTTCCTGCGCCGCTGGGACTACCGGGCCGCTCGGAGAGTGGACCACTTTGTCGCCATCTCCCACGAGGTGCAAACCCGCATCCGTCATTGTTACGGTCGCGATTCAGTCATCATCCACCCCCCGGTGGACACCGCTCGCTTCCAGCCCGCTCCCACTCACGACGATTATTATCTCATTGTCTCCCGCCTGGTCCCTTACAAGCGAATTGACCTGGCGGTGCGGGCTTTTAACCTGCTAGGGCTGCCCCTGGTAGTCGCCGGGGACGGGCGAGATCGGGATGCGCTGGAGGCACTGGCCGGCCCCACGGTCACCTTTCTGGGCCGTGTGTCCGACGAGGCCCTGCCCGATCTATTTGCCAGATGCCGGGCCTACATTCTGCCAGGAGTGGAGGACTTTTGCATCACGCCGGTTAAGGCTCAGGCGGCTGGTCGCCCGGTCATCGCTTATGGTGCCGGCGGCGCGCTCGACACGGTCGTCGAGGGAGCGACCGGCGACTTTTTCCGCGAGCCCACACCTGAGGCATTGGCCGTCGCCGTGCGGACATACGACCCCGACGCCACGGACTCCCACGCCTGCGTCCAGAACGCCGCTCGCTTCGACGCGAGTGTGTTCAGGCAGCGGCTGATGAGGTTTGTCGAGAAAAGAGTGGACAAATGCTCAGGGAGAGAAATATGAGTCCGCGCTTTGGTTTTATACCGGTGGCCTCTATTATGCACAATGAGGAAGCGTTGAATCGTCTGGTTGCAGATTACGTTCCTGCCTTTGAACGAATTGGCGGCGAGCCGTGGCAGTCTGAGCAGGTAGATCATTCCGCGCCGCTTCTTCTCTTCGTGGTGACCGGGGGGACTGAGCGCAACATCCTGGATCTTTGGGAGAAGCGCCGGAAAGCAGTGACCGGGGAACCGGTTCTCCTCATGGCTCATCCTGGTCACAACTCTCTGCCGGCGTCGCTGGAGGTGCTGGCCCGCCTTCAGCAAGAAGGAGCGGCAGGGCGCATCTTTTACCTGAGCAGTCCAGAGGACACGGCAAGTATGGCTCAAATCGAAACTGTGCTGTGCGATCTGGAGACTTGGCGCTTCCTGCGCCAGGCCCGCATCGGCCTGACCGGCGAGCCCTCCGGCTGGCTCGTCGCCAGCAGCCCTCCTCCCGCCACCGTGCGGGAAACGTGGGGGCCGGAGGTTGAGCCAATCTCAATGGATGCACTATATGAGGCAATGGAAACGGCGCTCCCGGAGGAGATCCCCCCTCTAATCCAGGAACTGGTGGGCTCGGCTGTGGAGGTGCGGGAACCAAATCGCGCTGACCTGGAGGAGGGTGCGCGCGTCTACCTGGGACTGCGCCGGCTGGTGGAACGGCACCAACTGTCCGCGCTCACCCTGCGCTGCTTTGATCTGGTGGTGCAGTTAAAGACGACAGGTTGCTTCGCACTGGCACAACTGAACGACGAAGGTATCATCGCGGGATGCGAGGGGGATGTGGTGAGCACGGTGGGTATGCTGTGGGTGTATCACCTGCTGGGCCAACTCCCCTGGATGGCCAATCCAGCCCAGTTGAACGAGGCCGATAACACGCTCTGGCTGGCGCACTGCACCGTGCCCCGACGGCTGACGCGTCGCTATCGCCTGCGCTCTCACTTTGAGTCCGGGTTGGGTGTGGGACTCCAGGGAGAGATTCCTCCAGGGCCGGTGACCCTCCTGCGCATCGGCGGCGCGGGGCTGGGGCAGGTCTGGCTGGCGGAGGGAGAACCATTGCACAGCGGTGATGCCGAGAATCTCTGCCGCACACAAGTCAAGGTCCACCTGACGCGGGGGACAGTTTGTGATCTACTACGTGCACCGCTGGGTAACCACCTGGTTCTGGTACAGGGCCGCCACGCCAATCGCCTTCGTTCGTGGCAGGAGACAATGTTGGGACGAGGGGCATAGGCAAAAGGAGGAGAGATGGAATTGCGTCAGATCGTCAAGGTTCTATTCCGCCGGTGGTGGCTGGTGCTTGTCCCAGTATTGGTGGTGCTGGCCCACATTGTGTTCACTTATCGCCCCCCGCCGACGGTTTATCAGGTGGTAATGCGTTTCGCAGCGGGGACGAAACCTGCTGGATTGAGCGAGGACTATGATCGCTACTACCCGTGGCTCGCCTCCGAGTACATCGCCAACGGCCTGGCCGACGTGGCTGAGACGGGGGCCTTTGCCCAGGCGGTCGCCTCGCGCCTGGCTGAGGCGGGCCACGAAATACCCGCCGCTGCAATCCAGTCCGCTGTCGTGACCGATAATGCCCAATCTATCCTCGTTGTTTACCTCACCTGGTCAGATGGAGCACAGATTGTGGCCGTGGCCGACGCTGCCACCGCAGAACTGACAGGGAATGGTGTGGCCTACTTTCCCCAGTTAGAGGGTGTCGAGCCAGCAGTCCGTCTATTAGACGCGCCCGCGCCTGTACCACTTCCACCAGGGCTACGCACCCAGTTGATGGGACCGGCCATCAAAATTATGTTGGCAGTGAGTCTAGGTGTCGCATTGGCGCTTCTATGGCACTATCTGGATCCCACCGTCCGTGAGGCTGCGGAACTTGAGGCCGTAGGATTGGGCGTGCTGGCGGAGATACCGCGCAAGTGAAATCACAAGTGAATAAATAACCGATGACAAACCATGTGCATTTGTCCATTTGTCATTTATCATTCAGGATGGTACAATACCGCCCGCACTACTATTCAGGTGCAATCTGCTGGACGAAATCGCAAGTGGCGATAAACAAGTGCGTTGCACCTGTGGTCGAGTAGTTATCGCCCGCTTTTTTTAGAAAGGTAAGATAAACGATGGAACTTGGAGACTATATTCGTATTCTGCGCAAACGGTGGTGGATCATCGCCGTCGCCGTCGTGCTGACCGCTGGCAGCGGTTTCGTTTTCAGCAAACTCCAGTACCCCGAATATACATCCACCGCCGAAGTTATCATCGAACCGGCACGATCAGATTGGGGGCTGGCCCAGTTTACCAAGATGCTTTTGCGCACATACATGACGGTGATCGACTCGAACAAGAAAGCCCAGGATGTTATTGACACCCTGGATCTTCCGATGACGCCTGATCAACTACGTGGTGACGCGCGTTTCGCCGCCGAGGATGACCGCATGGTGATCAAAATTGAGGTTGATGCCTACGACGGCGATTTGGCCAACGACATCGCCCGGACGTGGGCCAACTTGCTCGTCCAATGGCGTGATCAACAGAACCAGTATCAGCGCAAGGAGGACCAAGTCTTTGCGTATCTGCGCGACGAGCCTCGTTACGTTCAATCGTGGCCCAAGACCAGGGTGGTCACCGCTGCGGGCGGGGTCTTTGGGCTGGTGATCGCCGGCGTGGTTATCTTCTTCCTGGAATGGCTCGAGGCGGGCATCGTGCGCACACCTCAAGACGTAGAGCGCCAACTGAGCCTGGCTGTGGTGGGTGCTATTCCCTCCACCGACTAGATACCAACTAACAAACCACCAAACCAAAGACCAAGGGGTAACCTATGGCTGAACGACCTGATCTAATCACCCTGACAAACCCTCGCAGCCCAGCGGCTGAGGCCTATCGCACGCTGCGTACCAATCTAACCTTTGCCGCGCTCGATAAACCTATTGAGACGCTGGTCGTCACCTCGGCTGCACCGGGCGAGGGCAAGTCCACCGTCCTGGCTAACCTGGCGGTCACAATGGCGCAGGGGGAACGGCGCACCATATTGGTAGATGCCGACCTGCGCCGCCCTGGCTTGCACGAGATCTTTGGCGTTGTGAACGACCGGGGGCTGACCACTATGATTGTCGAGGGGATGGCACTGGATGACCCTCCACTGATAGACGTCGGCGTGGACAATCTGTGGCTGATGCCCAGCGGCCCGATGCCTCCCAACCCGGCCGACATTCTCGGTTCGCGCAAGATGGAGGAGATCATCGCGGCGCTCAAGACCCAGGCCGACGTCGTCCTCTTCGACGCGCCACCTGTCATCGCTGTGACCGATGCGGCTGTATTGGGCACCAAGGTGGATGGTGTGCTGTTGGTCGTCTGCGCCGGACGCACCCGGCGGGAGCACGCCCAGCGAGCCAGGGAATTGCTAGAGAGAGTACACGTTCGTATAGTGGGGGCCGTGTTGAACGATGCGCCACGCGACGTAACACTGGGGGGGTACTAGCCAGATGAGAGGTTTGATTCTCAGCGGAGGCACAGGCACCCGTCTCTGGCCGCTGACCTATACTAACGCCAAGCAACTCATACCCGTCGCCAACAAACCGGTGCTCTTCCGCGTCATTGAGGCCGTTCGAGATGCTGGCATCACCGACATCGGCATCGTCGTAGGAAACACTGCCAAGGAAATCAAGACAGCCGTCGGGCGGGGCGGTCGTTGGGGCGTCGAGATTACCTACATTCCCCAGGAGAATCCCCTGGGACTGGCCCACGCCGTCAAGGTCAGCCGAGATTTCCTGGAAAACGAGCGTTTCGTGATGTTCTTGGGTGACAACGTCATCCAGGGAGGCATCTCTGGGCTCATCAAACAGTTCGCTGAGAGTGACTGGAACAGTCAAATCGTCCTCACGCGGGTAGCACACCCAGAGCGATACGGAGTGGCTGAACTGAGCGAGAGTGGGCGCATCGTGCATCTGGTCGAAAAGCCGAAGCAGCCACCCTCTGACCTGGCGCTCGTCGGCATCTACATGTTCGATCAGCACATCCACGAGGCGGTGGACAATATCACTCCCTCCTGGCGAGGCGAACTGGAGATTACCGATGCCATTCAATGGCTGGTGGAGCACGATTATCAGGTCTACCCCTACATCCACCGGGGCTGGTGGATTGACACGGGTGAGGCGGGGGAGCTTCTGGAGGCCAACGGTCTGGTGCTTGAGGAATTGACGCCGGCAGTCGAAGGCTACGTGGACCGTGATTCAGAGGTGGATGACCGCGTCACCATCCAGAAGGGGGCGGAGATCATCAACAGCGTCATCCGCGGCCCGGCCATCATCGGCGAGCGCACCCGCATCGTCAACTCTTACGTCGGCCCGTTCACCTCGATCTATCACGACGTCGTGATTGAGGACAGCGAGATTGAGCGGGCCATCGTATTAGGGCACAGCCTGATCCGCGACATCCCGGCTCGTATTCAGGATAGTCTCATCGGCCAGCGCGTCAGCCTGACCCGCTCCCCCATCAAGCCGAAGGCATACAAACTGATACTGGGCGATCACAGCCAGGTGGGAATACTATAATTTTCCTCTTCCCCTACCGTAACATCACTCGTGCCGGGGCACCTGCTGCATCGTCCCAATGCAGCAACTCTGGTGTACCCTCATATCCCCAGGGCAGGCGGAAAAAGGTCAATTCCTCCCGCCCCTCGATCGGTCCTTCCTCCTCGTAGACCGGCACCCAGGCTCCTGTGTTGACGTACCACGCTTGCTCAAGTCGCTCCACGGCAGCCCGATGATCGTGGCCCAGGACAATATAGCGGACCGCATGGGCGGGTTTTAAGATTTGCTCCAACTCACGCGCCGCATACAGTAGGTAATCGCTCTTGAAAAGGTGGGCAAAATTGCGCTTTAGCCCGCGCCACAGAAAGTAGGCCAACACCGCCGCTCCCAGGTACACGATTGTCACCCATCCCAGGTCGCTGGTTAGGGTCAGCCCTGCCAGGGCGACGAAGGTGATAGTGATCAGAGTCATCAGCAAGGAGAGCAGCCCTTGTATCGCTGAGGCCACCCACTCCCGCCACGAAGCGTCCACCCGCCGCTGCGCCAATGCGGCGATCTTGTATGTTACGCGTGGTGGCAGAGAAACAGCGTCGTGGGGGCGCGGTGGCTGCGCTTCTGCGGGCGGCTTGTGCTCATGTGTGCTCCGGAATACAGTGGCCGTCGTCTTACGCATCACGTTCCAAAAGGCCCGCAGGAAGACCCAACCTCGGGTGACCAATACCTCAATAGTCTGAAGCGGGTCCTTCTTAAAGGCCCACGCTAGATAACGCGTCGCCGGTTTGATATTGTCGGCGAATGGATGCACGTCCTCCACTTTGTTGAACAAGTAGCGCACAAATAGGCTCCCCCATGGCAGTTCGATGCGCTTGGGATCGCCAGGTAGCACTGGGTTGAGATAATCGCGAAAGTGGTTGGCCGCTTCGTACTGGCAGCCATGCTCGACGTAGACGCGCCCTGGTTCGTGGTAGAACCAGGGATAAAAGTGTATGCGCACCTCGAGTTCCTCCGACGTGACAGGCGGGCCACTGTCAAGCATCAGCCGCTCCCGAATGTAAGCCCGCTCTACCTCTTTGACGAATCGTTCCTGTACCTGAACCCAGTGGAGTTCGATGTCGTGGTTGCCCTTGGAAACGGCGACATGATTGCCGTGCGCAACGAACCAACCTATCGTGGCAAAGAATCGCTGATGTCCCTGGGCAATCTGCTTTAGTTTCCACTCCGATTCCTCGGCTGTTGTCCCCAGCCCATAGTCCCGCTCGTTGATCCTCAGTTCCTTCTGGCGTTCCACCCCTCTGACGGTTCGCAGCAGCCTGCCCTCGTCTGGCAACGAGACCACCTGCAGGAAATCGAACAGGTCGCCATTGATGACCAGCAACCATGGGCGGCCACCGAAGCGGGGTTGTGTTTTGATCTCCTCGTGGTAGCGCAGGAAACGCGCAAAGGCGTCATCGAACAGAAAATCCTCCAGACGGGAGAACTTGCCGCTCTCCGAGTTTAACCCCTCGCTTAGATGAAAATCACTCACTATTAGCAAGTTGTGTTCTTCCATCGTGCCCTCCTGGACAAGGAGTATAGCACGAATGTAATACAGCGCCAAGCCTGCACTGGTCATAGCGGCCAGCGGCTGGTCAATAGTCAGAGGGTCGTGGGGGACTTGTCGAATGGCGCGTTGTGCGTATACTTACCCCTGGACGTGAGCCGGCTTCTCATTACGATATGTCTCACGTATCACATAATCCACCAAAGCGAACGGGAGGAGTTTCATGTCTGTCCAAATTGGAATTCGCCGTGAGGACAAGAGCGTATGGGAGCGGCGCGTGCCCATCGTCCCAGAGCACGTGCGCCAACTGCGGGAGGATCACTCCATTAAAGTGTTGGTCCAGCCATCGGAAGTCCGTGTCTTCCGCGACGAGGAGTTCGCGCAGGCCGGCGCCAGGGTTACGGGGGACCTCTCCTCGTGCAAAGTCGTCTTCGCCATCAAAGAGATACCGGCCCACTTGTTCCATCCGGGCTGTACCTACGTCTTCTTCGCCCACGTCATCAAAGGCCAACCGTACAACATGCCTATGCTCAAGCGTCTGCTAGAACAAGGCTGCCAGTTGATTGATTACGAGAAGGTGACTGACGAGCGAGGTCGCCGGATGGTCTTCTTTGGCCGCCACGCCGGGCTGGCGGGGATGATTGACACGCTGTGGGCTCTGGGGCAGCGATTGAGCCGGGAGGGCATCTTCAATCCCTTCAGCGACCTGCGCCAGACCCGGCACTATGACAGCCTGGATGAGGCCAAGGCGGCGGTGTCGGCGGTCGGGGAGCGCATCGCACGAGAGGGGCTGCCGGAACCGATCACCCCTGTCATCTGCGGATTCGCTGGCTACGGGAACGTTTTCCGTGGGGCGAACGAGATCATCGAACTTCTTCCGGTGCGGGAGATTGAGCCTCAGGAGGTCGCCGCCGTGGCTCAGAACAGCGACTATGCTCATAATATGCTCTACAAAGTGGTGTTCAAAGAGGAGCATATGGTGGAGCCTATCTCCACGGATGACTGCTTCGAACTGCAAGACTATTACGATCACCCCGAAAAGTACCGCCCCACGTTTCACACCTACCTGCCCCACCTGACCATGTTGGTCAACTGCGTCTATTGGGAGGCAAGGTATCCTCGGCTGGTGACGAAAGCGGACATCGAAAAATTGTACGGGAGAGCCGAGCCTCCGCGCCTGCGGGTTATCGGCGATGTCAGTTGTGACATCGAAGGGGCTATCGAGTGCACGGTCAAATGTACTGAACCTGGCGACCCTGTCTTCGTCTACGACCCATTCGAGGATCGCGCGATTGGCGGTTTTGAGGGACGGGGGCCGGTCGTGTTGGCCGTGGATATTCTGCCCAGCGAGTTGCCCCGTGATGCCTCGGAATACTTTAGCACCGTGCTGATAAAGTATATCCCCGCTATTGCCCAGGCCGATTACTCGGTGACCTTTGAGGAACTGGCCCTGCCGCCGGAGATCAAGCGGGCGATCATTGCCTATCAGGGAGAGTTGACGCCCGACTACCAATACATCGAAGAATATCTGAGGAGGAGCAACAAATGAAACACGTACTCGTTTTTGGGGCTGGCCTGGTGGCCAAGCCCTTGGTCCAATATTTACTCGATCAGGCTGGTTTTCAAGTGACAGTTGCCAGCCGCACGCTCAGCAAAGCCGAGGCCTTGGTCGGTGACCACCCACGTGGGAAGGCGGTCGCGTTCGACATCGAACAGGATGGCGAGTCCTTGAGCGACCTGGTTGCCCAGGCTGATTTGGCCGTCAGCCTGCTACCCTACATCTACCACGTGCAGGTAGCCGAGCAATGTATCCACCACCACAAGCATATGGTCACAACCAGTTATGTTGGCGACGCGATGCGGGCACTGGATGATGCGGCACAGGAGGCTGGGGTCATCCTGCTCAACGAAATCGGCCTCGACCCCGGCATTGACCACATGTCGGCCAAACGCATCATCAACCACGTGCATGAGACGGGTGGGAAAGTCAAGTCGTTTTGCTCTTATTGCGGCGGCCTGCCGGCCCCCGACGCCAACGACAACCCGCTGGGTTACAAGTTCTCCTGGAGCCCGCGCGGGGTGGTGCTGGCGGGGCGCAACGATGCCCGTTACCTGGAGCACGGGCACATCGTGGAGGTCCCCAACAGACGCCTCTTCGCCACCCACTTTCTGACCTGGGTCGAGGGATTGGGCGATTTCGAGGCATATCCTAACCGTAACTCGTTCCCTTACATTGATCTTTACGGCATTCCAGAGACCGACACAATGTACCGGGGTACGTTACGTAACTTGGGTTGGTGCGATGTGATGCAAAAGTTGAACGAACTGGGCTATTTTAGCCTGGACGAGCAACCCGATTTGCCCGGCAAGACATTCAGGCAGGTGATGGCAGGGCTCATCGGCAAAGATGACACACCCGGTCTAAAGGCCGACCTGGCAGATTTCCTCAACATCGCCCCTAACTCAGGGGTGATGATGACCCTAGAGTGGCTGGGGTTGTTGAGCGATGCGCCTGTCTCGGACAAGGCGACGTTGTTGGACGTGCTGGCCGACCAGATGCTGCCCAAGATGATCTATCGCGAGGGTGAGCGGGATATGGTGATCCTGGTCCACGAGTTCGTCGCCGCTTATCCGGACCGCCGGGAGTTTATCACTTCGACCCTGATTGATTTTGGCATCCCGGGCGGGGACACCTCCATGTCTCGCACGGTGGGGTCGCCAGCGGCCATTGGAGTCCATCTAATCTTGGATGGGGAGATCACCCTGACCGGCGTTCATATCCCTGTTCTCCCGGAGATTTACGAGCCGGTGTTGGGGGGACTGGAGCAATTGGGCATCACCTGTGAGGAGAAGGTAGATGTGAAACACAAGCGTGAAACGTGATTACGTTTCACGCTCCACGTCCCTACCTAGTAGTACCAGATGCTTTCATAGTTCTGCGGGTCCTCTCCGATCTGCTCCAGTCGCTGTAGATACTCGTAGATCGAATTGTCCACGTATGGCCAGGGTGCCATAGGTACACACGGCGTCCTTCGGGGCGGATCCCGATCAGTTCATGGTCCTGCCACGCCTGGATGTGGTTTTCCCCAACCGGGGGACATTAAAGCCCGATTCGTCCGTGCGGAACATGCCCGGCAGCAGCCGGGCCCCCTCTTTGCGCTCCTGGGCCACTCGGGTTAGATAGTTCCCCTATCAGAAGAACTGGCCGAACTGAATCCAACTTGACAAGTGCGGGTATTTTATGGTATACTGTTGCCGTGGTGCGGACTGGTACGTACCACACAGGTCTGCCGTAACTGATTTTAGGCGGGGGCAATCAGTGGGTCTCGACCGAAGCAGCCCAATTCCTCTATACTTGCAACTCAAGGCCGCATTGGCAACACGGATTGCCGACGGACTCCTCCAGCCCAGTATGCCTCTCCCCTCTGAACGTCAATTATGTAACGAGTTCGGCGTCAGCCGGGCGACGGTACGCGAGGCCCTCCGCGAACTAGATCGGGAGGGCTTGATCCGCACAGTTCCAGGCCGTGGTACTTTTGTCACAGTACCCCGGGCTGACTTGACTGTCAAGGTCTCCCTGGCCGGTTTCACAGAGGATGTGAGCCGCCAGGGAGTGAATCCCACCAGCACCTTGCTCGACGCCAGGTTGGTCGTCTCGCCGACGCTTGACCTGATCAAAGCACTGGGTCTGCGGCCCGGCGATGAGGTGGTGAAGATCGAACGCCTCCGCTTGATCAATGATATCCCGTTGGCCATGCATACCGTATACCTCCAACACCGCCTGTGCCCGCAGGTATTGCACCACAACCTGGCGCAGGAATCGCTGTTCAACATCCTGCGTGAAGAATATGGCTTGATGCTGGTTCGGGCCGAGGAACAGATATATGCTGCCCTGGCGAATCAGCGTGAGATGGAATTATTGAACCTTCCATACCCCGCTGCTGTGTTGCGCACGGAACGCACAACGTTCCTGGACACGGGCGAGGTAATCGAGTTCGCCCTGGCAGTTTACTGCGGTGAGTGGTATCGGCTGAGTATGCTGTTGGAGGCGGAGTGATGCCCAGGCGTGTGCATCTCTTTATTCTACAAGGGGTGTTATTGGACTATGATTAACATCGTGATAGTCTCTCACAGTGACCTCGGTGACGCGCTGATCCGAGCAACCGAGATGATCACGGGGCCGGTGGAACGCCTATTCTCTGTCTCTCTCCGGCCCGATGAGAGTCCTGAAGGCTTTGGGGATAAACTGGCCGAGGCGTTGCAAGAAATCGAGGGTGATGAGACCCTGGTGTTGATTGATCTGTTTGGCGGGACACCATGTAACGTGGCGGCTCGTCAGGTGCTCAAAGACAACGTCGAATGTGTGACCGGGGTGAACCTCCCGATGCTACTAGAACTGGTTATGTCGCGCGATGACGCGCCGCTGCCGGAACTGGCCGAGGCGATTGCTCAGGCGGGGCAGGGAGCGATCAAGAATTTGGGGCCGACGCTGAACAAGTAGCAGGCATACACAAGTTCGCGGGTATGCAAGTGGGCCAGGGTGTTATGGTGGAAGGGAGTTGCTTTTAACAGGCCCTGGGCTACCTCACTCGACTGGAGGAAAGGAGGTGAACACTATCGAAGAGTTGGGGTTGGTGCGGATTGATGATCGTCTGATTCATGGGCAGGTGATCGCAGTGTGGTGCAAGCAGCGGCGGTTTACCCGCATCGTCATCGTGGACGACGGTGTGGCAGCAGATTCATTTATGCAGGAGGTGTTGAGTCTGGCTGCCCCGCCGGGTCTCCAGGTGAGCGCGCTCTCGGTCAAGGAGGGTATCAATGCCCTGGGCCAGGACACGCCAGACAGAGGGACGACGATGGTGCTGCTAAAGTCGCCCCTGGCGGCGAAGCGTCTCTATGATGGGGGGGTAAAGTATGCTGCTCTCAATGTCGGCGGGATCGGCAACGCGCCGGGGCGCAAGAACATCTTTAAGAATATCTCTGCCTCAGAAGAAGAGATCGTAATCCTAAAGTACCTGACGGACCAGGGGGTGAAGATCACTCTCTTGACCGTACCAGGCGAGAGATCCAAAGCGTTCTCAGACCTGGTTGCCAAGTTATAGTTTGTTAATCTATTGTTATGTTAATCGAAAGGAGAAACCGCAATGAAAGTGAATAAAAAACAAGTAGGCATAGCCATGGGCATCAGCCTGGTGCTGATGGTGGCGAGTTTTGCCGTGGTCAAGGCTGCGCCTCCGGTACAAGAAGAACCGATGCGTATGAATCTCGTGATGGCTCTCATCATCGGTATTCTGTACTATCTGTCTATGTCGCCCTGGTTTGCCAATCTCGGTTTTACTGTGCTGTATCGCCCGCTGGTCGCCGGCACGCTGGTTGGCCTGGTGATGGGGCGACCTGGCGAGGGCGTTGCCATCGGCGCCAACATCAATGTATTGTACCTGGGATGGATCTCAGCAGGCGGGTCGCTGCCTGGCGACCCGGGACTGGCGGGCTACCTGGGTACCGCATTGGCGCTGGGTGGTGGATTGGGCGTGGATGCGGCGCTGGCAGTGGCCGCACCGCTGGGGTTGCTCGGTGGCCTGACCTGGTCTCTACGTATGTCCCTGTGTTCGATCATCCCCCACTGGGCGGACAAGTTTGCTGAGGAAGGAAATATTGATGGGGTAGCGCGGAGCAACTGGGTCTACTCCCAGCCCTTCCTCTTTATCATCTACGCGATACCGGTGATGCTGGCTGCATACTTGGGCTCTGGCGCGGTCTCTGCAGCGTTGGGCTGGATCGGGGGAAACGCCATCTGGGTGATGAGTGGGCTATTTGCTGCCAGCGGCATGCTCTCGGCCCTGGGTATCGCGCTCAACCTAAAGTTCCTCTTCCAAGGCAACGTCTGGCCCTATTTCTTCATCGGCTTCACTGTCACTTCGCTGATGGGCGGCCACGCGAACTTGCTGGTGATGGCGATCATCGGCGCTTGTGTGGCGTATGTCCACGTGTTGTTCACCTCGGGGAGCGATAGTGATCAACCTGCTGCGGCTGCCAAGGAGCACAAATCACCGGGATTGCTCACCCGCCAGGACGTTTTCCAGGCTTTTCTGCGCTGGCTTTGTTTTTCTCACTCGACCTACAACTGGGAGCGTATGCAAGGGTTGGGCTTTGCGCACAGTATGACTCCCATCATCAGAAAGTTGTACAAGAGTAAAGAGGACATCAGCGCCGCGCTAAAGCGCCACCTGGTCTTCTTCAACACTCAGCCGGATGCAGGCGGTGTGATCCATGGCATAGTCATCGCGATGGAGGAGGAGCGCGCGGGCGGGGCGGACATCAGCGACGACGCCATCAACTCCGTCAAAACTGGCCTCATGGGCCCGATGGCGGGCATTGGTGACACTCTTCAGCAGGGCATCTTGATCCCCATCGCGCTGTCCATTGGCATGAGCGTCGCGCTGGGTGGAGACATCGCTACCGCGACCACTGGTAGTATCCTCGGCCCGATCCTCTATGTCGTCTTAATGGCGATTGGCATCTGGGGCGGCGGCTGGTTCCTCTGGTGGCAGGGATATCAACAAGGACGCACAGCGGTTACCAACATCCTCAGAAGCGGCACGCTCAACCGCGTGATCATCGGTGCGGGTGTGCTGGGTAACTTTATCATGGGGGCGCTGGTGGTCAGTTTCGTCAGTCTCTCGACGCCGGTTGGCTTTATGATCGGCGGCACCGCTTTCAGGATCCAGCCAATCCTGGATAGTTTTATGCCTAACCTGCTACCGTTGCTGCTGGTCTTGTTCATCTGGTGGCTGCTGGCCAAGAAGGATGTATCACCTACGACGATCATGATTGTCGTGATTCTGGTTGGCGTGCTGGGCTCATATCCCTTATGGCCAGGCATTAACGCCGAGACAGGTGAGGCTATCAAGGTAGGCCTCTTCGGTTAGCGACTGTACATGTGCAACACAGGGCGTGATGCGTGATGCTCCGTCACGCATCACGCTTGTATTTATGTATCACATCTTATCATTTAAGGAGAGGATTATGGTCGGACTGAAAACTCATCGTTGGAACCATATCTTTCGCGAGGATGGCAAGACGCTCATTGTGGCTATGGACCACGCCGGCGCCTTTGGTCTTTGCTCCGGACTGGAAAAACCGGGCCAGGTCATCCGCAAGGTTCACGCAGGCGGCGCGGATGGTATCCTGACCACGTATGGCATCTGCACGCAGTTTGCCGAGGACATCGGCGATCTGGGGCTTATCTTGCGCGTGGACGGCGGCGGTACGTCGCTGGCCAAGGAGCGCGGGCCTACACAACTGGTGTACGATGTCTACGATGCACTGCGCATCGGTGCTGATGCTGTTGGGACAATGGGCATGCCAGGCTCCCAGTTCGAGGCGGACATGTTGCCATACCTATCTGAGTTGGTTACCCAATGTGCAGAGTGGAACGTGCCGGTGATGGCTGAGATGCTGCCCGCGGGATTCGAGAACCCGGCCGAGTGGTGGACGCCGGAGAATATCGGCCATGCATGCCGCATCGGCGCGGAATTGGGCGTGGATTTCATCAAGACCACCTACACCGGCGACGTGGAGAGTTTCCACAGAATCACCGAACAGGTGTACGTACCCATCGTTGTCCTGGGTGGCAGCAAGTCGAAGGACCCCCGCGACCTGTTGGATGGTATATATGGCGCGATGCAGGCTGGTGCAAGTGGCGTCGCGGTCGGCCGAAATATATGGCGCTACCCTGAGCCTGACAAAATGACGGCGGCCATCGCGGCCATTATCCACGACAATGCAACAGTGGATGCCGCGCTAGGGTGTCTTGGGTAGAGAAACCAGGTTTTTCTGAAAAAACCTGGTTTCTGGTACAATCAACATAAGGAGTCATTGATGACGACAACGTACAAGCGAGCAGTCTTTGTTGGACCCAAGCAGATACGTTTTGACGACGTACCCATCCCCGAGCCTACCCCTCGCCAGGCGCTGGTCAGGGTGAAGGCATGTGCACTCTGCACGTGGGAACAACGTGTGTACACTGGCGAGGAGCATTACTATCCCCTGGCCGGTGGCCACGAGGTCTCCGGCGAATTGGTCAAACTGGGCGACCATGTCTACACCGACGCGCAGATAGGTGACCGCGTGATGGCCTCGCCGCTGACGCGCTGTGGCTACTGCGAATCGTGCCGGCGCGGTCTGGATAACCTCTGCGACAACAATCGCAAGCCCTTCCGGGAGACAGATGTGCCCGGCCCCGCTGGGTTGGCAGAGTATATTCTGCTCGACGATTACCAGCTCTACAAGGCCAACAATGATACGCCGTTCGAGGAAATCTGCCTGACCGAACCGCTGGCCTGTGTCACCCGCAGCGTGCGTAGGGCGCAAGTAGAGCGGGCCGACAATGTCGTCGTCGTGGGAGCGGGTATCATGGGCATGCTCCACATGGTGCTAGCCAGACAGATTGGCGCGCGGGTAATCGTCAGCGAGCCTGATCCCCAGCGGGCAGCCTTTGCCAGGGAGATGGGCGCCAATGCTATCATTGATCCGACCAAGGACACTTTTGTTGATCAGGTAAAGGCGTTGACCAGTGGTCGCGGCGCGGACGTGATCTTCTGCGCGGTGAGTATCGCCTCGGCAGTGGAGCAGGCAATAGAGGCAGTCGCCACGGGCGGGCGTGTCCACGTCTACGCCAGCATACACCCGCGTGGCACAAAGATCTCCATTGATCCCAATCCCTTCCACAGCAAAGAAATTATGCTGACCGGTACAATGAGCCAGGACAAGGAGGATGTACTCCAGGCTGTGCGTTTGATCTCCCAGGGACTGATTGACCTCAAGCCATTCATCTCGTTGGTACTGCCCTTTGAGAGACTGGAGGAGGGATTGCAGGCGGCTCTGCGTCCTGACACGTATCGTGTCATTATAACGATATAGTTCGTCTGCTGATACAGTGCACAGCCTGGACTGACCTCCTACCGGCACCGCCCACCCCCAGCCCTCAGCGACCAACCCACAGCGTTGCCCGCTTTTGGGCTGGGTGGTTAGGGGTTATGTCCTGTTTAGTTGGTAACCACGTGTGACCTATGGTATAATCCTACTCGTTACTACGGCTGCTTGTGATGCGTCGTGTCGGGTAGGAGACGCTTGTCGTCACTGACTGCGCTGGGCGACCATATATCCGCCACCCCGGTCGGATAACGGGCCTGCTCCCCTGGGGTACGTCCTCCAGAAACGAGGGCCGGAATGTGGGAGAACCGATGTGGCACTTTTAAAATAGCCTCCCGGTCCCCGCGCACATATTGATACAGGAGACAAAAAGCGATGAAACGCTCCCCATTTTTTAGCGAGATCGTGGCCCACGGCCCGGCCGTCGTCGGTGTACAGGGCTGGGAAGTGGCAAACCAGTTCACCATTGCGGAGGAAGAGCATAGGGCCGTCCGCGAGCGGGTGGGTCTGTTTGACTGGTCTACTACTGGTGAATTCGAGGTGCAGGGGCCTGATGCACTGGCGCTCGTCCAAAAGATGATTGTCAACGATGCATCCATGATGGGTGTCAATCGCGTTCTTTACACCTCCATCCTTAACGAGGATGGTGGGATGATGTCGGACATCACGGTCTACCGCCTGGCCCCAGATCGTTATATGCTGATGACGGCCTGGGGCAGCAACGCTGCCAATGATCGGCCAGAATATGAATTACTGCTGGAACACGGCCGGGGCATGAACGTGGCCGTAACTGACGTTTCTTCGGGTGTCGGACTGTTGGCGATTCAGGGGCCTCAGTCGAAGGCGCTGTTGAGCGAGTTGACAGATGCTGATCTGGATGGGCTGAAATATATGTGGGCCACGCCCGCACAGGTGATCGGCGTCCGAGCATTGATCTCGCGCACGGGCTACACTGGTGAGATAGGATACGAAGTCTTGATTCCCTCCGAGCACGCTCACGATTTTTGGGTTGCTGTGACAACAGCCGGCGCAAAGTACGGTTTGGCGCTGTGCGGGATGATCGCCGCTTTCAGCTTGCGAATAGAGAAGGGGTACATTATGCGCTTCGACTTTGCCGGAGGACGAACTCCATACGAAGTCGGGCTAGGGTGGACCGTCAAATTGGACAAGGGCGATTTTATTGGGCGACAGGCGCTCATCCAGCGCAAAGAGGCTGGTTTCAAGGACAATCTGATGGCCCTGGTCATTCAAGATGGCTACGTGCCTGCTGCAGGCGATGCGATTTTCAAGGAGGGCGATCAGGTCGGGGAGGTGACCAGCGGAGCCTTTGGTTACACGCTGGGCAGAGCCGTCGCTCTAGGGTACGTGCCGCTCTCTCTCGCGCACTCTGGCGTCAATGTATTGATCCGAGATCAAGAACAAGATGATCACCCCGCAGTAGTTGGCGTGCGCCCGCTATACGATCCGGCGGGGGCTCGCTTGCGAAAGTAGACTGTTCGGTTATGACCATTCTCCTGCAGAGGGCCGCCTACGTGGTGCGTGCCGCGGATCGCGTCGAGCAAGATTGCGACGTCCTGATTGAGGGAAATCGTATTGTCGGGGTGGGGCACTATGAGCCACAACCTGACTGGGACGTGATTAAAGCGGCGGGCTGCGCCGTGATTCCTGGGCTCATCAACGCCCATACTCACCTCTACCAAAACTTTCTAAAGGGCCTAAACGATGGCGTTCCCTTAATTGAATGGATCGCGCACGTGCTTTATCCGGCGGCCGACGTGATTCATACATACCACTGGGGTGTGCAAGACGAGCGCCTGGGGTATGCATGGTCGCTTGTGGCCGCGCTGGAAATGATAAAGTCTGGCACAACCTGTTGTATTGACATGGACATGACCATGGATGCCGTGTTCCAGGCCTGGCTGGACATCGGTTTTCGCGGTGTTGGAGCAGTGACCCTCATTGATGGGATCCCAGAGAAGCTACGCCGGTCTCCCACAGTGAGCCGGCGGGAAGCGATTGGCTACGTCGAGCGATGGCACAACGTGCCTGCCGATGATCCCCAAGTGCAGATGGTCCTCGCTCCTTCGACTCCTTTTTTGGTCAGCCCGGACCTCTTACGGTGGACGCGGGAGCAGAGAGACCGATTAGGCGTAGCCGTACAGATTCACGTGGCAGAAACTCGCCACGAGGTTGAACAGATCGCCCGGCGGGCCGGCACAACGCCCCTTCGTTACCTGGACAGTTTTGGCTTGGTGGACGACCGTCTGACAGCAGTGCATTGTGTCCACATGGAAGAGGAGGATCTTTACCTGCTCAAAGAGCGGAATGTAATTCCGATCTATAACCCCAAAAGCAACATGAAACTGGGCAGCGGCATTGCGCCCGTGACCCGAATGTTGCGTATGGGGATACCCATTGCTCTGGCGAACGATGGCAGTGCCTCTAACGACGTTCTGGATATGTTCGAAGAAATGCGCTTTGCAGCCTTGCTGCAAAAAGTGGCTACCGAGGATCCTGCCGAGATTTCAGCAGCCGACGTATTTCGTATGGCCACGGAGAACGGTGCGAGAGCTTGCCGGATCAATGCCGGCACTATCAATCCAGGCCGGTTAGCCGATGTCGCCATCGTGAATTTGCGCCAACCGCATCTCATGCCCGTCCACGACATCGTCAACAGCCTCGTCTACTGTGCCAAGGGAGCGGACGTCGAGACGACCATTATAAATGGGCAGATTGTGATGCGGGAACGTGAGTTAGTCACGATGGACGAGGATGAAATTCTGAACATGGCCCAGCGGTGGGGAAAAGACCTGCTCGAACGTAGCCTGCAAAGTGAGTTTTATCCACCGAACACGAGGTAACGAAAAAAAAGATAAACGAGGGGTAAGAAAGGAGAGCACTTGTAATGAGTGAGTTGTTGAGTCGATTGATTGACGTCTGTGGCTCGGATCGTGTTTCCGACAAAATAGCAGATCGTATTTGTTACACCCGGGATTGCGGCCCAAGTCCCGGCGGTATTCCAGACTATATTGTTCAACCCAGGTCAGCGGAAGAAGTATCTGGAATCATTGAGATTGCGAACGAGCACTGCGTCCCGATTTTTATCTGGGGACGTTCGACCACCTTTATCGGGAACGGCATCCGCAAAGGGTGTATCTTGATGGCGATGAATTTGATGGACGAGATTGAAAAGGTTGATCTGGAGAACAAGGTCGTGATTGTTCAGCCTGGCGCGGTCTGGCATTCTGTGGATGTAGAGTTGAATAAACTGGGCTGGGAACTGGGCGTGCCTGGTCCTGGTGGTATGTTCTCCTGCTCGATTGGCGGATCGGTGGCCTACAACGCGGTGCCCCATGCCCTTGCCGAGTACGGTATGACAGGCGAGCACGTGATCGGTCTGGAAGTCGTGCTGCCCGACGGAACAATCATCAACACCGGCAGCGGGGCCAACGAACCTGCCGGTCACGTCCATTTTGAGCGTTACGCCAACGGCCCTGATCTGACCGGGCTCTTTATCGGCTCGTGCGGTGTCCTGGGTGCCATCACCAAGATTGCCTTTCGCATCCGGCGCGTGCCGGAGGTAGAAGAGTTTGCTTTCTATGGCTTTGATAGCTATGAGCAGGCTGTGGACGCGGCCCACGCCATCCAAAGGCAGGATGTTGCCACACACCTAGTGGGCTTGTTCGGAGGTCCCAAGCCGGTCGGGTACGAACAGCACGATGCTTTCCTACACATCATTGTGCGCGACTCACGCCCGGCGGCGAGAGAACGGCGTCGTGTTGCCGGGGCCATCTGCGAATCCTTCAATGGACATCCCCTGGACGACAACGCCACACGTCTGTACTGGACGGGCCACATGTACTCCTGGCTACGCAATTACCCGCCGGATCATTATTACGGCAACCGCCCCTTTATGTGCCCTGAAGTCGCTGGGTTCATGCCTACGGAAAAAGTCAAGGATGCCATCGCGTATCTGCGCCACAACGAAGTCGAATACGCCAAGGAGTTTGAGCAACACGAAATCCGAGTCAAATGTTACGACGTTTACTTTTCCAACAATGCAGCCTTCATCTGGATTGACACCCTCTATCCAGAGTTGGACGACGAAGCGTGGAAGTACGGCCTGGCCCTGCGCTCCCGCTACACGGATGAGCTTTGCAGGCGTTATATGTCCCCGGGAGGGATTCTCCAGGCAATCGCGCCCCAAGTCATGACCAAGTTAGGCCCCGGCTTTGAATTGATCAAACTACTCAAGCAATCTATGGATCCGAACTATATCCTCAACCCGGGTGTCTTGTATTTGGAGCAGGAGGTCAACGATGCCTATCTCTGAACCTGGAAAACGGCGGATTGACGAATTCAAAAACATCGTCTACCAATGCAATCGCTGTGGTCAGTGCCTCGACTTTGCCACGGTGGGGCAGGCTCCCAAATGCCCCGCGTTGGAAGGGGGTGGTTTTGAGTCGTACGCGGCGCGTGGCAAGTTTAACATAGCCCGGGCGTTGGTGGATGGCGTCATAGACTATGACTACGATCTGGCCGCGCGGATATTTAGTTGTACGGAATGTCGCGCTTGCGCTGAGAATTGCTTCAAATATCTGGATACCACAGCGATCTTCACGGTGATGAAGGAGGACCTGGCCAGACTAGGTTTGATCCCTGAGAATTTCAAGCAGAGTTTGGAGGGGGAGAGCGGGTTGGAAGAAACTCATAATGTCTATAAAGCACCTCATGGTGAACGACTAGATTGGCTGCGCGATAAAAGCCACGTTGATAAACCCGCTGAGACCGCGTTCTTCGTCGGGTGTACCTCGGCCTACGTGCGCCAGAACATGGCGATTGACACGGCCGGCGCGCTGAACCGGCTGGGCATTGCCTATACCGTCATTAGCGATGAGTGGTGCTGTGGGCATCCTTACGAAGCGGCAGGTGAGTTGGACAAGGCCATTGAGTCGTTGGAGCACACTATATCGCAATACGAGAGGCTGGGGGTCAAGCGAGTGGTGTTCAACTGCCCTGGTTGTCTCAAGACCTTTAAACATAGCGCACCCAATCTGCTGGGTCGGCAATTGCCGTTTGAACCTATGCACTTGCTGGAACTAATCGCTCACCTGGCAGAACGGGGCAAGTTGAAATTCAAGCCTGTCTCGCCCAAGATCACGGTGACGTACCACGACTCCTGCACCATGGGACGATGGTTGGGCATCTACGAAGCGCCGCGCACCTTGCTCAAACACATCCCTGGCGTGGCAGTCAAGGAGATGAACCGCAACCGGGGCAATGCCTACTGCTGTGGCGCGGGCGGTCTGATCCGTTACGACTATGAGGACATCTCCGATCTGGCTGGCAAGGAGCGGTATCGAGAAGCAGAGGCGACAGGAGCGGATGTTCTGATAACATCCTGCCCAGCCTGCCTGATGCAGTTCCAGCATACACGCAGCAATCTGCGTGGTGGCATCCAGGTGATGGACATCACGGAACTAATCTGGCGTCAAATGGATCGGTCAGGTGAGTCATAACCTACTGGACCTGGTAGGAATCAGTTCCTTCGACCTAAAGCAGGTGGAGCAAAGTGAAGATTCTGGGCATCAAGGGAAGTCCACGCAGGGGATCTAACACGACGGCGCTTTTGGAGCAACTCTTGGACGGTGCAAAGGCCGGAGGATCTCAAGTACGGATAATTGCACCCGGGGAAATGCAAATTGCTCCATGCATCGCGTGTGACGGCTGTTTCAAAGAGGGACGCTGCGTCGTAAAGGACGACTTTCAATCTGTGTATGATCTGATTTTAGATTGCGATGCACTGATATTGGCTACGCCTGTCTACTTTGGTGCAGCGAGTGCGCAGGTTAAGCCGTTGATTGATCGTTGTCAGTGCTTCTGGGCTATGCGGTATGTGCTAAAGGCGGAGATGCCTCTCAGCCCGACAGGGAGTCAGCGCAAAAGTGTCCTGATCTCGGTAGCAGGCCAAGACCAAGAGAGTATGTTCGATGGCGTGCAAAGGCCCTTTGAGTTTCTGACAAGGTCAATCCGAGGCCAGATATACGCCAGGTTGTTATATGGCGGGTACAATGAGAGAGACGCAATCCGAAAGAACATCACGGCAATGTCCAGGGCCTACAAAGTAGGACAACGCTTGGCTATGGGATCGTGAAAAAATGCGAAAGGAGGTGTCAGAATAAGATAAAGAACTCGCTCGAATTCCCGTTTCACATTGTTCGGATTACGCAGGATTAGGATCACAAAAGGAGGCAAGACAAATGAAGCACCATTCGGCCCTAACTCTAGTGAGCGCCATAGTTCTCCTTGTTATCGCCCTGGCTGGCTGCGCTCCGCCCGAGCCTGAGGTTGTAACCGAGATTGTAAAGGAGACGGTTGTCTTTGAACAAGAAGTAGAGGTACCTGTCGAGGTCGAGAAGGAAGTAGTTGTCACAGCCACCCCCACGCCAAAGGGTGGAGAGATCACATACGGGCTCACGTTGATCGTCTCTGGTATTGACCCTCATTCCGGCTCCTCGTCCGAGTTGGGGATCTTTCTAACCAGTGTGTACGATCCACTCGTCTGGCGCGACCAGGAAGGCAATTATTATCCTGGGCTGGCCAAGAGCTGGCAAATCTCCGATGACGGCTTGGTCTATACCTTCAATCTGCGAGATGATGTCACATTCCACGATGGTGAGCCATTCAATGCCGAAGCAGTTCGAGCTAACTTTGACCGAATCGTGGACCCCGAGCTCAAATCGCGCAAGGCCGTTTACATGATGGGACCCTACGACCACACGGAGGTTGTAGACGACTATACGGTTAAAGTACATTTTACCGAGCCTTATGCGCCGTTCCTCGACTCGGTCAGTCAGGTCTACCTGGCAATGGCATCGCCCAAGGCCCTGGAGGAGTGGGGTATTGAGCAGTACCGTGAACACCAGGTCGGTACGGGGCCATTTATGATCGAAGAATACGAACCCAAAGACCACATCGTCCTGGTCAAGAACCCGGATTATAACTGGGCGCCAGAGTTCATGATGCACCAGGGAACAGCCTACCTGGACAAGATCACCTTCCGGTTCTACCCGGACGCGGCTACGCGCGTTCCTGCGTTAGAGTCTGGCGAGGTTCAGATTATGGGCGAGATTCCGCCCATCGAAGCGAACCGCCTGATGTCGGACCCGCGCTTTGCCATTTACCCCACCGATATTCCCGGACAATCGCTACAGATGTTCATCAATACCTCCAAGTCGCCGACCGACGACCTCAAAGTGCGGCAGGCGTTGATTTACGGCTGCGACCGCGAGGCTATCACCAATGGCATCTTTCGTGGTTTCTCCCCGGTCGCCCACGGGCCTCTGGGGCGGAAAACGCCGTTCTACGACCCCACAGTTGAAGGGATGTATCCCTACGACTTGGAGAAGGCCAAGGCCCTCCTCGCCGAGGCGGGGTGGACAGACACCAATGGTGACGGCGTCCTGGATAAGAATGGAGAGGACTTTGTCCTTGACGTGGTCCTTATGGGTTGGGGCTCTATGCCGGAAGTCGGGACTGCGATGCAGGGTCTCTATCGCCAACTGGGTATAAAGCTAGAGGCCCAGATACTCTCTTACCCGGCGGCCCTGGAAGCTGCTCGCAACAACGAGCACCACATGATCCCGATGGCAATCAGCAGCAGTGACCCGGACATTCTATCCAGTTACTTCCACTCCCGCAATCTTGACGGTGGCTTTGCCACGTTCTGCCAGTACTCTGACGCTCAACTGGACGCATGGCTGGACGCAGGCACGCAGGCTACCGATCCGGCAGAGCGGGCCGATCTGTACGTCCAGGCTCAACAGCATATCATGGCACAGGGGTTGATCATCCCAATCCGTGACTATGTGAACCTGAATGGTACCCACGCCAACGTTGAGGGGCTGCGCTACAGCCTGCAAGGTTGGTTCCCCTGGCTCTATGATGTGTACGTAGCGGAGTAGGGCCAGCGAGCAACCTGGCTGACCGGCCAGGCCGACCAAGCCCTTCTATAGAACAAGGGGGCAGACTGGGCAATAGTCTGCCCCCCTCAAACGATTTATCTAACCTGGCTGGAGGCTACTGATGCTTCATTACATCCAGCGTCGTCTCATAGTTCTGATCCTCGTGCTGTGGGGTGTCGCAACCCTGGTCTTTTTACTTATGTATATGCTACCAGGCGACCCGGCATCGGTCATTCTGGCACAATCTGGAGGAAAAGCAGAATCCATTGCCCAGTTAAGGGAACAACTTGGATTGGACGATCCCCCACATGTACAGTACATGCATTTCCTTACAAACGCAGTGCGACTCGATTTTGGTGAATCCATTTTCCTACGCCAACCGGTGTCTCAAATCCTCTGGGCCAACTTGCCTAGCACCATCGAGTTAGCTCTATCTGGCATCGTTGTTGCCCTCCTGGTCGGGGGCAGCCTGGGGATACTGGCGGCGTTGAAGCATAATTCGTGGCTTGATCGTACGTTTATGGTTCTGGCCATTGCCGGTGTATCTATGCCAAATTTCTGGTTAGCGTTACTCTGTATGTACGCTATCAGCGGCATAAGTATGCGATATGGAGTGACGATCCTACCCATCACTGGACAGGGTGACTTGAAGCATCTGATCCTACCGGTGATTGTCCTGGGATTTTCGACTTCTGGATCTCTGGCCCGCCTGGTGCGTTCCAGTATGTTGGAAACATTGCATCAGGATTACATCACTACGGCTCGTGCAAAAGGGTTGGGTGAGTGGGTGGTCGTCCTACGCCACGCGCTGCGCAATGGGCTGATCCCAGTAATCACTATGTTGGGCTTGCAATTTGGCTCTCTTCTTGGAGGAACTGTTATCATCGAGACCGTCTTTTCTCGACGAGGATTGGGACGGACTATCGTTGACGCTATCGTGTGGAAAGACCTGCCTCTCGTACAGGGAGGAGTATTGTTGACGGCTGCCCTGTACATGTTGATCAACCTGATCGTGGATATTCTCTACGCGGTGATTGACCCGCGCGTCCGCTATAGTTAAACCCTCGTCTGTGCGGGCGATGATGGGTGCCGATTGCTGACTCAATCAAGCGAGGCTTAACTTGGCTGAGATGACTCAACTGACTGTCACTGAGATAGAAGAACAAAGAACGCTGCGTATGAAGGCAGAAAGCCCTTGGCGCATCTCGTTCAAGATGCTAGTCAAGAACAGGGTAGCAATGACTGGCCTGAGCATTTTGGTCGTGTTGGCACTGTTGGCTATTCTCGCGCCGCAGGTTTCACCCTACGACCCGGATGAAGTAGATATTCTACACCAACTCGAATCACCTACCAGATCTCACCTGCTGGGCACCGACTTGTACGGCCGGGATATTTTGAGTCGCATGTTCTGGGGTGGGCGCATCACGCTGGTCGTGGGCTTGATCTCAGTTGCCATCGCAGCCTCTATCGGTATCCTATTAGGTTTGGTCTCGGGCTATTACGGGGGCGGCATTGACTCGCTGATCATGCGCTTTATTGATGTTTTGTTGTCTTTTCCTCGTGTCCTGCTAGCCTTGACCGTCGTGGGGATGCTGGGGCCAGGCCTGTTGAATGTGATGATTGCCGTGGGTGTCGCGGGCATCACCGGCTACGCTCGACTGGTGAGAGGCACCGTGTTGAGTGCCAAGGAAGAGACTTATGTTGACGCTGCCAGGGCTATCGGCTGTCCGGATGTCAAGATCTTGTTCAGGCACTTGCTTCCCAATGTGATAGGGCCGGTCATTGTCCTGGCCACGTTAGACGTTGCGTCGGCCATTATGTCCGCGTCGTCCTTGAGTTTCCTGGGTCTCGGTGTTCAGCCTCCGACTTCCGAGTGGGGCTATATGCTCAACGAAGGACGCATCTACCTGCGCAGTGCGCCGTGGATTACCTTCTTTCCCGGCATGGCGATTATGATTTCGGTGCTTTCCATCAACATGCTGGGCGATGGATTGCGCGACGCGCTCGACCCCAGGCTGAGGTTGTAACTGACCTTTAATGCGCAGTCCATTTTTGAAATTCTCATAGTAAGGAAAACTATATGAGCATGTACAAATCTATGCGAGAGAGAGCAGAAGCACTGACACCACGCCTAGTCGAGATTCGCCGCGCGATTCACCGCCATCCAGAACTTGGATTTGAGGAAATAGAGACCGCCAAATTGGTGTGTGATACACTTGACTGTCTTGGCATTCCCTATCGCTCAGGGGTGGCCTGCACCGGTGTGATCGCAGAGATTGGTCGGGGTAAGCCAATCATCGCCCTGCGCGCCGACATGGATGCCTTGCCAATTACGGAGCGTACCGGGCTACTCTTTGCTTCCGAGATGCCGGGCAAGATGCACGCCTGTGGGCACGATGCGCATACCGCGTCCTTGTTGGGCGCGGCAATGTTGTTAAAAAATACACCACTCCCCGGAGGTACAGTAAGATTATTGTTCCAACCGTCCGAAGAATCAGCCGATGATGACGGTAAAAGCGGCGCGGACCGGATGGTAGAGGGAGGAGCGATGATTGACGTAGATGCCGTCGTTGGTTTGCACAACGTCGTTGACCACCCCCCGGGCACGATACTCGTGTCCCCCGGCCCGATTTTGGCTGCCACAGACGCCTTTGAATTGGTGATCCACGGCAAAGCGAGCCACGGAGCCTATCCGCACCGGGGCGTGGACGCTATTGTACTGGCGTCTCAAGTCATTAATGCTGTTCAGAGTATCGTTGCTCGCCGGATTGATCCGATGGAAGCCGGTGTCGTGACCGTCGGTACTATTTGCGGGGGGCGCAAAGCCAATATCATTGCCAACCGAGTCGAATTGACCGGCACCATTCGTAGTTTTGACACAATCGTCCGGCAGAAAATTCTAAAGGGCCTGGAAGAGGCATGTGGGTTGGCCAAGTGGCAGGGTGGCGACTATGAACTGACACTCCGCAAAGGACATCCGGCGACAGTCAACGACCCGGAAATGGCCAGCCTGGTCGAGAGGGTCGCGCTAGAGTTTGGCTTCCAGGTAGGTGAGGAAAACCCATCACCTGTTTCGGAGGATTTCAGCTTGTTCTCTAGTCAGGCTCCAGGCGTCTACTTCCTGGTAGGCGCCGCGCTCAACGACTGCCGCCCGCCTCGCCAGGCCCATAATTCTCAATTTGATCTCGACGACGAGCGCTTTCTGCCCATCGCTGCTGTTATGTACGCAGGGATAGCCCTTCAATACCTTCTGCAAGCAGTGTCTTGAGAGCCACTATGTCTTCAACAAATGTGTATTCATCCTCAATCGCGTGGATAAATCTCAACGACGGAACCGTACGCGTCCGGCCCCAGGAGGCGACCCTGAGCCATCTTTTTGTTGGAGGACGAGGGGTGGGACTCGCTGCTCTTTTCCGCCATCTGGCCGACCCTGCCACCCCACTCGCGCCGGAGAACCCGCTGATTTTCAGCATTGGTCCACTGACCGGCACGCCCTGGCCCGCCGGAGCTCGCTATCACGTTACCTTCCATTCTCCTCTCACTGGCATCTATGGTTATGCCAATGCCGGTGGGTTCTTCGGGTCTGCCCTGCGCCGCGCCGGGTACGAGACGCTCGTTGTCACCGGCCGCGCTGAACAACCGGTCTATTTGGAAGTCACGCCAGAAGGGATTGCCATCCGGCCCGCCGATCATCTTTGGGGACTGGACACTGGGACTACCCATGAAACCCTGGCGACCCAGGGCGCGCGTGTGGCCTGCATCGGCCCGGCAGGAGAGTGCGGCGTTCGCTTTGCCGCCATCATCAACGACGGAGGCCGGGCGGCAGCCCGCTGTGGCGGCGGCGCAGTAATGGGAAGCAAGAACCTCAAGGCCATCGTGGTGCGTGGGCAGAGACCTCTCGACCTTCCTGCAGAGTTCCGTGCACTAGCCCGCAGCGCCTTTGAGCAGGTGCGCGACCATCCTGCCGTTACTGGCCTGCGTGACTGGGGCACCGTCAGCCTGGTCGCCAACAAGAACTATACCGGTGATCTGCCAACCCGCAACCATCAACTGGGCCAGGTGGCTTGGGCGGACATGGTAGACGCCCGTGCTATCGCCCGCTACACGCGCAGGACCAAAGGCTGCTTCGCCTGCCCCATTCGTTGTGGCCGTGTCACCCGCATTGAGAGCGGCCCCTATGCGGGTGATCTGGAGGGACCAGAGTATGAGACGCTGGATGCTCTGGGGCCGCTGTGCTGGATAAACGATCCAGAGGTCATCATTCACGCTAACCGGTTGTGCAACGACCTGGGGTTGGATACCATCTCCACCGGCGTCGTCGTCGCCTTTGCAATGGAATGTCACCAGCGTGGTCTCCTTGATGATCCGGACATCTCGCTGGAGTGGGGTGACGTAGATACCCTCCTGGGTCTTATTGAGCGCATCGCCCACCGGCGTGGGCTGGGTAACCTGCTGGCGGAGGGGGTCCACCGCGCCGCGGAGACTATTGGCGGTGACGCACCGCGCTATGCAATGCACGTCAAGGGGATGGAACTCCCACGCCAAGAGCCGCGTATCGCCAAGGGGTTTGGCCTGGGTCACGCTACTTCGAACCGGGGGGCGGATCACCTCTATGCCCTCCCCACGATAGACCTGGCGGGGAATTTGGACACCGCCAGACGTTTCTTCCCGCCGGAGATCATCCCGACCATGATGGAGCCGGACGACGAGACCTACAAGCCAGACCTCATCGTTTTCACCGAGCACTATTGCGCTCTATCCGACGCGCTGGGGGTGTGTAAGTTCACTACCGCTGAGACATACGCCGTTTACCCGGATGATCTGGCGGCCGGGCTAAGCGCGCTGTGGGGGCGGGAGGTGAGTGGCGAGGAACTGTTGACAGCGGGCGAGCGCATCGTCAACCTGGAAAGGTTATACAACGTGCAGTTGGGGCTCTCCCGTGCCGATGATCGTTTGCCGTCCCGTTTCATAGATGAGCCGCTGGAGGTACGCGCCTTTGATCGTGACGATGAGACAGGGGAGGTGCAACCTGCGCCGGAGCCAATGCATATTGGCCACCTGCGCGATTTCGAGGCGATGCTGGACCGGTACTACCGCTTGCGAGGTTGGGACGAAAGCGGCATCCCCTCACTGGAGACGCTGCGGAGATTGAGGCTGGAAAGATGGACGTCATCATCCGTAACGGGACGCTGATTACCCCCAGCGGTATCTTCCCTGCCGACGTGGGCATTGTCGGGGAGCACATCGCCGCGCTGGGCGAGGTAAGGGCATGGTTACCGTGCCATTGTGGCGCGGTGGAATTGGACGCCACTGGTTGTTATGTTCTTCCCGGCGGAGTAGACCCCCACGTCCATCTGCAAATGCCAGCGGGTTCCTACGTCAGCGCCGATGACTTTGCCAGCGGCACAGTGGCCGCCGCCTGTGGGGGCACGACGACGGTGATTGACTTTGTCGAGCCGGAGCCAGGGGAGCCGCTGCTGGCGGCACTGGAGAAGCGGCGCGCCGAGGCCGACGGTCGCGTGGCGGTGGACTATGGCCTGCATATGACTATACCTGCCTGGCACGCCGCGCATAGTGACTATGGAAAACCACCCTCATCATTGGCAGAAGTGGTGGCGGCGGGGGTGGTCAGTTTCAAACTCTATCTGGCCTACGAGGGCCTCCGCCTGGACGATGCGCAACTCTACCGTGTGATGAGGGACATCGCGGTTGCTGGCGGTCTGCCCATAGTCCACTGTGAAAATGGCCCTATTTGCGAAACGTTGCGTGCCCAGGCGGTGGCCCTGGGCAACTCCACTCCTATCTACCATGCGCTGACCCGCCCACCGCGCCAGGAAGTGGAAGCAGTGAGTCGCGCCATTGACGTCGCTGCACTGGCAGGGAGTCCTCTCTACGTCGTCCACGTCTCGTGTGAGGAGGGCATGTTGCGCATCCAGGCCGCCCGCGCGCGGGGAGAGCCCGTCTACGGCGAGACCTGCCCGCAATATCTGCTGCTGGACGGTATGGCGCTAGATCTTCCCGGCGGGGAACGGCTGGTCTGCTCACCGCCACTGCGGACGGAGGAGGACAACGAGGCGCTGTGGGGCGGGCTGGTTTTTGATGACCTGGACGTGCTGGCGACAGACCACTGCCCTTTCACCGCCGCCGAGAAGAGCGGCCACGCCAATTTCACCGCCATTCCTGGTGGTCTACCTTCTATTGAGGCACGCCTGAGCCTGGCACATCACTTTGGCCGGCAACACCGGATGGCGTTGGAGCGCTGGGTCGAGGTCTGTTGCACCAACCCTGCCCGCATCTTTGGCCTGGACCACAAGGGGCAAATCGCACCCGGCCTTGACGCTGACCTGGTGATCTTTGACCCGGAACGATGGGTGACTATCCGGGCCGGTGGGGGCGGAGCCTTCCTACCCACGCTCCACGAGCAGGTGGACTGGTCGCCCTACGAGGGGATGGCTGTGCAGGGCTGGCCCCGTGACGTGCTCAGCCGGGGGCGGGTCATCGTGCGCGATGGGGAATTCGTGGGCCAGATGGGGTGGGGACGTTTCGTACAGCGGGAGCGGAGGTGACTGTGCATCTGGAGATCAATGCCGAAAAGTGCACCGGATGTCGCATCTGCGAGAACTTTTGCTCTTTCCATCACGAGGGGGCAATATGGCCGGAGCGGGCGCGCATTACTATTGTGACCCAGAGCGATAAAGGCCCCTTTCTCCCCAATGTCTGCCGTCAGTGCGAGGATGCGCCCTGCGCCGCCGCCTGCCCAGTGGATGCTATCACCCTCAACGAGCACACCATGGCCTGGGTGGTGGATGTGGGGGAGTGTATCGGCTGCGGCGGCTGCGTGGAGGCGTGCCCTTACGACGCGATTTCCCTTGACGAGGGATTGGGTGTGTCCCTCAAATGTGATCTGTGCGGCGGGGAACCAGAGTGCGCCCCGATGTGTCCGAGTGGGGCTATTACTTTGATTGTCTGAATGCAATGCCAGGGGCACCATAGGCCCTAGTTGGGAACACGTGCGTGTTATGTGTTGCGTGAACGGAATACGTATCATGCAACATACTCTACACTAAATTGCGACCCGGCTGTGTGATGAGTAACTGGAGCAGACAGATGTTTCCTTACAAGGGTTATGCAGGAAAATGGCTGTACGTAGACCTGACCACAGGCCAGATTGAGCCGCGTGAGTACGACCGGACGCTGGCCGAGGAGTATCTGGGGGGTAATGGTCTTGGGGCCCGCTTGCTGTGGGAGCAGGTCGGACCGGAGGTAGACCCACTGGCCCCAGGGAATCTACTTATTTTCGCCACCGGGCCCCTCGTTGGCACGCTGATGCCCAATGGCTGCCGGATGGAAGTGATCGCCAAGTCACCTCTCACATCCATCTACGGTGACGCAAACGCCGGCGGCTTCTTCGGCCCCGAGCTCAAGTTCGCCGGGTGGGATGGTATCGTCTTCAGTGGACGGGCACCTCACCCCGTCTACCTGGCGATTGCCGACAAGCAGGTCGAACTGCGCGACGCCGATGGATTGTGGGGTCTCACCACTTCCCAGACCGAAGCCTCCATTCGTCGCGCCTGGGGCGATCATCAGGTCAAAGTCGCCGCGATTGGCCCAGCCGGCGAAAATAACGTGCGCTTTGCGAGCATTCAGGTCACCTCCCAGCGTTCCCTCGGTCGCTGCGGGCTGGGCGCAGTGATGGGCAGCAAGCGGCTCAAGGCTGTTGCCGCGCGAGGTCACGGCTCCATCCACGTGGCCGATTCGGTCCGCTTTCACGATCTGGCCCTTGACTTTCACCGCCGCCTCCGCGCCAACCCGGTCTACACCCCCGTCTCTGCCCACGGCACCCCCGGCATCGTCACGATGATGAATGGGCTAGGCCGCTTTCCCACCCGGAACTTTCAGATGGGCTCTTTCCCTCAAGTTGACCGTATCAGCGCCGAGGCGCTAGAGGAACGGGCCTTTGTCCGTCATCTGGCCTGTTTTGGCTGTCCCGTCGGATGTGACAAACTCTACCAAATCCCCGATGGGCCTCACGCTGGCACGGCTCTGGGTAGTGTCGAGTACGAGACGCTGAACGCGATGGGGGCCAATATCTGGAACGCCGACCTGGATAGCATCCTGGCCGCTAACCGGTTGTGTGATGACCTGGGATTGGACACCATTTCAGCGGGGCGGACCATCAGTTTCGCCATGGAGTTGTGGGAACAGGAGATCATCAACCTGGACGACACAGGTGGGCTGGCGCTACGCTGGGGCGGTATGGATCTGGTGTTACGTCTCCTAAGCATGATTGCCCGGAGGGAGGGATTCGGCGATTTGCTGGCGGAGGGGGTGCGCCGGGCGGCCCAGACCATCGGGCAGGGGGCGGATGAATATGCCATGCACGTCAAAGGGATGGAGATCGCGGCGCAGGATGGCCGCGCCCAAAAGTCTATGGGCCTGGCTCACGTCACTTCCAACCGAGGGGCTGACCATCTGAAGGCATTCCCTGTCGTTGATGAGACCGGCTACCCGGAGGAGGCCAGCCGCCGCTACGGGGAGGAATACCTGCCGGAGATGGCACAGCCGCTGGCAACCAAGCACAAGCCGCTGCTGGTCAAGGACGGCGAGGATTTCGGCGCGGTGGTGGACTCGGTGGGGGTGTGCAAGTCGGGCGGAACCTTTGTCTTTGCTGAATTATACTGGCCTGACATTGCCGCCGCGCTGGAGGCAGCCACAGGGATGGAGATGGACATCGAGCGACTGAAGCGCACTGGTGAGCGCATCTACAACTTGCAGCGTTGCTACAATGGTTGGCATGGCATCACTCGTGCCGACGACCGCCTCCCCCGCCGCTTTACCGATGATCCCTCCCCCTCCGGCAACGCCCGCGGAGAAGTCATTGACCTGGCGCCGATGCTGGACGAGTACTACCGCCTGCGAGGCTGGGATCCGGTTACTGGCTGGCCCACACCGGAGAAGCTACGGGAACTGGGGCTGGAGGAAACCATCGAGCGTCTGCGGCTAGCGCAACGTGCGCCGCGCAATATGGCCAAGGAGTAACCAGCAATGTCCACCACGTTAATTTTGGGCCAGATGCTTTGGGCCGACACGGCGGAAAAGTCCCAACCTGATTGGGGTGTAGCGGTGGAAGGCGGCTGCGTGGCTGCCACAGGTCCTCACGCCGACCTATGTGCCCGTTTCCCAAACGCCACCGTCGTGGAGGCCACCGGTTGCATCATCACACCTGCATTTGTCAATGCCCACCACCACATGTACGGCGTTCTTTCTCACGGTATCCCTTTGGAGCAGGCCCCGGCCGGCTTCTGGCCATTCCTGGAGGGTTTCTGGTGGCCTCGGATTGAGGACCGGCTGACCCACGATCTCATCGCCGCCGCGACTGAGTGGGCCTGCCTGGAGATGGTCCGCTCCGGTGTTACCACTTTCTACGATTGCCTGGAGGCCCCTTACGCTATCCCCGGCGCGTTGGAGGTAGAGGCTGAGGTGGTGCGCGCCTGGGGGCTGCGAGGGGTGCTTTCCCTCGAGGCTACTGAGCGGGTGAACGCGGAGAACGGCGAGTTGGGCCTGCATGAAAACAATGGTTTTATAGATATTTGTCAGGCGCAAGGGGGGTTGGTCTCCGGGATGATGTGCTTCCACACTATATTCACGTGCTCCGCTGGCTTTATCCGCCGCGCCTTTACCCTAGCCGCCGCCCACGATGCAAAGATTCACATGCATCTCTCTGAGGGAACCTACGAACCAGAGTACTGCATGGCTCACTTTGGCGTGCGCCCCGTGATCTACTACAACCAGTTGGGCGTCCTGGGTGAGAACGTGTTGGCCTCTCAGTGTGTGCAGGTGGACGCAGAGGAGATCGCTGTCCTGGCCCAGCGTCGGGTGCACGTCTCTCATCAACCGCTCTCCAATTGTGAGGTGGGGGGGGGCTTTGCCCCCGTGCCGGAGATGATCGAGGCTGGGGTCAACGTCGCCCTGGGCAGTGATGGCTATGTCAATAATTTCTTCGAGGTGATGCGGGCGGCCGCCCTGATGCCCAAAGCCCGGTTGCGCGATCCCAGCACGATGGGCGCCAGCACCGTTTGGACTATGGCGACGCGAAACGGAGCGCGGGCGCTGGGTTTTGACGACCTGGGCACACTGGTCCCTGGCCAACAGGCTGATCTGCTGCTGCTCGCTGCCGATCTGCCGACCCCGCTTGTCTCCCACAACCTGGCCGACCAGTTGCTCCTCTGGCGCGACCCCCGGCACCTGCGCGGCGTGATGTGCGCCGGACGGTGGTTGCTGCGCGATGGCCAAGTCGTCGGTGTGGACGAAGAGGCAGTGCGGGCGCGCGTGGTCGAAGCGGCGATGCACCTTTGGCAAAAGTAGTTTCTGCATTGAGGGGGCGTTATGGCTGATCTATCCGTCACTCTGTGTGGCCTCAAACTGAAGAACCCCCTCATCCTGTCCTCTGGCCCTCTCTCCTGGAATGGGGAAGCCATCCGGGCTGCATTCGCAGCCGGGGCGGCGGCAGTGGTTACCAAGACCATCCGTCCTGATGCCACTGTCAACCCTGTGCCTCACATTGCCGCGACGGGGCGGGGAAGCCTGCTCAACACCGAGGGCTGGTCAGACCTGCCAGCGGAGAAATGGATCAAGCGGGAACTGCCTGCACTGGGGCAGGCTCGGGATGGTGTACTTGTTGCCAGCATAGGCCATACCCCCGTCGAGGTGGCGCAACTGGCTGGGCCGCTGACCGAGGCTGGGGCCGACGCGCTGGAGACAGTCTCCTACCAGGCGGAGGATGCTGCCCCGATGGTAGCAGCGGCAAAGCAGGCCGTCTCCATCCCTGTGCTGGTCAAGATCAGCGCCAACTGGCCCAACCTCCCGGAGGTGGTGGACGCTTGCCTGCAGGCCGGGGCCGACGGCGTCACGGCCATTGATTCCATCGGTCCAGCGCTGCGAGTGGACGTGGAGGCAGGGCGTCCGCTGCTGTGCTCCTTCGCCTGGCTCTCCGGCGCACCTATCCTCCCCCTTGCCCTGCATGCCGTGGCCGAAACCTGCATAAGCCACGATGTGCCAGTGGTAGGCACCGGCGGGGTGGGGCGGGCGGAGGATGTGGTGGAGATGGTGATGGTTGGTGCAACAGCAGTGGGCGTCCACACCGCGCCGCTGCTCCAGGGGCTGGACTGGTTCGGCAAGACGTCGGCGCGACTGGATCGCTGGCTGGATGAGCGCAGCCACATCCGCCTGGCCGACCTGCGTGGTCTGGCTCTGCCCTACCTGCGAGAACCTGTACTCCGTTCCCCGCTAGCCTTCGTCTTCGACGCGGAAGCGTGCACTCGTTGTGGTCGCTGTGTCACTGTCTGTGCTTACAGCGCCCGCCACCTGACGCCCCAGAGAGAAATGCTGTTGGACGAGACCCTGTGCCGTTCGTGCGGCCTGTGCGCTTCGGTCTGCCCAACGGAAGCGTTGTGTATCTCGTTTGTACAAATGCCGTCATAGTACCCCGCGCCGACACAGTTTGCCTCTTGCTCCCAATGCATGGCGCTCCCGCTCGTCATTTGTTTCTTTCCCCATCACTGTGGTATAATCTTCCTACACCCGTGGTGGACCGGAGGCAAATACTTGGTCATCATTAACTTGCTGAGTGCTGGCCCGCATAATACTCTCGTCTATCACCTTCTCGTCCTTTTGGCGTTGGAGGCACTGGCTGGCATTGCGCTCATCGAGTGGCGTTATACTCGCAACCCCGACAGTCGCCGCACTCTATGGACATTCGCCGGGCTGCTGGTGCTGCGTATCCCGTTGCTGTTCGGCGAGATGCTCGGCCCAGTCATCATTGCTCCGCTCATCAGTGGCCTGGAAGTTGCCAGCCTAGCACTTTTAGGATGGGCCTTTCTGTCCCTCATCATCGGTCGCCGCGCTGGAAGCCTGTATCTAATCTGCAGCCTCAGTGTGACGTTCACATGCGCCGCTATTTTCCTGCCATGGTGGTACCGCGCCCTGACCCAGACCCCCAACCGTCCATACGTCGCTTCCTGGCAGCAATCATTGTGGCACGGGGTGAGCGTACTCCTGGCTCTGATAGTGGCGGTGATCTTGCTGTACCGGCGACGAGAGAGACATTGGCTGCCTATATCTGGCTTTGCGATTCTCGGCCTCGGCTTTACTGTGTTATGCGCCAGTTCGTTGCTCCTGACAACCGACCGGCTCGGCGCAGAGACAGCGACTGCCTTGATCGGACTGGGAAGGCTCGTCAGCCTGGCTAGTTATCCCTTTTTCGCTATCGCTGTTTATCGCAGCGCCCTGCAAGACCTGGGAGCCTATCGCCAAGAACTGCAGGCTGTGAGTGAGCAAGCGTTGCGCCAGTCACAGGAACTGCACTTTCTCGTTGAGGTCAGCCGCGCTTTTGGTGCGTCCCTTGACCTGGACACTATTCTTCATCGTGTGGTTGAGAGCACCGCTATGGCCATGAGTGCGGATCGCTGTGCGATTTTCCTGACCAATCCCGACGAGCCCGGAACTGTTCTTTTGGCTGCTCAATATACTCTGCTTCAACGCACAGAGCGACAATATGCGCAATCGAGTTTTCCCCTCGCTGAACAGCCTACGCTTGACTATGTGTTACGGCGGCGCAAGCCGTTGATCCTCAACGTCGAAACCGATAACCCCCGCCTACGATCTCTGTACGGGCTTCTCGGCAGCCAGGAAGCAGGTCCCACTATCGTGCAGCCGTTCATTCGCCAGCGCCGCGTGTTGGGCGTTTTGGTCGTGGGAAACGACCGCAGCAAGCATGCCTTTGGACCGAACGATGGTCGGCTGTGCCGGAGTATCGCTGTACAGGTCTCGGCGGCCATTGAGAACGGACGCCTCTATCGTGACCTGGGGACCCAAGCCAATTACCTGGCCGAGTTGTTACAGTCACAGGAAGAGGAAGCCCGCCGCATGGCTGCCATTCTGGAAAGTGTCGCCGAAGGGGTGATCGTCAGTGACAAAGAAGGACACATTATCATCGTCAATGCCGCCGCTGAGCGCATCTTGGGTGCCCCTCGTCAGCGCATCCTGAACCGTTCAATCGAACGGTTGATGGGCCGTATGACGTTGGACCCCCAGGCGGATTGGGGGTTTACCTCTCAGTCCGACACTTCACTCCAAACAGTGTTCGAATTGGAGAACAAAGTTGCACACGTCAACGCGGCTCCCGTCCTCACGCCAGCCGGCGATCACCTGGGCGTTGTAGCCGTTCTACGCGATATTACCAGAGAGACCGAGGCCGAAAGGGCCAAGAGTGAATTCATCACTGCCATCTCCCACGAACTCCGCACCCCCCTCACGGCCATACGGGGGTACGCCGACGCTATCAGCAGCGGCATGGTCGGGGCTGTAGACGAGACCCAGTCTCATTTTCTCGGCATCATCCGCGACAACGCATTACGTATGGGCAGTTTGGCTGATAACCTCATCGCCGTTTCTCAGATCGAGAAGGGGTTCCTCAGGCTGGAGTATGGAGAGACTGATCTACACTTGCTCCTTGGCAGTGTCGTACTTTTCTTCCAGAGCCAACTTGAGGCCCGCCAACTGGAGGTTAGCCTGGAAATCGGTGACAGCCTGCCCCTGATTCAGGCAGACCCAGCACGATTGCGGCAGATAGTGGACAACCTGGTCAGCAACGCAATCAAGTTCACCTATCCTGGCGGCAATATTACCATTGGTGCCCAATTGTTAAGTGAAGGCAAAGAGCAATTGCCGACGCACTGTGCCATCTGGGTCTCTGATACCGGCATTGGCATTCCCCCTGAAGAGCAGGCTCACATCTGGGAGCGCTTTTACCGTCCCGTTAATCCATTGGCGGTGGAAGCCAGTGGGCTGGGTGTAGGGCTTTCTATCGTCAAATCACTGGTAGAGGCACACAGTGGGCGAGTGTGGCTGGAGAGTACTCCCAGTGCAGGGAGCAAGTTCACTGTGCTATTGCCCATCAAGCCTGGTGATGACTGGTAGATTGGCAGGTTGGTAAATTGGCCGCCAACTGCCCAGGTGTTCCCATCTATACCCGATGTGTGGTATAATTACCATAAATGGCCAGCCTGTGAGCATAGAATATGTCGTTTCTACAAGACTTTGTCGAATTAATCACTGCCCCACCTGGTAACCTGGTCTATCACCTGGTGACATTGTTTGCCATTCAACTCATTCTGGGCGTAGCGGTCGGGCACTGGAACCGTCACCGCCACGATCCGGCTGCTACACGGCTACTGGTGACCGGGATAGGATTTGCCTGTGCCCGCACACTGCTGATGCTCATCGCTGTGCTTGGTTACATCGGCGTGTTATCTCCCCAGGTCATTATGCCTCCCCTTGAGCGCTTCCTCGACCTCACCACACTGCTGCTGGTTGTCTGGACATTCCTGCCGGTACTGGAGCGACACTCGCAGTTGGGCATGACGCTGCTGATCTTCACTCTCCTGGTTGCCGCAGGAGCCTATGCGGCCTTTGCTACTCTTTGGCCACAAGCCGAGGCCCAGTCCATTGTTTATAACGGCTATTGGCAGGATCTAGTGTGGGAGTCCGCCACCATGGCGGTTCTCGTGCTGGCTCTCATCGCTGGTTTGGTGTGGCGCAAGGGTGATTGGAGCCTGGCTGTCTGCCTGTTTATCCTCTGGCTCACCGGTCATACTATGCAGTTCACCACTCCAATCGCAGGTTCTCACACCCCTGGGTGGGTACGGCTGGCCAACCTGGCTGCCCTGCCGCTACTGGCCAGTCTCGTGTATCGTCGTGCGCTGAGGGCGTCCCCGGCGGCTGATGGGAATACCGGCCTGGAATTGGTCAGTATTCTTGAGGCCACCCGGCGCATAGAGGTGGCTCGCGATACCGAGGTTGCCTTGGGATTGGCTGCCTCAGCCATCGCTCGCGCGTTGAAAGCCGACATGGTCGCCATTGGCTTTCCGGTTACCGATCCAGCCAGGGGGATACGCATCGTCGCCCTTCACCCTCCGACTGGTGCAATGCTGGCGCAACAAGAACCGATGCTATCTGCATCCGGCCACCCCCTGCTGGCCACTGCTCTCCAGACTGGCCATCTGCAGAGCGCGTACTCACCGCGCAAGAATCCTACCATCGCTGATCTGTACAGCCGCCTGGGCTTTGAGCGACCAGGCCCTTTGCTGGCGCAGCCCCTGACTGACAGTGGCACCCTGCTGGGCGTTATGCTGATTGGGAACCCGGTATCCCAGCGGCGTTGGGCGGTGCGTGACGAACAGATTGTCCAGGCTATGGGTGCAGCAGTCACAGTTTCACTGGTCAGCGCCCGTCGCCGGGTGGCCACTGACCGCAGTCCCGAGTTACAAAAGACCCTCAGTGAAGCACATCGCTTGGCACAGCGAGCGACTGAATTGGAAGCCGAACTGGAACACCAGAACCAGCGGGTCAAGGAATTGACCACCAAACTGCGCCTGCGAGAGCAGGAAGCCGCAACACAGAGCCAAACTACGGCCGAAGCCATCATCTGGCAAGACGAGGTACGCGAGTTGGCTGGGGTTCGTGCTGCGCTGGAAGCCGACTTGGCCGAGTGGCAGGAGAAAGCAGAGCAACTTGCCAGCTCGCAGGCCGACTTGCGGACGCAACTGACCCGGGCGCAAGACGCGCTTCAGGAAGCACAGAGCCAAGCAGTAGAGTCAGTCTCAGTTGCGCAACCTGCTCAAGGTGGTATCCTGGTGAGCGATGAGCAAGGTTCTGTCACCCTGGTCAGCCAGGGAGCACAGTACCTCATAGGTCAGCCTCGCTCAGCATTGATGGGCACGCCCATCCAGAATATTTTCTCCGAGCCGTTGTGGACTCAAGCAGTCAGCAGACTCTCGCGCGGTGAGGCCCAGGCTGGAGACAGCGCCACAGTGACTCTTGACATAGATGGGCAGACGGTGCGAGCAGAATTTACACGTCTCCCAGACACTGCCGGTTGGCCTGGGACACTGGCTTGCTTGCTCTATCCAGAGGAAGGGGCGACGGTCCAAAGCGAGATGGTAGCCTCGTTGACCAATGAACTTCGCACCCCGATGACCTCCATCGCCGGTTATACAGACCTGCTGCTGAGTGAGGCTGTGGGTATCATCGGCGAAATGCAGCGCCAGTTCTTGCAGCGTGTCAAGGCCAATATTGAGCGCATGGGAAGGTTGCTTGATGATTTGATCAAGGTTACTTCCATAGATGCTGGACAGGTCTCGCTTTCGCCGGAACCGATCAATCTTGTCGCTGTCATTGAGGATGCGCTCATGTCGCTGTCTGCCCAGTTCGGCGAGCGCAACCTGGCGGTGCGCCTTGATATGCCATCCGAACTTCCACCTGTGTATGCGGACCGAGACAGCCTCTACCAGATCGCGCTGAACCTGCTATCCAATGCCAGCCAGTGCTCAAAGGTGGGCACGGAGATTCTGATTAGTGCCCGACTGGAGGAGGGCGCTGACCAGATTGAGAGACTACCTGCCTATTTGCTTGTGTCTGTGACCGATACTGGTGGTGGCATAACCCCAGAGGATCAACGCCGGGTCTTTCAGCGTCTCTACCGGGCCGACAATCCACTCATCGCCGGTCTGGGTGAGACTGGGGTTGGTTTATCTATCGCCAAGACGTTGGTCGAAGCACATGGGGGGCGCATCTGGGTGGAAAGCGAAATGGGAGTGAGCAGCACGTTCAGTTTTATTCTACCGTTGTCATCCGAGGATGAGAGTGACCAGTTGCCAGAACCCATTCCTTCGCTCCCGCAAGTGGAGGGAGGAGAACAGGGAGAGGATGCAGAGGGGGAAGGGTGAGCGAGCAGCCGCGCTCCAGTGCAGGACAGGCCTCTAGTTTAAGACAGATGCTGGGGAGCATCGCCGTCACGCTGGTTGGCGTGGGTATGCTGCTAGGTAGTTTCCTGCTGGGTCAACTCGACGCGTCGGGCGTGCGTCCGTCTCCCACCAAGGTTGTTGCTGCGCTCTTCCCGTCACCCACACCGTTTTTGCCCACAATCGCTTCTCCATCTTCCCCCACGGCATCTCTCCCCCCCTCACCACCTGCGACAGAAGTGGCTACTTCACCAACACTTGTCCCCTCCGCATCTCCCACTTTGCTATCACCTCTGATACCCAGTTGCCAGCGACCTCCAGGCTGGATTGTCTACACTGTGCAGCCGGGTGATACACTCGTCAGCCTGGCATGGCGAACTGGTGTCACAACCTATGCGCTGATGCAAGCCAATTGCTTAAAAACGGCGACCATTTATTCTGGTCAGCAGGTTTATCTGCCTCCCACTTTTTACTCGAGCCCTACTCCACGGCCCTACCCCTGCGGCCCACCCCTCGGCTGGGTGGTGTACTATGTGCAGCCCGGTGACACCTTATATCGTCTATCGCGCTACCTCAACGTAGGCATTGAGGCCATACGGCTAGCCAATTGCCTGGACAACTATACGATTTACGTTGGGCAGGCGCTCTACTTACCGTCGCTGCCGCCCACACGTACTCTCACTTCCGTCCCCTCCTACACGCCGACATCCACCGAGTCGCCTACGCTTACTATTACGCCGACCTCCACACCCACAGAGTCCCCCACCTTCACTCCGACCTTCATCTCTACCCCCACCCCCACTCCTACTCCCACGGCCACTTTTACTCCGACGAGCCCCACTCCCACCCCGACTTACACTCCCACATCCACCGGAATCCCTGGCCCCACTCCGACACCCAGCATCACACCTACTCCAACAGAGTTTCCTACGCCTACGTACACGCCGGCCCTTAGCACTACGCCCACTCCAACGGCGTCTCCCACGCCTACGTACACGCCAGTTCCCAGCGCCACACCCACTCCAACGGGACTCCCCACATTCACGCATACGCCCACCCCTAGTAGTTAGCAATCGCCTCATTGCTGGCTACGGCTGGCTCTTGTGGTATAATATGCTCACTATGCCTGGGTAGGCTTGGAGGGTGGGCGCACGGACGGCAAACAACATTCTTTGAACAATGTTTTAGAAGGGTTGACTCTGATTGTCATCCTGGGGCTGGTGACTGTGGTTAGCCATTGGGCCGCCACCATTGCCCCGGAAGTCGCCCAGACGCTCGCCACGGCGACGTCTGTCACTGCCCACACTCCCACGCCCATCAACCCCCACGCGATTGTGCCTACTCATACTACCATACCCACCCATACCCCCACACCCACCATCCCCCCCACTCTTGCGCCCACCTTCACTCCTACGCCCAGCCCCACGCCCTGTGCGCTTATCGAGTTGCCTCCTCCACCCGTTATCCTGCCCGATGATAATTCCACCCTCCAACCGTTGCCTATCCCATCACCGCTGCCACTGCTGGAGCAGCCTGGTAATGTGATCAATGTCCTCCTGCTAGGATCCGATCAACCATCCATTGAGAGCGTAGGGCGCACCGACACCATCATCATCGCCAGCATCAACCCCGACTATCCATCGGTCGCGCTCCTCTCCATCCCCCGCGACTTGTACGTCTGGATTCCGAATCACGGTTTCGATCGCATCAACACGGCCTACAGTCACGGGGAGCGCAACGGTTACCCCGGAGGCGGTCTCGACTCGCTCAGAGCCACCATCGAGTACAATCTCGGTATTCGCACGCACTACTATGCGCGAGTCGGATTCGATGCTTTTGTCAAGATCGTGGACGCACTGGGAGGGGTAGACGTGGCCGTGGAATGTTCCCTGTCCGACACTTTTCCTGACCCTGACTCTCCCAACGGCCAGACCGACGTGGACTGGCTGCCGGGTATCCACCATCTCGACGGCAAGCATGCGCTCTGGTATACCCGCTCCCGCTGGAGCACCAACGACTTTGACCGTAACCGCCGTCAGCAGCAGGTTATCCGAGGCATATATCACCAGGCTATGACGCTGGACATTATCCCCAGGATTCCTGAACTGTGGGGGGTATTTAACGAGACCGTTTCCACCGACATGGGGTTGGATGAAATACTCTATCTGGGAACCATTGGCTCGCGCCTGGATATGACGAACGTGAAAAATCGTTTCGTGGGACGGGGTGTCGTACAGTCGTGGACTGCGCCGAACGGGGCCTATGTCCTGATCCCCAACTATGAGGCCCTGCCCACGCTGATCAGCGAGGCCCTGGCTCCACCGGCTAGCGCCCGCGCACAGCAACGTGCTTTCCGTGTCGAGGTGTGGAACGCGACTCCATACGAGGGATTAGGCCATGTGGCGGCCGAAAGATTGCGCTGGGAGGGGTTGGAGGTTTTGAGCATCGGGCCAGCCGATGGGGTTTACCCGCGCACGCAAATTGTGGACTTTACCACTACTGCCAAAGGCTCGCTTGTCTCCAGGATGATGCGCCTCTACAAGCGTGATGTCAGCGATGTCATCTACCAGCCGACGGAGAGCAGCACGGTAGACTACCGGGTGATACTAGGCTCCGATTACGACCCCTGCGTCGCGGCCAAGGCTTATTGGTATCCCGATTCATTCCCCACGCCCACCCCTCTCCCTCCAGCAAACCCCAAGTGAGGGGGAGAACACACAAACTGTGTTATCAGGGCCTGGCAAAGTAGGCCAGTGCCTGGCGTACCCGTTCCTCGACGGGCAAGTCCTCGTCTCGCGGCAGACTCTGAAGCGCCGCCTGTGCCTCGACCAGGCTAAAGCCCAGGCTGGTCAGTGTGGCGATGACCTCGGCGTCGGTATCACTCAGCAGAGGCGCTGCCGTCGCTCCGGTGGGGATGAGTTTGTCCTTCAGATGAAAGATGATGGCCCTGGCGGTCTTTGGCCCGATGCCCGGCACCTGGGATAACAGCCCTGGTACTTCCTGTAACACGGCCTGGCGGAGTGCCTCCGGCGAAACGGTGCCCAGCAGGGCCAGCGCGACCTTAGGGCCGACCCCGGAGACGCTCAACAAAAGTTTGAACAGCGCCAGTTCTTCCTCGGTGAGAAAGCCATAGAGCGCCAGTTCGTTTTCGCGCACGTTCAGGTGGGTGAACAACTCCACCGGTTGACCCACGCTATTCAGTTGCGCCAGCACGCTGGAGGGCACTTGCACCCGGAAGCCAATCTCCCCGGCGCGGATTATTATGTGATCCTCTCCTATTCCCCACACCATCCCGCTGAGCCTGGCGATCATCTCACATTCACTCTTTGTACCAGTGGGGGCGCGGTTGCCACGCCTCTACTCGAAAAGCGTGGACAGACGGGCCGAGTGCAGGTGACAGATGGCGACCGCCAGCGCGTCGGCTGCGTCGTCGGGGCGCGGTATCTCCGCCAGACCCAACAACAGGCGCACCATTTCCTGCACCTGTGGCTTGTCTGCGCCCCCGTACCCGGTTACTGCTTGCTTGATTGTCAGCGGCGTGTATTCGGCCACGGCGAGACCTGCATCGGCCAGGGCCAGGAGCGCCACCCCACGTGCCTGGCCCACGTTCATTGCCGTGCGCACGTTGCTGCTAAAAAATAATTCCTCCACCGCAGATGCAGATGGCTCCCACTCTGCCGCCAATGTCTTTATCCCCCGGTAGATCAGTTGCAGGCGCGCAGGAAGAGACTGGTCGGCTGGCGTTCTGATCACTCCGAATGCCAGCATTTTCAAATTGCCCTTCACCTCCTCCACCACGCCGTACCCTGTGATGGCGGTGCCGGGGTCAATGCCCAGGATACGCATTTACGGTCAGGCCGCTGCCTCGTACCTGGCTAGCACTTCGTCGCTGATGTCCAGATTAGAATAGACCTGCTGGACATCGTCCAGTTCCTCCAGTGCCTCAATGACTCCCATCACCTGCATGGTCTCTTTTTCCCCCAGTTGCATCGTTGTCTTGGGAATCATCGCCAGTTCTGCTGTCTCAAAGCGGATGCCCGTCTCTTGCAGTGCCTGCCGCACCGCCTGGAAGTTTTCCAGTTCGGCGTAGACCTCGATCAGGTCATCTCCAAACACGACGTCCTCTGCTCCTGCCTCCACTGCGACATCAAAGAGAGTGTCCTGATCCACCCCATCGGGCGCAATCGCGATGTATCCCTTGCGGTCGAACTGCCAGGCTACAGCGCCCGCGTCGGCCAACGTCCCACCTTGCCGGGTGACGATGCGGCGGACGTCGGCGACGGTACGGTTCTTATTGTCGGTGAGCACTTGCAGCAACAGGGCGACCCCATTAGGGGCGTACCCCTCGTACGTGACCTCGGACAGTTCTTCCCCTTTGAGTTCTCCGGTGCCGCGCTTGATGGCTCGTTCGATATTGTCCTTGGGCATGTTTGCGGACTTGGCCTTGTCCATGGCCAGGCGCAGGCTAAAGTTTACATCGGGGTTAGCGCCCCCTTCACGTGCTGCAATGGTGATCTCCCGCGCCAGCCGGGTGAAAATTTTGCCCCGCTTGGCATCCGTGGCGGCTTTCTTGTGCTTGATGGTGGACCATTTACTGTGACCAGACATATCTTACCCTCCGCTGTTATCTGAGTAGACAATTAGACAGATATATAATAGCCTTGCGTACCTGTGACTTTGCTAGATTGCACATCGGTTTTCACGTATTGAGATTATACCACTATGCGCCATGGTTATGCAAGCGTGCTGTCCGCGAAATCGCGCTGGCCTCGAAGGAAGGAGGCAGTATCCATCGGACGCTTGCCAGCCAATTGCACTTTCTCCAGATGCAGCGCCCCTTTACCCGTGGCGACGGCCAGCCCGTCCTCCAGGGCGATCACCGTGCCTGGTGGCGCGTCTCCACGCCACTCGGGTAACGGCATAACCCGCAGCACCTTGAGTCGCTGTCTGCGCCACGTCGTGAAAGTGCCTGGCCATGGGGTGAACGCCCGTACCTGCCGGTCCAACTCAATGGCCGGGCGCGACCAATCGAGCAGGCCATCCTCTTTGCGTAGGTGTCCGGCATAGGTCGCTCCCTCCTCCGGCTGGGGCCGGGGCAGCAGAGCGTTCTCCAGGTACATGGACAATGTCTCTATCAACAACTCGGCCCCCAGATACGACAGTCGTTTCTCCAGCGTCGCCTGTGTGTCGTCTGGTTGGATCGTTTCCTCCCGCTGTGACAGTACTGGTCCTGTATCCAGCCCTGCATCCATCTGCATGATCGTCACCCCGGTGACCTCGTCGCCAGCCAGGATGGCTGCTGCCACCGGGGCCGCACCGCGCCAGCGGGGAAGCAGCGAACCGTGGACGTTGAGACAGTCGTGAGGAGGAAGATCGAGTACGTCTTGTGGCAGAATCTGCCCAAAGGCCGCCACGACGAAAACATCCGGTTTCCAGGCTGACAATTGGGCAACCACCTCTGGCGCGCGCAGCGAATGGGGCTGAGATAATGACAGGCCACGCTCCAGCGCCACCTGCTTGACCGGCGACGGGGTCAGCCGCCGCCCGCGCCCGGCTGGCCGGTCCGGCTGCGTGATAACGCCAACTACTTGGTGTACGTCGGCCAGCGCATCTAACACCGGTACGGCAAACTTGGGTGTGCCCATAAATACGACCCGTGTCATAGTAGACTGATTCTAGCACGAGTCGGCACAAGCGGCAAATTGGCCCAACTCGGCCATTGACTATCCAACCGCAGGTTCTTTCCACCCTCCCGAATATTTGCCCCCGCCCATCATTCGCTGTCCAACTTGCCAATCTGTCCGCTTTCTGGTACGATTTGTGTATATCGTCTGGAAGGGGGGTATGGGATTATGACGCCAATTGGGATCGTCCGTTACGTTGCCTTGCAACGCCGCCACCGCCGCCGTGCCAGGGAGGGGGCCGGCTCGCGTCAGTTGCTTCGCATCGTCGGTATCCTGCTGCTGTTGGTATTGTCCATGACCACGGGGGTCGTGATCAGCGGAGTAGGTGCTGCCGCTGGCGCCTACGTTTACTTTACCCAGGATCTGCCCGAACCAGAGCAAATTGAGGCCGCAGAGGAGACCTTTGAGACCACCAAGATTTATGACCGCACCGGCCAGACTCTACTCTACGAAGTGATTGACCCACTTGGTGGCGACCGCACGTGGGTCACGCTGGACCAGATTCCAGAACACCTATTGTGCGCCACCGTCGCTATTGAGGATCGCAACTACTGGGAGAATCCCGGCATCAACTTGCGTGGTATCGCCCGCGCCTTCTGGGCCGACATCCGGGGCCAACAAATCCAGGGTGGTTCCTCGATCACCCAGCAGTTAATCAAGCGTATTGTCATTGAGGAAGAATTGCGTTACGTCAGCCCGGAGGGACCTGAGTGGAAGGACTATGAGCGCAAGATCACTGAAATCCTGTTGGCCTACGAAATCTCGCAGAGGTACAGCAAAGAGAAGATATTGGAGTGGTATCTGAACGAGAACTTTTACGGCAACCTGGCCTACGGCATTGAGGCTGCGACTCGGGTATATTTTGGTAAGAGCGTCGGTGACCTGACGCTGGCCGAGGCGGCCACGTTGGCTGCCATCCCGCAGTTCCCGGCTATGAACCCTTTCGACAATGAAGACAAAGCCCGCGAGCGCCAGCACATTGTGCTCGACGCAATGGTGAGCCAGGGTTGCATCACCCCCGAAGAAGCGGTCGCCGCCAAGTACGAATCCTGGGACCTGGCACATTTGGAGGAGCGATATGATATCCTGTATCCTCACTTTTCCATCTATGTGCGCAAGCAATTGGAGAATATGCCCGCAATCGGCCCCGAGGCCGTGTATCGGGGCGGACTGCGTGTCTACACCACCCTCGACCTGGGCCTTCAGGAGCAGACCCAATGCGTGGCCCGTGCTCACATCCGCCGTCTGTCCGGCGAGGACGAAGCCATCGTCATCCAGGAAGCGATTGCTGAAGGTTGCGATGCGGCACAGTTCCTGCCACCACTGCGCGCTCGTGATGTGGGGCGTGACCACAATGTCAGCAATGCAGCCGTCGCCGTCATCCGCCCGGCTACCGGCGAGATTTTGACCATGGTTGGCAGCCTGGACTACTGGAACAAGGATATAGATGGCCACTTTAACGTCGCTGTGGACGGAGCGCGTCAGCCGGGTTCTTCCTTCAAGCCCTTTACCTACGTCACATTGCTTTCACAAGGGTTCAATGCCGCTCACGTGTTTCTCGACGTGCGCACCGCCTTCCAGCAGTCCTCCGGTTATCCTTACGTACCGGAGAACTATGACCGCAAGTACCATGGCCCGCAGCGGATGCGGCAAGCATTGGCCCGCTCCTACAATATCCCCGCCGTTGAGGCGCTGCAACTGGCAGGTGTGGACAGCGTCATTCGTACCGCTCATCGCATGGGCATCAACACCCTCGACCGGGGGCTGGATTACTATGGCCTCAGCCTGACGCTGGGTGGTGGCGAGGTGCATCTGCTCGACATGGTCTATGCCTTCAGCGTCTTTGCCAACGGCGGCCGGATGCACGGCGCACCTGTGCTCGAAAGCCAACTCCGCGCTGACCATCGTGAACTCAACCCGGTTGCCATTCTGCGCGTCGAGGACCGTGAGGGCAATGTGCTCTACGAGTATAACCAGGCCGAGAGTCGTGACGTTCTCTCGCCGCAGCTGGCTTACCTGATGAACAGTATTCTCTCTGACCAGCGGGCGCGCTGGAGGGCGATGGGCTATCCCAACGCGCTGGAACTCTCCAATGACCGGCCCGCTGCCGCCAAGACCGGCACTACCAACGACTTTCGTGATGCCTGGACCATTGGCTACACTCCTCAGTTGGCCGTCGGCGTGTGGGCCGGCAACTCTGATAACAGCGAGATGCGTAACCTGCCCGGCCTGCGTGGCGCCGCTCCTATCTGGCACGCAGTGATGGAGTACGCGCTCCAGGATGAGGAGATTGTCCCCTTCACGCGGCCTGATGGATTGGTCGAGCGGGCGGTCTGTGCTCTCTCAGGCAAACTACCCACAGAGCACTGTCCCACCGTCAACGAACTCTTTATCCCCGGCACCGAGCCAACTGAACACTGCCACATTCATCAGGTCTTTCGCGTCAATCGCGAGACCGGTCGGTTGTGCACCGTACATACGCCGCCGGAACTGTGCGAGGAACGCGTCTACGAGGTCTACCCACCTGAGGCGGCTGATTGGATCGCCAGTTTGCCAGAGGATGAGCGACCAGCCACACCGCCCATCGAATACGACACCATTTACGGCCCTTCGCGCAGCGACGCCGAGGTAGCCATCATCACCCCCGCGCCCTATTCATACATCCGGAGTACCATTCCCATCACCGGCAATGCCAGAGGCGGCGACTTTAACTTTTACCGCGTGGTGTTCGGCGCGGGGCTGAACCCCACCGAGTGGGTTCAGGTCGGCACCGACCACGGCGACCAGATAGACCACGGCGTGTTAGAGTTCTGGGACGTCAGTGGACTGGATGGCCTCTACAGCCTGCGCCTCAGTGTCGTGGATCACTCGATGGCGCTGCGGGAGACGACCATCCAGGTGACTGTGGACAATATCTCGCCCACGCTCGACTTGACCTATCCAGAGGAAGGCTCTGTGTACGAGTTGGGCCACGACGAGTGGGTCAACGTCAACGTCGAGGTGCAGGATTACTCCATCGCGCGAATCGAGTTCTACGTGGACGATGGGCCAGAGCCATTCGCCGTGCGCACCGTCGCTCCCTTTAACGTCAACTGGACGATTGAGGAGTTAGGAATGCACACCTTCCACGTCATCGCCGTAGACGCGGCGGGCAACGTTACGAAGAGCGATCCGGTGAAGATCAAAGTCGTGCTTCGTGAGGAAGAGTAACCCAGGGAATACAGGGACTGAGGAGACGGAAAGCGGAGGAAGGCTAAAGATACTATGAATGTCCTCCGACGTAAGGTATTGTCTGCGGCCCCTCCGGCAGGACGCAGATGCGGGCAGCGGGGCCGTAGTGGGTTAATAACTGCGCCAATGTCTCCTCGATCTGATGGCAGGGGCGGAGCAACGCGGCGCGCGTTTCATCGTCCGCAAGATAACGACTCTTGACGTAAACCTCGGCCCGGCATTGTACCCGCGCCTGCACGTGGGCCTCCCACTGGTCCACCATCAGGAATCCCGGCTGCCGGATGACCTCCAGCAAGGCCTGGGGCGTGTTGGCCATCTGCAAGATGTTCTTGTACTCCCCGTGGTCTGGTATCCCGTCCCAGCACTCTGCCGCGATGATAATGCTTCCTCCCTCACGCACAACCTGCGCCGCCGCCGATATGCCCTTGACCGCCTGGTAGAGGTTCAGGTCGAGCGGATAGCCCGAGTTGGAGGTGATGACGACGTCAAAGGGCACTTTCACTTGCACCATCGCCGACTGGCGGACAGCGGCTATCCCCGCCTGATGTGCCGCCCGCAAATTGCCAGCGTAGATGCCGGTGATGGCCCGCTCGTGGTTGAGTGTCACGTTGAGCAGGAAAGTGGGACAGGTCATGAGCGCCACTTCTAGCATCTCCTCCCACACCGGGTTTCCGGCAGTCACACCCCACGTAGCGCTGGGGTGGTCGAGCATGGCTGCGCTGTGATTCTCCAGCACCAGCCGGACACCGGCCACGCCGGGCAGAACCGCCTTGGGGCCGCCGCTGAAGCCAGCGAAAAAGTGTGGCTCAATGAAGCCGGTCAATACCTTTACCGTGGCCTCTGCGTAGGTGCGGTTGACAAGAATCTCATGGCCGAAGCGAGTCTGCCCCAGGTTGACCAGGCCATCCTGATCCCATGCGTTGTGCTGCGCGATACAGTAGCCGTCCACGATATCATCCCCCAGCATACCGCGCAGTTCCTCCTCTGTGTTGGGCCGGTGCATGCCGGTCGCGTTGATGAGTCTGATTTGCTCGCGGGGGACGTGGCTCAGTTCCGCCAGCAGAGGTGGCAGGAGACGGTCGTTGGGGGTGGGGCGGGTGATGTCGCTGAAGACGATGGCGACGGTGTCCTCTGGCTTTACCATCTCACACAGCGGGGGGCTGCCCAACGGTTGACATAGTGCCTGAACAATGGCGCCCTCCTCATCGGGCTGCCCCTCCACGAAGCGTGGTTCCACCACTTTCACGTTTCGGTCGGGCAGGTTCACCCACAGCCCATCACGCCCGTAGGCCAGTTTCACGCGCATCTTTTGCTTTTCTATTCTCCAAGCCGACCATCCCTGCCAAGGCGCTATTCCACACCTGCAAAGAAAGAAGGATACTCGGTCATCAATTCTTCCCTCAAGTCGCCAAAGACGTTTGGGGCAAAGGGAAAAACGAGTTCGAGCATGTGCACACAAACATTCCGAATTTCCCATTGGGCCGCAGGGGATATGCGAATCCTGAATACATGTAAGAGTTCCCGCAAGTTCATCGTCACCACGACGCGGGTGGCCGCCGCGTTCGGCAGCGCGAATCTGGCGTCTTCCTTGCGCACGCCTAGTTCTCGCAGTGCCCGGTAGGCGGCTTTGACCTCGTCGGTGAATTCCTCCCAAATCGCCTTGGCCTCCGGGTTCTCCAGGACAGTGGGAGGAAGTGTCCACTCCGGATTGGACATATCCACGTACCGCTGGCTTTCCTGGCTGTAGCTTGCCAGGCGGTGCCTGACGAGTTGGTGTGAGCATGCCCGTGAGATACCGCCGATCTCAAACGTCGCCGACGCATGTTCAATCAGACTCTCGTGGCCTTCTCGGATACGCGCCCGCAGGAACCGTCCCGGATCACCCTTGCTCTTGCTACGATAACACACCCGCCCAGCGTACTCTACCAACTCCTCCGGCGTGCCATCCCCCCGCAGGTAGCGGGTGATGGCAATCAGTTCGACGTGCATTTTTTGCCTCCCTTGAGCAAGGAGAAACCAGGTTTTTCCGAAAAACCTGGTTTCTTTATCAGGTCTGGCCCACACCCTCGCCGGCAAACTCGCGAGCACCGGTATCCACGTAACCAATCGCTTTGGCCAGCGCAAGGCTAGGCTCATTCGCCTCATTGACTATGTAGAGCGGCTGCCGCGCCGAGCGGACAACCCATGTCGTACAGGCTGCCACCACTGCCTTGCCCCAGCCGCGCCCTCGCGCTTCCGGTGCAGTGCGGACAAACATCTCGGCGAAGTGGGGCGAAATCCAGTTGAGACCTGCTTCGGCAGCGATTTCTCCCTGTGAGCGGATGACAAAGCGCGGCTTGCCGGCAGGGCCATGCTCTGCCACGACCAGTACATTGATGGAGGGTTGAAAATGGGATAACTCTAGCCGGCAGATGTGGTTGATCTCAGGCTGGTTGATGTATATGACCTCTGCGGCGGCCTCCCGCAGGTCCGGCGTCGTGATCAAGTAATAGGGGCGACCAGGAACCAGCACCTGGCGCAGCAGTTCGACCGCTACCCCAGCGTCGGGTGTACGCAGCACGACAGTCGGCTGGAACAGCCGCTGCCCGGTCTGGCAGACAGCGACAAAGCCATCTGCGCGACCGTCGTCACGCTCGTGGACGTAGAGGTGGGTGCGCCAGGGGTCGTGGTAGAGGGCATAGTAGACATACAGTGCATCTCCTGGCGTCGAAAGGTGCAATAGAGGTCGCACTTTTAGGCGCAGCCTCTCCAGGTCAGTCACCGCCCCCTCCTCTCAATGACCAGTTCCTGAAGATGGGGAACAACCTATACCGCCAGGGGACAACCGCATCCACCGGCGCGCCTACGACGGGAGTGAGCAGTTCGTTGGCCTGTACACCGTAGGCGACGTTGACCACGCGTGTTCCTGGCGGCAACTGTGCTACCGTGACCACCAGTGTCTCTGCCAGCATCTCGTCTGGTGCGAGAGTGGTAGCCGTCCAGGTGACTATGTTGCCTGCCAGTGTATAGTTTCCGCTGGCCCGGGCGAAAGTGGTGCTCACAGGGATCACATCTGTGAGGATGACCTGAGTGAGGGTGAAAATGGAGGTGTTAGTAACACAGAGAGTATAGGATAACTGCGCCCCGGCCGGTACCAGGTTGGGTTGGGCACGCTTGGCCACTTGCGCGTGCGGCCCAAGCGCATGCACAGTGGCAGTGTAGATGCTGGTTGCCGACTCGTCAGACGTGGCCTGTACTATGTTGGTCAACGGCCCGATGTAGCCCGTCTCGACGGTGACGACAACCGTTTCTGTCCAGACGGCTCCGGGTGCAGTAATAATCGGCGTCCAGGTGATAACGCCGGTGGGAGTGGCGTGATCCGGCAGGACATCGGTGATGGTGGCGGTGAGGGTCACGTTGCCGGTGTTAGTGAGGCTGATGGTGTAAGTCAGTTGTGCACCGGCTAGCACCGGGTCCGGATGAGCCTGTTTGGTGACCTCCAGTCCTGAAATCTCTTCCAGCACCGCCGCCAGCGCGTCCACGATGCCCCAGCCGTAGACGTTGTTCGGCACATCGTCCGGGCCGTCGCCGCCGCAGCCTTGCGTCGTTGTACGAGACCTGGCTGTTTGTGCGATGACACGTTCCGTGCCATCCACGTCGCCAATGAGGCTCGGGGTAGCCGACCACAGCAGCGCGACCGTGCCCACGGCGTGTGGCCCGGCCATCGAAGTGCCGCTTTTCCAGCTGTATCCCCCGCCAGGGATGCTGGAGCGCACTCCCACGCCCGGCGCGCTCACGTCCGGCTTGAGCCTACCGGAGCCATCTCGTGTCACCGGTCCCCGGCTACTGAAGGAAGCGATATCGTCGCTGCTATTGGTCGCCCCCACGGAGAAGGCGGCGTCGTAGATAGCGGGCGGGTCCTGTATCGTCTCACACTCAGACCCACTATTGCCAGCCGAAGCGACGACCACGATCCCGGCCGCGCGCACGTTCTCGACGATTGTCTGGAGCGTGTCCCAGTCGCACCCTTCACTGGGAGGGCACGTCCATGAGTTGTTGATCACGTGAGGGGCCAGGCCAGGAACACCATCGTTAATGGGATCGCCGCCGATGGGATAGGGGGCCAGGAAGAACTCGAAACATTCGGCGTAGGTGGCGGGAGTGCCCCAGCCGTTATCCATATTACGACAACTGATCCAACGTGCGCCGGGCGCGACGCCGATTTGATTATCTCCACCATCATCGCCAACGATGGTGCCCATCGTGTGGGTGCCGTGGCTATTGTCGTCGCATGGCTCTGGGGAGTCTACACCGCAGGGGTTATAGCCGTGGGTGTTGGTATGGATAGCGTCGTGCCAGTTATAGTCGTGGGTGGCGGCGACGCCGTCATAGCCTCGATATTGGTTGATCAGCGCCGGATGGTCCCAGGCGTAGCCGGTATCCTGTCCGGCGACGACGATGGACTGGCCGGTATGACCCAATGCCCAAACGTCGGCGGCGTTGATGCGGGCCACATTCCACTCGATGCCAGTCCCTCTCCTTGTGGGGGGGATTGAGGGAGGGCTCCCTGGCTTTCCCCCATAGGGTGAGGGAGTCGGTAAGGCCAGGCGCACGCGGGGGTTGGCGGCGATGCGAGCCACGTCGGGATGGGTCGCCAGACGAGTGACGAGGGCGCGGTTGCCTTTCACTGCCAGCATGTTGACGACGTAAAAGGGGCGATAATCCACGCCGGCGGCCTCTAGTTGGACGCGCAAGAGAGCCTGGGAGCGCAGCGCTGTCTCCCGTAGTGCGTCGTAGACGTAGCGCAGGCGCTCTTCTCGGGTGAGCAGAGCCGCCGCCGGGCTGAGGTCCGTCTGCTCGGCCAGGATCACCAGGAACTCGGCCTCGGTGCTTTCGGCAGTGGACTTCCACACCGGTGGGGCAACGTTAGTGGGCGCGTGTAATGGTCGGGGAAGCGCAGCATAACACTGAACTGATACCACCCACCCCGCAAAGAGCAGCCCGGCTACACCAAACGCCATACCTACGTTAAGAAAAAAATGTCTGTTCACTTGGGTAGAATTATAGCAGAAGTATGATGCTTGACAAAAGCGGTTTCCTATAGGATAATCCACCCCACACTGGAGGAGGGTAGGATGGCACAAGCATTCGACGTAACTGACAGCACATTCGAGAGCGAGGTGCTCCATGCTGCGGAGCCGACCCTCGTTGACTTTTGGGCGGAGTGGTGTGGGCCGTGCAAGATGATCGGGCCAGTCGTTGAGGCGCTCGCCGAGGAGTACGTGGGCCGGCTGCGAGTGGCCAGGATGGATGTGGATAGTAACCGGCAGACACCAGGTCGTTATGGCATCCACGGTATCCCCACGCTGATTCTGTTCAAGAATGGAGAGGAAGCGACACGCATTGTGGGCTACCGTCCCCAAGAGGTACTGACGGAAGAACTGCTGCCCTACATAGAGTAACTTGACGCCATGGCTTCTACATGGTATACTGTGTTTACAACTTGAGATTGAAAGACAACGATCGGGAAAAGTAGATATCGAAGCGAGGTTCAGAGAGTCGGGTCAGAGGCTGCGAGCCCGATACCAGCGCCGGTGTTGAATGGCCCCGGGAGTCGCCCGCCGAAACCCTGGCTTGTCGAAGGGAAATAGTCCGGGCCGGAGACGCCACCGTTATCAGGGCTAAGGGTATTGTCTCGGGGGCTTTGAGTTCACCCAGAGCCATTAGATGGAGGCTGTACCTGCGAATGAGTGAGGCTGGCTCTTGACATACCACGCGCCGTCATAGGCGCGTTTTGTGTTATTAGGTATTCTGAGGGGTCGTCTAACCAGGGTGGCACCACGAGCGTTGACCAACGCGCGTCCCTTGATGGGACGCGCGTTTTTTTATTCACCAGAGGCTGTATCTTCAGGAGAATGACCATGAAGAAGCAAATGTTTACTGGTCTGCAACCCAGCGGTGAGAGTCTGCACATCGGTAACTACTTGAGTGCGGTCAAGGGGGTGCTCGCGCTGCAGGATACGCACGACTGCATCCTGTGTGTGGTAGATTACCATGCCATCACAGCCCCCTACGAGACAGGGTCATTGCGTCGCCGTAAGATAAATGTCGCTGCTGAGTACATTGCGGCAGGCATTGACCCAGACCGCGTGATTATGATGGTCCAATCAGACGTGCCAGAGCACACCGAACTGGCCTGGCTGTTGGGGTGCCTGATGCCTGTGCCCAAGTTCGAGCAGTTGCCCACGTATAAAGACAAAAAATCCCGCTATGGATCGGCAGGGTTTGGCCTGTTGGCCTATCCTATCTTGATGGCTGCCGATATTCTGATCTACAAAGCCGAGGCGGTGCCGGTGGGCAAGGACCAGTTACCACACATCGAGTTTGCCCGCGAGGTGGCTCGCAAGTTTAACAAAACCTTTGGACAAACGTTCCCCGAACCGCAAGCACGGCTCAACGAGGGTGCCTACATCCCCAGCCTGATTGGCAAAGGAGCGATGGCCAAGAGCACCGCCAAGGGCAACATCAACCTGTCTGACGATCCAGACACTATCCACAATAAATTGGCCCAGGCAGTCACGGACCCGGCCCGCATCCGGCGCAGTGACCCTGGCGAACCGACGTGCTGTCCGGTGTATGCGATTCATACTTGTTACACCCCCCAAGCGACGCTCGACGAAATCGCACAGGGGTGCCGTAGCGCAGCCATTGGCTGTCTGGAATGCAAGAACATACTCGCGGATGAGATCGTGGCCGACCTGGCTCCGATCCAGGTTCGAAGAAAGGAACTGTTGGCTCATACCGAGAAGGTATACGACATCTTGGCCCGAGGCGCAGCAATTTGCCGCCCACGGGCCCAAGAGACGCTAAACGAGGTGCGCCGTAAAATGGGCATTGACTGAAGCCCGACCCATTGGCCGGAGGCATGTGCCGGTGAGAAATGGAGGTTTAGCATGCATCTCATCAAAGTCAGAATTCACAGCGAAAATTACCCTACCAGCCGCTGCTATCCGTTCAACATCCCCACTCTCAGGGAGACATCGGAATTGACGTTCAGCAAGCCCGTCGCCTTCTTCGTGGGCGAGAATGGGGCGGGCAAGTCCACTCTGCTGGAGGCGATCACCAGAAAGTGCGGTATCCATCTATGGGACAAGCCCAGGCGACACATCGCTCACAATAACCCCTACGAGACTCGTCTGGCAGACTATGTCACCGTGACGTGGGCAAACGGACATGTGCCGGGGTCCCTCTTCAGGGCTGAGACGTTTCGTGACTTTGCCGACTTTCTTGATGACGTGGCCCTCTGCGATCCTGGCCGGTTGAAATACCACGGCGGGCATCTCCTCAACACGTTGTCGCACGGCGAGGCGATCCTGACGTACTTTGGCGGCCGTTATCACATCAAAGGGCTTTATCTCCTCGATGAACCGGAGGCCGCTTTTTCACCTTCGAGTCAAGTGAGGTTTATTAAACTGCTGCAACGGCTGGAGATAGAAGGCCATGCTCAGTTCATCATAGCCACCCATTCCCCCATCCTGCTGGCCTATCCGGGGGCTGAGATATTTAACTTCGACTCGCCCTGCATCAGGGAGGTGGGCTATGAAGACACCGAGCACTATAGGGTTTACAAACAGTTTTTCACCGACCGGAGTATTTTCTTGGAGGGTGGTTAGGTCGCGCCGCCTGTTCCCTCCCTGCTTTCGGGGGGGGAGCCCTCTGCTCTGGTAGGAAAGGGGGTTGGGAGTTAGATAGGCGGTTCCAGTTCCGGCTCTTTAGGCCGGGGCGCGCCATTAAGAAAGGGGGTGTTATTGAGAAAAGGCAGTTTGGTCATTCATGTTTTTGCTGGTGCGCACAGCCGTTGAGGGCGTTGCCCATTATCACTTGGAGCCAAAGTTTCTCAAATCGAGTACAAGGAGGAATAAAATGACGCAGTACAAGTATTTACTAGAAGAAAAGGACTTGCCTACTCATTGGTACAACGTAATCCCGGACATGAAGACGCCGCCGCCCCCAGACCGGCACCCGGCGACACTGGAAGTGATGACACCTGACGACCTGGCGCCGGTTTTCCCTCATGCGCTGATCATGCAAGGGGGAAGCCAGGAAAGGTGGATCGAAATCCCGGACGAGGTACAAGACGTGCTCAAGATGTGGCGTCCTGCCCCCCTCTACCGCGCTGCCCGTTGGGAGAAGGCCCTGGACACGCCGGCCAAGATCTACTACAAGTGGGAAGGTGTCAGTCCGCCGGGCAGCCACAAGCCTAACACCGCCGTGGCTCAGTGTTATTATGCCAAGGAGGAGGGGCTGGAGGGACTCGCCACCGAGACAGGGGCAGGCCAATGGGGCAGTGCCCTGTGCTTCGCCACCCAATTATTTGGCCTGAAGGTCAAGGTCTTTATGGTCACGATCAGTTATCACCAAAAGCCCTACCGGCGCATCGCTATGGAGACGTGGGGAGGCAACGTCGTGCCCAGCCCCAGTTCGGAGACCAATGCCGGTCGGAACATCCTGGCTGTGGATCCGGAGACCTCGGGCAGCCTGGGCATCGCCATCAGCGAGGCCATCGAGTACGCCGTTACCCACGATGGGTGGAGGTACTCCTTGGGCAGCGTGGTCAACTTTGTGCTGCTGCACCAGACGGTCGTCGGGTTGGAGGCCATGAAGCAGATGGAGATGGCGGGCGACTACCCGGACATCCTAATCGGCTGTGTCGGCGGCGGCAGCAACTTTGCCGGTCTCTTCTTGCCTTTCCTGAAGGACAAGTTGGACGGCGCTAAACCGGACCTGCGGGTCATCAACGTGGAGTCCACTGCCTGCCCTAGCCTGACCCGGGGTCTCTACGCCTACGACTGGGGCGACACGGCCAAGACAGGACCGGTGGTAAAGATGCACACCGTGGGCCACGATTTCATCCCGGCCCCCGTGCACGCGGGGGGGCTGCGCTACCACGGCATGGCGCCCATCATCTGCCGCCTCCTGGAGGATGAGTTCGTGGAAGCCCGCGCCTATCACCAGAACACGGTCTTTGACGCGGCTCAGAGTTTCGCCCGTGCCGAAGGCTTTATTGTGGCCCCAGAGACGGCCCACGCCGTCAAAGCCGTCTACGACGAGGCCCTGGCATGCAAGGAGTCAGGCGAAGCGAAGGTCATTCTCTTTAACAACAGCGGCCACGGCCATTTTGACCTGGCGGCCTACGACGCTTACCATCGTGAGGAACTCCCGGACTATGAACTGGAGGAGGAAAAGATCCAGCAAGCACTGAAGGCACTGCCCCAGGTCCCGGCTTGAGCGAGTGGACAAGCACATCAGGAAACAAGTAGACAAGGAAGATATCTTCCTTGTCTACTTATCTGAGAACGTTCTGGTCGGCAGTGTTGCATGGCTGAATGTGAGGTTTCACCGAAAACTGACGCCGATTAAGCGCATCAGATGACTCTCGTGAGGCGGCGAATCTGTTTCGGTCTTTTTTATGCGTGAGGCACCGCGCCGTTTTTGCTGCCCGCGCCTTGCTCCAGTACCAATAGCCGCACTAGTGCCAGTGCTCCGTCGGCGGCCCACTCCCGCACGCGGGCGCGATCACCGTTGAAACTGAGCCGCTGACAGGTCTCCCGGTCTGTCAGATTCACCGCCACATGGACCACGCCGTAGGGCCGCTGGGCGGTGCTGTCTGTGGGGATAACAATCGCTCCCACGCCAACGCCGACGTCGGCGCCGGTGGCATACCGCGCGGTCGAGGCCAGCGTTAGCGCGGTCTCTTCATCCGCCAGGTCGCCTCCCTGGGGCTTATCTAACGACGCTAGTTCTACGTCAACCACGGCGCTGCGGCGGAACCAGCGCTGGGAGCCCTCTGCCTCGGTCAGTCGGGCGGCCACCAGCCCTCCGGTGCCCAATTCCACAGTGGCGATGGTCAGCCCGTGCTCGACCAGTAAATCTGCCACCACCTGGGGTAGATCACGTTCGTTCTCGCTGATGATATAGCGCCCCAATTCAGCCCGCAGCACCGCCAGGTCCTCCTCCAGCAGCGTTTCTGCCTCCGCAGGCAGGCTCGCCGAGGCGACCACCTCTACGGTGATGGTGCCCCGGTGGGGGAGGAGCCCCAGGAGCGGGTTGCGGCCTCGCGCCAGCATGGGCCGGATGCGCTCATTGATCTCCGACTCCGGCAGGCCGTAGACCCTGAGGGCCGCCCGCCGGACGTGGCGACCATCTCCCACCAACTCCCGTAGTCGGGGCAGAATGAACTTTTCCAGCATACCTTCCATTTCGTAGGGAATGCCAGGAGTGACGAAAATATGTTTGCTGTCACGCTCGACGTAAAAGCCCGGGGCGGTGCCCCGGTCGTTCTGGATGATTGCGCTCCCGGCTGGCACCAGGGCCTGGATGCGGTTACTCTCTGGCATCGTGCGGCCAAAGTGGGCAAACCGCTCTCGGATACGGCTCAGTGCCTCGCTCTCCTCCACCAACTCCAGGCCAAAGTAGGCGGCGACCGCATGGCGGGTCAAGTCGTCCTCCGTAGGTCCCAATCCGCCGGTGGCGATGACGACACTGGCCACATCCAGCGCGGCACGCAGCCCCCGGTGGATGGCCTCCGCTTCGTCTTCCACCGTCAGGTGGAGGACTACGTCCAGCGGCACCGTCACCAGCCGTCGGGAGATGGCCTGGGAGTTGGTGTCCAGCCGGTAGCCGCAGGTCAATTCGTCGCCGATGGTAAGAATGGCTGCTTTCATTTGATCACTTCCCGTGCCACCCGTCGCCCCATCTCCACCGCGTAGTTGGTGCCCCGGTCCCATGGATAGACCTGGCTCATATTCGCCATCCACAGCCCCGGAATGCCCGTTTCCAGTGGCGGGATGTTGCGCGAGTGGTAAAGCGTGGGCACCGGCTGGGCGTACTTTTCGGTGAACATCCAACTGGCCCGCACCCAATCGGGGCGGAAGTCAGGGTTGATCTTGACCAGACCCGGCAGGTAGGTCTCTAGCAACTGTTCCTTGTTATAGCCAAAGTAGGAGTGCTCGGGTGGGAGGTAGTCGCCGCAGTAGACCAGGTGATCACCGCCATAATGCTTGGGGGAGATATAGTTTGTGTGCTCGACCAGCCCCATGAAAGGAAGACCCTCTCCCTTGGGCAGGTTGATCCAGTAGTGGCCATCGGTCAGGCGATGCTTGAGGGCCAGGATGAGCACAACCGCGCCCATTGATTTGAGCCGCTCCAACTTTGTCGCATAGTCAGGGGGGAGATCGGGGGCCAACTGTAACATTGCCTGTGGGGAACAGGTGGCGATGACTTGCTCATGCCTGGCGACGCCGGCCGCTGTTTCCAGTTCCAGGTGTCCGTCGGCGGTGGGATGGATTGCCCGGACCGCTGTCCCCAACTGTACTTTTCCACCCTGCGCCTGCACCCGCTCGGCCAGCAGGTCGGCCAGGCCCTGGAAGCCGCCGACAAAGTAACCCAGGCTAGCGGTCCGCTTGTATAGCCTGGCCCACATCCAGGCCATGTTCACGTCCCGATAGTTCTCCTCTCCGAACTTGCTGATGAGCAACGGCTTCCACATCACGTCGTAGGCCCGCTCGCCGACCGTCCGGCGCAGCCATTCGTCGGCCGGAACGTGCTCCAGCGGCCGCCAGTTCCTGGTCAGTGTCAGGTAGACACCTACCAGCCCGAACCGCAAGCGGTCTATCAGCGGCAGCGGGGTGAAGCAGAGCACGCGGATGGTGCGGTGTAGCGTTGCCAAAGGGAAAAACTTGAGCGCGGGGACAGGGCTGTCCAGCGGGTAGAGCCGGCCTTGATAATAGAGTGTGGTGGTGGGACGAGGGAAGAAGAGCCGGTCGCGAGCACCCAACTCCTCGATCAGGCGGATGACTTTGTCGTCGGAGGCGAACCAGTGGCGGTAAGAGCGATCGAGGGGCCATTCCCAGCGCTCATCGCGAAAGCCCGCCGCCAGCCCTCCGGTGTATGGCCGCGCTTCGTAAACGGTGACAGTGTGACCTTTTTTCGTCAGATCGTATGCCGCTGCCAGGCCGGTGATTCCTGCGCCGACGATACCGATGTTCATAGGCAAACCTCAAATTCCAAATCCCAAACCCCAATAGCCGCTACGCCTGGGGTTCGTCAAGTATCAGACCTCAGACCTGGGACTTGGCCCTTCCGCCAGAGTCCGTCCCAAGTCCGACTTTCCGAGGCCGCTGTGCCACATAAACCCCAGTCCGGCGCAGGTCTCTGTGCACCACAAGACGGCGTGCAGCAATGTCTGGTAACTGATGGCCGTGTTCTCTGGGACGCCGACGCGGGTCAGTACCAGAATAGCAGGGGCGTCGAAGGTGCCCAGGTTGCCCGGCCCCGAGGGCAGCGCCGTGGCCAGGTTGGCCACGCCACTCATCAGCAGAAGGTGGTGCAGGTCAATACCAAAGCCGAACGAGTTCATCAACAGCCGGTAACTGAACGTCTCAGCCGTCCACACGGCGATGGAAAAGACCAGAACCAGGGTCAGCGTCAGGACGGACCTGATAGAAGCGAATCCATGGATGAAACGTTCGGCGACGTCCTCTAGTCGTGGACGGAAGCGCTGCGGGGTGAGACGGGCGATTAGCCACTCTGCCAGGCGCTGGATTAGGGCGGGCCACAATACCATCGCATAGATCAGCGCCAGTGCAGCGCCAAAGACCGCCACTGCCGCCCATACGCTGAATCGCAGATACCCGGGGATGCCTCCGATGGTGGCCGCCAAGATGAGGAACAGGATCATCGTCAGCCCGTCAAAGACGCGCTCGACCAGGATGGAAGCCAGCCCGGCAGCAGCGGAAACAGAGTTGCGCTGTCGTAGCAGCAGCGCGCGCACGATCTCGCCAGTGCGAAAGGGATAAATATTGTTCGCCCCTCTGCCCATGGCCATCGTCGGCAGGAGTTCTCGCAGGGGGATGCGCTGCTCGGAGGAAAGCAGTGTCCGCCAGCGTGCGGTACGGACCACCAGTGCGAAGAGGTATAACGCTACCGCTGGTGCGATCCAGAGATAGTGAGCCTGCCTGAAAGCCTTCCAGACCTCCGCCGGCTGCAGGTTCTGGATAGCGATGTACAGGGACACGCCACTCACTACCAGGCCGACGACGACCCTCCAGCTGACACGGCGCACCCAGTTCACTCTGGTTCTCAACTGTTCTCTCTCCAGATACTCCCCTGCCTCTGGCTTCCTGCCACCGCTCAGCCGACGCCCCCTCGTATCTGCCGCTGACGCCATGCCTCGTAGAGCACAATGGATCCCGCCACGGCTGCGTTGAGCGAAGTCACCTGGCCGAACATAGGCAGTTGCAGCAGAAAGTCGCAGCGCTCCCGCACCAGTCGCCGCAGCCCCTCCCCCTCGCTGCCTACCACCAGCGCCAGCGGCCCGCTCAGGTCGGCCTGGTCGTATCGCAACCCGCCGCGTACTGCTTCCAACCCGGCTACCCACACATTATGTGCCTTGAGCCTGCCGATGCAGTTCGCCAGGTTGGTCACCTGGGCCACTCGCAGGTGCTCCACTGCACCCGCCGAAGCGTGGACCACCGCCTGCGTGATGCTCACTGCCCTGCGCTGCTGAATCACCACTCCGTGCACGCCCATGGCTTCGGCCGTGCGCAGCAAACTACCCACGTTCTGGGGGTCTTGCAGCAGATCGAGCAGCAGGAGCAGAACCGCTTCGTCGCGTGATTGGGCCACCGCCAGGATATCGTCTAATGAACTGTAGGGATACTCGCTCGTCTCCAACATTACACCCTGGTGACGGACGTTACCGAGTCGATCCAGATGACGTCGCTCTGTGCGGCTCACCGGCACCCCGGCTTGCTCGGCCAGAAAAACGATCTGGCCGATGATGCCCGTTTGCCGGACACCTTCGGCCAACAAGAGTCTGTAGGGCTTGCGCCGTCTGGCCCGCAGCGATTCACACACTGCGTTCCGGCCATAGAGACTCTCCCTCATCCCCCACCACGCTCCACCCGCCAGACAGGCCCCTTGTCCCGGTCCTCGACCACGATGCCGAGTTCTGTCAGTCGGCGGCGCAGCGCATCTGCCTGATCCCAGTCCTTGGCTGCGCGATACCGCTGCCGGATGTCTAGGATGACGTCCATTAGCCCTTCAACCAACTCGCCGCCGATCTCCTGTGTCAGGTCATCGGGGATGATGCCCAGTACCTTACCGCCCAGTTCGCGATAGAGACCGTCTATCGCCCTCAGCGTGCCCCGGCTCATCGGCTGCCCCGAAGATAGCAGCGCGTTCACTTCCTTGCTCAGGTCAAAGAGGGAGGCAATGGCCCTGGGCGTGTTAAAATCATCGTTCATCGCTTCCACGAACGCATCACGATGAGTATCCATGTCGGTGATATAAGAAAGGTCTGCTGTGCCAGACGGCATTGCATCCTCCATCCGCATCCGCAGCGCGCGCACGGTGTTGTGCAGTCGCTCGACTCCACGCTCGGCGGCCAACAGCGCCTCACGGCTGAAATCCACCGGGGACCGGTAGTGGCTCGAAAGGACAAAAAAGCGAATCGCCTCCGGGTTGTAGAGGTCGAGTGCTTCCCTGACGGTGAGAAAGTTGCCCAGACTCTTGCTCATCTTGACACCGTTGACGGTCAGGGAACCGGACAGAACCCAGTAACGGGCGAAAGGCTTGCCGGTAGCAGCCTCCGTCTGGGCGATCTCACATTCGTTGTGGGGGAATATATTGTCCAACCCGCCGCCGTGGATGTCGAACGTCTCGCCCAGATACTTGGTCGCCATCGCCGAGCACTCGACGTGCCAGCCGGGATAACCCCAACCCCAAGGAGAGGGCCAGCGCAGAATGTGCCCCGGCTCGGCGTGTTTCCACAGTGCGAAATCGGCCGGATGGCGCTTTTCCTCCCGCACCGTCACCCGCGCACCTGGCTCCTGTTCCTCGACTTTGCGCCCGGAGAGTTTGCCGTACTCGGCGAACTTTTCCACCGCAAAATATACGTCGCTCGTTTCTGTCTCGTAAGCAAATTCCTTATCCAGCAGTGCCTTGACTATCTCGATCTGCTCGGGAATGTGGCCACTGGCACGGGGAGAGATATTGGGGCGAACCAACCCCAGCGCATCCATATCCTCAAAGTAGGAACGGGCATAGATCTCTGCCAATTCCATCGGCTCCACCCGCTCCCGCCGCGCTCCTTTCAGGATGCGGTCCTCACCGGTATCCAGGATATGGCCCACGTCGGTGATGTTCTGCACGTAGCGGACTTTGTAGCCCCGGTAGCGCAGGTAACGCACGATCACGTCCATCGCCACGTATGTTTTAGCGTGGCCCAGGTGGGCGTGGTCATACACCGTCGGGCCACAAACGTACATTCCCACCCGGCCCCTCTCCAGCGGCTTGAAGGGTTCCTTCTCACGGGTCAGATAGTTAAAGATTTCTAGTCCCATGCCTCATCCTCCACCGGCCCTCACTTTGCCAACCGGGCGAAAAGCATACGCCCGGCCGCTGTCTGTAACACTTTGGTCACCACAACATTTACTTTCCGTTTGATGTAGGACTCGCCGTCCTCCACCACGACCATAGTGCCGTCGTCCAGATATCCTACACCCTGGCCGACCTCTTTTCCCTCTTGGATTATCTTGACGGCGAGCGATTCGCCGGGTAGAAGGATGGCCTTGACAGCGTTGGCCAGTTCGTTGATGTTGAGCACCCTCACGCCCTGCAACTCCGCCACGCGATTGAGGTTATAGTCGTTGGTGACGATGGCACAATGCAGTTGCTTGGCCAACAAAACCAACTTGTCGTCCACCTCTCGTACACCCTCGACGTCCATATTAGTGACACGCACTGGCGTGGCGGATTCGTCCTGGAGTCGGTGCAGTATGTCCAACCCCCGGCGTCCCCGGTTGCGACGCAGGGTATCGGGAGAATCGGCGATGTGTTGCAGTTCATTCAGCACAAAGCGTGGCACCAGCATCTCGCCTTCGATGAACCCGGTGCGGCTGATATCGGCAATGCGCCCGTCAATGATGACACTGGTATCCAGGAGTACGGGCATATGCCCGTTGCTCTCGTCGTCTGATCTCTCGCCCCGCTTGGGCAGACGCCCGCGAATGAGATTAAAGATGTCGTGTTGCCGGGTGATCATCACCGTGACCCCTAGATAGCCGAAAAGGACAGCGGCGACAAAGGGCAGAATCTGGCTGAAAGGAGGTGGGAGCAACGAAAGTGGAAACGCGAGCAATGCGGCTACAATCAGACCGACGGTCAACCCAAGGGTAGCGGCCAACAGTTGATATGCCGGTGCCTGGCGGATGCGCTTGCGCAGGGCCACGAAAGGTCGCACCGTCACGTAAGGCGTCAGCACCAGGCCAATCAGCGCGCCGACTAGCAGAAAGATCGCTGCGTATTGATAGGGGGACCCTCCCAATTTGTCTGCTACGTTGATGCCCAGGAAGCCTCCCCCAGTGGCCATCAGAACCATACCTGCAATACGAGAAATGAACTCGGCACTCATAAATACCCTCCCTATGATAAGACCTGGCCCGCGAAGCCGGCACAAAAACAGGTGAGCACCAGCAAGGTCCTCACCTACCACAAGACACCCTATGCAGCCTGCCATCGGTGCGCCTGGGTGCGATTCTCCAACCAGACCCCACCAGCGCCTCGCCGATTTCGCGGTGTAAATAGATAAAGACGATAAGTGCGCGCAACTGAACCGCACAATGGGTGATAAAGGACCCCTACTGATAAGTCCAAGTACCCATATCTTAGCACATTCGCCGCCAAAAGTCAACGGCGACCACTGGTGATTACAAGTTCATTGTCACCTCAGACCTCCGAGGTTTTGGGCAAATGCTGTCTCAAAGCACCGCGTGTCGAGGGCAAAATATGGACTGTTTTGTTACAAGGAGTGAAACCTCGGAGGTCTTTTGGACAGTGGGTAATCACCGGCCCCATCAACCAGTACCCAAATTTTCACTATTGGGCTATAATTACGTGAGGTCATCTACAGTTCATTCCATTACATCATTGTCGCTCCATTGAGCCACCCACCACGTTGTGCTCGACAGCATCGAACGTATCGGCAATCTGTTCAAGGGGAAAGAAGATGAACGATAGTGAGAGGAAAGGACCTGAATCTGCACGCCTGGTAAACCAGCACGGTAATGCGGAGGGGAAATTGCGCTGGCTGGAAATGGCGGCGGAGCAATCCATTGACGGCATCGCCGTGGCCGACCTGGATGGGATCATTCAGTTCGTCAACCCCGCCTGGGCGCAGATGCACGGGTATGGCACAGCCGAACTGATAGGCCAGCACCTGAGCATCTTTCACACCGAAGAACAGTTACAAAAAGAGGTCATCCCATTCAACGAGCAAGTTCAGAATGTAGGAGCCAAACAGGGCGAGGTTGGCCACGTGAGGAAGGACGGTACACCTTTCCCGACCTGGATGACCTCTACCCTTCTGAGAGATGAAGAAGGAAATCCCATTGGGCTCGTTGGGACGGCCCGCGATATCACCAAGCCCAAGCAGGCTGAGGAGGCGCTGCGGGAGAGCGAGGAGCAGTATCGAAGGTTGGTCGAGACAATGAATGAGGGCATGGGAGTACAAGATGAAAACGGCGTGTTTATCTGGGTTAACGATAGGCTCTGTGAAATGTTTGGATACTCCCGAGATGAAATCATTGGCCGTCCTTTAACCGACTTTCTCGATAAGGCCAATCAGAGGAGATTGAAA
>JAXHUO010000023.1:0-43932 GCA_034189605.1 Chloroflexota bacterium
GCAGTTTATCTCTCAGCAAAGGATAACGCTCAAACAACGGGAGCATCGCGACTACTTTTCCTTTTGACAAGTGATGGCTGGCGAGTTATTATAATTCAACTTTCGCAAAATGGGAAACAGGGTATGTCAAGATGCGGAGCGAAGCGTGACCGGGAGATACGCGCGGTACACCTCCGGCACGACCAGCAGCGTCACCGGAACCGCCTGGGGCGTGTCCAATACGTCAGTTGTCGTAGCGGTCACCGTGATGTGCCCTATGAACGTGCCCGTGGTATAGCCTGTGCTGTCCATCGTCACCGTCAGTGGCGTTCCCTGGAGACCGGTGGTGATGACCAGTGTGGGCGTCACCTGAACCCCCAGCGTTCCCGTGCCCGTCACCTGCAGCCCCGCTGCCACAGATGCCGTCCAGGTCAACACCTGGTATCCGGCGTTCCATGGGCGCAGTGTGGCCGTGATGATGCCCGGTTCATCCACGTCGGCCAGGAAGGTGATGCCATTTGACGCAATTGCCAGCCTCGGCCCAAAGTGGCCGGGCCGTTTCTCTATTGTCGCCAGCGCATCGTAGGCCAGCGCCGGAGCCCCTGGATCGGTGTCGTTGTCCTTGCGCACGGAAAAGTAGCGCGCCGGGTTGCACAGCCAGCCGTAATTGTGCCAGTCCAGGTTCCAGACGAACATAGCGCCCATCCAGGGCCAGTTCTCGTCGGCGTACTGGAAGGATCGTGTGATATAATTGGCCTGCTGTACCTCGGGTACGTCCATCCAGCCAAAGTTGTCCTCGTAGGCCGGGTCACGATGACACCATTCCGGGCCAGCCCCATCTGCAGACGGATCGCGCAGCCAACTGAACTCGGTGGCCCATATGGGCTTGTGCTCCAGGCCATATTGTCCCAGGAGGTCGTGCATCACCTCAACGCCCCGAAAGGCAAAGCCATTGGAGACGCTGGTGGGGTCGGTCTCCGGTGCGTAGGCAAAGCCATAGGGGTGATAGCCGAAAGCGTCAAAGTAGTCGCCCGCGCCCAGGAGGAACATCTGCCGGGCGTATTCTCGCTCGTCCATGGCGCTGCAATTGTTGCCGTTCCAGCCGCCGCAGGTGCCCTCGATGCGACCCACCGGTGCCAGGCCCGCGCTGACGACGATGGCGGCCGGATCCACTGCTTTGATGCGCTCATGGGCCACCTGGAGCATCTGGGCGTAGAGGCTGGGATCGGGCTGAAAGGGAGAGACGTCTTTACTCAGCCACTCAGCGCGATTGGGCTCGTTGCATATCTCGTAAGCCTCGATCAGACCCCGGCCAGCCTCAGCAATTGTCTCGACGGCATCCCCCCATTCTTCCATGTCGTCGGATCTCTGGGTGCAGTCTATGAGGAAAAGCACCTGATAGGGATAGCGGGCAGTAGGGATGGGATCGTACTCCTCCCACAACTTGAGCCACTCAAAGCCCAATGGCGCGAAAAGGGAATCAACGTGGTTTTGGAAGCGTACGTTGACGCCGTAACCCAGGTGGGGAGGAATCTCGGCACGTGCAGGCGGCACCGTCGCCCCTGGCGCGCTGGTTACAACGACCAGCGCGGCGATTACCCCTGCGTACACCCAGGATCGCCAGTCTTTCATTGTTATCCTGCTAGCGCCGACTGTAGATGCGGATAAAGTGGGCGATGGAGCGATCGTAGGTGCGCTCCGCCTCCGGCGGGAAGAGGCAAGCCGGTAACTCGCCCATCCGCCAGTGATAGCGGATACATTCGCAGCATTTGCCCTTCTTAGAGCAGGGCTCGTAGGTGCAGTTGCACTGCGCCAGGTTCTCGTCTATTTTGCACTCCATACTCTTCACCTTCATAAGGCAACTTGGCCGTTCCAGACGTAAATACTCACCCGCTCCCGAGGCTTGGACTTGGCAATCCAAGTCGAGCCGGGTAGTTACTTTCAGATAAAGTATAGCATAAACTGCGCCAAAGCAAAAGGCCACCGGCGTTGACCAGTGGCCTTGCCCTTGCGTTAGTCTATGTTGAATCAAGCACTGGCGACCAAACGCTGCTCAATGTAGTCCACTGCCCCGCCGACCGTCTTGATCTGTTGCGCGTCATCGTCGGAGATCGTCCCGCCGAATTGATCCTCGAATTCCATAATCAGTTCGACGAGGTCTAGCGAATCCGCCCCCAGGTCCTCGCGGAAACGTGCCTCCTGCGTGACTTTGTCTGGCTCCACTCCCAATAGATCAACGACTATTTTTTTGACTCGTTCAAATGTATCTGCCATATCTCTACCTCCCTTGGATTTATCAGGCTATTGGCGAATATTCTACTCGCAGGGGGACGTTTGTCAAGCCACGCGGGTTGACAACTATCGCCACTGCCAGTATCATAGGTGTCTGCCATAAAGAACACTGATCGGTGTTTCAGGTTACGAAGGGACGTATGCACCAACGGCGCAAGTCTGATCACATACGTATCAACTTACAAGAGGACGTAAACTTTAAGCACGTCTCCACCGGCTTTGAGTCTTATCACTTGGCCCATTGTGCTCTGCCGGGCTGTAACCTTGAGGATGTGGATACTTTTACGACGTTGTTGGACAAGCGGCTGGCGGTCCCGCTTATCATCTCCTCGATGACCGGTGGCACGCCGGAATCCGGCGTGATCAACCGGCGGTTGGCGGAGGCGGCCCAGGCTGCCGGGGTTGGGATGGGTCTGGGCTCGCAGCGCGCTGCTATTGAGGATCCGGCGCTGGTAGATACCTACCGCGTACGCCACGTCGCTCCCGACATTCTCCTGCTGGCCAACCTGGGCGCGGTGCAACTGAACCGTGGCTATGGCCCTGACGAATGTCGTCGCGCCGTCGAGATGGTAGAAGCCGATGCTCTCATCCTGCACCTCAATCCGCTGCAGGAGGCGCTCCAGCCCGAGGGCGAGACCGATTTCGCCGGACTGCTATCCAGAATCGAATCGGTCTGCCAGGTCTTGGAGGTGCCGGTGGTCGTCAAGGAGGTGGGCTGGGGCATTTCGGAGCAGGTGGCCCGTCAACTGGCGGATGCTGGTGTGACGGTGATTGACGTCGCTGGGGCTGGGGGTGTTTCGTGGAGCCAGGTAGAGATGCACCGGACCACGACCGAACGCCAACGGCATGTGGCGGCGGCCTTTGTGGACTGGGGCATTCCCACCGCCGAGAGTCTGCAGATGGCCCGTCGAGGTGCGCCCGACCTACCCATCATCGCCAGCGGGGGCATCCGTGATGGCATCCAGATGGCCAAGGCCGTCGCGCTTGGTGCAGCCGCGTGTGGCATTGCCGGGCCTTTCCTGCGCGCTGCTAGCCGGCATACTGCTGCCGTAGCCGAACTCATCGCCGTGCTTGTGGCGCAGTTGCGCGTCGCCATGTTTTCCGCTGGTGTTGCCGACATTCCGGCCCTTCAGCGCGCTCCCATCCGCCAGGGTTATGCTCCCGATCAATTACAGACAAGAGAGGCGCAAGCAGTGTGATGGACCAATACGAGATGCTACGTAAGGTTAGCCGCACTTTTGCATTATCTGTCGAGCGGTTGCCGCCTACCTTGCAAGATATCCTGACCATTGCTTACCTGCTGTTTCGCGTCTCTGATTGCCTGGAAGATCACGAGACGATGCAAGTCGAACGCAAAGTCCAACTGCTCCGTCTGTGGGCGCGTGTGTTGAGCAGGGAACTGCCACCCAAAGACTTGATTGCTTGCATTTCTGACCTGGACCCGGACGACCCCGAAGTTTACGTCGCCCAGCACGCCGGCGGGATTATTGGGCAACTTGACCAGTTCCCTGCTGAAATTCAAGAGGCCATCAGACTGCGTGTGACCGAGACTTCGCTGGGCATGGCCCGCTGGCAGGAGCATGGCCCTTTCGTAGAGGACGAGGAAGCACTGGATGACTATATGCACCAGGTGGCGGGTAAGGTGGGTTATTTGCTGACTGATATTTTTGCCTGGTATTCGCCCGCTATCCGGGAGTGCAAAGCGCGACTGATGCCCCAGGCACGGGAGTTTGGGCTGGCGTTGCAAACAGTCAACGTGATCCGGGGGATGCGCAAGGACTATGAGCGAGGCTGGGTTTTTGTGCCGCGCACCTTTTATGAGCAGGTTGGTCTGACCCGCGACGGGCTCTTTGACCCGGCGAACGTGGAACTGGCCTTGCAGGTCATAGATATGTTAGCCGACAAGGCGGAGCGCCATCTGTGGCATGGAATCCGCTACATCTGGGCCTTTCCACGTTGCCAACACCGCATTCGGTTGGCCTGTATGTGGCCCTACTTTTTCGCAGTGAAAACGCTGGCGCTCAGCAGGAATAATGTCAATGTGCTTCTCGCTGATGCGAAAATGAGCCGTGATCAAGTCAAAAAGATCATGCGCGATACGAAACTGTTCGGTTGGTCTAATCGTTGGCTTGCCTGGTACAACAACTATCTGGCTTGCCCATTATACCAAAGTGAGGTGCTGGCAAAAGCGACCTGACTTTGTCGCTGGATCTAATGGGGAGCCCATCATCCGGCGTCGAGTATCCAGTATCAAGCACAATGTCCCTCCAATCATTTTTTGACCGATATCTACCGCCGCTTGAGGCAGAGATGCGTGCTGTCGTCCAGGCCGCCGACCCGCGCTACGCCGGACTCTTTGGCATGCTGCGCTATCATATGGGCTGGACCGATGCGGCATTCATCCCCTGCCAGGCGCGAACCGGCAAGCGCGTGCGTCCTGTGCTTTGCCTCCTTGCCTGTGAGGCTTGTGGTGGGGATTGGGAGCAGGCACTGCCTGCCGCAGCCGCGATTGAATTTGTGCATAATTTCTCTCTTATCCACGACGACATTGAGGACCGGGATGCAACCCGCCGTGGCCGCCCCGCTGTCTGGGCACTGTGGGGGGAGGCTCAGGCGATCAACGCCGGGGATGTGTTGTTCGCGTTGACGCAACTGGTCCTGCTGCGGCTCTCCGAACTCGATGCCTCGAGCCTGTCGGAGGAGCCTGTGCCTGCCGCGACGGTCGTGACAGCCGCCCGCCTTCTCAACCGCGCCTGCCTGGCCCTTACGGGCGGCCAGTATCTCGACATTGGTTTCGAAATCTGCGATACCGTCTCCGTCGCAGACTATCTGACGATGGTCGAGGGAAAAACTGGGGCGCTGGTGGCGTGTGCCTGTGAGATGGGGGCTCTCGTCGCCGCTGCCCCCGACACCCAACGCGAGCACCTGCGCGCCTTCGGCCAGCACCTGGGCTTGGCCTTCCAGATGCGCGACGACCTCCTGGGTATCTGGGGTGACCCGGCGGTCACGGGTAAGCCCGCTGGAGCCGATATCGCCCGGCGCAAGAAATCGCTCCCTATACTCCACGGTCTGGAACAAAGCGCGGAACTGCGCGCACTGTTGGCCCGGGAGACGCTCTCAAAGACTGACGTCCACCACGCTACGGAGTTGCTGCAAGAGACAAACAGCCGTGAATACGCTGAACGACTGGCGCGAGAGCATCACGACCAGGCATTGACTGCACTGGGGCAGGCGAACTTGCATGGCCCGGCTGCTCTGGCGCTCCGCGAACTGGCGCAAATGTTACTCAGCCGTGAACGATGATTCTGAGGTATTGCTGCCTATGAACCTGATACACAAAATAATAGCCGATCATCTGCTTGATGGCGAACCCTCTCCCAATAGCGAGATCCTTCTCCATGTTGATCAGACCCTCACTGAAGATGCCACAGGCTTGACCACCTATCTCCAGTTCGAGGCCCTGGGACTGCCGCTAGCGCTTGGCCTGCAGGCCGTGTCACTAGTGGACCATGGTGCTCTCCAAACGCGCCCGGAGAATGCCGCTGACCATCACTATCTGCGCACGATGGCGGCCCACCATGGACTTTGTTACTCCCAACCTGGCAGCGGCATCTGCCATCTGCTCTTTCTGGCACACTTTGCCCGGCCTGGCGCGCTGTTATTGGGGGCCGACAGCCATACGCCTGCAGCAGGAGCAGTCGGGTCGGTGGCGATTGGGGCCGGGGGGCTGGAAGTGGCCGTCGCTATGGCCACTTCCAGTTACTATGTGCGCATGCCAGCGGTCGTAGGAATCGAGTTGAGCGGTCAACTCTGCCCCTGGGTCAGTGCCAAAGACGTGATCCTGGAACTACTGCGTCGTCTGGGCACGCGGTGGGGAGTGGGCAAGGCGGCCGAGTTCATAGGACCAGGAGTGGCCACCCTCAGCGTATCAGAGCGCGTCACTATCACCGCAGTGGGTGCGGAACTGGAACTCACAACCTCGATCTTCCCGGCTGACGAGCAGGTACGGCGTTATCTGATCGCTCAAGGCCGGGCCGCCGACTTTTGTCACTTGAGCCCGGATCCAGATGCTACTTATGATGAGCAGGTACGGCTCGATCTTTCCACTGTTGAGCCCTTGATCGCTCTGCCGGGCAGTCCTGGCAACGTGGTGCCGGTGCGGGAGGTGGCCGGCACACCGGTTGACCAGGCCATCGTAGGCAGCTGCACCAGTGGCAGTTACGAGGATCTGGCGTTGGTCGCTCGTATGTTGCGTGGGCGACGTGTGCCGCCTCATCTCACATTGGCCGTGACACCGGGAACCAGGCAGGTGTACCACTTGCTGGCCGCATCCGGCGAACTAGGCGATCTCATCGCGGCTGGAGTGCACATCCTGGAGCCTTGCTGTGGCCCATGCCTGGGTATGGTGCTCCGGCCGCCAGCGGGGGCGGTCTCCTTGCGTACTTACCCCCGCAACTTTCCCGGCCGTTCAGGGGTAGTTGGCGACCAGGTCTACTTGTGCAGCCCGGCAGTTGCGGCCGCGTCGGCGCTGGCGGGGGTGATCACTGACCCGCGTGATCTGGGCATCCCCCTTCACGTCGAGCCACCCTCTCGGTATCCTGACGTGTATGAGATTGTGCCTCCCCCTGCGGATCGTGCTACTATTGAGATTATCCGCGGTCCTCATCACACCTCACTACCGGTGGTAACACCGCTCCCCGATGAACTCCGGGGGCGCGTGTTGATTGTGCTGGGCGATGGCATCACCACCGATCACATCATGCCTGCCAAGCCCGAGACTATTGCTGCTTGTGCTAATGTCGCGGCTATGGGTGATTTAACTTTCAGCCGGATAGATCCTGCCTTCTCTGTGCGTGCCCGTGACTGGGATGGCGGTTTCATCGTGGCTGGTCACAATTATGGCCTCGGTTCCTCTCGGGAACACGCTGTGCAAGGCCCCCTGGTGTTGGGACTACGGGCCGTCGTCGCCAAGTCTTATGCCCGCATACACCAGGCTAATCTGGTCAACTTTGGCATTCTGCCTCTCATCTTTGTTGATCCTACGGCCTATGATAGCATTCGAGTAGGTCACGAGTGGGAGATCGTCGGCTTGCGTGAATGTCTCTACACAGGCTGCCCGGTCAGCGTCCGTAACCTGACACAAGGTGTGGTCTTTGATGCAACCTACGAACTCACGCCGCACCAGATCCAAGTTCTCTTCGCTGGTGGGCTATTGAACTATGCGCGCAACGAGGTTGGTGAATATGCATAATACTGTACAAAGTGACTTAATCCATGATTGGAATGCAAGTCCCGGAGTTTCTCATGCCAGGACCGCAGGCATTGTGGACGAGACGCTACGAGATGGGCTGCAGTCACCTTCTGTGACCCATCCTTCTGTGGCAGATAAACTTGCTCTGCTGGTTCTGATGGCCGAGTTGGGTGTGGATGACGTGAACCTGGGCATCCCAGGGGCTGGATCGCGTTTCGCTGAAGAGTGTTTGATCCTGGCACGCGAGGTTGTGGATCGGCACTTGCCTCTGGCGTGCCACTGCGCTGCGCGCACATTGCCTGCAGACATTGCCCCCATCGCCGAAATATCGCAACGGGCTGGTATCCGCGTCGGCGTGGGTTTGTTCATCGGCTCGAGTCCTATCCGCCGTTACGCCGAGGGGTGGGATTTGCCACTCATGTTGCATCGCACACGCAAGGCCATAGACTTTGCTGTGAGGCACGACGTGCCCGTTATGTTCGTCACTGAGGATACCGTCCGCACTGATCCAGAGACCCTGCGCCAATTGTACCTGACCGCCGTCGAGCACGGCGCTAAACGAGTATGCCTGTGTGACACGGTCGGCCATGCCATGCCTGAGGGAACGGCACGACTCGTGCATTTCGTGCGCGAACTGGTTGGCCCCGGGATCGGCATTGACTGGCACGGTCACAATGACCTGGGCATGGCGTTGGTCAACACACTCGCGGCCTTTGAGGCCGGTGCAGACCGATTGCACGCCACCGCGCTGGGCATTGGCGAGCGTACGGGGAACACTTCGATGGAACTGCTGCTGACCAACCTTCAACTCGTGGGACACACCCAGCGCGATCTGACCTGGCTTTTGCCATATTGCCGAATGGTCGCCAGAGCGTGCAACGTGCCAGTGCTTGCCAATCATCCGGTGGTGGGTCAAGATGCTTTCCGCACCGCGTCGGGTGTCCACGCGGCTGCGATCTACAAGGCTCAGCAGAAGGGGGACGATTGGGTGGCTGATCGGGTCTATTCATCCGTTCCTGCCGCGCTGCTCGGCCGTCACCAGAAGATTGAGATCGGGCCGATGAGCGGGGTCAGCAACGTGCGTTACCAACTTGCCGAGTATGGCCTGGAGGCTAGCGACGAAATGATCCGGCGCATCCTGGAGGTGGCAAAGCAGTCAGATCGCGTGATGACTGAGGTCGAGGTCCTGCGGTTGTTGGTGGGAGCCAAACCCCGACGGCGGGAGTAATAGACGTAAGCACTCAGACCTCCGAGGTTTTGGCGACTTTAAACCTCGGAGGTCTGTCTGTACGAAAAACCTGGTTCCTTGGCCCCCAAACGCTTACTAGTTCCTAAAGATTAAAGGCAAGTAGATATACAACTCTTCCATCACGTCCACAAAGGCCGTATCTGTGTCGGGACTGATCGGGTCGCCGACTGAGTTGGTACCCGTGGCAGTCGCGGTGTTGGTGGTGTCCTCGTCCAGGGTCGTAACACAGCGGTAGGTCCACGTCTCGCCCGCATCCAACAGGTCGTCGCTGTTGGTGTCACCACCTACGAAGGCCACCACGGTGCACTTGTCGTCGCTCACGCCCACGGACGATAACGGATTCGCGCTGGGGTTGGTGACGATGTAGGTGTAGGTGACTGTATCGCCGGCGTAGATCACCGTCGGATCCGCCGTCTTGACGATGCTGATGTCTGGACTGATGACGTCAACAAAGGCCGTGTCTTGCGCGCTTACCGTGCCGCCAGCCGAGTCGGTGCCTGTGACGGTCGCAGTGTTGACGATGTCGGTATTGACGGTTGTCGAACAGGTGTAGGTCCAGATCTCACCTGGGTCTAGCTTGTAGTTACTGTTGCCGTCGCCTCCTGTGAGGGTCACCGGGGTGCACTTGTCGTCACTGACCTTCTGCACGTTCGACAACGGATCGTTGCCCGGGTTGGTTACTGCGTAGGTGTAGGTGACCACATCTCCGGCCTGGATGGTCGTTGGATACGCCGTCTTGTCAATAGCGATTCCTGGGTTGATCACATCCACAAAAACTATGTCTGTGTTGCTTACTGTGTTGTTCAGGAAGTGGGTGCCCGTGACGGTCGCAGTGTTGGTGATGTCGGCGCTTGCGGTCATCGAACAGTAGTAAGTCCAAGTCTCATCCGGATCCAGACTACCATTGCCGTCATCTCCTTCAGGGGAGGTTATTGGACGGCATTTGTCGTCGTTCAGTGTTATGTCCGACAACGGAGCGTCGCCGGGGTTAGTCACGGCGTAGGTATAAATGACCGCATCTGAAAGGTAGGCTACCATGGGATTCGCTGTCTTGTTGACCGCGATGTCGGGGTTGATACAATACCCTGGACCGGCTTCCCCGTCGTTATAGTGCTGCTGAATCTCAGCTGCCGACAGTGCCCTATCGTACAGGGCTATCTCGTCTACGATGCCGTCAAAGTGAAAGTGGCTAGATAGGTTAAACCACCCTATGTTCAGATCATCCTCGGAGTCAAAGCCGCTAGTGTAAGTCGTAGGCGCCCAATTCTCTTGGGTACCGTCTACGTAGATGCGGATTCTGTCTGTGCTGGCATCTCTCATCGCCACGACGTGGTGCCAGTCCCCATCGGTCAGGTCTGTGGTGCCAGCCACCTCGGCTTCTTGCCCACCGGTACTTATCAGGTGGAAGGCTGCCTGACCGCCCTCCCAGCATCCAGCCCACCAACGCATATTGGATGAACTGTCGCTCCGCCCAATGACCACTTCGTTTCCGGAACAAGTGCTGGCGTTATCCGTTTGCATCCAAAATTCGATGGAAAAACTGTTGGTTGCGTTCCAATCAAAGTCTGCGTCCGCTGGTACGTTAATCCCGGTGTCGCCGTTGCCGAACTCTTGACCTCCGTTGATGTGTCCAGTGGTCGGCGTCGGGCATAGTCCCGTGCATGCTCCATTGTGTCCATCGTAAAAGTCGTCGTAGGCACCGCTGCTGGACTCGTCTAGCTTCCAGTAGGCGATCATATCGGCTGGACAGAGCGTCCCTTCGGCCACGAATATGGTAAAATCCTGGTGATCGGTGCCTTCCCAGTTGCTGGCTTCAACCTCGACTGCGTGGTTCCCTTCCTGTGCGAGGGTTGGTGTCCAGGAGATCAAGCCTGTCGCGGGGTCAATTGTCATACCACTCGGGTAGGTCGTCAGTGCGTATGTTGGATCTGGGTTGCCTACGGCTTCCACGTCGTAACTGTAGAGTCGTCCAACGGTTGCGTTAGTCACCGGGACCGAAACAATGGTGGGGGCGAACGTTCCACTCTGGCAATACCATCGTTCGGCTAGCCCCTTGTTATAGTGTTGCTGGATATCATCTGCAGATAGTGGGTTGTCGTACAGGGCCACCTCGTCCAAGATGCCGTCAAAGTGGAATTGGCCAGACAGGTTTAGCCACCCTATGTTCAACGCAGCCGTCGAGGAGTCAAAGCCGTCAGTATAAGTCGCAGCCGTCGAGGCCTCTTCAATGCCATCTACATAGATGCGGATTCTATTTGTGCTCGCTTCTCGTACTGCCACGACGTGATGCCAAGATCCATCAGTAAGGTCTGTCGTTCCATTCACCCAGTGTGCTTGTCCACCGGTGTCTCCCAAGTAGAAGGCCGCCTGACCGCCATTCCAGCATCCAGTCCACCAGTGTAGATCGGTTGCGCTGTCATCCCGGCCGACAGCGACCTCGTTCCCCAAACATGTGCTGGCACTATCCGTTTGCATCCAGAACTCGATGGAAAAACTGTCCTGCGCGCCCCAGTTGAAAGAATCATCTCCGGGCACGGCCGGCGCATTTATCCCGGTGTCACTTCCATTGAACTCTTGACCTCCATTGACGCGCCCTGTTGTGGCAGGGGAGGGACACTCGCCGGCACATTCGCCGTCGTGCCCATCGTAGTAGTCGTCGTAGGCACCGCTGCTGAGCTCGTCCAGCCTCCAATAGGCGATCATGCCAGTTGGGCAGGTCCCCGTCTCGTCCAGTATGACCTTGGCGGCGTCGGCGGCGGTCACGTCCTCGCCCACTGGCGGCTTGCCCGTGACGGTCGCGCTATTGATAAAACCATCCGTCACATTGGTGACCGTGCAGTCATAGCGTCTAATCTCCTCTGGTGACAGATTGGCATAAGTCCGATTGCAGTCGGGTGCCTGGGCGTCTGAGATAGTTACGTCCGTCAGGGGTACGTCGCCGGTGTTGGTGATAGCGATGGTAAAGTCCACATCGGAACCACTGGTCACCGTTTGGGTGTCGGGTGTCTTGGCGATTTCGATGCGGGGGTTGATCACGTCTACGAAGGCTGTGTCGGTATAGGTCACAGTGTCGCTGACCGTAGTCGTGCCGGTGACTGTGGCGCTGTTGGTAAAGTCGGACGTCACATCGGCGACCGTGCACACGTAAGTGTGATCGTCCCCCGCAGCCAGCACACCCACCGTCTGGGCGCAGTTGGGAGCCTGGACATCCGAGACAGTCACGTTCGTCAGTGTCATGTTGCCGGTGTTGGTAACGATGATGGTGAAGGTCGCGGTGCCGCCGCTGACCACCGTCTGCGAGTCGGGTGTCTTGGCGATCTCAATGCCAAAGTTCATTGTTTGACCTGCCTCCTTTGCGATGGCGATGGAAGCAGATCCACGGGTCTGAACTGATGTCAAAGTGATCATTGTGAGGATCAGCACACCCAGCACCAATCCTACTAAACTCGACGTCCGCAGGAAAATCCTTTTGTGAGTCATTGTTGCTCCTTAGTCATTGTATCCTTAGATTCGGAGTGGCATTCGGAATGTGGGTCGTTTTGAGATTTGGACTTGGGGTAGAGGTTTTTTACGCGAGTTACACGAGAGAGCCCCCGATGCTTCTCGTTGGCGTAGTTAAAGCGCCTGGCAAGACTCGGGGACTTTGCCGATGACCTTGCTCCCGGTCATCACCCTGGCCAAAACGTGTTTCCTGAGTATCTTTGCTCAGCTGAGGTCACGTTACCATCATAGTGTGTTCCTGGTGATTACCCACGTGTCCGAATGACCCCAGGGCTTTACCGCCTGTTACAAGACAGTCGGTGTTTTGCCCTCTACATGCGATTCTTTGACACACTGCTTGCCTGAAATCTGAGGTGGCAGCGAACTTGTGGGTAATCACCACCATGTTCCTGTTAACATCTTGGTCGAGCGATCACTGCAGCAACGCAGATGGACAGGAATCATGTTGCCATCATAGTAGCATATTCTTGTTGACATAGCGTCAAAAAAGTGTTAAATATCTGCTAGAATCCACTGCTCGCAAGTCTTTTGTACAATTGAGCCGAAAGAGATGATCCCCATTTCAAGTGTTTCCAATAAAGTTTCCTCATGGTGCCAATGATATAATACTGCATCTGACTTGACCGGGGAACGGGGCGGTCACCCCATTCGGGGGGGAAAGCATAGTCCCATCTTCTCATAAAAGGACCGAATACTCTCCTCGCCTGTTCATAGATCTCTGGTGTGTAATATGCTGAGAACTCTTTCTTTTTTCCGGCTGTTCTATTTATCATCGGCAGAGGTCTCTTTTGTGTGATGCCTATTAATGTGAGCGCCTGTGCAAAATCATCCTGCAGATTCTCAAATCGGATTATAAAGTCGAATCTCTTGTGTGACAGGATGCTCAAGTTATTGTATGGTAATCTGTAGAACCTCGCGAAGAAAGTAGGGAAATCTGCATTGTTATTCTTTATAAAGTTGAATTTTCTCAAGTCATCGTCAGTAACGTGACCTCCGTTTTTCCTCAATCTTTCTGGGTTAGTATAGTTCTGTTTGTGGTTGTTCTTGTATTTAAAGTAAACGCTGATGGCCTCATCTAAGGGATTCCGCATACCTGCAAAAACAAAGTATGTCTTTTCCTCAGATTTGGCTACTCTTAGGAACTCGTGGTAATAGGCGTGTTTACGCAATATTGGGACACCATCGTAATTCTCGCGCAGTTCTTTACTGATGGCTGTTGAACCGGTATGTGGAAGTTCAACGAACAGATACTTGTGCTTGTGGCTGACTATCATCTTTTTGTTAACCCTCCTGCAGAAGTTGGGATTCACGTGACCCGATGGCCCCGTGTGTCGCTGTGTTATGGAGATGTTTTGTCTCTCAGCCCGACATATTGCGTCTCCAATGGCTGATACTACCGACCACTTAGGAATTTGTTGATAACGAGATGAATCTCACATTCGGGTGGTTGATAGGGTCGGAGTGGCGTGGTTTGCGCTGTCTTGATGGCCCGCTCTAGTTCATCGAGACGGCGGCACCAGACCAGATAGCCCATCTCGGACATGTATGAGAGCAGGTCATCCTGGTGATTGTCGTAGCGGTCTAGATTGCTGACGCTGACGAGCGGTAGCCCACGTTCTAAAACCTCCATGGTGGTGGCCAACCCGCCATGTGCGATCACCAATGAGGCTTGCTCATAGTACGGGACCAGTGATGGCGCGAAGCGGAAATGCGGTATGTTAACGGGGATATATTGGCCATGCCCGATTTGCACCGCCCCTTGGGTTTGGAGCGAAGGCACCAGTTCGTCTATTACCCGAACCAGGTCATCAAAATCCGTGCTACCCACGGTGACAAATATAAAGGGTCTCTTTATCACAATATCTCTCCCCTGGTCATAATCACACTAACCGTCCTGCGTAGATGGCCCGTGGCAACTTTTCTGCCAGTTGCGGCGACTGAACGAAAAAAAGATCTGCCCACCGGTACATAATACGTCCGGTGAGAGATAGGGTTTTGATCCTGCATCCGGTTTCCACAAAGATAACGTGGGCCCCTAAAAGTCTGCCAGTAATCGAGACGGGCACAGCAATCGCCGGGCCTGTGCTCAAGATAGCCGCCGGTCGAACACGCAGTAGAATCCGTAGCGACTCAATTCCAGTGAGAAGCGTCTGAAAAGCTGCGTTTAATGCTCTGGTCTGTTTCCCTCTGGGGCGAGGCAGGTGATATATTGGTCCTGCGTGTTTGATGTGGCTCGCTGAGAGATTATCCTCTTTGGAGATGATATAGTGATAGTCATAACGATCTCCTAGCAGGTCAATCAGCCTCAGCAATTCTGTCGTATGTCCACCTTCGCCAAGAACGACCAATAATTTCATCCTGTTGCTCCTGTGGTTATGATCTCGCGCAGGTGTCGAGATTTTGTGATCCATTCTTCTTGATGTGTCCGGCGTAACTGGAGGATCTCTGTGGATAAATTGGCTATATCTTTTTGCATTCTAATGATCCCCTGACGTATTCCAGCAGGGGTATTGGGCACGTGGACCGTGCCCTGATTAAAATATTCTCGCAAGAAGGATAAATCGGAGGTAATGATAGGTTTGCCCACAGCGACAGCCTCCATGCCTCCCAATTGTAGCGTAAAATCTTCGTCTGTAAGCGCCATGATTGCATCTGCTCCTCGCAGGAGCCTCAAGTAGTCAGCATCAGACAAAAACCCGGTGAATGTCACATTGGCTGGTGCCATCTCTAGCAGGGAGGAGGGGGCTTTGCCCACATCGCCGGTGACGTACAAATGCATGTCGTGTCTATCGGTTACGGCTTCGAGTGCAGCCGAAAGCGGTTCGTCGGGAGAAAAGGTATTGATCAGGACGAGATTGAATGTCTTGCCCAGGATCATTGCTTCGCCAGGGGGGATGTTTATGGGAGGGCCAGCCAGAGCCATAGAATCCGCCCCCCACGACCGTACCAATTCTGTCAGCGTGTGATTGGTGGTGATGACAGTGAGAGCCCGGCGGTATATGGACTTTTGTAGCCCTTGAAACGATTTCCACCAGGGGTGAAGTAGCGCCCCAGTGTGGGCGTCTACAATGAACTGGGCCTGACCAAAGACTAGCACTGTGTAGATGCAAACGGTAAGACTGGCAAAGATCGGTGGATCCTGGACAACGACGATGCGAGGCCGCTCTTTGAGTAAAAGCGCCAGAGTGTGTAATACCTGTAATACATACTTGAACGGGGCGTAGATGGGGCGCTGGAATTTAAGGTGATGAATCAGATACGGCTGCATACCAAGTTCGGTAGCCAGCGACTGTCCCCGACGGCTATAGGGAGCCCACGCGACAAAGACTTTCTTATCTGTCGTGATGGTCATGATCACCTCAGGCCCAGTCTATAAGTGCCATCAAACGTCCCGGCGTATAAAAATGTCCCTGACGAGTCCATAGCCAAATCGAACACATTCCTGTGGGCCAGGCCCGCCAGGGGCAACCGTTGCCAGTTCTGACCAGAATTGGTGATTTCGGCGACGCCAAAGGAGGCTCGAGTGTAGTTAGTGCCAGCAACGTAAAATGCATCAGGGGTGATTGGGTTAAACACAATTGCGGAGATATTCTTCAACATGGGTACTTTGGGATTGGATGCCGTAGCAACCTCGACAGGGAGATACTCGGTGCTTCCCTGGTATAGTCTCTGCTCGAACAGGTCTTTGAGCGAGTTGTTGCTCCAACTGATCCCCCCGTCTGTGGTATAGTAGATGCCTGTGCGGTTTGTCCCTACCACATATACCCCTGCTTTATGTGGCGAAAGCCTGACTGTCTGGATACTGGGGTCGTCAGGTAGAGTGATTACCTGCCACGAATCAGGTTCCCCCCTTTGTTCAGACTTGTAGACACTTGATCGGGTTGCGAATACTACCAGGCCCGGATCAACAGCCGACACATCTACCCCCTTGATGTAGCCAGAGGTAGCAGCGATTTCTGTCCACGTTGCGCCCCCGTCGGTGGTTTTATATAACTTGCCTGTTTTGGTAGCAGGAATCTCCATGGCGGCAAAAACGATGTCATCATCTGTAGGGTCAATCGCCAGGTGCCGTAAGCCATAGGGCACGCAGGTCTTCGGGTTCAAATCAAAGCCGCTCTCCATCTGAAATCCTACCGGCTGCCAGGTTTGTCCCCCGTCGGTTGATTTGTTGACGCCGCCGTGCTCACTTTTGCCCGCTCCGCTACCAAAGGCGCTGTACACAACGTTCCCATCCTGTCTTGATATGGCAAAATCCGTGGTGCCGCCGGCCGCGATCCGCCCATCTTGTTCGCAGGTTGAGGAACAGTTGAGCCGACATGCTTCATAATTGCGATAGTAAGGGCCATTCCAGACGTAATTGTCAACCGTCACCGGCCAACCATTTCCCAGAATACGATGGAAACTCTGGCCTCGATCAACCGACTTGTACGGTCCAAAGTCGGAGATACCCTGATACAAAACGGTGTCGTCAAGTGGATCAACCGCGATGGTGTTCACGTGCACGTTACCGATGCCAATCGCGGCCGGTTCCCATACCTCCAGGCCATCGGCCAAATCCCCGTCGGGGTAGCGCCAGGCGGCTTCATCGCCTGCGAATAACCTGCCGTCAACCGCCTGACCTATCGTGAACTCACCCTCAAATTGATACCAGAAGTAGGGACGACCGTCGGTCAAAACCAGCCGGGCTGGCATCAAATGCCAACTCTGTCCCCCATCGGCGCTTTTGTACACGCCTGCTTTGTCATAGGCTGCTTTCTCCGTGGTGACGTAGAGAACGTTGGGATCGAAGCGATCTATCAAGATCTTGGGGAAACTGCCAATCTCGTTCGAGTCCAGGCCAGAACTGGCTGGATACCAATTCTGGCCACCGTCGTCCGTTTTCCAGACAGGTGGCTCACCGGCCTCACACCAACGGCACGTGACATATAGGGTGTTCTCGTCAGTGGGGTGAACGGCCAGGTCTGAGAGATGTGCTGGAGGCATATCACCGGTTATATTCACCCAACTTTCTCCCAGGTCTTTGCTCCGGTAAACTGTGCCTTCATAGGTTGTGGCGAACAAAACGCCGGCACCCTCCGTGGAGGCGCGCAGGGCGGTGATGTTTTTATCTTCCAGGGCCAGGTGGGTGAAGGTCTCCCCCTCATCCTCCGAGCGCCAGACGCCGCCCACTGGCGGGTCGGCAGGGCCATTCCAGGCGCCTACGAAGATCACAGCGGAAAGATTATCTCCGTCCTCGTCAAAGCGGTCAGGGTGGGCAGGATCGTAAGGGATAACTATGGATGCTTGATTGGGAGCCGAGTTTTGCAGGCCCATGCCATCCGCTACAAACTCCCAGGAAAGGCCACCATTCCGGCTGCGATGGATTTCACCTCTGGTCCCCCCCCCAGTTCTCTGCTGATAGTCCATAGAAGCCGTCACGTAGACTACTTCCGGATCAAGTGGGTCCAGGGTGACAAAACCGAGCCGGTAAGCGCCCAGGTTAGAGGAAACCGAGAACCAACTATCTCCTCCATCCTTGGTTTTGAACAGCCCGCCGTTGTCGGAGGATATATAGACGATGTCGGGATTGATGGGGTGGGGGGCTATGCCGGTCTGACGGCCACCACCAGTTGTGTCCAGTCTCTTCCAGGCGGGAAATGGTTTCAGATCCAGGGGCAAGAGCAACTGGTACTCATCATTTGTGGTGTTCGCTCTCTGCTGGTTTGATTCTGACACAGAATTCACCTCAAGGGTGCCTTTCTGGCGTGGAATGAAAACCAAGATCGCCAGGGCTAGAAGAAACAATGCAGCAACTACTTTCTTAGAGGAACAGATCATACAGTCCTCTCACATCACACCAGGTATTTTTCAAAAACGGTGCCTTTGAAAGCCCTGGTTATGGCCTCATAGTTCTCCAGGATGTTCTCCAACGAGTCGGGATTCAGTTTGATCAAATCACTTGTCAGTGGTACAGATTGATCAACCTCCAGAAAACCAAGTATGCGTCTGATCTCGGTATCTCTGTTTGCTGTAAACGTTTCGTAATAGACTTTGATGTGCCGCTTGTCTGCAAGCATAGCATTATACTTTTCAATCTGTCTGGTCAGTCTGGTCAGACGTCTTTTCAGCCTGAGCGGCGACAGTCGAATGGTGACCCGTTCCGCTTTCAAAGTCGAATGATGTAAACCGCGCTTGCGGGCGCTAAAATGAGACACAATGGCTTTTAGGGAGTTCTTGCGAACGAGATGAATAATACCCACGTCGTTTTCCAGAGCCCATTCTAGAACCTCGGGGTATTTTTTGGCCTGGATATAGGACAGCCTGACCCCGACGGCTTTCACGCCGGCGGTGGACGTGTATAACTCTGTCAGGAAAGTGCTGATCAATCTTTTTCTCCGGAAAACATAATCGCCCTGTCGTTTTGGAGAAGCAGATCGGAATTTATAGAACCGGCTGTCTGGATTGTCGAATTCAAAAAACTTTAATCTGTTGGTGGTGGTAAATACCCCTTTGTAACACTGTATTTGGGGATGACTATTCAAGGAGTCGAGAAGCAGTGTAACTCCTGAGCGGCGGGCTGCCAAAACAATGAATTTATCCATTTTGATGTCACACCTGATCTGTAGGTTATAGTGGGTAGCCGAATTCCAGTAGATGCTTCTTGCATAGCCGGACAAACAACTTGTTGGTCGCAGGGTGCAAGTGCTCTCGCCTGCAGTTAGCAGCCCAGGTATCAGATTCTCTTGTTTGGGAGCATGGCCCAAAGGCAGAATCTTGGAATGTTCGTTGCAACATTTCCTCAGTGAGTCTGATTTCCAAAAAGTCACACAGTTTTTTCAAATGTATCTGTGGAGCGTCTAGTAAATCCTCATACTTGAATAGGTAATAGTTGTTGGGATAACGCTCTTGATATTGGTGATGCAATTGAACGGTACGCAGCCAGGTGATGGCGATGTCGAGGCTCGCATAGATCTCGAGGGGCAGCGCAGAGCGCCGAAAGATACGCTGACGCCGGTTAAGGCCTTTGCGGGTGAACGGTTTCTCTCTCTGCAGGGTAAAGATTGCACGCGGGTCGCGAAACGTATGAATGATTTTTGCATTCGGGAACCATTCCAGAAGAGTGGGCACATAGTGGATGTGGGCTGGTGTTTTCTCCCCGCGAATGGGCTTGCCATTAGCGTAACAGGCCATGACCAGATCGAACAATGACCGGTCGGTGCGATCAGAGACCAGCACCTGGTGTAAGAATTCTTTGCGCTCAAAGTTGTGAGGAGCCCAGTGCCAACAGGTATGGTAAAGGTAATCAACGATCTTCTCAGCACCGGCGTCTGTTGAAATGTCACCCAGCATTGTCAATTCCTGACGGATACCTTGGTTGGTCAACCTTTCCAAAAAGTGTGATTCGCCCCAACGAGCGATCTTTTTGGAACCATGCCAGACATTTCGCAGCAGGCTGGCGATTGTCTTTGGATCTCCAAAAAAGTGGGTCTCGTCACAAATCGCGACGTCTTCTGAACTGTTCAAGATGTTTCGCAACAGGCTTGTCCCTGTCCTAGAAGATCCCACAATAAAGATATAACCATGTTGCGTCATTATCCACCTTCGAGTGAGGCGGCGAGTTCGTGGCTGTATACCTCAAGATTGGTGTAAATCGGGCTGAGAGTGTACCTATCATCGTCGGCCACGTTTTTGTCCAGACCGTGAGCATCTTCCCAGTTGTCTGACATTCCGTCATTATCACTATCGGTCGGGGCCAGGCCGGGCGATAGATAAGGCCAACCGCCAACTTGGTTTTGGCTATCAATTAAGCCGGTGTCGTCATCAGTTACATTTTGTACGACTCTTTCATCTGTTCCGTCACGTGGTAAGCACCCGCTACTATCCAGGACTATGTTATAGGCAGTTGATCGCTCGACCGCTTGCAGTTTGCTGTTGGCAATGTGTATTGGAGTGTTTACTTCCCAGGCCTCCCGGTAAGCTCCATCGGCCCACTGATTCGCTTCCCAGCCCTTGCCGACGATCTCCCAATCGTCCGAGTTGTAAAAGTTCCCGTTGTTGTCGTCTACGTGGATTTGGTGATCCTGGTAGTCTTCGACGGGCGATTCCGGCCCCAAGCGGGGTTCAACGAGCAGGGTGTAGACGTTATTGTGATCACTGATCGTGTTGCCAATAAAGTTGACGTGCGTGGCAACGTGGTCAATGAGGACAGTGTAACCTGGACAGTCGTGCATGACATTGTTCACCACTTCGACGGGCGAGGCCGCGGCCAGGCGGGGGCTGCGCCGTCCATTATGCGCGAGCAAACAGTGGTGAATTGACAAGTTTTTGATACTTCTCGTGTGATCCACAGCGCCAGCCAACAGCCCCATGCTGGAATCGTCAGCGTTCAATCCCTCGGAGATAATGCACCACTGGAGCGTGACGTTCCTCATAAAGTTGACTTCGGGCTGGGCGTTCCACAGGGACACGTTCTCGTCCAGCGCCCAACTGAAAGAGCAGTGGTCAACAATTACGTTAAACCCCATGCCGTCAGTGTCCGTCGGCCCCGATGGATTGTTGCCTATATCAAGGGCATCCGCATCCTCAGGATCGGTTGATCCCTCATCCCCTGGCCGCATCCTGATGTACCGTATGATCACGTCGTGGGTGCGGATGCGGATTGGCTCGCCTCGCACACAGATGCCATCCCCTGGCGCTGTCTGTCCCAGGACCGACACATAAGGATTCAACACAGATAGTGGACTGTTCAACTCTATTGTGCCTGCAACCTTGAATACCACCGTACGGCGTCCAGTGGCCTCCAAAGCCGCCCGGAGGCTGCCTGGCCCACCGTTCTTGAGATTCGTGACATGATAGACCGTTCCGCCCCGGCCGCCAACGGTATACCGCCCCGCTCCTTCTGCGCCGGGGAAGGCCAGCACGCCGGGATGGCCAATGGCAGATGGGGTGTCATCTGCCACCATGTGATCGAGCAAGATGGTCCCAGACGTGCCGGAATCCAGTCCGGTGGGAGCACCGAACCTGAAAACGCTGGCAGTCTTGGTGTCATTGTCCATGCCGGTCACGCTGGAGTCGGCGGTTTCGAAACTGGCAGAGTCGTAGGCGTCCACCCACATCTTGATGAACCCGTCATTTTCATTGCTACCGCTTGACCGCTTCCAATCAACTTCGATTGTGTGTTCGTTATCAGAGATATTGACCCAGGGGCCGTTAGACCATGCATGACCGTCGGTTTTTATTCCCGGCCGGACTCTATACCCGGAGGTGTCATCATAGCCAAGTTCGACCCGAAACGCATTATCCCAGTTACCGTCTTGTACCAAGGCGATAGCAAACCTATCCCCGGAGTCTATTATGATCCCGTTGGTGTCCAGTGCAAAAAAAAGCCGAATCCTGTTTTTCTCATCCTCGGTTGAAACCTGACCGTAGCGTGCTCCAGTGTCGGTGATCTCGACCGCCTGGCAGTAGATGGTTGCCACCAATCCAGGGGCGATTGCGTCCAGGCCCCTGCCAAACGTACTGTCGAATTCATTTAGATTGCCGCTCTCGAAAGTCACGTTAAATAAATGGTCGCCAGGTGCCCTTCTCACAAGTGGTAAGTAGATCATCACATCCTCTTGCACCTGCGCGGCCGAGGTTGAGCATGATGCAGTGACTAGCAAGACAACTATAAAGATTGGCAGGTTCTTCATTCGTCTGTTCTCCATTCATTGCTTTTGAACATCTTCTCACCCCGGCGATGGCACGTTTCTGTTCTGCGGATGGGACGAGGTGAATCCGCAAAAAGTGCGCAATGTTTCCCCTGGAGCAAAACTGGATACACTTCTAGCGAGAGTTTAGGAAGGGTTAAGAGATGTCGCTCTGCTCGGCTGTAAACCTTGAAACCAATCAGGCCACAGGGTAGCAGCAAACTGTCGCACGTTACGTTCAACGTCAAATTTCTCAACCACTGCCTGCCGGCCATTTTGTCCCAGCCTTTCGCGCAGGGCTGGGTCATTGAGCAATTGGGCCATAGCATTGACTAGTGCGGCATTATCCCCCGGCGCTGTTAGCAGGCCATTCACTTGATCTTTCACCAATTCTGGGATGCCAGAGATATTTGTTGAGATGACCGGCACTTGCATAGCCATGGCTTCTGCCAAAACATTGGGGATCCCATCCAGGTTGCCAATCTTTGACATAATACAGGGCAATACAAACATGGTGGCTTGGCTGTATTTTTTTATCACTTCCTCATGCCGCAAAGCGCCACACAGCGTCACCGTATCTTCCAATGCTAACTGTTTTATCAAGATTTCCAACTCCTGGCGTTGGGGACCCTGACCTACAATCTGACAGGTAAAGTTGTGTCCCTGATCCCTGAGTGCCCGACATCCCTTGATGAGAGGCACAAACCCCTTTCTTTCGGTCAGTTGTCCAACTGAAAGTATGAGCGGTTGTCCATTAGGAACTGGCGAACCCGGATGATAGAGCGCCAGATCAAGTCCATGGTGGATGTGGCTGATCTTGCCACTCAGGTCTTGGCCGATGATTGCCTCCACATAAGATTTGTTGTAGAGCGTGCAAGTGGCGACGTGCCGGGCCCCCAAAATCTTTTCTCGCAATAGAACAGGATTGACAAAAATATCGGGGCCAGCGTGAATTGATAAACTGTAAGGTTTTTCGAGCAGGCGGCTGGCAACCAGGACAATTGTGGCTGCTCTATCAACAAAATGCGCGTGTAATTCCTCAAATTGACGTCTGCGCAGTAGGTGGGCCGCGTAAACACCCTCGATAAAGTGCAAAAAGGTCATGAACCGAGGTGTCAGGTAGCGTGCCTTTCCCCGGGGGTGGGGTCGAGTCAAGAGGTAAAACAGCGTCCTAAAGTAACGTCCTGGATGCAAGATGGCAAAGTACAACTGGCTGATGATAACACTCGACCAATTTGCAGGTAAAAGATATATCACACTTTCCTGTAGTGCCCGTTGGTTGGCTGAAAGGGGTATGTCGGCCGTCTGACGACGAACGGCCATAACTTGCAGATCTACCCCAGACCGGCGCAAGATGTTTATCTCTCGATCAATGAACGTGACGGTCAACGATGGATAAGTACCAACGACATAGATCAATCTCAGCGGTTTTTCCACGCTGTTGTCCTCGCTTTCAAATCGTCTTTCTGGCTTTCTGAATCCATCTTGCATTCTGCTTCATCCCGACGCGGACACTACCGGATAGTCGAGAAACACGTCCCCCCACACCTTTAGGATCAACAGCCGGATAATGAGGTTTTCAGGAGGGAGATAGTCTCTGACGTTCCCCCTCCACTTTTGGGCATAATAAGAGCATTTGTGAGCAAAATTGTAGGCGGCCGGCGATATCTCGAGCAACTTTAGGGCGCTTGTCTTTACACCTGCTCTTATCTTTGTCGCAGGACCTACTACAGATGGGGCGAAAAAGGCATCTAATTCGTTCTTCAGGTTATCCAGGTCTATGAACTCGCCGAGTATGCTCTGTTTCTCCAGCAGGTTCTGGTAAACAAAACGTTGGAGATCTGGAGAACCTCTGAATGAAGTGGCCCAGTCAATGTCGTTGCGTATTTGCGCTACTTCCTCGAACAGTTCTGGGAACATTTCTTCAACGGTTTTTCGATAAAGGTTCTTATCTAACCTATATTTGACAGGCAACGTGCTCACAAAGTCTAAAATGTCGTAATCGAGCAAGGGGGTAAAGGATTCTAACGCAAAACTTTTCACGTAATTGAGGGGATTGAGACCATATTTCAAGAGGACATCCACGAAAAAAAAGTCTTTGCGATCATATATGTTCTTAGCGCTGCACCGGGAAGAGATGTATCTGATCGTCTCTGCATCAAGTTTGCAGAATAGTTGATAGTAAGTGGGTTTCAGAATTCTTTGGTAATCTCTTATGTTTTTTAAAGTCATGAAACTCAGCTTGCGAAACATCGTGTGCTCATCATGCACCAGAGGTGACTCCGAACCGAGCCATTCATCCCCTCGCAGGACTATGTTAACTCCTTGCTGCTCTCTTATTCTGTGGAACACGTCGTAGGACTCTGGGAACCAGGTCCGACCTTCACCCAGTAAGATAAAGTCACAAAAGTTGTCAATTACTTCTTCTGCGGTGAGTTTGTAGAATTTATGATCAGCACCCAACTTTTGCGCGAGTTTCTTGGCGATGGCGCAGTCACTGTTGAGGATGTCTTCTTCCCGTCCCCAGGATATGGTGTGAATCTCTTGGCCATGCGTTTCCTGAAGATAGTAGCCTAGAATGCCCCTGGAATCGTATCCACCACTTAGAAGAATGCCATAGGTGTTGTCAATGCGGAGACGTCTGCTGATTGCTTGGTGGAGCAGGTCGTCAAGCCTTTCCTGATAGTACCTCTGACTGTGTTTTTTACCTTCTTGTTGAAAGCCATATTTTAACGGATGTTCCCAATATTTATGCTGGGTAACTCTGCCTGGTGTGATCTTGAGCACGGTGGCGCTATCTACTGTTTTCAGGTGCTCAATCAAAGTGTGTTCCCTGGTGAATTGACCGTTGGTCAGAAAATCAGCGACGGCCGCCAGGTTGAGTTCTCTTTTGAGCGCTGGCACCAAAAGTAGGCTTTTCATCTCTGGGCCAAAGTATACGGCCCGCCTGTCGTTAAAGTAAAAGAGTGGCTTGGCCGCTATTCTATCGTTGGCGACGAGTACGATATCCTCGTCCTCGTCAACGATGACGACGACGAAGGAGCCGTTCAGAAAGGATGCAAAATCTAGCCCATGCTTTTCGTATAGACGATAGATGAATTCTAGCGGGTTAGAATCGGTGGCCTGGTCGTTATAGATCTCTCCGTGCAGGAATACCTTGACTCGGCCATTACGGGCCGGGTAGGGTTGCTTATCTTTGTTGATGATGCCCAGGTTGACGCGCGAAATCGCCACTGTGCCCCTGGCATTGACGTAATCGTCTATCTCGTACCAATCCCGGTGTTTGATCGCATCGCGCATGGCCGGCATCAAACGCGGGTTTATCTTGTCGCCATTGATGCTGACAATGCCTACCAACCCTGGCATCTTACTGTCTCCCCTGGTCGTTCTTGGACAAAGTCCTGCTTAACAGGCGGCGATACAGGGCCAGATGTTCATCGGCTTGCTTCTGGGCGCTAAACTCTGCTTTTACCCGTCGCCTGGCTGCTGCGCCCATTGCCTGAGCCAGGGTCGCATCGGAAATGATATGTTCAATCGCTTCCGCGAGGTGCTGGGCATCACCAGGCGGCACCAGGATTCCTGTCTCGTTGGGTATCATCACCTGTACTGTGCCGGATACCTCTGTGGCCACGATAGGCAAGCCGGTGGCCATTGCCTCCAAAAGTGCCATCGGCAACCCTTCCCAAAGAGAGGGTAAAACAAAAAAGTCGCTGGCGGCCAATAACTCTGGCACGTCGGAACGGTTTCCCAGAAAGTGGATCCGGTCGCCCATGCCAAGTCTTTTGACCTGGGCCTGCAATTCACCTCTCAGGTCGCCATCTCCGATGAAAAGGACGTGCAACTCTGGGTATCGGGGCACAATTGAGGTCATTGCCTCGATTAGATAACGGTGCCCTTTTTGCTCTTTGAGGGTAGCGGCTATGGCGACTAGACGTGTCTTGGCCTGCAACCCCAGTTGGCTGCGCACCTTTATTCTGTCGCCCGGCTTTTGGTATCTTTTAACGTCAACCCCGTTGCAAATGACGGTGACTTTATCTTGGATGGGGCCGATAGTCCGCAACATTGCCTTGGCGACTTTGTCTGATACGGCGATGAAATCACCCCCCAGATGTGAACCCCATCTGTACAAGAAACGATGGCTGTACTTTTTTGGGGTGAGTAGCCATTTGTGCCCAGGCAATCTGTCTGCGGTCAACTCGAAACTGGCGTTGTGAAAAGTCCAGAGGACGACCCGGAGATTGGTGGTATAAAGCAGGGGCAAGACCAAAAAATCAAGGCTCCTCAACAGATGTGTCTGGAGGACGTCTATCTTGTGCTTCTCGATCAATTCAGCCAGTGACTTGCAGATGTGTATCATATCTGCAATGAATAGTGGGAGAGCCACGACGCTGTAGCGTCGTTGAGGCAACACCTCTACTTTGATACCCAACTGTTCGATGTCCTGGCGCAGCGGTCCGTCTCTGAAAGTACAGACGACAGGCTGGTTACCACCTGCTGCCAGGTATTCTACCAACGTGCGGACAACTTCTTGCGCGCCGCCGATATCCAGATCGCTTATGACCTGCATCACATTGGGTGGATTGAGCATCTGGTTCTGCATCTACGGCCGGACTCCTTCTGTCAGGATCAAGACCCGGAGCGATGTACAAAGTATTACTCAATATACCCCAAATCTCGTAACCGTGCAATCAACTCCTCCGATACTGGCTCCTCATCTTCAATCTCGTTCAATTCCAGGCCGGTGTCGTAAGTGTCAATGTACGTTGGAGGTCTTTGCTCCAGAAACTCGGGAGCGACCGCTTCAGTTAATACTCGGCCATCCATATCGCGGCCTATAGGCTTTCCTAACAAAGCCAACACAGTTGGTGTGATGTCCAGGACGGATGCTTGAGCCACGTATCCTCCTGGTTGCACACCCGGGCCGCAGAAAATTGCAATGCCGTCGGGATGGTGTACCCCAGAGGTACGTTTGTCGTAATCTGCTTGAACGAGGTCCAAAAAGGGCCGGGTCTCGTTCAGGTAATCAATGTGCAGTGTATTGAGATCAACGTCGTCGCGATAAAGGTGTGTGCGATCGTAGATTTTGATGGCGATTTCATCTGTCTGGTCATCAGTCACGTGGAGCAGAGGCGCATCCAACTCCCTGACACGGAACTTGCCCAGGAGATCCAGAATCTCAGCCCGACGCTGTTTTGCCTCTCTGGATAGTTTCACTATGATCCAGTCTCGATGATTCACGTAACTGGCCTGATGGGTCAAGTGTAACATCTCTAGTAATTTATCACCCCAAACTCGCCCGCAGAATTTCCTCCCTTCGGCGGCGGTGTCGGCTGCTTCAAACCCATGATCAGAGATGACTACGGTCAGCGTGTCACTACTGGCCAGTTTCATCAGCCGGCCCACAGTCCGATCTGCCATTTCATAAGTGCGTGGGATCATGTCACCATAGCGCTTGATCTCTGCTTCTGTGACATCGGGAAAGAGATGGGGCTCATAGTAGCGCCAGAAGCGATGGGAAAAAGCATCGGTCTGGTTCAGGTAAAAACTGGTGAAATAGGGTTTTTGTTTTTTCACCAAAAACTCGTAAACGTCCAGGTGGATGCCCAATTTCAAGAGCCTGGGCTTGGCGAAACGATCCAGGGCATTATAGTTGCCCAGCCTTTGACTGACCACGTGGTGGGCCATCCGAGCGGCGGTCGTCGGGCGCAACCCGTAGCGCATCGCAGTGCTTATCAGGCGCAGACGATCCCTCCACCCTTTGCCCACCCCTCCCTCTATTTCCTTCACAAAGCCGAGTTCCGCCGGGAACGTATCGTTGGCCCGTGCAAAGAGCGAGGGGACCATAAAACCGTTGACCGGTCGTGGCGGCCACGTGACGGGCCAGGCAAAGATGCCAATGGGCCGGTCCGGCTGTTCCAAAATGTCCCACAGACGCCGGCAACGCACGCTGTTGGCTGTGTCGAAAAAGTGCGTCACGCCATGTTTCTCCGGCCGTTTGCCGCTGGCCAGGCTGGTCCAGACAATTGGGCTTAGGGCCGGCTCTATGGCGGTTGAGACGCATCGTGTTCCATTTTGGATAAGATGGGCCAGATTGGGCAACCGGCCGGCCTTGAGCAGAGGATCAATGACCGTCCAGGTTGCGCCGTCCAATCCAATAATTAAAAGCCTCATAGTGATTATCTCTCCTTGTTGTCCTGGCGCAGTGCGTATTCTCGCATTGTCATAAAACGTATACCTGGAAAGGTCGCAATGTAAGAAAACAACGCTCGGCTTAGGCTCAAGCGCAAATCCGGGTGGGGTTCAAACAAACGTTTTCGGAATCTCAGCCCATGTGTGCGCAGTGTCTTGGATGACAAATCTGATAATTTGAGACGAGCATGTGGCAGTGGCCCAAATTCTGCCGGGTGGGCCAGATAAACGATGGGCTTGTTTTTGTGGCGCGCTTCGGCGTACAGCAGTTGGAACAGTGCTTTCATCAGCGGCAGCCGCAATACGTACAGTGACGATGAGATAAAAGGGATCATCAATGCCGACACCGGTATTTCCAGGATGTCGAGATCGCCTCGCTTAAAGGCACTGTCTCTGTGTGGATGGTAAGGTGAACGCGGCGCCATTAACCAACCTGTGTTGATTAGGTTAGCACTCACCAGATCTAGTCGCTGAGAGCAGACTGAAGAATCTGTCAGGTAACCATGCTCGGCCAGCAGCCCCAAGGTGACAGGCGATACCTTGACCCGAGGCCCTCGAAAGGCTGTGATGGATGTGCCGGTGCTGTCTTCTAACAAGCGAGTTGCCTGTTCGATATAACCACGTTGCATTTCTAGGGGCATACGATCGTAATCCTCTTCGTCCCCGTGGGTCAAACCGTGACAGCCGATCTCGTGGCCAGTTTGTTTCATCTCGGCGATTTCTTCTGGATACCACGCCGCTTCCTGGGCGACGAAAAAGAACGTCGCCCGTATCTCTAGTTCCTGGCACAACTCGATCGCGGTTTGCAGAGCCCGTTTTTTCCTCGCTGGGTTACGGCGGCTATAAGGATCAACGTCCCAGGTGATCAACACCTCCACCTGCTCAGCCATCCTGTGTGCTCTCCGGACGTGATAATCCTTTTTTTGCTTTTGGGCCACGCAGCCAATGTTCGTGCGTGCCAACCACGGCACCGGCCAGGGCAAATGGGAGCATTAGAACGATAGGTTGCGTTTGGATCTGGGTGAAAGAACCTATGATAAAGGACAAGATAGTGCCCCAATAGATCGTGAGCGTCTCCGGTTTGATAAACCCCGACCAGTCTGGCCTGCGTGCTTTGAAAGAGAGGCGCAGGCTGTTTACCAGTGGTGTTAATATGAAGAGCAAATAGGGCAGAAAGCCGATCAAACCACTGGCGACGAGGAGATGTAGATAGTCGTTCTCGATCGCATAGATATTACCTTGTCCCCCGTCGGTGCGGAAACGCCACGATTCTCTCTGATACTGGTCGAATCCCCAGCCTCGGATAGGCTTTGCCCGCCACATGTTGTAGCCTGCTTCCCAGCGTACCTCTCGGCCTTCCAACGTGGAAACCTCGCTTCTAACTCGTTCATTGACTACAGCGCTCTCGTCTATCTGCTCCCAGGTAGCCCAGAGAACGATAGCGACTGCGAAGACGATGAAAAAGAACACCTTGCGGAAGCGGGGATAAAAAAACTGTATGATGAACAGGCTGATCAGCAGTGCGTACCACGACGTACGGTTATAAGTGAGAAAGAGGCCGTAGGCCTGAATCGCCAGCATCCCCACCAGCGTAATTTTCCGGGCGATAGATCTTTTCTCGAAAAAAAGATAAAAAGTGATCGGGATAGAGGATGTCAGGACGCGCGCAAAATTGCTTGATCTTCCCAACAGCCCACGGAGTATCCGTAGATGCTCGCTGTACTCGACCCAGAGATCAGAGGCTGACACATTCTCCGGCAGGAACAAGATATTGCCGGTCGTGTGTTCGTAAATCGCGTACAAAGCAGCCGCAGAGCCAAAGATCACGCCCGCCAGGAGCAGCCGGTGGAGGTCCTCTTTGTTGCGCACCAGGTTCTTGGTGAAAAAATACATGGCGAGGGGGGCAAAGCGCAAAGTAATAGATGTCTGGATTGTGCCTCTGGGGTTAACCGACAGGGGCGCGGACATCATAATCCCGATGGTCGCAGCGACAATGCAGACTTCGGTCAGACCTATGCGGGCGAATTGGAACTTGCCGGTAGCAGCCCTGGCCAACATAAAGATCGCCACAAAGACAATGATGAAACGACTAAAGGTCAAGTCTGGGATACCAGCACCCATGGGAATGTTGATCCAGATTTCGATAAAAGACGCGAATATCAACCAGATCAGTATGCCATCCAGGGGGTTGTTGACAATGATCAGCAGCACAGCAGAAATGACCAGAATCGAGATAGTTAACCCGTTCATCTCAGGAGAACAGATGAGGTAGCCCAGCAAGATACCCAATCCTATAACGACGACGCCGATCAAGGGCCATTTGATCTTGGACAGCGATCGCCATCTCTGGGATGGCACTTTTCTCCTAGGTTTCTCGAGAGTTGTCATCCTGCAACGCTTCCTTTCAGACCCGCCACCAGTTGCTGCGGTTGCCGTCCGGCAAAAACACACATTTGGTATTGTTTCTCCATGCCTGCTGCCCCTTGCCTCAAAGGACGCTGGCCCAGATAGTGGGTATGCAAACGCTCGGTCAATGACCGGGCCATGATCCATTGGAAGACAGTACCGGCCAGGTTTATATCGGCTTTATGCAACTGGCCGGTTTTGTTATAGCCGGTTTGAAATGGCAGCACCACGTCTTGATCCAGATGACCATCACGCCAGGCAAACCAGAACGTAGCGAGCATAATGTCATAGATCTTCAAGTCAAGCCGGGACTCGTTAAAATCCAGCACACAGGGGGACTGTCCCCTGCGAAAGAGAACGTTCCAGGGGGAATAGTCACCATGGATGACCAGTTTCGATAGGTCTGCGCGCTCTTCTACGATTGATTCTAACCTGAGCATAGTGTCAAGTGCGTCAAGGTGAGAGCGGGTCCAATCGTCAATTGGGTTCGTGGCGGCCAGCTTTTGTAGCAAAGGGCGGATCTGCGCCAGCGCCTGTCGAAACCAATCTCCTTCGCGCCACCGTCTGTGTTCTGCCGGGCGATAGCCGTTCCACTTGTAAGCAGAGGGGACTAGATCTGCAACGGCTTGATGGTATTTTCCCAGGGTTCGTCCATACTGCGTGAGAATACCCCGCCAGGCGGCGGGTGACCATAAGAAACAGGTTGGACTATAGCCTTCCACAAATCCATATACACTGTAGAGAGACCCATCGAACGCGGACCATGCCTGCCCGGCCTGGTTCAAGAGCAAACGCGGCGCGGGAAAGTCGCGTTGTTGCAGGTGGTCTAACACCTGGTGCTCATACGCCACCGCATCCTCTGACAGGCGATGTTGCCTGAAAATAAACTTGCCCCGCGCGGTGTTCACGACAAAGTTCAGGCTGTTGCTGCGCTGAGCGCGATGACATGTCCGAATCTCGCCGAGTTGATACAGTTCGGCCAGGCGAGCCAGAACCTGGTACAGCGCACTATCTGGCCTGTGGTGAGGGGTCAGTTGCGACAGTATATAAGAGGGTCTGGGAATGCGAATCATTGAGAGCAAATCTGTTCACCCGGTGTGGTCGGACGCTGTGGCATTGGATTGTTTAGTACTTCCCTGAAAACCACGCAAAGCGCCCGAGATCTCCAGATACTCTAGCAGAAAGGCCAGCAGAACCCCTCCCAAGAGGCTCGCGATGGCCCCGAGGGCAATGATCTTGTTGTCAATGACCAGGATCGGCTTGCGAGGGGGACGTGCCGGGGTGATGATCTGGATGGAGCCCAATTGTAGGATCTGATTTTCCTTGATCTGTGCCTCAGATATCTTGTCCAGCAGGAAATTCTGCGTGGCGCGCACTCGCTCGACGTGGTCAATCAACTCTGTGTATTTGGCCGATAGCACAATCATGTTATGTAACTCGGCCTCGCGCTCTGTTATAATCTCATCAAGCGCCTGAGCCTGGGCCATTTCCCCACTTGCCCGTGCAATGTCGCCTCGGAGCCTCAGGTCTTGAATGAGTTCGCCTTGATTCTTGAGCGTCTCGCTTAGATCTGCAATCCCGTTGTCGGTCCGGAATTGTGTCAATTCTATCTCAGCGACTGCTAGTTCCTCTTGAGTCGCCCGTAGTTCTCCCTCGATGAACCCGCGAGTGTTGGCCGTTGGCTCAGCCAGTATTTGGCCATATTGCTTCAAGGCGGTTTCAACGAGGGTGTTTGCCAGTAGAGCGGCTGTTTCGGTGTATGGGGCGCGCACGCCCACGTGCATGAGTTGCGAGGCTTCCGGGAGGTCTACCGTTATCTCGTCGCGCAACTCACCTCCTGTCATCTGCGTCTGCATCTGAGGGATGGTTTCGAGAGCCCGCCAGGCTACGTCGCCTTCCAGCAAAAGTTCACTGAAACTGGATCGGGTCCATTCGATTTCGTCGCTGATGGCTCGCCGGCCAAATTGACTATAGAGAGGTACCTCTTGGGGCGGCGGTGCACTGACCTGCAACGTCACAGTTGCCTCGTACTGTGGTTCGGTCAGAAAGGTGATGGCCAGCATTGTGCCCACAGTGACCGCAAAGAGCACGGCGATCACCAGCCACCATTTTCGGATGATCTTTATATACTCCAATATGTCTTCGATTTTCACGAGCCTTGTTCCTCCTTTGCAATTGAGATTTAGATCAAGTTTAGACTAGAACTTTTTGATAGATGTCTTGAATGGCTGTTACGTGCCGTTCGACCGAAAAACGCTCTCTGGCGTCTTGTTGGGCGCGCTGACCGATTAGTCCGGCCTCTTCTCGATTGTTTAAAAGCCGCTGGATGGCCTGGGCCATCACTGCCGCGTTCCTGGGGGGAACCAGCAAGCCGGTTACCTGATCCTCGACAATGTCCAGAACTCCACCGGCGGCGGTAGCAACGATGGGCCGGCCAGCCGCCATGGCCTCAACGATGACCCGTCCAAAGGGCTCTGGTTTAGAGGCGCTATGCACCACGACGTCGGAGGCGGCCATGATGCGGGGGATATCCGTCCGAAAGCCGGTGAAGATGACTCGATTTGATAGCCCTAATTCTGTGACCAATTGCCCAAGCCCCTGATAGTAGGCCTGATTCCGGGGCATGGAATCAGCCGTTCCGACAATCAAGGCTTTTGTATTGGGTAACGATCGAGTCACCTCGGCCATTGCGCGCAAGAAATCGTCGTGACCTTTCCACCAATCGAGCCGCCCCACGTTGCTGATCAAGCGATCCTGATCGGCCAATCCAAACTCGGCCCGCAATTCGCTGACGCCGTCAGCCTGGCCAAAAACCTCTACATCTATTGGATTATGTACGACTTGCCCTCCGTCAGCAGGAATTCCCATGTTGCGGCAGGATCGTTCGACGGCACTGGAGATGTAGATAAAAGTATTGACAGAGCGAGCCAGGTATCTTTCGACGCATGAAAACTGGTACAACGTTCGCACGTGGCACACCTGCGGTACCCTGGTCATTCGAGCGGCAATTACGGCGTCTTGGTGTAGGCTGTTATTGTCATGGACTAGGTCAATTGTCTCGTCCTCAATCAGGCGGGCCACACGTTTGGCCAGTGGCCATTCGCACCGGGCCAGGAGATAAACCTGTTTGGCAGCCCGATAACCTGTGACCAGCCGGTTGCTGTAACGGCCTAGACTGGCCGCTATGTCCCGTTGGGAACTGGGCGGTGGGGTTGCAGGCTGTGGCTGCTCGCTCAAGGTAATAACCTTCACTCCAAGTGTCCGAAATTGCTCGCGGTATGGGTTTGGCCCATAAAAAAGAACGATAGGTTCGTAGAGACTGGTGTCCAGTCCACGTACCAGTTCATACAGACTGATAACCGATCCTCCTACGTCTGTCGGTTTTTCTATGTATAGAATACGGGGCCGTTTTGGTTTCATCTTACCTACGACTCAATTACGAACCTGACGAGTCTGATATTATAAGCCGGATGTCGGAAATTGGGAAGCCAATCTGTCCCGAATCAACTCTGATAACTGTTCTACCCTGGCCTCCCAGGTGTGTTGGGCTGCGATGTTTCTCCGCGCCTGACGGTGCTCTGGAGTTGTATCGGCCAGGGCCGCCCGTACAGCCTGGCCAAAGTCCTGGGGGCTATCGGCCAGGTGAATATACGGGCCGAACTCGCGGGCAGCAGGAATATCCATCGCGGCCACAGGCAGCCCAGCCGCCAGGTAATCATAAAGTTTTAGAGGACTTATGTGTTCGGCGTGGCGATCTTGTATGTAAGGCACCAGCCCGGCGTCAAATCCTTTGAGATAGTATGGCACTTGAGATATGTCGGCCATTCCTAGATAGTGTACGTTTGGTTTTTCCAATAGCCTCTGCCAGGTTTCCGCTTGTTGTGTTACCCGCGCCTCTCCCAGAAAAACCAGGGACCATCCTGGGTTTTCCCGAGCAAGGTCTCTGAGCATATTGAGGTTGAGTTTATCGCCAATGAGACCGCTGTAACCCAGACGGGGTGGGGGGATAACCTGCAAATCGGCTGGAAGATGTGGATCGGCCAGGGCATCTGTATAAGCCTGATAATTCACCCCGTTTGGAACCAGGTATGTGTTGGTGTTAAAGGGCCGTTTGGCTTCGTATAGCCTTCTGGAGACCACGATTACAGCGTCAACCTGGGCCATCATTTTTTTCTCTTGTTCTCTAGCCTCCTGTCGCCTGGCCGGCGTCTGATCGCTATACGCTGTATATTCATCCACGACGTGGTACAGAAGCAGACGCGCCTGTGGTATTTCGTTGACCAAATCAATCATACCAGGCTTGGAGAACCATACAATTGGCTGCAACATGTGCAGTTTGCGTAGCGCCTTTTGAATAGAAAACCGCCTGATAGTTCTGGTAAGCCCACTCGAAGGAAAGGTTCCGCTAATAGGAGCCCACACCGGATAGCGAAAAACGAACAGGTTCTTTGAAATCTGCTGAATGGATGGCCCACGCAGGTCAGACTGACCCAGTTCATCCCGACGAAAACCAGCCAGCGTTCGTCGAAGATGGAGGCGCGGTTCGACGTACAGAACCATGTTTTGCCTGGCAAAGGCCGACATGAGTTGCTGCCGATTGCGCCATAAACCACCCCATTTTTCTGGTGCAAAGTAGACCAGATTATGTCCCGTTAACATTGTGCCCTTCTGTTCCGAAAATAGTCTCTGCTCGCGGCGGATCTGCCGATCCGCTTTGAGCGTATGAGCATTTTCGTTCTTGGTGGCGAGCCAAGGATCATAGTGATTGTTGCTCCCAATAGTATCGCCTATTCCGTCAGTATCATAACACGCTTCTGTTCATATGGCGTTAAGGTAATGCTAGATATTGCTTAGAATCCATCACCCCTCGAATTCCTCGCGGGTGCGAGTTCTTTGAACGTATCAAGATTCGGGGCGCAGATACCCGTCGAAGGAGGCTGGAAAAACCGGCGCTGGGTGTCAGGTCAGATAAACCCCAAGTTAGCCTCGCTAGGAGCCCTTGTTTCTCGTGATGATAGGAAGATAGACCTTTGACACACCGACGGTGGTTGAGGCACTGCTGGTGACGGGGTTGTCCAACGGGTCTTGCCCGGTGGCGGTGGCTGTGTTGGTTGTGGTCTGGGTCAGGGTTGTGCTGCGGCCACAACTCGTTGTCGCTCCTGGCGTCAGGGTGATGTCTGTGCAGACCAGGGCGTCGTCACCGCTGTCTCCAGGTGTGCCGTTGTCGTCTACCAATCTCACACCGGTCAACGTTACGTCGCCGGTGTTTGTAAGCCGGTAGGTATAGGTAACAACGATCTGTCCGTCATCAATTACCATCTGGGGCGATGTGATTGTCATTTTTATGGCTGGTGAGATCACATTGACGGTGGCCGATCCATTGTTGGTGACGGGGTTGTCCAGCGGGTCTCGCCCGGTGGCGGTGGCCGTGTTGGTCGTGGTCTGGGCCAGGGTTGGGCTGCGACTAGAACTTGTCGCCGCTCCTGTTACCAGGGTGATGTCCTGGCAGACGGTGATATCGTCGCTGCTGTCCATAGGTGTCCCGTTGTCATCTACCAATGTCACGCCGGTCAGTGTTACATCGCCGGTATTTGTAAGCCGGTAGGTGTAGGTGATGACCTGCTCGCTGTAGGCCATCGTCTGATGCGGTGTGACCAGCACGGCTATGGCCGGGTAAATCACATCAACCGGTGTAGAATCAGTGACGCTCCCAACGCTAGCAACTATCTCTGCCGGGCCAGCGCCTGGGGGCAAGGTCAAGAAAGTCGTGACCATGCCTCCCGCCGCAATGGCAGCATAGGTCGAGCTTGCGTTGGGGAAGGTCCCCTCGGTGGTGGAGAGTTCAATTGTTGTCCCGTCAGGCACAGGATTGTTCAAATGATCTTTTGCCACGGCTGTAATCGTTGATGTACTAGTCTGTCCCCCGGACACCATATCCGGTTGGGCCGAAACATCTACCGTAATTGCAGAAATTGTCAGTGCAAACTGTCCCGGCGAGGCCAGGGTCACGGTGAGATAACCGGACGTGTAATCGTGCAGATCGTCGTTGCCTCCCCCCTTGATCAGATAAGTCGTTGCTGGCAGCCCCATGCCTGGCTGCTCGATAATTCCCGTCATAGGAGTGGAACCCAGATTGAAGCCCACTGCCAGTGCTTCGGTGTCTGAAGTAATGGCCGTGACGGTGGCGCTGACCGGATAATAGGAAACCTCCACCTGCGACCAATGGTCACCGCCGGTTTGGGCGAGATTCATCCAATAATAGGACTTGGACTCATCGGTGGTGATGTTGACGTGGGTCGGGTTGTTGTTCAGGGTGAACGGCTCCAAAAAATTTAACACAGCCATGGCATCAGGCTCATAACAATGGTACCCGGGCGGGGAGCACGTGGGGCCAACGACGGTATCCTCAGCCAGCGAGACTGGCTGGTCAGGGCCATAGCCATTGATGGCGTCGCGCAGGTCTCGTGAATGATGGATGGGAACGAGAACGTCGCTGATGCTGTGCGTGATTGAGATTGGGACGTGTATATAGTTGCTGGCGAAATTGATGCCCGAGCGGCGCTGGTAGCAAAAGGGATTCTCAGTCGGGGTTTTGGGGTTTTCGTCAATGTGACACTCTCGCCTCATGGCCAACACACGGGAATGATTAGCGTCTCCATAGTAATCCACTTGCTCATCGTACCATTCGACCATGTCGGTCGGGCCTTTATTGTCAAAGACGGCGGCAAAGAGATGCGGGAACTTGGCAACTGTTACGACACCCCCTTGCCCACCCATTGAGTAACCCGCTAGATAGATTTGGTCGGGCTTGACGTTATAGTTCTCGACCACATAGTTCGCAGCGCCAATGGCATCATACTGGCTCTCCAAGGAGGCATAGGCGAAATAGCCAGGATGCTCCGGTTGAGGGTCGCCGGGCCAGCTACCGTGCAACTGGGGTGAGACCAGGAGCCAGTCTTTGCTGTTGGCTGCAGCGCCAAATGTGTTTATTCCCCACTCCATGACGTTGCTTCGGGGATGGACAGCGACCAACAGGGGGGTTGGCGTGCCACTGTCATAGTCGTCGGGGATTTGGAGCACGGCTTCCTGGCTTGAGTCATCATAGGAATTGGTAAATGTGATAACAAGTGTAACGGAGGTAGCGCTGGTTGCACCGACTTGTTCAGTGGAATACTGATCTGTCTGTAGGATTGTGAAATCGCCAAAAACTTCGAGTCTGACGTTGGCGGCGGTCCAACTGTCGCCGGGCAGGGCATCGTTGGTGATCTCAATCAGGTTGTCACCCGGTACTACCACATCGGGTGAGATGTCGAGGTAAAAGTACTCCTCAGTGTCACGTGGCTGTCCACCGGGGAGCACCGGGACTAGTGCCGCCGGTTGCCCATTCACTTTGATGGTGTGTGCTGCTTCTGCCCCCGCTACGCTCAAAACCAGCCTGGCCCGCTCAACCTGGCCTTGCCAGTTCAGTCTGACGATGCCCGATGCCTGGCCCGACAGGTCGTTCCCCACGGCCAGATATTCCAGCGCATTTGAGACCAGGCCCACGATGGTAGATCCGCTCTCTTGACCTGATTGACCTGGACCATCTTCTGGCTCGTGAGCCCTGGCAACACCTGGCAGATTCAGGGTCAAGATCAAAAGACTCAGACCTAGGGCCAGGCTGAAGCGCAAGGCCGCCATCTGGTGGTTTGTTTTTGTTCTACTGCTCTGCATTGCATTCTTCAGCGACATGACCAGGCCCCCTATACTCCTCGAAAACGAATCACCCTGGCTGGCACGCCGCCAGCGATGGCGTAAGGCGGGATATCTTTCGTCACCACCGAGCCAGCGCCGACGACAGCGCCCTGGCCGATAGTGACGCCGTCCATCACGCACACGTGCAACCCCAGCCACACGTCGTCCTCAACGACTATGTCGCCCCGGCTGATCAGCGGTTGCTCCCGCATGGGACGATGTATGTCAACGGTGCTATGCTGGTAAGGGGTAAAGGCACAGCGGGGGGCGATCATGCAGTTGGCACCGATGGTGATGTTGCCCTCAAAGGCATTCAAGATACAGCCTGACTGGATAAAAGTGTTGGAGCCAATATAAAGTGATCCTTCCCCTTTGCCGAGTTCCACAATTGACCAGCGATAGAGATGGACATTCTCCTCCAGATAGATCCCTCCGTGGCTCCCGCGATGGGCGTAGATGGTCACGTAATCATCAATAAAACACCGTGGCCCCATCTGTAGTTTGGGACATTTGATCTGAGCCCGGGGTGAGATATAAGAACGATCTCCAATATACTTGAGCAATCTGCGCTTATCTTTGTAAGCACCCAGGGGCAGGCCAGCCAGATGGGTGAATAACGGCGAAACTGGTGAAAGCCGCAGCATAACCTTCATCCACGTTCGCGTAAATCTCTCTCGCAATGTTTTCGAGATCGGTTGACGCAAGTGGAACGGGCCGCGCTTGGTTTCGTTTTGAGTTGGGTTTATGCTTTTAACAGCATCTTTTTTCTGAGATGGCATCGTTTGTTCCTATGACGTAACCGCTCAGGCTCAGGCTACCCTCCCGCAGGTTACGATTTGCTGTACCCGCAGGCCTGCATAGCCATTGGGATGTGCTTTTGCGTTGAAAACATGCCCAAACCTGCGGGAGGGTAAAGTACCTACCCTGCCGGCCACTCAAACTGAGATAGAATGTTCCCGTCGCCGTCAGTACGAATACCCGCAACAGTCCCTCTAGACTGATAGGGGCCAAACTGTTTCATACTGCCATTGTGAGAAAAGAGCAGATAGTCACTGCCACGGCCAGTAGTGACGACAAAAGCAAGACCTCTATTCCCAGGAACCTCAAGTGGTTCAATGCTCACTGTGTCGCCGGTCTGCCCACTGGGGCAGGGGTAAAGCAGGGTGGTCACGACGGTTGACGCTCTGCTTTCTCGTTCGTAGATGACCACAGTGGCTGGGGCCTTGTGACCGGAGCATGGCGAATACCAGCCCTGAATGGGATTTTCACCGCCGGTCAGGCAGCGCACCTTGACGTTCTGCGGGTCAGATGGGATGAGATAAAGCGTGGCCGCTTCCGGCGTGACATTCAGCGCGACCCTGTTTTTTGGTCCCATCTTAGCCTTGATCTCGGGGACGGTGTGAAAGAGTACCTGGTAATTATGGGGTGTGGAGGCTTGAATCTCGTCAACGAGTACCCAATAGTCTGGCCGGACAAAGAGAATGTGGCGCGTATGAGTCACGTCCTCGATGATGCTTGCGTCCACCGGTTTCTTGAAACTAAAGAGACTGTAGCCATCGCTGTAGGAAGCGGATACATAGTCAAAGTCAGGCTGGCTGATCCAGGTGGCATAGTTCCCCACGGCAGTTTTGGGGTTCAGGTTCTCTTCTTGCCAGCGCCGAACCTGGCTTTGACCATCCACCAGTACCGTGTTGTGAGCCTGGGAACTGACAAAATGGGCGCGGAACGGGTTGGTCGTATCATAGGTGTAAGAACTTGAGTCGACGATAAATGCTTGTCCAAAGGCAAATAGTTCGATGCTCAGTTTATCCTCGTGGCCGTGGGGTCCCCCGTAGGGGCCGGCATCAAAGAGCAGATAACGGGCATCCTTTGTCCAATCGCTGCGCATCGCGTACAAGCCCCCATCGTCAAAGCCAGCCGAAGTGTTTCCAGGGCGGGTGCCCCGGCTTCCACCTGTGCCGATATAAACAAAGTCGTCGCGCCCCAGCGCTTCCCCTGCCTGGGCCAGTTGGGGGTACTTCCAATATACATAACCATCATTCACCTGGGGAAAAGTATTGTCTGGCCGGATCAGGTAGGCCATCATATGATACATTCTTTCCAGCCAGGAGGCCAGGTCCTCTTTGGGGAGTGAAAGAGCATTGGCCTGCAGCAGGGTGTATGTGTTTTGAAATTCGTCAATCACCAATGACTGGTAGCCGGTTGATACTTCAATGTGGGAGCCATCCTGATTGAATTGTTCTACAAGGGCTTTGTCAAGCCGGGCCAGCGCCACCTGGCGCCAGTGGTCTGCTTCTTTGAACTCGGGGAAGCAAATACTTGCGTAGGCCAATCCATTGCTCTCACGCAAGAGGTGGTTGCGGTTGGTTTTGAAGAGCAATAGGAACCGGGCGTGGTCATATATGGTGCGTAGCATCGTCAGTTTGGCTTTGCCGGTAAAGGCCGGGGAGTTGTAGAACAGAGCGAAGCAGGGAATCCAACTGACGCGCATGCGCATGCCTACTTCCATCAGACGCCAGTTTGGGCTTTGCTCATTTTTTCGGGTGGGAGGAGGGCTCTGTTCTACCCAATCTAACATCTGGGTCACGAACGTGGTGGCATACCGCTCGTCACCGGTCTGGGCATACGCCAGGCCCAAGATGGGCCACCATTGATGCCGGTTGAGGGCCAAGAGCCATTCCCGTTCCGAGGTTGGGTTCAAGTGCCAGGCGATTTTTCCTTCCGGGGTTACTCGCGGCATATTCATACGCAGGACAAAACGATGTTCCAGGATAGAATCAGCCAGGGTGAGGAGTTCATCCTGGTTCAGTTCGTCGGTGTTGACGCGCAAGTCGCGGATCATGTTAGGGGGGGCTGGCCAGGTGGTTGTCACCCGGCGGCTGTAGTGATCCCATAGTGCTTTTTTCGCCGCCGTTACGTTGCCTTGCTCTATCTGCGCTCGTACGTCCGCGAGATCGAACCTGGCCAGGAACGTTTCGTCAGATAAGGTCTGCGCCGAAACCATGCGCGGGCTGGTCGTTTCGAGCCAGACGCGCATGGCTGCTCTCCGCATCCGATTGCGGACTCGTATGGGAAGATGGCGCATTTTTGTGGTAGACATGATAAACGGATTTCCCTCGAACTAGTCGCTGTTCTCCTCTGTATATATTGCGCTGAGCACCTTGTCCCACTTTTCCTCACCTTGAGGCTGTCGTTTTCGCTTTAGGGCCTCCTGTACTCGGTCTTTGGCGTCCATCAGATTTGACATTTCTAAGAACAAGGCTTTGACTAATTTAACCCAACTGAAATGATACCCCAGCCCCTCAAATCCGGTCTTGTGATATTCCCAGAAATCCTTTCCCCTCATATCAAGAATGCTTCTGGCAAAAAATCTGTGGTAACCCTTTAGTGCTCGCTTGAGATGCCATTCGTACTCTTTATCACTTAGAAATATGGGGCCATATTTTGTGAGATAGATCAGTTTTCCCAACTTGCGGGAGTCGAATCGGTGGATCAACGAGGTCATTGACTCGTTATGCCTGCGGGTATAGGTGAGAACCTGGTGCACAAAGCCAAAATCAGAGTTTTGCAGAATCTCAAAGCATACTTTTTTATCTGCCTGGATGATAGATGCGTCGTAAAAGTCCTCGCCATTTTGAATAAAATCAGAACGTATCAACAGGGACGATGGTGATCCAAAGACGTACAGGTCACCTCGAAGGGTCGCGCGGCAGATCTCTCGACCAGGTACAACAGCGCTGGGGTAAGGTAATCCATCCAGGTTCACTCGAGTTTCATCCAGCCGGTAGGACCCGACCAGGCCAACGGAGGGGTGTGCTTCAGCGACCTCTACCATGCGGCTGATACATTCGGGGAACAACCAGTCATCGGCGTGCACTATCTTACAGTATTTGCTCTTGGGCGAGATTTGACGTAGTGCGTGATTCCAATTCTGCATCTGGTTCAAAAACTCGGCGTTGTCGTGGACGCGAATTCTACCATCCTGTTGAGCGTAATGTTGTGCGATTTCCAGGGAGCGATCTGTACTATGGTTATTTACAATGATGTATTCCCAGGTTTCGTACGTCTGGGCCAGTATACTCTCAATACACTCTGCCAGGTACTTTTCGGTATTGTAGACCGGTGTCACTACGCTGACTAGTGGCTGTGATCCAGAGTTCATGTTTTTTTCTCCCGCACGTTGATTGCTCATTCGTCTTCATTCGGGTGGAATTGTGTGTTCCACGTCAAGAGAGGTCTGACCGCTCCTCCCAGTCTTCCGGCCCAATCGCCCCGCACAGAATCGCCATCGAGGGTGTCAATAACCTGAAAGGCGATCACATCGCGCACGGCGAAATGACGGATCACAGGTTCTTTGGATTTCATCGCCGGTCCAAAAAACAGTGTGCCCTCGTTCAAGAGATTGCCGGGAATCCAGGCCGTGCTTATATAGCGCCCTATTGGCCGAGGGCGTCGTCGCCAGGTGGGATCCTGGTCTATGGCTGTGAAAACTCTGACTCCTTCCTGGTTGAAAACGTTGTAATAGGGCATCAGTATATGACCAGTGTGGAGCACCTCGTACTCCATCTCAATGCCAACCGGTTGCCGGATGTCCACTGTGTCGGCGATCTGGCCATCCTCCGTCCGCACTCGCACGGCGCGCAAGCGAACCACGTCGTCGCCCGGCGCTTTGGTCAGGTCGGGCCATTCGCGGGCGGCCGTCGTGCCCAGTCCCGAGTTCAAATAGGCCCCGACGACCTGAGGTGACGGGCCATCCTTCATTACCTGGCCAGCATCCAGCAAAATGGTGCGCGGGCATAGACGGGTGATGGCCGGCATATTGTGCGACACAAAGAGGACCGTCCGTCCCTGTTGGCCTACGTCCTGCATTTTATTCAAGCATTTCCTCTGGAAGCGCGCATCCCCCACCGCCAACACTTCGTCTACGAGCAAAATCTCTGGCTCCAGATGCGCTGCTACGGCAAAGGCCAGGCGCAGGTACATGCCGCTGGAATAGTGCTTCACGGGTGTGTCAATGAACTTGTCCACTTCAGCAAAGGCTACAATCTGGTCGAACTTGCCATCAATCTCGGTACGCGTCATGCCCAGGATGGCCCCGTTCAGGTAGGTGTTCTCCCGCCCGGTCAATTCACTATGAAAGCCGGTGCCCACCTCCAGTAGCGAGCCCACCCGGCCATGGATCTCTGCAAATCCGACTGTCGGTTCGGTGATGCGGGAGAGAATCTTGAGCAGGGTGCTCTTGCCAGCGCCGTTGCGGCCGATGATGCCGACGACTTCGCCCCGTTTGATCTCCAGGGAGACATCTTTGAGTGCCCAAATCGCCTGGTTCAGTTCTGCCGCGCCTGTAGCCTGACCGCGCAACAGATTGCCGGCCCGGCGGAATGGCGACGTTAATGTCTCGCTCAGCGTTTCGCGCAGGGTTTTGTATCCTTCTTTCTTGTTGCCAATATAGTACTTTTTGCCGATATTTTCTACTTTGATCGAAATATCACTCATTGTCCTATACCACTTTTTGAAACTATGGCATCTGAGGATGCCTACTCCTCGTCAGTAAATAGAGGTGAACGGGACCAGGTTTCTGACAGCCTGGCTCAGTCTTTTTATGATGCCCAGGTCTGTGTGCTCAGGGAAGGACGGTCCAAAATCGTCGTCATCATATCCCA
>JAXHUO010000023.1:44032-66678 GCA_034189605.1 Chloroflexota bacterium
CCTCGTCAGTAAATAGAGGTGAACGGGACCAGGTTTCTGACAGCCTGGCTCAGTCTTTTTATGATGCCCAGGTCTGTGTGCTCAGGGAAGGACGGTCCAAAATCGTCGTCATCATATCCCAAGGCATGAGCCAGTTCCCCACAGATAGAACTGACGATGTGTACTTGTGCATCCGTCAAATAGTGTTTTCTGCTCTCTGGTTTACGAATGGCGGCATATCCTTCATGTTCGGCCCCGCGATCCTGTGGGAAACTCGTGTTATCCCGGCGTCCCTGAAAGTCTGAGAGATTGAGCATGCGCTCGCGCTCAAAATCAACTCCGAGAAAGGCACACAAATCTTGGGTTGTACTGGTGGGGTCAGTGGCCAAGTCTTCATACTTGAGCAGATAGTATCCCCTTGGGTTGTTATGTGCTCTGGCCAGGCCCATGGATGTGGACCTGACCCAGTTTCTGGAATGTGCCGGGAGACCTGGATAGTCACCTTGGCGACGGTTATCTTGATGAAAATGTTTGAAACTCGCCATTGTATCAAAGGGGTTGCGTACGACGTGAACGAATTTGAGTTCAAAGTCACTCAACCATTCCTGGATGATGTCATAGTAAAATTCGTTGTTGGGTGTTTTTTCGCCGGGTATTTCCTTGCCGGCGTTTTCCGTATAGCGCGCTAGAGCGGTGATGAATGCCTCTCGATGTTCCTGGGAACAGAGATCGGAGAGATCCACCCTCCATCGTTCTAGTCTCTCGTGCGTCAATATATCTGTGACGCTTTTTCCATTGGCGTATTGGCTAAAAAACTGGAACTCTGCCGGCGGTATGGCTATTTTCGAGTGAGAGCCTATGATGCGGCGGGTGAGATTTGTCCCGCTTCTCGGCATTCCACCTATTATAACAAACTTGTTCATAGTGTTAACCTCTTATTCTGTTGGATTTACCTAGACCACATCCGCAAAGGTCTTTTCCATACGGCGGAAATAAAACGCTCCGCTGATCAACAGTGCCAGCGCCGCCAGAGAGGAAACGAAAACAATGGGGCCGGGTGCTGTGCCTGTGCCCAGCAAGGCCCACCGAAAGCCCTCTACCACGCCAGCCATCGGGTTGATGCCGTACAATGTGCGTAACGTGGGGTCCTCAATCAGGCTACTGGGGTAAGCGATGGGCGTGGCAAATTGCCAGAATTGGGTGATAAAAGGCACGGTATAACGTACGTCCCGGAACTGGACGTTCATAGCCGAAAGCCAGAGACCAGTCCCGAGAGAGGTGACCAGGGCCAAAAGTAGGAAAAGGGGCAGCCAGAGCACATTGATAGTGGGCATAATGCCATAGGCGAGCATCATCCCTACCAGCACGATAAAGGCTAATACGAAATCTACGACCCCGGATAGGACTGTGGCAATGGGCATTGCCAGTCGTGGGAAATAGACTTTTTTAATCAGCCTGGAGCCGCCTACCAGACTGTTTGATGCCTGGGTCAACCCGTGGGCGAAAAAGGTCCACGGAACCAGCGCCGCGTAGCTAAAGATGGGGTAGGGGAGATCGTCTGAGGGAACCTTGGCCAGATTCCCAAAAAAGATGCTAAAGACCACCATGGTGAAAAAGGGCTGGATGATGGCCCAGGCCGCGCCCAGCACTGTCTGCTTGTAACGGACTTTGATGTCGCGCCAGACGAGAAAGTAGAGCAACTCCCGGTAATCCCACAGTTCGCCGAGTTTGAGGGAAACCCATCCTTTGGAGGGCTCGATGCGAATCACCGGCACATCTGCGCTCAGGGCCAGTGGCCCATTTGTTGCTGGCTGTTGTTCAATATGATCTCTCATCTCTCCCCTTTGGTTTGAGATAGTGGTTGGAACTGGGCAAAATGAGTAGTTTGCTCAGCGCGTAGCAAGTCGCACAAACGATCTTGGGGTAACTCTACATCGGCATAGGTGATAACCTGGTCTTTAGGGATATCTCTTGTGAGACGGCATCCCTGGGATAACCCCATAGGTAACAATTCCTCGGCCTGGCAGACTTGGGAGTTCTCGAGCAGGCCATAACTGGTGAATCCACCGATGCCGTCGAGCGCTTCGCCGGCCTTCAAGTCGCGCTTGGCGGCGGCGACCACATCGCACACCGGGCCGGCAAGCGGAGCCAGAGCGGCATCCTGGAACAGTACGGCACGGGCGACGGTCATGGGCGTTTCGAGGTGGCACAAGTGATATGGTGTATAAAAGACGTACAGTGGCCCATCGCCCATCTTGTAGTATTTCATATAACGCTGCTGGAGGGGGTGCTCGTTGTATCCCAGAACAAACACCCCGGCCGCGGGTTCGGCGCCGACGATATAATCAACGAGGCCGCCGTTGAGCAACTGATCCATAGGGAACAGCGTCAGAGCCGCATTGACGTGATCACAATAGTACCCATACATACCACGCTGGCCGGCTTTGAAGCCGGTGCCGTTGGCCACGACTGCCATTTCCATCGAGATTTTGGTGCCGTCGGCAAAGGAGGTGACCATGCGGGGCTTTTGATGGTACTTGGCCGCATATCCTCGCTGGGTCTCGGGAGTGCGGTATGGGTCGTGGAGCCCTTTGATGTTGCCGGCCAGCACGGGTTGGCAGCCGATGGCTTTGACAAAGCGGTAGAGGTTCATGATCACCCCCGGCTGATCGCCGTCAGAGTTGGTGATCACAACCCCGGCCCGATCCGCGTACACCTTGAGGATGGGGCCCAAGGTGGCGTCCAGTTCTGCGTTCATCAGGATGACGTGCTTGCTACCTTCGATTGCCTTTAACGCTACGTGGGCGCCGAACTCTATCGTGCCGGTCACCTCGATCACGGCATCAATGCCTTTGGCCTGGCAGAGCAACAGTGCGTCGTCGGTGATGGCGTGCTGATTTTGGGCAACGGCCCTCTCCAATTGGGCGGCAGTTTTAACCACCTTGACCGCGTCAACACCCGCTTCCCGGTAGGCTCGTTCTGCTTCCGGGAGCGTGCGGTTGGCGATGGCCACCAAATCCATGCCCAAGGTGGCGGTCATGATCTGGAGTGCAATGCCGCGTCCCATGTAACCGGCACCTACCATTGCGACCCGGATGGGGTTGCCTTCCGTGTGTCTTTTTTCCAATGCTTTGTCTACAATTATCATAAGCCTTCACTATCAAGTTAGTCAAAAATTACTACCTGACCTGTTTGCGGTAGTGTATCTGCAAAAGTGCCTTTGAGCGGGAGCCAGATCCTTCCATCAGTGACCTGTGTGGCTCTGGCGATGTCTGGAAAGAACTGGGTCGTTCTCCCCTTTGCTCTTTTCCCGATGGTTATTAACCTGTTCCCTGACGTCTGATAAAAAGTTTGGCCCTCGTAATTGCTGTGTAACAAGTATTGCCTGTGAGAGAGACCGAGGAGTCTCGGTGTGTCGAGGGCCAGGGCCTGGGTGAATGTTTGTTTTCCCCAGTGAGCCAGAAATCTTCCGTCTCCCACGTTCCAGATTCCGTGTGCCCCGTAGCAATAGCCCGTAACCCCGGCCAACATGGATGCCCAGTAGGAAAACATCTGGTCTGCGGCCCAAAACTGATCCTTTATGCCCTCGTACCATGGCTCCAGGTTGACAAGTCCTTTGTGAGCGGGATCATCGTTTAATAAAACCAGCGGCAATTGCCATAAACGGTTTCTGGCGTTCACGTCGTGGCCGGTTTGGATTGTATTTGCCGCGAGCAGATGTGGATTGGAGACCGCTTTATAACCGGTCTCGCCCGGAATGGTGTGAACGATGATGGGTTTATTCGTCTCTTGGGATATTCTCTCCAGGATAGAGCTCCAGTCGCTGCGTCGTCTGTCGAGGCGGTGCTTGTTCAAGCGTTTTTTTAGAGGCCGTCCAGTCTGTACCAGGCATCTCTTGAGCCTGGGGTCAAGCGCAGATAGCAGTTGACTTGTCACAAGATCGCCGCTGGTCTTGTCGGGTAACAACTTGGACGCTTCACCTACCCACAGGTTGCTCTCTCCGCAGAGACAATAGACCACATTGAGCGAGTCCAAACTGTCTATTATCTTGAGCCACCATTGGGTCATACCCTCCCTGCCCAGCCATTCTACTTGATGGCCCCAGGCACCATATACGATGACGCTCAAGCCCAGGCCATTCAGGTATTCTATCCTCTCTCTGGCCAGCGCGAGATAATCTGGGTTGAATTTCCCACCAACCGTCCACGGAAAACCAACCTGGCTTTTGGCGTTTTCGTTTCTGGGACCTACTTCTGGGGGCACGCCCACGACGAGCTGAATAGCCGAAAAGCCCTGCGTGGCGCGGAGGGTGGCAATTTCCTTGAACCCTTGTTCAGAGAGCCTTTGGGAGAGGCCGAACCACCACGTGTCAGCCAGGAAATCAGCGACTTTGCTACCCTTGAGTACTGTCACTTGCCATTGCCTCTTCATAGCGGTTAAATACTGCAATGGACCGCAGGATGACATCCAGCAGAGCGTTATTCAGTTCACGCTCCAGGAGCATGAGGGCCCGTTCGAGGTAATAGAGCCGGCAGTATGTCCGCGCTAAAGATGGCAGAGTTCTGGCAATGTCGGGTATTTTCAAGGTTAAGCGTGATTGCAAGGAGGATATGGCATCGTTGATCTCTGAAACCAGGTTGGTGGTTATGCGTTTATAGTATGCCTCGGCAAAAAAGTAGTTGTAAAGATCGAACAGTGCGCTACGACGTCCCGCGCTCTCCCAATCAATCACCGTTATGCCATCTTTTGTTCTCAAGATGTTACGCAGGGATAAATCTCCGTGAGAAAACACTAGATCAACTTGCTCGTTGCTCTCAGGATACAATCGCTCGGCTATTGACCTGACAAAGTCTCTGACCGTGCTGGCTTTTCTCACGTCTAAACCCTGGCTGGATAATCTGCCATCTTCCAGGGCATCCATAATGTTGTTAACGTACTGGCCTACGTTCACGTTCAGGGGGGTGTGTAACAGAATCATACGCTCAATACATGATGCTATGTCTTGATGGTATATCCTGAGGACGGCCCCTGGTTCTGATTTGGGGATCACGTGGCCTCGATCGCCAGTTACAAGATCTTCCTCGTACCACCGTTCCTCCACGTTCCAACGCCAGATAGTAGGAGCAAAATCCAGCAGGCTGGCGTCTCGCACGCCCTCTATTTCACTCGCGACAATGGCTGCGTCAACCTCAGGCGCAAACGTCCTTATTACAACATGGCGACGAAAATCGAATACCCTGTACCCTCTGTGGACTGGCAAACATAGATTCCCATAGACAGGTAATTTCAACACCGGTTGGTTGCTTCGCAGGCCAATCTGGTGTTGAATGAGTATTCTTACCGCCCTTAGCGCCTCTTTCTTAAAGTCCGGGGAACCAAGACCAAGCGCATAGTTCCGAAAACACAAAAACCAAGCCAAGACCACAGGATTTTGCTGCAAACAAAAATGTCGCCGTCCAATTCTGACGTATTGGTACTGGGCGGGCATATCAGTTTCCTGAGGTGTGCCACTTTGCTCTGAACCTGGCAATTTCCTCCTCACTGTAGAAATGGCGCGCATACTTGGATGTATACATCCTGTCCAGGTAGGCCTCGGGTAGAATGATAGCGTCTTTCATCTCTTTATATAGAGGGGCGTAAACTTTTTCGCTCCCGATGTTTTCGTTTATCAAGGTAAAGTCTTTGATGTGCAGGAACTCTTCAAATGCATCGCGCGCACAATCATTGAGGCTTTCCAGCCTGATCAGCAACGCGTCGGCTTGTTCCCCCTGGTATATTTTGTATCCTTTTGTTACGGGGAACTCGCTGGCAAAGACATCTATGCCAAATACAGTTTTCAGTTCCTCGTCGAAATATACCAACGGTCTATCATGGTAGAGCCGTTCAAAAAAAAGTTGCACCAGTTTATCCATATCCCCTATGGTGAAAATTCCCTCAAAACCATAATAGTCCGATTGAATTATGTACCGGTCACCAGAGAGTTCCACCCGCAGGTTTTCAAAGAACGTCGCAATGTTTCTGCCAACGGGCTCTCTCGTGAGTGTGATTATCTTCCACTTTTTTTCGCCGTCAAACCCGCTTTCCATCCGCTTGCGCAGGTACTGATACTGCCAGACGTGTCTGAGAAGTCCCATTTTTTCAGTGCCCAGATATTTCTGGCGTTCTTTTTCGGTTCTCTCCACGCGGTCTGGTGTCAAAAAGTGAACGTGAAAGACGGGTCTGTCCAAATTGACTTCTCGTAGCGAGCTCCGAATTGTTTTAGAACCGACTTTGCCCATCTGGTATATCAATAATGGCGGCTCTTTGTATCGGCGACTCTCACGGTGCAGTCTGTGATGATAGTACGCTCTGGCAAGATCAGGATTCTTGCTTAATAGTCGTTTTATGAGCCATCTAAAGCGGCGCCGGATTTTCATCGTTTTGTTCCTCGTGCTGTTTCCTGACAATAGGCCTATATCTACAGCAGTTACTGCCTAGGGCGCTATATCAAGAGCATCTATTTCTATACGATAGCCTTGCGATGCCGGATTCTTGGTGTCTGTCACCTCGATCGCTATGGTGTGGGGGCCACGGGCCAGACCTGTGACCGAAAATGATCTCACCATAGCCTGTGGGGTGTCGCTGAACTGGTCAACGTCACCCACATATTTACCGTCAATGTATACGCGGGCGATGCCCTGAGCGTTAGATGCTGTGCCGATCCAGGTTACCCCTGTTCCGACAAAGTCAAGCCAGGCCTCGTCCTGAGCAACATCGGAGTAGGATACGCTGCTCGCGCTGAAATCATCACCTTTCGATATGTTCCACGTCCCGTCATAACGTACAACTTCTCTCATGTTCTCGTATCTTACCGGCCTGGTGATGATCTCCCAGGTGTTGCCACCGTCTATGGATTTGAACAACTCGGCGTCGGAAGCGGCGTAAATGGTATTGTCAGTAGCGTATGATGCTGAAAACTCTATGTACTCGATCTCATGGTTGTTATCAATCAAGCCGGACCCGGTTCCGGTAAAAATTATACCACCGTTCCCACTTGTAAACAATCCTTTTCCTCTGATGCTGACAACGAGTGTCTCGTCGTTTTCATAATTTGGGGATATTGCCATGCCGATGATGTAACCATCCTCCCCGTAGGCCGGATCCTCTAGTTCTTGCCAACTTTTTCCTCTGTCCGTTGTTTTGAACAAGCCCTCTGAAGAAGCAGCAAAAACGGTCTGGTCTGCCTGGTAGTTGGGTGAGATGACCAGGCGTATGTCCTTCTCTGTAATTTGATGCGCCGTCGGGGATTGCCATGCCTCTATGAATGTGAGCCCATCGTTCGCGGGTTGCCACGTGTCGCCGCCATCCACCGTTTTGTATACTCCTGCGCCACGGACGCTGGCAAACAGTGTTGCGTCAGACGTATAGTCTGGGGATATGGCCAGGGAGGTGATCGTTCGCCCCAGGCCATCCCAGATGACGGTGGGGTTGAGGCCCCCGTCCACCGACTTGTAAATGCCATGGTACCTTGTCCCAAAATACATGGTGTTATCCGAGGCATAGTCCGGTGAAATAGCCAGTACGGTGGCAAAGGGTGTCTTTCTTTCAGTCTCGGTTAGAAAAATCCGTTTGCTCAAAGATGATGGTATCCTCAACTTGCTCAGCACAGAGACAATGCGCTTTCTCCAACTCGTAGTCCCATTCTTTGTATAATCTAGTGCAATCTTATCCCAGGTATCCCCTCTATCAGTGGACTTTAGAAGGTATCCCCTGGAAGCCGAGAATAGGGTGTTGTCCGTCTGATAGATTGGGGAAAAACCAATGTCGCTGAGGCGAGTGGTCTTTAGTCCGTTGTTATTGATTGCCCAAGTGATTCCCTGATCCTCTGTTGTACAGGCCCCGCCTCCGTAGGTAGTGAGAGCCACCGCTAAACTATTCCCATCTCCTGGTGACAGCGCCAGTCCCTTGATAAGCCCTAGTGGCAAAGTCTCCATCTGGGACCAATGGTGTCCGCCGTCTGTAGACTTGAACAGTCCATCAAACCCCCCCAGGAAAACTGTCTCGTCATTTTCAAAATCGTCGGATATCCTCAAATCTCTAAAGTGGGGCGACTTGTATTTCTCAGAGTCTGCTTGAGAGTGGCAGGTGAGGCCGAGAGGATATTTTTTCCAGGTATTTCCGCCGTCATCTGATTTGAAAATGGACTCGTTCCACATAGAGATAAAGACGGTGGAATCGGATGCATAGTCAGGTGATATGGCAATAGAAGTGATGCCTTTTTCATCCCGTCTGATAATAGGTCCCTCTGCTGATCTTCTAAACGTGCCATACTTTCCCCGGATTGTGAAGCGCAGGCCTTTATTCACTGTGGTGAAAGAGACACCCCCGTCGTCTGTTCTAAAAACACCTCCCTTTTCAGTCCCCAAAAAGAACGTGCCATCTGAAGAAAAGTTGGGCGCGATGGCTATAGATGTGATGGCCCCAGCATTCGGAGCCTGAAGGGTTTGCTGCCATGCCGCGCCATTGTCGGTGGAAGAGTATAATACACCTCTATGGTCACCAGCAAGTACAGTGCTCTCGTTCGGATCGGGGGAGAAGGCGATGGCTGATATTGTGATGTCGTCATCTAATACCTGGTGCCAATTAGCGCCTCCGTCTTCTGTCTTGTAAAGTCCCCCTGTGGTTCCAGCGGCTAAAACGATCCTATGAGAGTGGTAACCTGGATAAATGGATAACAGGCCGATGTTCAAGTTGGCGAGTCCATTGTTTACTTTGACCCACGAGTCCCCCTCATCCTGCGATCTATATATGCCATCCCCAACGGATGATATGAACAGAACCTTGTCCGCATGATGTGCGGGAGCGATGGCAATGGAGGACAAAAGATGCTTGTTGTCCAGACCGTTTACCAACGCCTGCCAACTAAAACCCCCATCTGTTGACCTCAGTATCTGATCTGAAATAACGATGAACAGGGTTTTGTCTTGAGCATAGGTTGGAGATAGTGCCAGGGCGTCTATTGGATCGTGCGGGCTATGCGCGCATAGATCCCGCACATCGAGGAACAGTGAGCCCGCGACAATAAACGTGATCAACAGAAGGGAGGAAAAGAGGGCTTTACACCTGCTTTTATGCTTATTTGTATACTGACCTGTTTTGTATCTACTTTGAGAATCGGACATTTTCACTCTCATATCTATACTACAGCCGCCGGATTCAGCAATCCGGCGGGAGCGAACAAGGTACCATAACCCTGTTTCGACGCGCTGTTAATTCTTACAGTGAATAATCTGGCCAGTGTTTATCCTTTTCCGATAAGATCAACGGGGGAGTTATTGGCCACTCGATGGCAAAGGTTGCATCATCCCAACGAAAGCCCCGCTCGTACTCGGGCGCATAGAATTGTCCCACCTGGTAGAATACTTCGGTGTTGTCCATCAGGATTTGATAACCGTGAGCGAATCCCCCAGGTATGTAGATCATTCTGTAGTTGTCGGCTGTCAGTTCCACCCCCAGCCATTGTTTATAAGTGGGTGACTCTGGCTGCAGATCAACGATGACATCATATATCCCCCCCCGAGTGCAGCGCACTAGTTTGGGTTCTTCGTGGGGTGCTATCTGGTAGTGCAAGCCGCGCAGCGTCCCTCTCTTGGGGCTGACGGTGATGTTGTTCTGGACAAAGCATGGGATCAAGCCGCGTGCTTCGAATTCCTTCTGGCACCATGCCCGGGCAAAAAAGCCCCGGTTGTCCCCTATTGGCTCCATTTCGACAATGAATGCGCCCTGTAATTTCGTCTCTTTGAATATCATATTCCCTCTGTGTTTTCGAAGCGCGTGATTTGCTCCTCCGTCAGAGAGCGCATATCCCGGTCTTGCTGGTAGCCCCGGTACCATTCGACAATCCACTCGAGGGCTGTAGAGAGGCGCAGTTTCGGAGCCCAGCCCAGTAAACTTTTTGCCTTGGAGCAGTCCAGTTTGAGGTAGGTATTCTCGTGGGGATGCTGGGCCGCGTCCAATTCCCAGCGAGCGCCCTCTCCCCAGAAGTTGGTCAGGTACTCTGCGATCCAGGAGACAGTTTTGGCCTCCTCACTGTTGGGGCCGAAATTCCAGGCTTGGGCAAATTTCGGCCCGTGCATCCACAGATGTTCTGCCAGGCACAGGTATCCATTCAGCGGTTCCAGCACGTGCTGCCAGGGGCGGATGGCGTTCGGGCTGCGGATGACCACGGGCCGATTCTCCATGATTGCTTTCATGATATCGGGAATGAGCCGATCTTTGGCCCAGTCTCCACCGCCGATCACGTTACCGGCCCTGGTGCTCGCTACTGCCACTCGATGCTGCTGCCCCTTTGCCTGGAAGTAGGAATTACGATAGGCCGCTATGACTAACTCGGCACAGCCCTTGCTACTTGAATATGGGTCGTGTCCTCCCAATTGCTCGTTCTCTCTGTATCCCCAGAGCCACTCTTTGTTTTCGTAACACTTGTCGCTGGTAATGCTGACGACCACCCGCACGCTCTCCGAATGCCGGACGGTTTCTAGCATATTCACGGTGCCTATGATGTTGGTGGTATATGTTTCTACGGGGTTCTCGTAGGAGTAACGCACCAGTGGCTGGGCGGCCAGGTGAAAGATGATCTCGGGTGTGCACTCGGCGACGACAGATTTGAGGTGCTCCAGGTCGCGGACATCTCCCACGTTGGATGTCATACCGGCGGCTACGTTTGCTCTTTCGAACATACTTGGTTGGGTTGGGGGCTGCAGGGCGTACCCTGTGATATTTGCCCCCATGCTCTGCAACCATAACGACAGCCAACTACCCTTAAAGCCGGTGTGTCCGGTTATCAGGACTTTTTTGCCTTCCCAGAATGTCCTATTCATTCCCAGATCTTCCAAGGAGGATTGTTTGCCCACAGGTTTTCGAGAACGCTTTTGTCTCGTAATGTGTCCATAGGATGCCAAAATCCATAATGCCTGTAAGCGGATAGCACACCGTCCTGTGCCAGATTATGTAGTGGCTCTTGCTCCCAGACAGTGGCATCACCTGCGATATAGTCTATTACGCCAGGCTCCAGGACAAAGAATCCTCCATTAACCCAGGCGCCATCACCCTGTGGCTTTTCTCTAAAACTGGAGACTTTGTTTCCTTGTGTCAGGTTGAAAGCCCCAAATCGCCCCGGTGGCTGAACCGCTGTGAGTGTAGCCAGCCCGTTTTGATCTCGGTGGAATGCGATTAACTGTTTTATATCTACGTTGCTTACACCGTCTCCGTAGGTAAAACAAAAGGTCTCGGTACCAATGTAATCCTTGACTCGTTTAAGCCGCCCCCCTGTCATTGTCCCAGTGCCTGTATCTACCAGGGTCACCCGCCAAGGCTCGGCCCCGTTTTGATGAATTTCCGTCCTGTTATTTTTCAGGTCAAAGGTGACATCGGATCTGTTGAGGAAATAGTTGGCAAAGTATTCTTTGATCACGTGGCCTTTGTAGCCGCAGCAGACGATAAAGTCGTTGATGCCATGCGCGGAATAGATCTTCATAATGTGCCAAAGGATTGGTTTGTCACCGATCTCTACCATTGGTTTGGGCCTGACACCGGTTTCTTCACTGAGGCGTGTCCCATAACCTCCCGCCAGGATCACTGTTTTCATTGGATGGCTCCTTTGTCCTCTTTGTCCCCTACCCAGCGCTTGTACCGAGAAAGACCGTGATTATGGTCAACCACAGAATCTGTAGATCCAGCGCCAGACTCTGCCTCTCGACGTATTCGACATCATATCTTACTATATAATCAAAAGAGACGCCACTTCGTCCCCGCACCTGGGCCAGGCCGGTGATGCCCGGCAACACTTCCAACCGTTCGTTGTGCCAGCCACGGTATTCCTCGACCTCCCAGGGTACATTGGGCCGGGGGCCGACCAGGCTCATGTCCCCTTTGAGCACGTTAATGATCTGAGGCAGTTCATCCAGGCTGGTCTTGCGCAGTAAACGTCCCATCCGGGTGATCTGTGAGGCCTGAACGGGCTTGTAAAGTTCGCCGTTTCCATTTTTGCCAGGCGGTGTGTTCACAAAAGCCTTTCTGAAGGCGTGCTGGGATGCTTTGTCGCTTGTGCCGTTTTTGTTTTCATCATTACCAACCTGGCCGTTCACAAAAGCCTTCATAAAGGCCCGATGAGAACTGTCATCCAGGTTGTGTTGCATGGTGCGGAATTTGTATATCCGAAAACGACGGCCTCCCTTGCCAATGCGCTCTTGAACGAAGAGCACCGGCCCCGGCGAATCGAGGCGGATGGCCAGCGCACAGAGGGCCATCAAAGGAAGGGCCACCGGCAGAACCAGCAGGCAAAGGGCCAGGTCCATTATGCGCTTAGTGACTTGATATCCCTTTCGGTAAGGGAATACCCGGGGTTGGTTTATGATTACCAGGTTCATTAGATTCCTCATTTTTGATGTTATATGGTGTGGTATTCTATTGCTAGCGGTCGAGACTGTCTGGAATGTTTTACATTCTGTTCCTCGTTCATTCCCTCGACAGCCTGCTTAACCAGGCTTTCGAATGTCACGGCATCGCTAGGGAAGGATGCGGTGCCAATTTGCAGGGTGACCCCTACTTGCTCCGATACAATTTGGCGCAACTGGCCGGTCAGATCGGTCAACTCCTCTGGTGTTATTTCTGGTAACAGTATAATAAAGTGGTCATCCTCCTGGGCGATGAGGTTATAGTCTTCCATCTGGTCGCATAGCCTCTTGGCGACGTCGGACATGACGTACCGCTTCATCATCGCTTGCTGGACTTCTTTCACCATGCGGTCCAGAGCCACCTGTACCGATTTTTCCTCAACCCCAATAGCCATCAGTGCCAGAGGACGCTGGTGGTGCCGGGCTCGCTTCATTTCCCGGTACATCTCGGCCTGGCCGGTCGAGAATGGATTGGGTAACGTGCCTGACTGCCCAATGGTGATGTGGGCCACCGCGTGCTCGAACTCGCTCACTCCGTTGCTCACCCAACGCGCTATGATGGTCGTTATAGAAATGATACACAACTCTGTCACTGTCAAGGTCAAAGACGCATCCCACATCCTCGGCCTCAACCAGGCTTTGAGCGCCAGGAACATTGGGATGGGTACTATCAGGAGCATCCACAAAGGTATTTTGCGTATGCGAGGAGTGAGAATAGTGAGGACAGCCATGAGTGGCACAAACGTGTAGGCCACGTTGGTGATGTTGATGGGCTCACTCAGTCGCTCTACGTTGTAGAACAGAAAGAGCCAGATAACAAGTATGGTTACCGGAAGACGCATTCTCATGGTGATTTTATCTCTCCACAGGATGACATACAGCATTGAATCGGGCATCATTATTGTACGAGATATGAGTAGTGGACGGGTAGCGAAGATGTTAAAAACTGGTTAAAGTGTCAAGGGGGCTTTTATTGGTGATTACCCCCAAGTTCACCGACACCTCAGACCTCTGAGGTTTTGGGCAAGTGATGTGTCAAAGCACCGCGTGTCGAGGGCAAAATGCGGGCTGTTTTGTTGCAGCGAGTGAAACCTCGGAGGTCTTTCGGACATGGGGGTAATCATCAGGGGCTTTTGGAGGCGCGGCGGGCGTGGTGGTCGCGTCGCTGCTAGCGATCACTCACGCCCGTCAGCGGTAGAGTGGGGGGGAAAAGTGAAGGGGGCTATCCGCTCAGAGGGTGTGCTATCTCGTTGACGACGGCCTCGGCCAGTTGCAAAGCGCGCAGGCCATCAGTGCCCGGCACCTGGCTGGGGTGGTTTTCGCGCACGCAGTCCGTAAAGTGACGCAGTTCCAGCATCAGAGGCTCGAACATGGGGACGTGGATGCGCTCAATCACGCTCTCCTGGCGGTACTTGGTGGTGTTGTGATTGTCAAGATACTGGGGGAAGGTCCGCCGGTGCACCAGGACTGATTTGTTCAGCAGGTCAGCCTCGACGTAGGCCCCTTCAGCGATGACTTCGATGGCTCTGACCTTTTGTTCTGTGACACGGGAGGCGAACAGGGTGGCGATGGGGCCACCCTTGAAAGAGAGGCTGGCCACGGCGTGATCTACGCCGGTGTTGATGGAACGTCCCCAGGCATGGAGGGCCTGGATGTCCGTGCCGACCGCGTTTGCTGCCAGATCCAGATCGTGGATCATCAGGTCGCGGACGACGTCTACGTCGGTGTTGCTGGTATCAAAGGGACTCAGCCGGCGCATGTTGATGCCGATGAGGGGCATGTCCTCGATGACGTGTTTCAGTTCGATGAAGGCGGGATTAAAGCGTTCGATGTGGCCGACTTGCAGCACCAATCCGCGCTCGTCGGCCATTTGCACCATTTGCTGAGCCTGTTCGATGGTCTCGGCGATTGGCTTTTCCACCAGGACGTGCAGGCCACGTTCCAGGCATTCGCTGGCCAGGGTATAGTGAGCGGGTGTAGACGCGGAGACGACGGCAGCGTCCAGTTGGGAAAGCAAGGCTCGATGATCGGGAAAGTAGGTGGTATCATAGTAGTCAGCGATCTGGCGACCACGTTTTTGGTTCATGTCGGCTATACCGACCAGTTCGACCCGGGGCAGGTTGGAACAGACACGACAGTGCCGTTCGCCCATGGTGCCGGTACCGATGATGCCTATGCGTACAATTTTCATAATGCTTCTCCTCGTATTGGGTGTGATGAGGCTGCTCACGCCTGCCACTCGATGATAGAGTGGAGAATGGATCAAGTTGGTGTGGTAACGCTGTTGACGGCCGCCACGATACGCTCCCGGTCGGATTGGGAGAGGGCCGGGTGGATGGGCAGCGAGAGGATTTCTCGGCTGGCGGCTTCTGCCTGGGGCAGCACGTTGTCGTAACCCAGTGACTGGTAGACTGGCTGGTGGTGGATGGGGCGCGGGTAGTGAATCGCGGTGCCGATGCCTCGTTTTTGCAGGTGGTCTTGTAATGGTTGCCGGCCAGCGGGGACGCGAATGGCGTACTGGTGGAACACGTGAGACCGGCCAGGGCGGACGATGGGAACCTGCACGCCTGACAGCCGTTCGCTCAGGTAACGGGCATTGGCGATACGTTGTTCGTTCCAGGCGGGTAGTTTTTCCAGTTGCACCAGACCGATGGCGGCCTGGATGTCGGTCGTGCGAAAGTGATAGCCCAGGATGTCGTGCTGGTAGCGCCGTGACTGGCCGTGGTTGCGCAGCAGGCGCAGCCGTTCGGCCAGGTTCTCATCGTTGGTGGTGACGATGCCTCCTTCGCCGGTCGTCATGTTCTTGGTGGGATAGAAGGAAAAACAACCGGTGCCAAAACTGCCCACCGGTTGGCCCTCAAAGGTGGCTCCGTGGGCCTGGCAGGAGTCCTCGATGACAAACAGGTTGTGGCGACCGGCGATCTCCATGATAGCGGCCATATCGCAGGGTTGGCCGTAGAGGTGCACCGGCAGGATGGCCCGGGTGTGTGCGGTGATCTTGGCCTCGATGGCGGCGGCGTCTATCAAGTAGGTGTCGGGTTCGATGTCCACAAAGACCGGCTGTGCGCCGACGTATAGGATGCAGTTGGACGAGGCTATGAAACTGAACGGCGTGGTGATGACCTCGTCGCCAGGGCCGATTCCGTGGGCCAGCAAAGCCAGCCACAGTGCCGCTGTGCCAGAGGTGGCGGACACGGCGTGTTTGACGCCGCATAACTCGGCGAAATGGGCTTCGAACTCGGCCACGCGCTGGCCCTGGGCCAACATGCCAGAATCGAGCACGGCCAAAACAGCCGCTTTTTCTTCTTCTCCCAGTTGCGGCCTGGCGATGGGGATGAAAGGGGGCTCAGAAGGTCTGGTGTTCATTGCACTCCTCATATTTTTAGTGGTCGCTTATCCTCCCGCAGGTTGCAATTTGTTGTACGCGCAGGCTGGCATAGCCGTTGGGATGTGCTTTTGCGTTGGAAACCCGTCAGAACCTGCGGGAGGGTGAGTAATAACGTCAGTTATAGTATAGCGAGTGGGGGTTGGTTGGCGGTGAGGAATTTCGTATAGTTTTACTAAAATCCGGGGCGAATCATAGAGGGGAAGGAGATTCTTCGCTACGCTCAGAATGACGATCAACTGCGTCTCTGCGTTAAAAATCACCCTTTTTGCAGGGGAGTCATTAATGGCACACGCCTGGGTAGTGAATCTGGCCGGTCCATCTTTTTTCTTCCCCGGCCGATGTGACGATTACTTTGCCCACCCAGGGTGCACATCTGCGTCCCTCATACTCAAATGTGCCGTTGAAGAACTCTGTTTCTTCGCTGATGTAATTCAAATAGTAGCGATATTTGCCATCCCCGCCCCCTGCGGTCAGGCCTATCTGAGCCCACCATCTGTCGTCGGGGATGTTGTGCCAATCCACGATGACTGGCACTGAGAAATGGAGCGGCACCATCGGCGTCGGCGTGAACTCTGCCGTGGGGGTGGCGGTGAGCGTCGCTGTCGGCTGGGGGGTCGGCGTCGAGCCTACGCGGCAGGTGAGCTCTAACTTTTCTCCGATAGGGTGACCCGTGTTATCCTGCAAGCGCCACCCGCTGGTATAGTTACCATAATATGGCGGTGCTCGCAGAGTTATCTCAATTTCCGCAGTCCCCTCTGGAGGGAGTGGCTTTATCTCTGGCTCTTTTATGACCTCTAGTTCGCTGCCGGACACAAAAACCAGTTCGACTCCCTCTGGCCAGACACACGTGCCCGTATTCTCAATCCTCCAGCGTTTGGTGAATCGCTGTCGCGGCGCAAGCACTCCGGGCCAGACTGGCCAGTCGTCGGCGATCTCCATATCGAACACGCATGCGGCTATGGCGGTGGCGGTCAGATTGGGGGTAGGGGTAGGGGTGGGGGTGGGGGTGGGGGTAGAGGTAGGTGGTGGGGTGGGCGTGACGCCTGTGGTGGCCTCGTAGGTGGCCAGCGCATCGCGGGTAGCCAGCGCCGCGCCAAACGCGGCAATTTGCGTAGCGACGGGGTCGTCGGGTGTGGGCGTACTGACCAGGCCCGGTGTGGGTGTTCCCAATTGTGGAAACATGACAACGAGTAGATGCTCCAGTGTCCCCGTAGCCAGCAGCGCGGTGCAGCCAAGCAGCATCAGGATCAGCCAGGCGGCCAGCACAAGGACCAATCGCCGGCTGAGATGAATTGAGCGGGCCGCCGGAGGCGGTGTGGGCGGCGTGTGGTAGGCTGGGGCGATTGATGGAAACGGTGTGGGTGGTGTGCGATAGGCCGGGTCGTCCGACAGAGTCACCGGTGCCGCGCTGGTCACCGCTGCCACGCTGGTCTCCGGTGAGATTGGCTCGCCGGATGTGCCGTCCATAGTCCGTTGTAGATCGGCAGCGAATTCTTTGGCGGTTTGGTAACGAGAGTCGGGGTCCTTGGCCAGTGCACGTATGAGCGCGGCCTCGATGCCCGGAGGCAGGTCGGGGTTGTACGCGGTGGGCGCTGGCAAGGGGGCGTTGATGTGTTTGAGGACGATGCCCAGTGGTGTATCGGCGTCGAACGGGAGGTGGTTAGTGACCAATTGGTACAGGACCACTCCCAACGAGTAAATATCGGCCCGCTCATCCCCGACTCGGCCCATGCCTTGTTCTGGAGCCATGTACGCGGGCGTTCCAACCATCGCCCCGCTGGCCGTCAGGCCGGTGACATTTACTATTTTGGCGATGCCAAAGTCGGTGAGGATAACCTGCCCATCTTGAGCGAACATAATGTTGGCTGGTTTGATGTCCCGGTGTACCATTCCGCTCTGATGGGCATAATCCAGCGCATTAGCGACTGCGGTGATGACTCGACGCGTTTCCTCCAGCGGCAGTCTCTGCTCTTCCTGGGCCATCTCCTGGAGGCGCTCCTTCAGGTTGTAACCGTCAACGAGCTCCATCACCATGTAATAGGCGTTGTCTTCCGGAGCAAAGTCGAAATCGTAGACCTGGACAATGTTGGGATGACGGAGCGTCGCGACGACTCTCGCCTCGCGCTGGAAGCGGGCCAGAAAATCTTCATCGTCAGCCAGGAAGGGATGAAGCACTTTGATGGCGACGTGACGGTCGAGGCTTGGTTGGTAGGCTTTGTAGACCTCGGCCATGCCACCGCTTCCCAGGTGTGCGACGATGTGGTATTTGCCCAGCGTTTTGCCGATCAATATCCTATCCCCTGGAGGGATGATTTCTGGCCAGTTGATTCCTGCATTTTTTCGGCAGATTACCCCATTCTATTTTACTATAAAACTGTCCAGAGAGGAGTGGGGAAATAGTAGCAATTTCGTTAAGGAAAGGTTACACTTTTCCTGTTTTACCTTTTGGGTCTATTGGTGTATACTGGCGCAAGATCGGGTACGCGTTCTATTCTACACGCTTTGCCTGGTTATGGCAAGGCAAGTGTGATGCGTGGGCAGAGTTTTTACGATCTCCATTCTCCATTCTCCATTCTCTATTCTCTATTCTCTATTCTCCATTCTCCATTCTCTATCCTCCCGATCCGATCCACCCGAAATACCCGCTGGTCCTGCCGCAGGTGGCAGTAGGCGATGAGGTAGACCACGTCGCCGCGCCACTCTAACCGCAGCGGCTCTACGCGGCGTGTGGTGTGATGGGCCCGCCCGGCGGTATAATACTCGATCTCTACGGTGGTCTGTTCCCGGATGGCGGCCTCTAGCGATTCCAGCAGCGGGCCGGTCGCTTTGGGCAGGCGATCCTCCATCTCCGGCGGGGCAGCGCGGTGCAAGGCCTCCAGTGTTCGCTCTACCGTTTGGTCAACGGTGTCGCGCAGGGGCAGGGGTAGTCCCGTGCTCCAGCGGCGGGCCAGCGCGTAGGCGGGACGGGTGGGGAGGCCCAGGGTGTCGGCCAGGTGAGCATAGATGCGCAGGGCGGCGGCGATGGCGGCGCGTTCGGCCTGGCCCTCAGCCCCCTCCCCCGCGAGCGCGGGAGGGGCGTCTGTGGACGGCAGGTCGAGGTGGGGAAAGATACCGCGCCGGGCCAGGCGGCGCAAGAGTGCGTCCAGCCGGTCGGCGCGCACCTCGATGGTGTGGGTATTGAGCGTCTTGCCCAGTGTCTGGCGGATGTGACGTTGGCTGGCCAGGTCGCGCAGTAGACCTGGGGCGCGGGTCTGGAGCAGGACGGTCTGGCGGATGGTGAGTCGGTCGAACTCGTCCGCCCAGCGGTAGAGCGCGCCCAGCGGCGGGGCGGGCAACGGCTCGCCGGAGGCCCGTTCGAGCAAGTTGAGCACGCCCTCGACGGTGTGGCCGCGCTGAAGAGCGCGGAGGAGACGGGGACGGGTGAGGCGATAGCGGCCGGGCACTACGGCGTCGCCCGGGGTCGGCGCGACGTGATCGGGTGGAGCAATGGCTTCGAGGGCAAAACGGTCGAGGAGCGGGAATCCTGGAGAGGTGTCCAGCAGAATGGTGGGTTCCTCGGTTTCCTGCTCGAGAATGGGAGCGACGCGTAGCGGCGTTGGTGTGGGGTCGGTGAGCCACGCGCCGTCGTCACGGCCGAGGAGGGCGGCTCCCAGGGGGGACAAGGAGACCAGGGGAGGATCGCTGTCTTGCCGACTCGCCGGTTCGCTGTCTCGCTGACTCGCCGATTCGCTGACTCGCTCAATAATACCGAACCAGGCCAGGGGGCCAGTGATCAGGGCGAGCAGGGTGGCGCGGGCGCGATCCTCAAAGCCGGCGCGGTCGCCTGGGGCGAGCGCGGCCCAGGCAGCGTAGGTGGTCTGTGGGCGCAGGAGGGAGGGGTCACGCTCGGTCAGACGGTCGAGCAGGTCGGTCGGGGATGCCAGGGAGCCAACTGGACAAGCGGCCAGCGCTTCCAACAGAGCATGGAAGCGGGCCAGTGGATCGTCATCTTCCTGAAGGGCGGGCAACCGGTAGCGCCGCCAGAGGGCGCGGTTGGCGGCGCTGGGCTCGCGCCAGGCGTCCCAGAGGATACGCAACCGCTGGGGGCGCGGGGTGGCCAGCCATTCCTGGGCGATCAGGGTGGGTTTGAGGCAACCGCCGGTGATGCCGACCAGCCCGGCCCGTTCGGCCAGGTAGTGGATGAAGGGAATGCGAGCGGTCTGGAGTTCGCTGCGGCCGGGACCCAGGTCGTCGGGCGGCAGGAGGTGGTCGTTGAGCGTTTGCAGAGCGCGGGGCGGCAGCCAGCGGCCGTGACGTACGGGATAGTCCTGGCGGTTGAGGAGGGAGAGGAAGGCGAACAGGTCGGCATTGATGTCGGGCGAGTCTGCAAGTTTGCAAGTTTGCAGGTCTGCAAGTTTGCGGGTCTGCAAGTCCGCCAGCGGGGTTGGGGGCAGGGCGGGAAGGTCCAGGCTGGCAGCGACGGCGGCGCGCAGGTCGTGTGGGAGGAGGACGACGTGGAGGGGACGTTGGCGGGTGCCCAGGTTGAGGGAGTAGGCCAGGCCGTGGTGGAGGAGGGCAGCGGCGGGGGAGGGGGGTGTGGGCCAGGGAGCCGGCGGGGCATGGAGTTGCCAGGGGCGATAGGGGTTGAGAGGTCCGAAGCGGGCGATAAAGTCGGGCCTGGGGAGGGCGAGGTCGCGAGCCTGGAGCAGGGCTCTGAGAGCCGCGCGGCTGTCCTGGTCCAGCGATGCGAGGGTCTGCGAGAGGCGGGAGTGGATGGCAGCGCTCAGTTTGCGGGCCACCTGCTCTTTGGGGTGGCGGTGGTGGGCCGGCAGGTCGTAGACGGCGGCCAGGGCCAAAAGCGTGCGCCAAGGGTAGAGTAGTAGACATGAGACAATATTCATCGGTTCTCCGATTTGACAAATTGTGCCAGATAGTATACAATAGTAAAAGATTAAAGGCAATCGGAGAGGGACGTGTCACAGAATGTGAAAATGACTGGATTTGAGGATATACAAGAGAGATACTCTCCAACCACTATATGTTGGGATTGGGGGGTTTGGAAAATAGTTGGAAACCTCCATATATGGGGGTGGCACAAAATGCTCTCCGAAAGACCCCAATCCCCGTAAGGGGACGGAAACTCAGCAATTGCTGCTTCTTCTTTACCTACCTGTACCCTCCGAAAGACCCCAATCCCCGTAAGGGGACGGAAACTATATGTTATGCCAACGAACAAAAATCAGCGGCCCAACTCCGAAAGACCCCAATCCCCGTAAGGGGACGGAAACCGAGCATCGCCTTTGCTTTCATTTTATCCATTTTTTTTCTCCGAAAGACCCCAATCCCCGTAAGGGGACGGAAACTGTCTCCCTGGCGATTTGGACCACCTCTTTAATATCCACTCCGAAAGACCCCAATCCCCGTAAGGGGACGGAAACTGACATCCCCCGGAGTCAGCCCAGGGATTATTGATCGAACTCCGAAAGACCCCAATCCCCGTAAGGGGACGGAAACACCCAATGGTACCAACATTCGTGCCCTGTGTAGGTTATCTCCGAAAGACCCCAATCCCCGTAAGGGGACGGAAACCCATCGTGCACCTCCTTATGTGGGTTTGATGGCTACCCTCCGAAAGACCCCAATCCCCGTAAGGGGACGGAAACTGATTATCTCGGCGGTGATCTCGACCAGCCTACCACTCCGAAAGACCCCAATCCCCGTAAGGGGACGGAAACCGACTACTAGACCTCCTACAACACCGAATAAAACACATTCACTCCGAAAGACCCCAATCCCCGTAAGGGGACGGAAACCCACCGGGTACTTCGGTTACCTCAACCCGATAGCCCTTGCTCCGAAAGACCCCAATCCCCGTAAGGGGACGGAAACAATCTGATGCCCCTAACCTTTTTCTTGGGCTCTTCGACGCTCCGAAAGACCCCAATCCCCGTAAGGGGACGGAAACACAACAATGTCGTCTGGGACCGAGGTCGACAGTGGCTCCGAAAGACCCCAATCCCCGTAAGGGGACGGAAACCCAATAGCAATATAACGCAGTCTGATAACCATTGTTCTCTCCGAAAGACCCCAATCCCCGTAAGGGGACGGAAACCGTATGCAAGACAGGGTCTCGCACAACAATGTCGTCTCTCCGAAAGACCCCAATCCCCGTAAGGGGACGGAAACCCACGATCATGCTGAAATCCCCAACGTATTCCCCATCAACTCCGAAAGACCCCAATCCCCGTAAGGGGACGGAAACTTTTGGACTCGATGATGGTCGCGGCGCCAGTGGCCGGCTCCGAAAGACCCCAATCCCCGTAAGGGGACGGAAACAAAGGACTGGGGGCTTGGGCCGGGGGGCTTGGGCCGGCTCCGAAAGACCCCAATCCCCGTAAGGGGACGGAAACCCACCGTAGTGGTGACCGGGGCGCCGACGGTCATTTTGCTCCGAAAGACCCCAATCCCCGTAAGGGGACGGAAACTCAACTCCATCCTCCGGCTGATGGACCGGCTGGACACTCCGAAAGACCCCAATCCCCGTAAGGGGACGGAAACCAACACTACTCCCTTTGCTCCGTCCATTTTTTTACCTCTCCGAAAGACCCCAATCCCCGTAAGGGGACGGAAACTGTAACCGCACTGTTCCGCCAGCAGAGCGAGTTCCCCCTCCGAAAGACCCCAATCCCCGTAAGGGGACGGAAACGTTTCCTCGGCGACAGAGGCAACAACGGGATCGCTGTAACTCCGAAAGACCCCAATCCCCGTAAGGGGACGGAAAATTAGGACACTTGTCCGGTATGCCCTCCAGAGTAGAATAGGGGACAACCCCAAAGGAGGACGGACAAATGTCGAGAGCAACCACG
>JAXHUO010000024.1:0-65005 GCA_034189605.1 Chloroflexota bacterium
ACAGGCTATAGTCGCCCAGTGCGAGCCATTGGTAGAAGAGAGCGTGGAAGGCCCGGCCGGGGTAGGGGGGGAGGGCTTTGGCTTGGTTGGGGGGGAGGGGGAAGGTTAGGGTGGTGGGCATTGGTCTACTTTAAGAGATGTACCGACGACGATCATTGGCGCAGTTGGCGGGAGATATTCATCACTGGATGATATGTGCCTCTCTCCCAGTGGTAGACCGTAGCCTCGTCAACGGTTCCCCAGACACTGCCCAGGCCAAAGGCAATGGGTAATGGCGTGGATAGGAAAAAGTGCAACCGTGCACTCCCTACTGTGTGCTTGATCACGTTGATTGCTTGGTTAAAGTCTTGCACCAGCGTCTCCCATTCCTCAGAATCCTCGACACTCAAGAAGCGAACCTGAGAACTATACGCTGGGTCATTGGTAACGATGATCAAGTTGGCGTCAATACCCTGAGTATGCAGGTATTGAGCTACATCCTGAAGTAGGCGGCGGTTAATGTCCACCAAGATGGCGACATCTTCTTTAGGCTCAACCGTTGTGGGCTTTTGCTTTTCTGCCTCGCCGTCTTTGAGCCTGCCAACAAGATAGGTATAGAGATTCTTGCCACGTTCAAGTAGCTTAACTCCAGTAGAGCCGATCGTTGTGAGAGCAGTTGTCACCTTGGCTGCTGACTCTATACCCGGCTGCATTTGTTGGATTGCTTCTAATGCATCTTTAGCCAATTGTAGAATGTCCATGTATTCCTAACCTACCTTTTATACGTACACTATGTCCAGTACTCGCACTGCCAGATGGTCAGCCTACACCTTGACCTGCAAAGTGTGGTTTGACGTCACTATCATCGCCCGGGACGAAGCCTCCGTGTCTGCCCCAAACCATGGGTGGTCTTGCGTCCTGTGCCGCAGGATTCAGCGTAATCAGCCAATGCGTTGAGTTGCCACACTTGGGCCTGGTTCAACTCGCTGGCGTTGAGGCTTCGATAGATTACTGGACATTGGCGAAAAAGTTCTTTAACAACCCAAGAGATGGTCGTTTGCTGATCACGTGGAGGTGTGCGAAAGCGACCGGGGTTTGGCCTCAGGTTGAACCCAGGCGCTTCACACGCTGGCAGGCAATCGGAGACTAATCTGGCCGTGGTTCCAGGCGCAAGAATCGCTCGAGAACCAGGCCGGTGTCGCCGGTTTCGATAGCCATCTTGATGGCTCCCTTCAGCCAATCGATGGCGTGCTCGTCCCGATGCTGCCGGATAATGTCGCCGTACGTCCTGATCTGAGCGGAGCGTTTCCGAGCAATCCGGTGCTCGACGTAGGCCCAAGCCAGATGGACGACGACGATGTACTTGTCCACCGCCTCGCAGGAATGGACGCGGAAGTCTTCCAGGCCCAACTGCGTCTTGAGATAGAAGTTGACGGTTTCGCATGACCACTGCCAGGTGCATCCCTGCAAGGCCTGTTTGGCCGAGCAAGCGAGATCCGTACAATCGATGTACGCCGGGGATTTCTCCTTGGGGTGCCTTTTCGAGAAGTAAACGCGGACATCGTAGGGGACTTGGGCTAAACGGCCATCCAGCCGCCGCACATAGTAGGTTCGTTTGTCCCTGTCCGCAGTGGTCACGCCTACTCGCGTATACCACCGGTGACCGAGTGTCTGGGCGTGTGTGTCGATGCGTTTGCCGTTCAACCCGCGATTGCATTTGAGTCCGTAAGTGACATGCCACCTGTGGCGGCGGGCATACTTGATCAAGCGTCGGGAAGCGTACCAACTGTCGAATTGGACATACACCTACCATCCTTTGGGCAGGAGAGGATGCAATTCGACCAGCATTTGGCGGGCGATGTGGTACTTGGTGCGAAAAGGAATACGCTGTTCTTTGGGCCGCTTCCGATTGAGCCAGCGCACCGTCTTTTCCCGCGGATAGAGCTGCAAGTCGACGGTGGCTACGTTTGGTCCAACTCGTATGGTACAGGCCACGTAGCAAAAGGCATTCTTGTAGCGGGGTTTGGTCTTGGTGCTTTCGCTGTGGTCGAAGAACCAAGCCACCGGTTCCAGATGACGTGTGCCCTTGTCTTTCTCTCCGAGGGAGTCGTCGATGTTGATGTAGATGACCTTGGGCACACTGATGCGCTCCGCTTCGGCAATGAGCCAGGTTACTTGATGAGCATGCAGTGCAGCACGTACATCCTGAGCTTGCCAGGGACTGATGCGTAGAAAGTCGGCCATATTGGAAGCATTGGGCGCTTCGACAAACTGCCACTGGAGCGCCGCCAAGGTCTTCTTGTCTTCGCAGACCAACAGTGCATCGGTCATGTTCAGAATATGGCGGCGTTGTGGTTGACTGAGTTCGACGTCTAACTGGTTGAGAAAGGTGCATAATCTCTCGGAATGGTGTAAAATACGGGTGAGCATGGGATGACCTCCTGTTGGAACCGGTAGAATGGCTTTTTGCCTATTCTACTCAGGATGCGTCCCGTGCTCAAGTTACTCATTTTCGCCAGAGTCCAGCAGGTTAGCATAGAGGGCATTGTAGAGCCTGGGCGGCGGCGGGTGATCGGTGTTCCCAATGGGGAAGTCGATGGCGTAGGGCACTGATTACCTCTGTCACCGCTGAATGCGCCCACGTTCGTCCATCACAGGCAGTCCCTCGTCCTGATGGGCGAGCGCCAGCGTGATGTGCGGGCCGTGTTTGCGCGTGTTGCCCACGAACCACTTGAAGTTCTCGCCCTCCTCCGTCGGCACGTTAGTCGTTCGCGGGTAGTGAATCGCCTCCAGCGGCGGTTCGGAGAGCAGAGCGTGCATCTCCTTCAGTACGTCGTCGAAAGCCTCCCCATAGAGACTCCGCATCGCCCGGATGAACATCGCGATCCAGAGATCTTTGTCTTCCTTCCGCTCGTGCCAGCCGTCACCGAAGGACGGGCCATATCGTTCCGTTGGTTCCAAGGTTCTCAAATCCGTGATCTCGATCTTGACCGAGCCGAAACCCAGGGGCTTGCCGTAGCCCAAGCGATGGTGCATGTTTTCTCCGAGTTTCAGCGACCAGAGGAGCGCCCCCAATTCGAGTGGGTGGAGATTCTCGAATTCCAAATCAAACTTGAAGATGGCCCCATTGTCCAGCACGCCCCGCACGGAGCGGTTTTGGACATCATTCACATCGTTGACCCGTGTGTACTCATATTCCCCGCCAGCATACGTGCTGGGATGGTCGCCATGGTGGCGGTAGACCTTGCGGCCGCGCAGTTGAGCGCCCGGGCTATCGTAGTCCACGCGCCCGTCGGGCTGGCCGTTCTTCAGTAGGTAGAACTGGGTGTTGGTGGGCTTGGGGCTGGAGAGGATAGCGAGCGTGGCGTTGAAGTTCCCACACTCCTCCTGCAGTTCACCGTGTGTGAGGCGAACGCGGCCGGCATAGGCCGTGCGTTTCTTCGGTGATATCTCCTCGCCCCTTTCTATTTGACGCACCCAGCCGAAGACACGACAGGCGGGGCAGAGTTCTTCGTACTCACTACAAGGGTGGAGATGCTTGGGAAGCAACTCGCCGACAGCGCGCCGATATGGAACACGCGGGATCTGCACACGCGCTACCCGACGGGCGCGGGATGTCCCATTCTGTACGTCCACCCAGACCAAGTCGCCTTTTCGCAAACGGTCGGACGGCAAATTCACCGGTGTCTCTTCCATCTCGTGCTGTCTCTTCAGGACAGCGTCATAATTGTCCTGTACATCGTGGCTAAAGGTGATCTTCCCCTCGCTCCCGTGTAGGGCGGGATCCAGGAACAGAGCTTCGTTGCGCTTGTTGGTGTCTTCCCCTCGACCGGTAATCTTGAGCCAGCCCTCGATGTATTCCTCGTCGGGCTCGAGCGGATTGAGCCCTTCCTTCGTCTCGGCGATCTCCTGCACAAGCCAACGTTGCTCGCTACGCTTGGCGCGAGCGACGGCCAGGTCGTCGGTGCGCCAAGGGCTGCCATTGGGCTTTCGACCCAGTGCGTTCTTCCAGCGCTCCCGCCCTTCGTAGTAGGCACCCACCTGAGCGGCCTGACAGAGCTCGATCACGCCATCGATAGCCGGGCGACCGTCCGTGTCTGGTTCCGCCATCTTGCGCACGATGCCGGGGTTGCCCTTCACCCGGTTCCCATAACGAGGCACCTCGCGATACTGGAGCCGCCGCTCGGCGTCGAAGACGGCGAAGCAGGAGTTGGTCACCGCCTCGAAGACCGAGCGGACCATGCCCCGCAGGCTGCTGGCCGGGAGGGCCGGCTCGCCGTCGTACTCGAAGAAGCGGAAGGAGCGATGCTCGCCGCTCTTGCCCTTTATCTCGTGGGAATCCGACACGAACAGCGGCGTCACGGCGGTCACCTTGCAGGTCAGTTGGCCGGTGAGCATCTCGTCCACGTAGCGGTCGTGGGGCGGCGGTGGTGCGTCGCCCAGGACGTTCTTTTCGTGCTTCTCGGGCCGGGCTCCGGACACAGGGCGCACGAAGTTATAGGGGTTGAGAAAGTCCCCCGGCTCCCTCGGCCTCTCCTCGGCTGGTCGGGCGTCCACCGCCTGGAAGCCCTTGGGCGTCTTCTCGACCTTGAAGGTCACATGTTGACGTTCCTGGGGCGTGTCCAATCCTTTCCATTCGGAGATGTGGAGAAAGACGACGTCTTTTTCTCCTCCGCGTTCAATGAAGCCGTATCGCTTGTCCGGATTGAACCACTTGATGCGTCCATCATCAGTCATTCTTCTCCTCCTCGTACCTTACAAGCCCCAGTAGCCAGATAGCCAGCGTCCGCCCGGCCTGGGTGTACTCCCAGAACTTGACCTTCACGCGTTCTTCCACCTGATCGAGGAGCGCTGGCGTCTTCGCAAAGTAAGTGAGATCGGCTCCGGCCACGCGGTCTTCGAACCACTGCCCTTGCTCCTTCTTCCGCGTGCCCCACAGCAGCGCTTCGCGCTCGCGGCAATATATCGGACTGACGTCAGTTCCGGGCCATTCCAGATTCTGTTTCCCTTCATATTTTGGTGCATACTCGGCCTTCCCCACGTAGCGCCAGTGAAAACGGTCTCCGTCGCGGCGCATATCCAGATCGCCGCCTGCGCCGAAGATGCGCGCACGCTCCAGATGCTTGACAGTCTGCGGCGGTCCGTCATCGTTGATGGTGCAGTGGTCGGTGAACGACCAGATGCGAATCGGCATGCCGGAGAGATCAAGGTCTTTTAGCCAGTCCACCATCTCGCCCTCGGCGCACTTCCCGCCGACCACGGTCGGCCACTGTCCTGCGGATATCTGCTCTCTATCCATCTGCTCGATCAATGCTTTGAAGTCCACAGCCCGTCGCTCGCGGCTCATTGCGCTTCACCTCCATAAACATCGTCTACCACGCCGAAGTAGTTGTCGGCAGGTAGATGCATTCCTTCTGGTCTCTCCCAGGACACGTGTTTGTTGAACGCCGCCACCCAGAGGTGCTGCTCCTCCAACAGGGCCGGATTGTCAAAAGATATCTCGTCCACGACAAAGATGCTCGATTGTCCCGATGTTGCCCGCGCGGGGTCCAGCCTGCCCTGCCGCAGCGTGCCCCCGGTAACTGTCACTTTCCCAAAGCCTTTTGACGCGCCGAAGCCGACGCGCAGCCAGCCCTCGGCCAGGTCCCGCAGGACTAGGGTCAGCCAACCCAACTCCCAGTCCTCGGGGTTCTCCAGGGAGATCCGGGCCTCGAACGTCGGCTTCCACAGCGCCAGCGCGTCGAACTTGAAGCCCTCGGCGCCGCCGCCGGTGAAGCGATCGACCGCCAGGAAGTCGAGCATCTTGTAGACGGGCAACTCTTCGCCGCAGTAAGGTGCATCCTCGACGATCAGTCGGCTGCCCCGCCGTGTGCTGCCGAAGAGCCGGCAAGCCGGACAGAGCTGCTCTGGCACAATTTCCTCGTTTTCGCTAATGACTTTTTCGTAGCGCAGCAAGCTGTCGCAGCTCTCCAGTGCGGTGGATTCTTCCTCGGGCTTTCGGCGCTGCGCCAGCGGGTCGCAGGCTGGACAGTGTCCTCGGAAGTGTCTCGCCCGTTTCTTTCTCTCCTGGGGTGAGTGTTTCTCTATCGCTTGATGGGTCACCAGCGTGCGGGCGATGCGCTCGGCGTGGGAGCGGAGCACCCCGCGCAGGCTGGAACCCGGCAGGACGGGGTTGGTCCAGTCGCCCCCTGTCGCCAGAAGCGGCGCGTGGTCGAAGCCGCTCATGCCAGACGACGTGGCGTCGTTGGTCAAGAAAGGGCCTTCGGCCTGGAGCGTGAACGTCCACTCAGCCCAACCCAGCGTGACCGGCAGTGCGGCGACGTCTGCCGGCAAATTATCCTCCTCCACGGTGTCTTGGATGGCGCCATCCAGTCGCTTCTTAAGCCAGTCCTCCACGTCTTCCGCTTCCTCCCACGGTCGCGGCTCCCTCAAGAAGGTCATCAGCCCATCGGGATCATCGAGATCGTGCTCTTTGTACTCCACTTCTTCGAGCTTGAAAGCGCCCAGGCCGCGGGCCACGTCGCCGCCCAGGTGGGCGCGGCCCTCTTTCCACTCGGCCAGGGCCACCGCCAGCAATCGCTGATCCGCTTCGATTTCCTCCTCCGTCGCATATCTCGGCTCCCGCAGCTCCATTCGCAGCGCGAACTCGGCTCCGGCAGGCAGTGTCTCCATGTCAAATTTGGCTCCCGTTGCCCGCGCCGCCGCGCCACTGGCCCGGTTGATGCCCACGCCGTCCCGCACCAGCGTCTCGGCGCTTCCATCGTCGATCAGGCAAGCGTTGAAGACCAGCAGGCGGGAGGCGGCGCTGTATCCTTCCTTCTCTTCTCCCCCCCTGGCGGGTGTCTCGTCGCTGGGCTCTACGTCGCCGAAGAGCCGACAGATGGAACAAGTGCAACCCTTCTGCTCGTCTTCGTCTCGCTCTTCGCGCTTCTTCGGCGGCAGCAGCTCCACGCACACGTCGCTGCCCAACCGAGGTGCCAATCGGGTCAGCATCGAGCGCAGCGCCCCGGCGATAGCCGTGCCCGGGATGAGGATGTTTCCCTCCGTGTCGCGCCGCAAGAGCAAATCGGCGAGTTCGTTCCCCTCACCGCTGCCCACGTGGACGGCGGTGCGGGCCTTCAGTATCCCAGTGATTACTCGATACATCATCGTTCTCTCTCCCTCTCGCTGGCAGCCTCGGCCAGCCGGTCAGCCAGTATGCGGACGCCCAGTGGTCGATGCGTCGCGTTTTTCTCTTGCAGGCGATTCACCATCTTTTTGATCAACCCGAAGCATTTCTCGTCGGCCAGTGGGTTGGCGATTTCTCTATCACCGTGTTCTTCCACACCGCCGATGCGTTCGATCAGCAGTTCATCGGGTTCGCCCAGCGCATCCATCTTCCCCAGCAGTACATCGATAGGCTCGTGGCGATGGGCGTCCAGCCAGCGGGCCAACCCCAGGAAACGGATGGCCTTGCATTGGTCCCATTGCTGATCTTCCAGATACTCTGCCCAATCTTCACGGAATTTCGCCTTGGCGCCCTCGTCCGTATCGCCTCTCATGGCCAAGTCCACCTCGGAAGGGATCTCGATCTGCGTGTCAGTCAAACCCGCGCAGTTGGTATGTATAGGATGGTTGAACGCCACTTGACCGCAGCCCTCGTTCTTGCGCAGGCCGATGCCCTCCTGCTCGATCTGAGCCAGAGCGTCCAGCAGCCCGTCCTTCGGTGCATCCAGAATCTTCAGCTGCACAGTTGATCCCGCGGTCAGCGCTACGTCGCGCCAGCGGGGCAAGCGCAGCTTGGTGTTGAAACCATCCACCAGGTGCGTGGCGGCGAAGGCACACCCCTTCACCACCTGAACGTCGAAGCCCAGCGTGTCGCTCAGCCACTCGCATTTACACTGGCACTCGGACTCGTCCTTACCGCACTGGCACGTTTCATCGAATCCGGTGATGAAGCGGCCCCAGGCGTCGGTCACGACGGCGTCGGTCAGGAGTGTTAAGGTCAGACTGTCTTTGCTCTCTTCTATACGCTCGCCAAGTGGCTGCTGGATCCAGATGGATGGTTCGTTATCCTCGTCCGGTTGTTGTAGCCACAGTGTCACCTTCCCGTAGCCCCGGCGCGTGGCCTTTCCCAGGCGCAGGGAGACGGATGTCTCCTCCTCGAGATCGGTCAGCGTTTTGAGCAGTTCCCAGGCATCCTCGTCGATGCAGGTCATCTCACCGGCGAAGTACTGCCCCGCCTCCAGCGCCTCGTACTCGAAGATCTGGCCCTCCTTCACGCGCCCGCTCTCCGGATCGACGCGGATGTGCATCTCACTACGCTTCTCCGGCTCAAAGGGTCTTAGATTGTGCTCTCGCAGAGGGAGGAATTTGCCCCGCACCGCTTTGACCGCGCTTTCTTGGCCTTGTTCTTGGCATTTCCGGCACGTCTTGGTCTGATCCTCACCTTGGATGCCCCATTGGATGGGATGCTCGCGGTAGACCTTGCAAGCGAACCCGTCGCAGGGCACGGAAGCAGCAAGTTGGAAGTTGCCCCCCTTAGTCCGCAAAAGCGGGTAGAGGGTGGGGAAGCGCACAGATTCCCGTAGGAAGAGATCGATGAAAGCATCGTACGTCACCGGGTCTTCTAGATCGAAGCGCTCGGCGGCTCGTGCGGCCAGTGCGCCCCACAGCGTCTTTCCAGGTATCGCCAGTTGAGTATGGAACTGGTTACCGGCCGAGGCCCGCTTGGCGATGATCAGCGGTTCATCGAGGCGGATCAACACCCGCAGGCGCACCCGTTCTCTTTCTTCGGACTCCTTGCGGCCCTTCTCCAGAGAACGATACTCGGCTTGAGCCAGAGCCTCCGGCTTACCCTTCAGCCAGTGCTTCTCAAAACGGTCTAGGAGCGTTTCCTGTGGGTCCTCGCCTAGATCAACACCCTTGACCTCTACCAGTGAGAAGAGACACTCGCCCTGCCCTCGCCGACGGGAGCGGCCCAGTTGGCGCACGAAGCGGGCCGCCGCGACCAGCAGCGCCGCCTCGTCCAATGCCACTTTGCCCTCGGCAGGGCAGGTAGTGGTGAAGGTGAAGGTTAGTTGGCCGCCCTGCTCCTCAGAGAAGAGCTTGTGCGGCGCGGCCCGCCGCGTGCGAGGATTAACCCGCACCCGCATCACCCGCTGGGTGGCCGTCTCTTGGGCCTTATACTTCGTCGTCGCCAGGCGCTCTTGCTTCACCGGACGCGCTGAGCCGACGCGCCAGCGCTTCATCGTGCGCGGCGTGCCGAACACGCGACATATCGGGCAGGATTCGGCATCACCGACGTTGTACTGGCCGCAGTAGCGCTCGTCCGTCTCGTTTTTGTCCAGACCCGATTCCTGACAGCTCCGCCATTGTCGCATCGGTGCTTGCTGCAGTAGGTGCCACAGAGCGTCACGCAGCAAGCCGTTGAGCACCGTGCCGCGCAGCACTGGCACCCCGTCGGCGTCCTGCAGCAAGGCAGAATCAATCTCGGTTCCCCTGCCATAGCCAGCGCCGACGTGATAGTCCGACGTCATCTCGATCTCAAAAGTCAACTCCAGACTCATCGTTCGCCTCCTTCATACGCAATCGGCGGGTAATCCAGATCCCACGTCCAATCCCAGGCCCGCAACAGGTCGGGCATGGCATGGCCATGCCAGGAGGACTCGTCGTTTCTACGCTCGAGCGCGTGCCAATCCTCGAGATTGAGGCCCCCCAGTTCATCCAGTGACTTGAGCACGGGATGTTGTTCTTCGTCCTTTCGTGTCCAATCCCGTTCGATGCGCGCCAAGATGTGCTGTAGGTCTTCGTCCCAGCGATCGGCGCACCCATCCGGTGGCACTCGGTCGAAGTGCTCCCGTAGCTGGGAGCGGCGCCGCGAAGGCGTACCAACTAGTCGATGACGCCAGTCCAGTAGTTGGTCTAGGGCGAGACCCCATCCGTCGGGCACTTTGTTCTTGGTCTCGGTCGTCACCCAGTAGGGACATAGTGTAGGTCGCCACTTGTTGGTCTGCCGACGGGGCGCAGCCTGGCTGCCCAGCACGACCTCGAAATCTACCGCCGAAAGACGCAGCCCTTCGGCGGCCAGGGCCTTGACCGCCCTCTTGGTCTCGCTTAGCCGCTCCTCACCGATCTGATGGGCGAGGTAGTAGGGGTAGTTGGCCTTGCAGATCACCACCGCGGCGGACATCGTGATCTCGTGCGGGATGCTGTGATTGTGGGCCCATTGTGTCATAGCGTGCTGGAACGTGCGGCACAGACGCAGGGCAAAGTCCAACCCCCAGTGGGCGGGAACCAGCGCAAAGAGATCGTCGCCGCCCAGAATGAGCGGGAGCACTGGGACGAGGTGGGGGTTCTGATTGGCAGCGCTATTCCTCAAAAACCGCCGAGTCGGCTCCGCCAGGGCCTCCCGCAGTGCGTCATCCATCCCCCGGGAGAGCATCGTGGACTGGCTTTTGTCGCACTTTCCGAACACCCGGCCCATACCGTCGCCGTCGGCCACGATGTAGGCGACGTAACCTCGTGGGTCGTATTGAGCCACATCGTCGGCATCCTCGGGCCAGCTCAGTGCGGATGCACCCGGCACTTGGTCGTAGAACTTCTTGAGGAAGCCTTCCTTGCTCTTCTTCTCTCGTTCAGTGGCCTTGTCGATACAAGCGGGACAGAGGTAGTGGCCATCTTCTTCAGAGAACCGCGCTTCGTGAGTCTCGGCCAGCCCGACACCGCAGGATTCACAGAAGGCAATGTAGGGAATGTGATGCGTTGCCACAGGCGGACCGCCGCATTTGGCCCGGCGCAACCTCTCGCCGGCCGTCTCGCTGGCCTCTTTCCACGCTGGCTTGGAGTCATCAGTAACTGCGACAGGCTCGGCCACGGTGAGCGTACCTCCGGTGGCGCGGTAGTAGGCCTCCGCTAGCGCTGCACCAAACTGGTGGGCCGCGCTTTCGGTCTCGAAGGTTATGCGGAATCTGCCGCCGCCGCTGGTGACGACTTCGGGCATAATTCCTAATCTGTCACTCAGCAGGTGGAGTACCCCCTTGTCTTCTTCGCGTTTTACATCTTCGTATTCACAGAAACGGCTCAGCAGCTGGCTTCCACCTACCACCTCGCGCAACTGCGAGGAGCGGAAGAGAAGGTCTTGTATGTGATCAGCTTCGGCTGCCAACAAGTATTGGGTCATCGGGATTCCTCCTTCGTCAGTTTAGGTCTCCTATTTGCAAAGACTGGGAGGCAAGACCTCTCCAAGTCCAGTAAGATTGCACAGTTCAGACCACTTCATAGCCTCCGTCCTGAAGCCATCAGAGCAAGGTCCCCAGAGATATTCGACATTGGCGCGGACAAATCCCAGGGCTCCTTGCGCCCAGTCCCGCGGGACGGAGAAGTACTTGTGTGTCACATCGTTGCGCCTGTAAATAAGCTCGCGCCAACCATCTTCCCGATCAAACGGATTGACGCATGGCTGTTCCCACCAATGCTCCATTTCTTCGGTAATCTTGACAGTTATCTCGGGTGCGCCCTTATTTATCCAAACATCTTTGCCTATCCGAAAGATGTGGCCGGCGGGTTTGATCAACTCGCTAAATATCTCTATTGCCTTTGGTGTTCTTTCGTGCAAAGCGCACAGCAGGCCCTCTTTTTCAGGATCGTCATCGACCAACTCGACCATACGCGCCACCATAACGATCTCGTTCAGGCCGCTGGCCTGGAGGAACGCTGAACGATAGTCATTATTGAAGTTGATCAGGCGTTCAATGCGGTCCATCTCATCGTAGACGTAAGCGCGGAAACCAAGGGTGTCCTCATAGAAAGTAGGCAGCCCCCCTACAAACTCGGTACCACTCACTTGAAACCACCGACCACCCAGCATAGATACCACAGTAGGAGGCTCAAAGTTCTCAATGCTGGAAGCGATTTCCACGGCCTGGTTGTGGTCGCCCTCATCCCACAACTCATAGCAGCATAGCACCCTGACTAGCTTTTCAACGGCAGATGTTGAACTGGGTAGGTACTTGGTCATACTTGCTAGCACGGCGCTGATTCCATCATCGTCGTCTTCGCCGCTCAACAACAGTCGGGCATCACGGAACTTGTAGCGGACATATAGTCGGCGCACTCGCTCCCAATCCCGTAGAGCAAAAGCGGTGTAGGGATTCTCCAACGAGCGGATGTGGGAAGCATAACCGTAAGGCCTACTATACTCCACGCTGTAGGAAGTATCATCGAAATCGACGTAAGAGACAGGTACATCACCATAAGCCGCGTAGAGGAAAGCTCCAGCCACCATGCTCTTCTTGGCCCCGGTGATGTCGATGACCACACCCTCCCGATCACGCACCCATTCTACCAAGGCGCCAAACACGCTGGCCGGTCTCGGCTCCACGACTTCCTGATGGATGTATTGATCGGGGACGCACCGCTCAGATGGGAGTAATGATAGCAACCCACGCAAGGTAGAGGCAAAGTTCTCGCCAGTGGTCTCTTCGTCATACCACTGATTGAGGACTAACAGCAACTCCTCGGGCCTGTGCGCCCATACCGATTGCAAGAGCGGCTCGATGGACTGGCCTACCAAGAGGATCAACGTCTGACAGGGTTCTGTAGGAAGCCTCCCTTCAGCCTGCATACAGGCCATCTCCAAAGGAAGAATCTCCTCCGCGTACATCCGCCACACCACAATGCGACGGCCACGGTTGCGCCGCAGATTGTTCCAATACCTTTCAGTCTTTCCCTTGAGCCTTCGCTTGTCATACCTTTCCGTCACCCTCTTTCCTCCTCGAGTGGTCCACAGCATCAACTGTCCTGAGACACGGGAGAGAACCCGGTCTCTCGACAAAGCCCCCTCGCTTACAAACACAAAACCGCAGATCCTTCCCTCCAGGGGGGAGAGAATCTGCGGTCCCGCGATCCGTGAATATCAATACCCAGGGGCGTTCCATGCTCAGCGATGTTCGATGAACAGACAAAGTATCTCGCATAGCACATCGCAGAAAACCTATCTCAATCGAGCAAGTGGTCCTGTTGTGGTCAATTGCTCAAACACACCATACAACACAGCCCGCTGGCGGTGTTGACACCAGCAGGCAGACATGGTATATTTCTGTCCGCCAGGGCGCTCCGCCGCCTTGGTCAACGCCTCGGACTGGCCATAGTCGCGAGGCGCTTTTTGTTGTATTGCTCAGGGACGGTTTAGTATACTGCAATCTCGTACAGGAGTCAATTTCAGTGGAGCGGGCTAGCACCCCATCCATTGCCCAAGACGTGCCATGTAAAGTGGAAGACAAACAGAGTGGCGGTGCTCCTCTCATTCGAGCACCAATAACACGGGGTCCCCCGCCCCGGTTCGTGTGAGCCTGGGATAGGTAGAGCGGGTGCAGGGATTCGAACCCTGGACATTCAGCTTGGGAAGCTGACGTTCTACCACTGAACTACACCCGCGTGTCTGAATTATATCGAACGGGCGCGAAATGTCAAATCGCCTACTCTGACCGTGGACGCCAGAGCAGTTGTTCGCGCATCATCAAGTCAGTGCCCCGGATTTTGAACGCCAGTTCTGCGGCGATGTTGCGCATCAGCCGGTAGCCCAGATCAGGATAGTTGTCGCACAGTTTGATCAGCCGGGCGGCGGGGATGATCAGGAGGCGGGCCTTTTTTGAGGTGCAGTGGGCTGAGGCCGAGCGTAATCCCTGGTCCACCAACGCGATCTCGCCAAAGATCTGACCGCGCCTGAGAGTGGCGATGGTCAGTGGGTGGGACGGGCGTTTGGTGGTGGCGGATTGCACGAGAGCGGGGCTTACCAGGATATCCACCTTCCCACTGGCAATGATGTACAATTCATCACCGGCGCTGTTTTCCTCAAAGATGACCCGTCCGGCTTTGGAAACGATCTCTGAGCAGAGGGCCGCGACCATTTCCAACTGCGGTTCGGTCAAGTCGTAAAATATATCCGCCTGGCGCAGAATATTGACGTATTCTGGGGTCTTGTCTACTTTTTTGACCATAGTTACCCTTCTGCGAAGGATTGTACCACACTTGTGCCGGGTGTGCAAAAGTGGTCCGGGCAGTGGGTACATTTCAGTCCTGGGGCAAGTTGACCCTCCCGCCTACCAATTAAAGTAAGCGTTCAGATCTCCGAGGTTTTGGCCGCAATTTGGCTTTAAAGTGGGTCGCTTGCCGTTCAAAGTCGTCGAGAGAGCACCATTTTGTAAACCTCGGAGGTCTTGGCGAGCGTTTTCCTCACCCCCCTGAACGCTTACCAATTAAAGACATCATCCAGGTCTGCTTCTGGTACGTCAAAGACGGTGTTGTGGGGCGGGAGTGGCTCCTGGGTCATCCACTCAGGCAGGCGATCATCTGCCGGAGTGAAACCGGCACGCCGGTTAAACTCTCGCTCCAGCGTCAGGGTGGCGCGCCCCAGTTGTTGTAGGATGTCGTCCCCCACTTGCCAGCCGTAGCGGGCGTTGAGCAGATCACGGATAGCGCCCGGGGCCTTGGCAAAACCGAAACCGCTAAAGGTGCAGGCCCCCAGCGTATCGTAGCCAGCCCGGCTGATCTGAGCGGCACGAGAGAGCGCCGCCTGCCCTTGGGGGTTCAGGTGATTCACCTGGGCTCGAATCGTATTGCCCGCCGTGTGGTCCGCGCCCTGGGGGGAGGTGGCGTAGGTGACGCCGGTACCCTTGATGGCGCGTGGGTCATAGGCGGCCATGGCCTGGCCCTTGACCACGGGCACCCGTTTCACCCTCAGGACACGTCCGGTGACCGCAGCGCCGTTGCCGAGAACCCAGCCCAGCGATGTGCTCGCTCGAATCTCGGCCAGCAGTTCCAAAGCCCGTGTTCCATCCCCGAATTCCATAATCCCGGCATCCGCGGCCACTCCCAAGGCCGCGCCGATTTCGATGGCATCTAACCCCAGATCATTGAGCTCCCAGTTCAGGTGGGCGATGGTGTCCAGGTCGGTGATCCCCAGGTTGGAGCCCATCAGGCCGATGGTTTCGTATTCCAGGGGAGATACTATCGCCTTGCCGTCAGCGTCGCCAAAGGTGTTGGAGCAGCGGATGATGCAGCCTGCCATGCATGCGTGGGTGGTTTCGCTCTCACCGCCCCGCTCAAGCAGCAGTTGGCGCATATACTCACCGCTGATGCGCTCGGCCCCCTCGATCTGGCCGCTAGAAAAGTTGCGGGTGGGCAGACTCCCTAGACTGTTGCCCAGGCTGGTCATCGCAGCGGTGCCGTAATCAGCATAGACCTGGGTTTGGGGATGCTCCATTAGGGCGGTGTTGAATTCTTTTTGGGCCTGGCGAAAGGCCTGCGGGTGGGCAATGGGTGGCTTTTGACCTCCGCTGGCCTCGATCACAATGGCCTTGAGCCTCTTGGATCCCATGACTGCCCCGAGCCCGCCGCGAGCATTGACGCGCGACGGCTCCCGGTTCTGATCCAGGTTATAAATCCCGGCCGCCCGCAACTCCATCTCGCCCCCTGGCCCAATCAGGGCGGCCCCCACTTTGGGGCCAAAGCGTTTCAATAAAAATTTGGCTGCCTGGTAGACCCCCAGCCCGGCCAGATCATCTGCTGGCTCAAAGCGGCCGCCCTCGCTGCTCAGGTGAAGCAGCCACCAGTTGTCATTGTCCGTAGCGCCCTCCAGAATCAGTGCCTTGATCCCCAGGCGGGCCAGTTTGAGGCCCGTCGAACCGCCGGCGTTGCTTTCCTTCACCCCGCCTGTGAGGGGGCTCTTACCGCCCACCGAGATGCGGTCGCAGGAGGAGATCATGTGCCCCCCCAACAACCCCGGTGCCCAGATGAGTTTGTTGAACGGGCCTAATGGGTCGCAGGTGGGAGGTACCTCTTCCAGCAATACGCGCGGGATCAGTCCCCGGCCGCCCAGGCGCTGCCAGCCTGGCGGCACTGACTCGGTCGTCACCTGGCGGCCGTTCATACTGGCTCGCCATATCAACTCTTCCATGTCCAGTTCCTTTCTGCGGACGTGCCCATGCCTCTGAGGTTTAGAGGTCTGAATGTTTACCTGCGACTAGGAACGCCGCCGCCGGCGCTCCTTGCGCATCACGAGTCCCGCCGCCGCGATGAGTGGCACGATGGCCGGCAGGAACTGCAACCCGCCGCCAAAGGGGTCTCGCGCATCTCGCAGGGTGCGCTCACTATCTGCGATGGCTCTGTCCTCGGCGTCTACCAGCCACAGCCGGGCGCTCTGTCCCGACCCAAGCGTCAGGCTGATGGCGTGGCCGGAGAAACTGGGGGTTGAATTCTCAGCCGCCTGGTCCCAGGACTCGATCTGATAACCCAGGGCCGCTCTGCCCGACTGGTGCACCACATAATCATCGAACGGTACTTGCGCTTTATCCTTTTGACCTTCAACCGCCAGGTGTATGGTCAGGTCTGTGAGCGTACCCAAGGGAACCCATTTCCACGTGTTTGCGTCCCCGGCCGGGGCCTGAGGATCGAGCAACTTTTCATAGTGCTGGGCATTATATTCTGCCTCCTCGTGAGGCACAAAGAATAATCTCACCTGCCCGCTCACGTAGATGGTCTCTTCTGGCGTTGCGGAGACCTCGCGTACGGTCCATTTCGACTCGGGGATGATCTCATAACCAACGCCGTGTCGGCGCGGCGCAAAGACGACGAGTTTTTTTTCGCTCCCGGGGAGCGGCTGATCGTTTGCATCAATCAGTCTGGTGTTATATGTGCCCGGCTCGAGGTTGATCAAGAATCCGCGCAGCACTTTTGTGCTAAACTGTTGCGGAGGGGTTGGCCCCTCGCCGGTGTTCCCATCTGTCTGACTCTCAAAATAGGTATCCAGTGCTTCCCAATACTCGTCCAACTCGGCCTGGTAGGCTTTGAAGCAGGCGTGCGCCTCCTCTCCAGTGTAGAGTTGCCTGGTCTCAGACTTTGTCGCACTGGCCGGCCCCTGTAACACGTAATCCGACAGTTCCAGGACACCGATGACCCGCGTTCCTGCGCGCAACTCCATCCGGGCCTCAATGAGTTCATCGAGCGCTGGCCAGTCTGGGTAATAACGCTGTGTGATTGGCCAAAAATAGACCATTGTGAAGCGCGGTGTCAGTGTACTCGTCTGCCCGGCCAGCAGGTAGATGGTCTCTTCACTCTGAGGGTAGAACACGCTTTTCCATCCGCTGCCCTGGAAGGCGTTCACGCTATAGATCAGTTCCCGGGTGCTATCCTGGGTTTGGGCCTGTGCGCCAACAAAGACAACTGACGACAGCAGGAGCGCAAACAGGATCACCCGTGTCATATTATGAAATATCCTCATGGCACCACCGTCCGGCGGCGCAGCATTAGAATGGCCAGTTGCAGCAGAATTGCCGTGTAGACCACCGCTACCCCCACCAGCAGCAGCCGGCTTGGCATAGAGACCGCCGCCAGGCCTCGGTTGAGGTACTCAAAGGGGGACAACCAGCTAGCGATGGTGGCAAAGATCGTGATCGTCTGTCTCACGTATGCCAGGGAAAAGAACCGCTGCCCGGCGGCCATCTGGTCGAGCAACCTGCGCAAGCCTTGCAAAGCGGCGAGGCCAACGGTAACACCCAGGAACGTGAACACTGCCCCGCGCACGGAGCGTATCGCGGCGGCGATGAGCAGGCCGAGGCTCACCATAATGATCGCCGGCAGGATAACGAACCCGGCGGCGGCAAGATAATGCCAGTTGTACGTCAACCCGGACCAAAACCCATAACCCACTATGACAATGACAAAGGTGGCTAACCAGGCGAGAAACAGGAGCAGGCGCGAAAGGAAGAGGCTCAGGATGTACGTCCGTTCGTCAACCGGCCCGAAAAACAGGACTTGCAGAGTGCCGGATCTGCGCTCCTGGGCGAGGGTCAGCGTGGATGAAAGCGCCAGGTAAAAGGTCATCAGAAGCGAACCGGCCAGCACGGGCAGGAACCACGGGCGCGGGAGCACAATCAGGTCGTTGCGGGACACATAAGACAGGTAACTGTTGGTCACCGTGGCCGCGACGAACATGGTGAGGGTGAGCATGATGTAGGGTGCGGGTGTCAGCAAGAGCGCGCGGATGGCTTGCGCCAGTAACGCGCCCAACACTTTGTTTCCCTTTTCGCGCCTGGCTGGGGTTGGAGGATGGTCAACCCTGGCCCGGTCTGGCTCCGGCTGGTCTGGCCCGGCCTCGGGTTCCCGTCCGCTCGCCGCGAGCAAGTTTACGTTTTCGCTGGTGATGATGGCAAAGGCCTGTTCGAGCGATACGTCCCTGGTCTGGATATTCAGGACCAGAGCCCCCGTGGCAGCGACCGCGCGCGCCAGCGCGGCCCGATGGTCCTCACCGGCCGGCACGCGGATGCTGATCAAGTCGTCGTCGCTGCGCTGCGCGTCGTGGACAAAGTCCAGTTTTCGCACCGCCTCCAGCAGGTTCGGCCCGTCCCCTTCTGCCTCCAGGAGCAGTTCGCTCTCTTGTTCGAGACGGTCTTGCAGCGAGCGAATATTGCCCCACGCCAGCAGTTGGCCTTGGTTGATGATGCCTACGCGGTCCGCGATGCGTTCAACTTCTGTGAGGATGTGCGAAGAGAGCAGGATGGTCTTGCCCTGCTCGCGATAGCGCAGTAGAATGTTGCGCACTTCACGGATGCCGTTTGGATCCAATCCGGCGACGGGCTCGTCCAGAATGAGAATGTCCGGGTTGTGCAGGGTCGCCCGCGCCAGTCCCAGTTTTAGTCGCATCCCGCGCGAAAAGCCCCCGATTGCACCCTGGCTCCGCTGGGTGAGGTGCACCACGTCTAGTACTTGGTCAATCCGCTGATCCAGAGAGTCCACGCCGTAGAGGCGGCCCAAAAAAGTCAGATACTCACGGGCTGACATGTCCGGGTAGACGTGCTGTTGTTCGAGAACCACACCCAGCCGGCGGCGAACGGCGGGGTGGAGGGGGTACAGCGGCTCGCCGAACAGATAAATCTGCCCGCTCGTAGGTGGGACGAGGCCTAACAGCAGAAGGATGGTAGTGGTTTTCCCGGCTCCGTTGGGCCCCAGCAATCCGAGAATTTCACCCCGCTGGATGTCAAAGTTCAGGTCTTGAACCGCGTGCAGGTCCCCGTAGGACTTGGTCAGGTTAACGACCCGGATGGCAGCACCGGGAAAAGCGTCGGCTGTCTTGAGGGTGCCCGCTGGCCCCTTGTACTTGACAGATTGTCCTAGATTCATCAACCGGGATTCCCTCTTGACCAACTGCTTACTCTGTGATATGATAACAGTAGTTGTACAACTTGTCAAGCGAAATTTTTGTAGTCTTGCTACTTTGGCGCGCAGGTTTCAGGTTCGCCAACCTCCGTGCCCGCCATCTATCAAGAAAGAGAGCAATGCAGACAAAATGGAATCTTCCCTAAAAGATATTTTACCGTACTTGGTCCGGTTCGAAAACATCTCCCGTTACGAGGACGGCGAGGTCTTGATCGGAGATCGAAGCAAGTATCCCTTTGAGCGTTCCTTTGTGCGCTGTGGGGATGTCGAATCCGTGGCCCAGGCCATTGAGCACATGGTGACTCAGGGCTCTGGACCGCGCCACTCGGCAGTTTATGCCATGGCGATGGTATCCCGCCAGGTCGAGGGGCGAGAGCCCGCAGAGGTTCTCCAACATCTGGAGGCGGCGCGCGTCCGTCTGGCCGCCACCCGGCCGACAAATACCTCTATCGCGCACGCGCTGGCAAGGATGATGGCTGTGGCCCGAGAGGCGCTCGCTTGCGAGATGCCACTTGAAGAGACATTGTTGCAGTGGATTGATAAATTTTTCAAAGAATCCTATGACCGGATAACCACCGTAGCCCGCCTTGGTGCTGACCTGATCGAGGACGGCGATGGTATCCTGACGATGTGTTTCGCCGAAGCCCCCTTTATCGCGTGCCTGGCAATCGCGGCCCATCAGGACGGGAAGCGCATCAAGGTCTACACCCCGGAGACACGTCCCTATCTTCAGGGCGCGCGGTTGACGGCGTCGAGCGTCCACGAGTTGGGTATCCCTGTCCAGATCGTCACCGACAATATGCCAGCCTACCTCATGTCGCAGACCAAGATTCAAAAGTTCTTTACGGGCTCCGATCTGGTCACGCTCGATGGTCACGTGGTTAACAAGATTGGGACCTTTCAGAATGCACTGGCCGCCCACCATCATGGTGTCCCTTACTTTGCATTCTCAAAGGGGCCGGATGCAGAGAGGCCGGACCGGGCTTCGGTTATGATTGAGGAGCGTGACCCGGCGGAGGTCAGGGCCTGTCGGGGGATCCCGACTACCAGTGACGAGATCCCTGCCTACTATCCGGCCTTTGACATCACCCCGCCTTATCTCGTGGCAGGGGTGATCACTGTCCATGGGATTCTGAGCCCGTATGACCTGAGACGGTACTATCAAGATATCTCAAGCCAGGAAGTAACAACTCAGACATACAGCACAACAACGCCGCATTTGTCATTGCGAGGAGCGTAGCGACGAAGCAATCTCCTATGATGATGCTACTTGGGGATTGCTTCGGGCAAAAAAACGCCCTCGCAATGACATAGGCTGGGTAGTTACCCAGGAAGTTGCTACTCAACAGTGCGTTGCACCTGAGAAAGGTAGGGAATAATGCGCGTTGGAATTATCGGTGGAACAGGGGTCTATGGGATAAAAGGGGGCACCCTGGCGGAGCGAGTCGTTGAGACGCCGTTTGGCGAGGCCTTGGTTTTTCTGGGCACGGGTGATTTGACGGACGTGGTGTTTCTGGCACGCCATGGCCCCGAGCACAACGTCCCACCCCACATGATCAACTATCGAGCCAATCTTATGGCGCTCTACCAGTTGGGTGTGCAACGGATCATGGCAACCTTTGCCGTCGGTTCTCTGAAACTGTCGCTCCCACCGGGCTCTATGGTGGCGCTCGACCAGTTTATTGACTTTACTCATGGCCGCCAGGGAACTTTTTTCGATGGAGGCTGTTATGGGCTGGCTCACACCGACGTGACCTATCCCTATTGTCCGGTACTGCGCGAGCGATTGCTGAGCCTGGCAGCGGATCGCAGGCTGGCGATTCAACCCCGGGGGACCTATGTGGCTTTCAACGGCCCCCGTTTAGAGACGGCGGCAGAAATCCGGATGTGTGCGCGGCTGGGCGGAGATGTGGTTGGCATGACCGGCGTCCCCGAAGCCCAACTGGCCAGGGAACTCGGCATGCACTATGCTGCTGTTGCCACTTCGATCAACTATGCCGCCGGCCTCAAGGGGCCCACTATGATTGACAAATCCGGCCTGGATGAAAACCGCGCGCTTTTGCTCTCGCTTTTTGTCGAGACCCTGCGATCTCCCTTTCAGATGTCATGTCAGTGCGCAGAGTCTGTCAGGATGAAACACCCGCCGACAGCCTGGGAGTGGCGTACCACCGGCCAAGAGGCGGGGGCAAACAAAGATACCCCAACCTCGGAGGTCTGAAGTTTACACATCATCTATGACGAGTATAATTTGGTAACAATTGAGGAGAGATACAATCCATACCTATTCCTGCCTCCCTCAATTGTTCCTGGTACCTCTGTACATGCCGTAGGCTCAGTTTTCCGAGATTGACCTCTTTGGCACACACCGCCGCATGTTTTCCTGCCTTTCGTCCAAAAACAAATAGGTCGGCTAGTGAGTTGCCACCCAGGCGGTTGTGCCCGTGTAATCCTCCCCCAACTTCGCCGGCTACGTAAAGATTGGGCACGTGAGTTCTACCCATAACATCCTGTGACAGCCCCCCATTCTGATAATGCTGAGTGGGATATATCAATATAGGCTCCCTCTTCACGTTGATGTTATACATCGTGAAACGGTGCTCGATACCGGCAAACAGACGGTGAAAGGTCCCTGGCCCATTGATGAGATCAATCATAGGCGTGTCCAACCAGAGACCCACGTTGCCCGCTGGTGTCTGTATCCCATTGCCTCGCTCATCACATTCACGAATGTTGGCCGCACTCACAGTATCCCTGGTCTCTAATTCGTTGATGAACCTTTCCCCCTTGCAGTTTACCAGATGGGCACCATTGCCTCGTAAGGCCTCGGTTACCAGCCAGCCATCCATTTGCTCGGGCCAGGCTGCGCCCGTAGGGTGATACTGAATGGCGTCCATGTAGATCAGTTTGGCTCCGGCACGGTATCCCATCACGCAGCCGTCAGCGGTGGCTCCATAATGATTCGTCGTTGGAAAGCCCTGAACGTGTAGCCTTCCTATTCCTCCTGTGGCCAGGATAGTGGTTTTTGACCTTACTAGTGAGAGTTGTTTCGTTTCCAGATTCAAGAGGATAGCCCCAGCACATTGGCCCTTGTCGTCCAGGACGAGTTCCACGGCTGGGCTGAACTCGATCACTTTGATTGCCCTGTTCTTCATTTCGTCACGCAGCACTCTCATGATCTCCATGCCGCTGTAATCCTTGCACGAGTGCACGCGCCGGCGAGAATGGCCACCGGCGAAAGAGCAGATATGAGTGCCGTCGGGCTTTTTGTCGAACATCACCCCCAATTCAGAGAGCCAGGCCACCACAAAGGGAGCCTCCAGCACCAGAGTCTCAACCAGGTCCGGTACGTTCCGGTACCGCCCTCCACCTACAGTATCGAGGTAGTGATGAACGGGCGAGTCGTTGCGCAGGGTCGCGGCTGCTATTCCTCCCTCGGCCATTATGGTATTGGAATCACCGTGGCGCAACTTGGTGACCACCAAGACCTGTGCTCCGTTTTCCTGAGCCGCCAGTGCGGCTGCTGAGCCAGCGCCTCCACCTCCTATCACGAGCACGTCAACGTTATAGTCAATAGCCGTCACGTCAAAAGTGTCGGGATTGATCCAACTGTATCCTTCCAGTTTGTCCGCAAACTCGTTAGGAACCCGGTCACCTTTGTTGACACCCACCCGCAACGTGCGCATGCCCCCTATCCTGAAATCGGGGTGATACATTTTGATCAAGTCATCCTTCTCCTGGGGAGTCAACCGGGGGAAAACTTGCCTTATTCGTTGGGGCCTCGAAGATTCTAATCTTTGAATAGCCGCTCGCATCTTTTCAGGATAACTCATCTCTGGCACCTTTTGATCGGAGAGACAGTTTTCAAATGGATTCTATCTTTCTGATGATGGCTGTTGCCATCTCACTGGTTCCCACTGCCGCCGGATCATCAGGGCGAGGTTTGAGATCGTAGGTCACCTCCTGACCTTCCTGGATCACCATGGCAACCGCCCGTTCCAGTTTGCCGGCCGCCTCCATCTCCCCAATATGCCGCAGCATCAACACGCCAGAGAGGATTATGGCCGCGGGATTAGATTTGTTCTGACCGGCATACTTGGGCACACTGCCGTGAGTTGGCTCGAACACAGCCACCTCGTCGCCGATGTTCGCTCCCGGTGTCATCCCCAGCCCCCCTACCAGGCCAGCGCCAAGATCGGATATTATATCTCCATAGAGGTTGGGCAACAACAGCACATCGTACAGTTCTGGCTTTTGCACCAGTTGCATACACATATTGTCTACCAATCGCTGTTCGAACTCTACCCGGCCCTTGTACTCCCTGGCGATGTCCTCAGCCGTGTGCTGAAACAACCCGTCAGAATATTTCATGATGTTTGCCTTGTGGACAACTGTCACCTTCTTCCGGCCATGTCTCAAGGCATATTCAAAGGCCGCGCGCGTGATCCGGGCCGTGGCCACCCGCGAGATAGGTCTGATGCTTATCCCAGAGTCCGGGCGTATCGTGGCTCCGGCGTGCTGACTAACGAATTCGATGAGTCCCCTGGTATCTGGGCTACCTTGCTCGAATTCAATGCCTGCATAAAGGCCCTCGGTGTTCTCCCTGATGACCACTGTATCAATGTTGCTGTATGGCGATTTCACACCTGGGTAGGATTTGCAAGGTCGCACGCACACGTAAAGATCGAGAGATTGCCTCAAGGCGACGTTGACACTGCGAAACCCTGTGCCGATGGGAGTAGTGATCGGCCCTTTGAGAGCCACCTTGTTCCTTTTTATGGATTCGAGGACGTGCTGAGGCAGAGGCGTGCCATACTCGTCCATCACGCTGGCTCCAGCCTGCACTATTTCCCAATTGATCTCCACGCCGGTAGCGGCGATGCACCTCTTGGCTGCGTCGGTAATCTCGGGGCCTATTCCATCCCCAGGGATAAGGGTGATATGATACATAATATTACTCCTCGAACGCGAACCGGCCGTGTTTCCGTAGATGTTCGGCCAGCCCCCCATCACAAAGTATCGTCATCATCGTTGGCGAGAGCGGTTGGGCCGGGATAGTTATATCCTGGGTCACATTCTTGATCACACCGGCGAGCGGGTCTATTTCGAGCACGTCCCCTTCCTCAATGGCTGTTGTATCACATTCCAGAACGGGCAATCCAATATTGATGGCGTTACGATAAAATATCCTGGCGCAGGAGCGAACCAGGACAGCGCTGATACCAGCCTCTTGGATGACCAGGGGAGCCTGCTCTCGAGAGGAACCACAGCCAAAGTTGTCGCCAGCGACGACAAAATCTCCCTCAGAGACCTCTTTGTAAAAACCTGGACGCAGTTCCTCAAAAACGTGCCTGGCCAGTTCTGCCATATTCTTTATCTTGTACTTGTATTTGCCGGCGATGATATAATCGGTATTTACATCATCGCCGAATTTATGGGCTTGGCCCTTCATACTCATTCTCATCACCCCCCATATTTCCTGGGATCGCAGATGCGGCCTTCCAGCGCCGAGGCAGCCACCGTGGCCGGCGAGGCCAGGTAGATAAAGGCTTTGCTGTTGCCCATGCGCCCCTTAAAGTTCCTGTTGGCGGTTGATATGACGTTCTCCCCATCGGCTGGCACCCCTCCATGGCTGCCCACGCAGGGCCCGCACCCCGGTGTTATCACTGCCGCTCCCGCTTCCATCAAAGCCTGCACTATTCCTTCCTGCATGGCCTGTAACAGAATCCTCTTGGAAGCCGGCGCGACGATAAATCTGACATCTGGGTGGACTCTCCTGCCGGCCAGGGTCTCAACCGCCAGACGCAAATCCTCCATCCGCCCGCCAGTACAGGTACCCAGGAATGCCTGCTGGATCTCTGTGCCCTCCACTTCGCCGACGGGGGATACCTCGTCTACGGCGTGTGGTTTGGCCACTTGAGGTTCCAGGTTGGTCACGTCATACTCGCGTACCTCGCGATAGACAGCATCGGCGTCGGCGTAAACTGGCTGCGGTCTCTTGTTGGAGTGTGCTCCTATCCATTCCAGCGCCCTGGTGTCAGATTCCATCAGGCCGGCCTTGGCCCCCATCTCGATAGCCATATTGGTTAAAACGAACCTGCTTTCCATACTCAGGCTTGTCACCGCCTCGCCGACATATTCCACAGTTGCATAGTTGGCTCCAGCAGCGCCGATGTCGCCGATCAGGTACAAGATCAAATCCTTGGCGCAGACCACCGGTGGCAATGTCCCCCGCAGGCGTAGTTGTATAGTCTCGGGGACTCGCAGCCACAACTTGCCGGTGAGCATGACCGCGGCCAGGTCTGTGGAGCCAACCCCGGTGGCAAAGGCGTTCAATGCTCCATAGGTACAGGTGTGAGAATCGCTCCCTACTACCAGGTCCCCAGGGACGACGTGGCCCCGTTCCAGCACCAATTGGTGACAGATGCCTTCTCCGATGTCATAGAGCCGTAAACCCTGCTCCTTGGCAAAGGTGCGCATAATCTGATGTTGGGCAGACACTCCCTCGGCCGGGCTGGGTGCGCCGTGGTCTATGACCATGATTGTTCTGTCAGCCGCGTAAACTTGCTCGCCGTCCATCCGATGGAACGCCTCGATATTCAAGACAGAGGTTCCATCGTGCCCCATCGCGAAATCAATGTCGGCGATGACTATCTCGCCGGCAGAGACCTCCCGGCCACTGTGTCTGCCGAGTATTTTCTCGGATATCGTTTTTTTCACTTGTGCTCCTCGGAAGGCCGCAACGGCCTTTACCCATCATAAGGTGCAACGCACTTGTCTCTTGCCATTTCAGCGATTTCGTCCAGCAGCCTGCCACGAGCCCCGCCACGAGCCCCGCCACGAGTACTCGCGGTGGTACTCGCGGTGGATTGCACTGTAGAACAGGCAGATTTGTAGCAAAAGTGCGTTGCACCTGAGTTGTCCATAGGTCGGATTTGCTATCCGACCTACTTTTCGAAAAGATACCTTACAGGTACGTGTACGTAGCCGGTGAGAATGCGGCGGGCTGTTCTCTCCAAAGCCGCTCTCTTTACCTGATATTCATCCCCCGCGTGCTCGACGATGATTTCCACAGTAATGGTACCGGCGGGGTGGCCAATACAGATTCTATTTGCGTCTTTCGGCCCACCGGATACCTCATTGACTATGGTGCCGGCAATGCTGGCCGCCACTGCCGTGCAGATGGAGCCAGTCACTGGATAGGCTTTATGCGCCTTTTGCATAGACATGGCTCTGGCGATCAGGCTGATCTCTCGATCTCTGAGATTCTCCTCGCAATTACGGCAATTCGCTGCTCCGGAGACGAAAATCATTTTAGGCACGGCTGGGCTGCGCTCAGTCGCCTCCCGCCTGTCTTTGACCAATCCGATCATCTCCGCTGCAGCACCCCGGATATCCTCTAAGGTTCTGAGGAGGGCCGGATCGGCGTTGATTTTGGCCGGTAATACGGTCCCCTTGATTCCCAAATCCCCGGCCTTGACAAAGACACAGGGGATGGCCGCGTCAACAATGGAGACGATCAAAGATTCGTAACCCGCGACGGAGATACCGTCTCTCACATTGCCTGTCGGCAATACTTTGCCTGTGACCGCGCCTCCGGAGTCGAGAAAGTTGAGCATAATCCGGGCCCCGGAGCCCGGCACGCCAGCGATGGTGCAGTCACCTTCCACTGCCGCCCTGCCGCCGACAACCGGCACCTCGGCCACGATGATCTTTTGGGTATTGGTGTTAAAGATGCGCACCTGGGTGATCGGCTCGACGACCTTGATCAAACCCTCGTCTATGGCAAAGGGACCTACCCCCGAGGAGATGTTGCCACAGTTGCCCGAGTAATCTATAAAGGGCGAGGTGATGCTCACCTGGCCGAAAGTGTAATCCACGTCAGCGTCGGGGCGGCGGGAGGGGCCGATGATGGCCACTTTGCTGGTGAGAGAATCGGCTCCTCCGAGGCCGTTGATTTGACGAGGGTCGGGGCTGCCATAGATGGCCAGGATCGCTCGATCTCGAACCTGATGATCTTTTGGCAGGTCATGCTCCAGCAGGTAGATACCCTTACTGGTACCACCTCGATAGATGGCGCAGCGAATCATCGCTTGTTCTGAATACATGGGTTGATTTCCTTCTGCTGGGAAGCGCTAGCCGTGCAGCCCTGTGCGCGCGACTCCTTGGATATAGTACCGTTGCAACCACAGGAATAACAGGATGACAGGGAGAGCAGCCAGGGTGTTTGCCGCAAAGATCAGACTCCAATCGGTAAAGTCGGGGTCAATAAAGGTTGCAGCCGCCACCTGGACTACTTGCCTTTTTTGATCCTGGATGGCGATCAGGGGCCATAAGAACGCATTCCACGACCACATAAAATAGACCAGCGCTACGGTGACGATTGCCGGTTTGAGGTTGGGCAGCATCACACGCCAGTAAGTCTGGAACGGCGAGGCCCCGTCAATCGCAGCGGCGTCGGCAATCTCTTGCGGGAGGTCGAGCAGGAATTGTCGAAAGAAAAAGATGCCAAACACGTGTGCCAGCCAGGGAACCACCAATGCTGCTAGCGTGTTTTGCATATGAAAGGATGTCACCACAAGATACATAGGGATGAGGATACTTTCCTTGGGTATGATCAGCATCACCATTAGCATCCCGAAAATCAGCCGCCGGCCGGGTAAACGAAGCCACACGAAGGCAAATGCAGCCATCGAATCTAAAAGCAGGGCCAGGGGAACGGAGAATGCAGCGACGATGATGCTGTTCAAAAAACTGCGCCCAAACCCCATCGCAAAAAGTTCCCCAAAGTTATCCAGGGTCCATACAGATGGCACGATGGTGTGCCACTGCAGGGGGTAGAGGTGGCTGAAAAGATCGCTCGCCGGTCTGACACCGCCAAAGATCATCCAGAGAAACGGCAAGACGAAAAACAGGACGACGATCAATTGTAGCAGAGCGCGGGCACTCAACCCCAGGAAGCGGACGATGCGCCGGATTACGGAGCCGGGGTCTGTCGGTTTGTCTTCCCGGGTTGGCCTGGGCGTATTTCGACCGGTGTTTTTGTGTGTTGGCATATCCATTCGGCTTCAGATTCTGCGCTGGTGCTCACTCTGGTTCCGCACGCAGTTGAAACGCTGCGATGGCAAGGACAATTACCAGAGTGATAATGGCGATTGCGTTTGCATACCCCATCCGCATGAAACTAAACGCAATCTTGTACATATAGTAGATGATGACGTCGGTGGCTCCAGACGGACCTCCCTGGGTCATGACATGTACGGGGATGAACACTTGAAAGGCAAATACTGTGGAGAGGATGAGAACGAGGGTTGTTGTGTGTCTCAGCAGGGGTAGGGTGATGTAACGGAACATGGCCCACGGCGACGCGCCATCAACCTCGGCTGCATCGTAATACTCACTGGGAATACCCTGCAAGCCCGCGAGATAAAAGATCATAAAGAAGCCCACGTCTTTCCACAATGTTGTGATCACAATCGCGGGCATGGCCAGGTGGCGATCGGTGAGAAAACCGTAAGGCGCATGCCCGAACGTACGTATGATGCTGTTAATCAGGCCATTGCTCGGGTGGTACATCATCTGCCAGAGCACGGCTGCGATGGACATTGGCATCACAACGGCCATGAGTGGCGCGGAACGGACGATGCCAACGCCGAACCACCGCCGGTTGACCAGCATGGCCAGCCCGAGGGCGAGCGCGGCCTGAAGTGGCACCTTGGCGATGACGAACACCGCCGTGTTCTTCATCGCGTTCCACAGCGCCCTGTCTGAGAGGCCCATCGTATAGTTATCCAACCCCACAAATATCTCACGTCTGCTCAACAGGTTATAATCGTAGAGGCTCAATCGGGCCGACATAATGATGGGACCGAGTCTAAAGATAACCAGGATAGTGATTGAGGGTAGGACAAAAAGCAACGCCCACAGCTGCAACTGCCTGTGATACGTGATGGGGCGACGTATCTTGCCGATCAATCGCTGTATCAGTCCTCTCTCCTTCGTGTCATGGACCATGATGATGTATGGTTTTCAGTGAGGGGCGATGTGCGCCCAAAGTTCAGGGTCTCTGACCATCTGGTGAGGCAAAGGGTGAGTACCAGTGGGCTGGACACTCACCCTTTGCAAGAATGCAGAGTACGGGTGGGGCTATTTGTAAGCAGAAAGAGCGGCGTCTATGTCTATGACCATTTGATCAACCGTTTCTTCCACGGGTGCACCCAGCATAATATCTTTGAGGCCCGTGCCTACGATTGTACTGTACTCACGGAAGCCTGGAGTCGTCGGGCGCGACTGCCCCCACTGGATCAACGTATCATATAACATCCTCAAAGGCATTTCCTGGTGATCTGTGATCATCTCGTAGACGGACTTTCGTAAAGGCAGATTGGTTCCGGGGGCTGCCTCGTTCCAATAGGCGATGTGTTCAGGTGTGGTCAGCCACCGGATTAGCATCGCGGCTTCTTCTGGATGTTGAGTGTCACGAGAGAGTGTATAGGCAAAGCTCCCGACATGAGTGAACCCGGTCTCAAAGTAGGGTAGGGGCATGATGGACCAGTTCAGATCGGGGTAGTTCGTTTCGAGTTTGTTAATCAGAGATTGTGACCACTCGATCGTCGCAGCCTGACCGGTCGGAAATGCATCCGGAATCTGCTCCAAGGGGGCGACTTTGTCAACCTGGTGGAGATCCTGCAGGAAATGTAAGGCTTCGATGACTTCGGGTGTATTGAGATAGCCATCCACCGACAAGCCATCGGGGCTGATTCCCTGATAGGTGGGTGATCCAGGCTCCCCGGCTGAACGCAGCCACCCGACGCCGTGGTAAGAACTCAGGGCCAGGGGCCCATTACGTCCCATGACTCCCCAAACCTCGGGCGGGGCGTCAGGTGAGGCGCGTTGCGTGAGGGCTAACCAAGCCTCGCGTGCCTCTTCAGCCGTCCAGCCATCTTCCAGTGTGGTGGGAGCCTCAATGCCAGCGGCTTCAAGCAGGTCAACGTTATAGTATAAGCCACACGCGGAGGTGCTGGTCCCTACCCCGTAAAGTTGGCCCTGGTACGACGCCTCTTCCAACATTGATGGAAGAAAGTCATCCAACTCTTCCTCGGAGAAAACATCGGGGACGAGTGGGAGGATGACACCGTTGTAGGCCAAATGTTTGACCTCTGGACTGTCTGCGGCTACGACATCGGCGAGATTCCCTGCCGCAGCCTGAGCAGTGAGCGTTTCGAAGAACTCGGAGAACGGTACTGCTTCCAGTTCTACAGTGATCCAAGGGTATTCGGCTGTGAACTCGTCAAAGAGCAGTTGATGCATGCTTTCTTTGGATGAAGAGGACCACTGCAGGAACCTGAGAGTCACAGGTTCGTGTTCTTCCTCCTCTTCCGTGGGCTCTACAGTGGCGACCTCTTCAGCGGTGGGTTGCGCGGCTGGGGCCTCCGTGGGCTGTGCGGCTGGGGCCTCCGTGGGCTGTGCGGCTGGGGCCTCCGTAGGTTGCGCGGCTGGCTGGCATGAGGCCACCATTACTGCCACGGCAACTAGTGCGGTCAAAACAGGCCAAAGCAGCGATCTTGTCTTGGGTTTCATCGTTCTTGTCTCCTTTTACTTGATATGATTTTCCCCCCCCTCTGTTTGGGGCGGTTGCTTTGAGAAGAGAGAGGGGCTTTGCACTTGCTTACTCCGACTGAATCGCTCTACGCTGGATGAGTGCAGCGTAGACGGGTTATTCGGTCTCCTGGTACATTTGACCGAATGTATCAAGTTTTCATTTTGTTTATCTCCTTTCCTGATAAGATCTTTCTACTCACTTGGCTCGAGTTATCCTGCGCCGGATGAGCGCATCCCAGATAAGCTGCTCGGCCTCGTTGGTCTTTTCGATTGAGCGCATCGCTAGCGCGACATAGATTGCCTGGATCAGGGCATGCTGCGCCACCCGGGACGAGATTGTCTCTGAGCGTGTTTCATGCGAGACCGCTAGCAGGACGACATCAGCCGATTTAGCGAGTGGAGAAAGGTGATTACCAGTGACGCAGATCACAGGGCAACCATGTTCACGTGCCTCGGCGGCTGTATTCAGTGGATCGCTGGAGGTGCCGCTATGGGAAATGATCACTAAAACATCTCTGTTGGTGAGGAGAGAGGCTTTCATTAATTGGAGATAGGAATCTGTCTCGGCCTGGCAGTTCAATCGCAAACGGAAGAGGCGATTGTTTAGTTCATAGGCCATGGGTGCAGAGGTACCCACACCCGCAATTAAAATTCTGTCCGCATTGTCTAACAAGTTGAGCGCAGATTCGAAAACCTCGGCGTCGAGCACTTCCTGTGTGTCCGTCAGAGCCTGGACGCAGCCTCGAAACACCTTGGTTGCAACGACACGTGGAGGGTCATCCTCTTCGAGTCCGTCGTGGATCAGATCGGTCACCTCAGCAAACGATCGTGTGAGGGCAACTTTGAACTCGAAGAAGGTCCGGAAACCCGCAGAACGAAAAAAACGAACTGCGGTGGCGTCACTTACGCCACTGTGTTCGGCGAGTTCGGAGAGCGTCATGGGAGGGACGTCGCCGGCGTTACTCATGACAAAGTCAGCGACTTTTCTCTCTGAGGGAGATAGGGAGTTGTAGTAACCTCGCAAAACGGAGAAAATATCTCGAGCAGGGCTGGACAATTTATCTGACATGTCAGTCTCCATACTGTGTGTTATAATAACCGTCAGGTTACCGCTCAGGTGCAATGCACTTTGCTACAAATCTGTCCGTTTTACTCAAAAAGTTGAGATACTGTCCTTGCGATGTTGATACGGGGTCGGTGTCTTGGTGTAGTATTACTACTTGTATTACAATATATAAGTTGCTATACTTTATAGTATCACAGGTTATCGGGTTTGTCAAGTATATCCTGGCGCTAACGGTCAGGTATTGCTCGCTGAGGAGGTATTGTGAACAGAACGGATAGCGCAGCGGTGGTATCAGATTTTATTCAAGCCCTGCCCAAGGCGGAAGTTCACGTCCATTTGCTGGGCACGACGCAGCCGCAAACCGTGTTGGAGTTAGCCCGCCGCAACGGGATGCTGGGGGTACTGCCCGCCGGCGATGTGACCGGGTTGCAGCGCTGGTTTGCCTTTACCGATTTTCCCCACTTTATAAAAGTTTATCTCACCGTTCAGGACCTGATCCGCACTCCCGATGACTTGGCCCTGGTGACTTATGAGTGTGGCGCGGATATGGCTGCCCAGAACATCCGCTATCGGGAGGTGACCTTCACTCCCTACACCCACATTGACTATCAGGATAAGGGGCTGGTCATTGAAGACATTATGTGTGGTTTGGAAGCGGGTCGTCGAAAAGCCCAGCGGGAGTTTGGGGTCGAAATGCGCTGGGTTTTTGATATCCCTCGCTCGTTTGCATTTCCTGAGCGGGACGGGCAAGATTACGATCCCCATCCGGCCGAACGCACCCTGGAATATGCCCTGGAGGGGCGGGCAATGGGTGTGGTCGGTTTTGGGCTGGGTGGCCTGGAGGTGGGGGCGCCTCCGTTCCCCTTTGCTCATGCCTTTGCGGCTGCCAAAGATGCGGGTCTGCTTAGCGTGCCGCATGCCGGTGAAACAGAAGGGCCAGAGAGCGTATGGGGCGCGGTTGATGAACTGCAGGCCGACCGTATTGGTCATGGAGTGCGGGCCATTGAGGACCCAGACCTGCTGGTGGTTTTGAAGGAGCGCCAGATCCCATTGGAAGTTAATCCGACCAGCAATGTTTGTTTGCACGTCTACCGCTGTCTGGCTGAACACCCACTGCCCCATCTGGACCGCATGGGGTTATTGGTCACCGTGAACAGCGATGACCCGCCGTTGTTCAACACCACTCTGGTTCAGGAGTACCGGACGCTGGTGGACGAATTTGGTTATACTCAGGCCGACCTGATACGCCTGGCCCGTAATGCGTTTGTGGTGTGTGGAGCCGAGGCAGAAACCAAAGCGCGCCTGTTGGCAGAGTTCGATCAATGGGTGGCCGGTCAGGCCCAGGAGGTCTAGTGCTAAGAGGTGGACCAATTAGACCCGTTGGGCCACGATCTCGATTTGCCAAACAGCACATTCTTTGTTATAATCCTAAACGTGCGGGGCGTGGCGCAGCTTGGCTAGCGCGCTACAATGGGGTTGTAGAGGCCCCGGGTTCAAATCCCGGCGCCCCGACAGAGAGGCAAACCTCTGGTTTGCCTCTCTTTTTGCTTTCTTGCCAAGTACCTTGTTTTGTGCTACAGTATTACACACGGAGGCATCTATGGTTCAGAAAATCCTGGTAATTGACGATGATCTAGATAGTGTTAAACTGATCGGGATGATGCTACAGCAGCAGGGATACGAAATCGTCGCTGCACAGTCGGGTGCTCAGGCGTTAGTAAAGGCCCAGACGGAGAACCCGGGCCTGATAATTCTGGATGTTATGATGCCGGATATGGACGGCTATGAGGTCTGCCGCCGGCTTCGTGCCAATCCTGCCACAGCCGATCTTCCCATCATCATGTTTACTGCCAAAACCCAAGTGAACGACAAGGTAGCCGGGTTCCAGGCCGGGGCCGATGATTATCTGACCAAGCCTATTCATCCGGCCGAGTTGGCTTCTCGGGTGAAGGCTGTCCTCCTGCGCTCGGCACGGCGGGGGATGGAGAAACAGGCTCCGATGCGGGCCAAGGTCTTTGGCTTCCTGGGCTCAAAAGGGGGCGTTGGCACCACCACTCTGGCGGTGAACGTCGCCGTGGCTCTGGCCCAGGGGCCCGCGGAAGGTCAGCAGGTTGTGTTGGCCGATATGCGATCTGGCATGGCCGCCGTCTCCCTCCAGTTGGGGCTGCGGCGCCACGGAGGGATGGCGCGACTGCTGGATGAACCAATCGAGCGTATTGAAGCGCGGATGGTAGAGGCTCAGTTGGAGAAACATAAAACCAGTGTGCAAGTCCTGAGCGGCCAGATGGAGCCGGTTGGAGTGGCCGCGTCGGTGAGCCCGGATCACGCTGATGTCGTCTTACGGCATCTTGGGGCTATGGCTGATTATCTCATCGTAGACTTGGGAGTGGGTCTGGGTGAGACTAACCGGACCATTTTGCCGAGTTGCTACCACATCATCGTGGCCGTCGAGCCACAGCGGGTGGCGCTTACGCTGGCGCAGTCGCTGCTGAGTGAAATGACGACATCTCTGGCCCTCGCTTCTTACAAAATCAGCATAGTACTGGTCAACAAGTCTCGCTCCGCAGCCACCCTTACCAAAGAGACGATAGAGGGGCTGTTGCAACACGATCTCGCTGGGGTAATCACTCCGGCTCCCGAATTGGCGTTCCAGGCGACTGAACAGGGGATTCCAATGGTGACGGCACAGCCGGATAGCCTGGTGGCCCGGCAATTCCGAACCATCACAGAGTATCTGGCTCAGGTGTGATTGTGCGCTTGTGCAGTCACTCAATCGTCAGCAGAGGGGAACGGGCATGGATGGCCGTGGTGTTGGCGGCGCTGGAGCGGTTGACGGGCCGGCCGGATGCATTGATGTTCTATGCTCAGGGATTGCCTCAATGTTGAACCATCTTTTTGTTCAGTTGTCATTGGAACCGAGTTCCCTATGAGTTGCGCTGGCGAGATCGCGCGCGCTGCGACACTTTTGCGAGAATCTCGCCATGCCGTCGCGCTGACCGGTGCGGGCGTCAGTACTTCCTCTGGTATCCCTGACTTTCGTTCGCCGGGGACCGGGTTGTGGGAGCACGCCGACCCTATGCAAGTATCCTCTATTCACGCTTTCCGAAGCCATCCCGAGGTTTTTTATACCTGGATACGACCGTTGGTGATGACGTTACTGACGGCCGAGCCTAACGCTGCCCACCGGGCGCTTGCGGAACTGGAGATCGGTGGGTGGTTGAAGGCGATCATCACTCAGAACATTGACGGTCTACATCAGCGGGCCGGGTCGCGCGTGGTACTGGAACTGCACGGCCATCTACGGGAGGCGACCTGCATTAGTTGTTATCGAGTCTTGCCCATTGAGGGACTGTTAGATGGTTTCCTCGCCTCGGGCGACCTGCCTTGCTGTCCTGTATGTGGTGGGGTGATAAAGCCTACCGTCGTTCTTTACGGTGAACAGTTGCCCATTCAGGTGGTCAACGCCGCAATGGAGCACATCCGCCAGGCTGATCTGCTGGTAGTGGCCGGGTCGTTGCTGGAGACCATACCAGCCTCGCGGTTGCCGCTCCTGGTACGTGAGCATGCTGGGCGTCTGATCGTAGTTAATCTGATGCCCACTTACATTGACGAGGTAGCCGAGGTGGTCATCCACGCTGACGTGGCCGAGGTATTGCCTTGTCTCGCGCAGATCTGTGCGGAGGGATAGGTACAGTGGCAGATGTTGGTCGGCAAACAGGGTGCTGGGAGCGCGTGGCACGGCTGGAACGGCTGATTGAGATTAGCCGTTCGTTGAATTCGACTCTCAGTCTACGCCCGCTCCTCCGTCGTATCATCGTGGCGGCACAGGATCTCACCAATACGGAGGCTTGTTCAATCCTACTGGTGGATCGCAGGAGCGGCCAGTTGCACTTTGAGGCGGCGACGGGCTCTCAGGGTTACAGGATGCACTTGATCGTTGTCCCGATGGAGGGCAGCGTGGCGGGATGGGTTGTGCAGACCGGCAAACCTCTCGTCGTCGCGGATGTCCGCAACGACCCTCGGTTCTACCACAAGGCGGATGAGCAATCTACTTTCACCACTCGCTCCATTCTGGCGGTCCCGTTGGTTGCCAGGGGTAATGTGATCGGCGCATTGGAGGCAATCAACAAGGAGGGCGAAGGTGAGTTCACCGAGGAGGACATCGAACTGCTGGGGGTGCTGGGCAACCATGCAGCGGTGGCGGTGCAGAACGCTCTCCTGTTCCAACAGTTTGATCTGATCGCCGAGATCGTGCACGAGATGCGCACGCCGCTTACGGCCATCGTCTCTTACGCTGATCTTATACAGTGGGCAGAGACAACACTGGACGAGTGTCATCAGTTCTCGGGTATTATTCAACGCGAGGCTGATCGGATCAATGATATGGCGAGCAGTTTCCTTGATCTGGCACGCCTGGAATCGGGTCGTGCTCATTTGACCAGAGCCCGGGTTGATCTGATCACAGTGGTTAATATGGCCGTAGACGTGTTGAAACCACAGGCAGATGAGAAACAGATCGAGTTGTTCATTGATGCTCCCGATGTCCTTCCGCCTGTCGTGGGGGATGCACAACGTCTTCACCAGGTGATGCTCAATTTGGTGGGCAACGCGGTCAAGTACTGCCAATCGGGCGATAGTGTAACGGTCGCGGTGCGGGACGAGGGAGATCACATGGTCGTGCGTGTCGTTGACACTGGGCCCGGTATTCCGGCTGAGGCCCTGCCACACATCTTTGAACGCTTCTACCGTGTGCCCAGTTCGGAAGGTCAGGCCTCGGGGACTGGGTTGGGGCTCACCATCACGCGCAAAATCATCGAAGCCCACGGAGGAGAGATTATTATCGGCAGTGAGGAGGGACACGGCACGACGTTTACATTCACGTTGCCGGTGGATGATGAGTCTCGATAATGTGCACCGTAACCTGGGAGGTGGGAAATACAGTATGAAGATCATTGACATGCGCAGTGATACCGTGACGCATCCGACGCCGGCGATGCGGGAGGCGATGTACCGGGCGGAGGTGGGGGACGACGTCTTTGGAGAGGATCCCACCGTCAACCGACTGGAGCGCATGGCGGCGGAGCGGATGGGGAAGGAAGCGGCGCTGTTCGTCGTCAGCGGTACGATGGGAAACCTGGTGGCGCTGCTGACTCACTGTGGGCGCGGCGACGAGGTAATCTTGGGTGATTGCAGCCACACCTTGCTCTTTGAACAAGGGGGGATGGCGGCCCTGGGGGGCATCATACCCCGATCTATTCCTAACCAGTCCGATGGCACGCTGCGGCTGGAGGACATTGAGGGAGCAGTCAGGGAGGAGGATGTTCACTTTCCCCGCACACGGCTGGTCTGTCTGGAGAACACCCACAATATGTGCAACGGCACGCCGTTGACAGCGGAGTATACGGCGCAAGTGGCGCGGCTGGCCCACGATCATAGCCTGCGGGTACATCTGGATGGAGCGCGCATCTTTAACGCGGCAGCGGCGCTGGGGGTGGACGTGCAAAGCCTGGTGCGGGAGGTGGACTCGGTGATGTTCTGTCTCTCAAAGGGGTTGTGCGCGCCGGTGGGGTCGCTCCTGTGTGGCAGCGCCGATTTCATCGCCGAAGCGCGGCGGGCGCGGAAGGTGGTGGGAGGGGGGATGCGACAGGCGGGAGTGCTGGCAGCAGCCGGCATCGTTGCCCTGGAGCAGATGGCCGACCGGCTGGCGGAGGATCACGCCCGGACCAGGCGGCTGGCAGAGGGACTGAAAGGGATACTGGGCGTGGAGGTAGCCCCGGTAACGACGAATATCCTCTATTTCTGGCTGGCAGAGGGTGTATCCAAGACGCCGGAGGAGGTGGTGGAGGGTTTGGTGGAGCGCGGGGTGTTATTGTTGGGCCGGGAACTCGGCCGTTTCCGGGCGGTGACGCACTACTGGATCGGCGACGATGATATAAAGGCAACAATCGCGGCGATGCGGGCGACGTTGGCTTGACGAAGCGGGTAGGTTGTGGTATGATTTGAGCAGTTGGGGGCGTAGTGTAGTGGTTAACATGCCGGCCTGTCAAGCCGGAGATCGCGGGTTCAAATCCCGTCGCTCCCGCTCCAGGTAACTCTGGCCTAACACAAGGCTCAAGGCCTGAAGGTGCAGAGGCTGGGGAGGAGGGCCATCCCGGGTGCGTGGCCAGCGCTGTAGGGGATGGCTCTCTTGCTTTTCGAACCAGCCTCGCTTATCGGGCTGGAAAGGTTCGGAATTCTGATCAGTCTGTCGCTCTGTGGATACGCCACTTGTAAAAAGCTATTGACATTATACCTTCATTTCTGCCCTTTGTCATCCCCTTCCATCGCCTCCTCTGCTTCCTCACTCTTTCTCTTCACTGCCATTACTTCCACCACTGTCAACTCGGAGGGTATCAGGGTATCAGCCCCTCGTTCCTCTGTTGCCGCCTCTAAACGGCGCACTCCCTGTTGGTAGAGCTCGTCAGGCAGAATAGCCAGCAGGCCCGGCCGTCGCCGGACGATCTCCAACGCCACCCCAAGCGTCACCGGCCAGTAAAAGACGTGCTCCTGCTGGTTGAGTTGGAATCCTGTCCGTCGCAGGACGTTGTAGAAGTTATACGCCGTCCAGAAGGAGCCATGTGCATACGGCCACGCCTCAGGAAAGAAGGCAAAGACCCCATGGCCGGGCATCGAGGCTGGCACCACGTCTACCAGGTGCCAGTGGCCTTCCTCTCCCAGCAGCCGGAATACAGATTGCTCCAGATCATCGGGAGCAGGGTGGCGCTGGATGGCCAAGGGTGTGGAAAGGAAAGCCGCCGATCCCTCCGGCTGCTCCAGGGCCTGGGATAGAGGCTGTACTTCCAGCGAGACGTCGGGTCACTTGCGAGTGTCAAGAAGAACCGGAGGCACTCTGGGTTGGGGCACAGCAACGCCAGTGCCGCCAGTGTAGCCTGCCCTGCGCCGCGCTTTGAGGGCCACGCTCAAGGGCCGCGAGATCCGGGCTGAGGGATCTGGAGTCCACGGCCAGATGGGGAGAAAAGGCAGGTCGGCTATCTCCTCGGGAAGCGAAGTGAGCGGCGGCACAGATAGATAGGGAAGCAGGTCGGTTATCTCGTCCGGCCAGACGGGCGTGAAAGTACCCAGGTCGCGTTCCTTGACGAAGGGGATGGTCAGCGCGCCAGCTCGGCCTGCCAGTGTAAGTGGGTGTTGCTAGCCACATGGGCGGTCTCAATGATGACGGCGCGGATGTCACGGCGACCAGCCTTGGTAGTGCGCCCGGTGCGGCGGATGAGGCCGCTGTCGTGCACGCGGCTGCCCAGGCCACTGTAGCCCACCAAGTGCTTGGCCGTAGGAAAGCGCGAGATATCGCCGATGGCGGCCAGCAAGGTAATAGCTGTGATCAAGCCAATGCCGGGCAACTGGATCAGTAGCAGCACGCGCTCATCTTGGGCGGCCAACACGATCAGTGTGTCTTCGAGTAGGTCCAGTTGGCTCCGGGCAAAGGCTAAGGTGTCCAAATCGGTCTGGATGCGTGCGCGCGCGAGTGGCGTGACCGGCAAGTTGAGCCACCAGTCGCGTCTATCCGGCGTAAAGAGATTACCCTCCTCAGGCGGGAGCAGGTGATGGCGGTGCAGTACAGCGTGCAGGCGGTTCTTGGATTGGGTGGACAGCCGTACCATTTTGGCGCGTTGCGAGACCAGGGCACGCTGATCACGCACTTCCAATGGCGGTATCCAGACGGGCGGTAACAAGCCCACGGCGTGTAGGTGGGCCAGGCGCGAGGCGGCGATCTTGTCTGTCATCACCTGAGCCTTGTGATCAGTGTCACGTGAGGCGGATGCACCAGCGTGACCGAGTAGGCGTAGGGCAACAGGTCGTCGTAGAGTTGAAAGGCGTTGGTGGTCATTTCGAGAACCACCGCGTCATAGGGCCGGAGGGTCTTCTGTGCCCAATTCTCCAGGTAGGCTAGCTGCACCCGCCGTGGTCCCAGCAAGTGGTTGAGTTGGGCATCCACCCCAAATGCAATCAAGTAGTGCTTATGCACATCCAGGCCAATGAAACGAGCAAGAGTCAACTTGTCCGGTGGAATGGGACGATACACTCTTGTCCCTCCTCGGATTTTGATGAGCCCGGTCCAGCATTCTGCGAGGGGTGGTTGGGCTAGTGCGGAGTCTCCCGGTGGGACAAGCACGTTCTGAGCAGCTTGAGTTTCTTGATACATGAGACTACTCCTTTCGAGTCGGCTGGCCTGCCTGACCAGCAAGGCCGGGCGCGTCCTTTTTAGGGTCGCTACTTCACACACAGATTCGGGCTTGACGGTTTGATGCTGACGCCTTCCCAGTTGAGTGGAACCGAACGGGCAGTCAAACATCACGGCGGGCTTGCCTGGTGGCTTCCCATACGCTCAACGACTGGCCCTGACGTAGCGCACCCGGAGCATACGTCCCCGTTCCTCAACACGGTTAAGTATGCACCGAAGCGCGCCCGGCCGCAACCCCGAGGCGTCCCTCGGTGTTGGCGTTAACGTTAACATACTAACATCACGTGGGGGGCCTTCAGCCGTCTGGGACCTTGCTCGACGCTGAACTCAACCTGCTGGCCCTCGCGCAACGTGCGGAACCCCTCTCCCTCGATGTCCGAGTAGTGGACGAACACATCCCGCTTCCCAGCACCGCGAGAGATGCAGCCATACCCTCTGATGTCGTTGAACCACTTGACGGTTCCTGTTTCCCTTTCAGTCATCGCGATTCTGATCTGTGTCATGCGGTGCCATTCCGCACTGTGGCCAGGCTGTAGACCCGATTGACCTCCCCATCTTGGATGTAGCGCTTCATCTCACTGACGCGCAGCCCTTTCAGCCCCATATCCCCCGCTGTGCGCCCCCGTTCAAAGTAGTTGGTACCGTGAACCACGCAGGCCAGCCGGATCATCGCATCAGTCGCCCAGGTGTCCACGCCGAACTGGGCGCCCAACGAGGCCAGGGGCACCAGGCTGAAGGGCACGTCCTCGAAGATATAGCGGTGGCGCAGATTGCGCGGTGCTTTGATCCCCTGGTAACCTGGGTTGCCCTGAATCGCCTCGTACAGCGTCTCCCCTTTCGCCGAGTATGCGTCCCTTAACCATCTCAAAGCCGGTCGAGCGCGCACCCCCAGCGCAGCGGCGATGGTCACCCGCTCCCGATCAAGCACCTCCAGCACGTGGGCAGTGGAGCGAGTAACACCCTCTATGTAGAACTGGAAATCCCCCTTGGTACGCTCAATCCACCCGGCATTGAGCAGCGTCAGCGCTGGGTGAAAGATCGCCCCCATGTTGTCCAGGCTGGTGTGGAGCACGTTGGGAACGGGGATAAACTGAGGATAGGCTTCACATACCGTCTCCAGCACGTGATCAGTGCGCGTGGCCGGCAGGGCGGCTAGGGGTACGGCGTTCTTACGCCGGCAGATGCGGGCCTGGGCAGGGCCGGTGCTGCGACTGGCGAAGACAAAGGTACCGGCCTCGGCCACGACGACATCGGCGGTGCGGTCCATCTGGTTGAGGATCTGACGGAACTCCAGCGCCCCGCCGGTGCGGCCTGGGTTAAGTATCACTATTTGACCGTCGCGCAGGTGAGGGGCGCAACTACGGGCGATATCCCGGTGACCCGAAGCGGGTACGACGACCATGATCACGTCGGCACTGTCGAGCGCATCGGCGATGTTAGGGGTGACGTCCGCCAGACGGCAACAGCGGGAGACACTGTTTTCATACTCCAGTTCGATCTCACCGCGCAAGGCGATCTCACTGATACGCTCGGCGGTGCGGTTGTAGAGGTTTACCGTGAAACCTTTTGCAGCCAGGTCAGCCGCCATCGCCTTGCCTCCATGACCGGCGCCGATAATTGTGTAACGTGTCTCTTTGCTCATTCAAACCCTCCTCTCTCCCAGCCATTTCCTCTGCAACCCGGTCTGATGCCTGGGCGTGCCTTTTGTCCGCCCCATCCACGACAGGTTACTCAATTCTCCAAAGTGTCTCCCAAAGATCCGATAATACAGCAGTTCTTCCTTGGTGTTGAGCACCCATCCGTTGGACAAGGTGCGCTCGCGCCGGAACTCGTCGTCCGCGATCCGCTCGTCAGCGTATTGGGCCAGCAAATCACCCACGCCAGCTCCTTGCCAGAACTTGGCCTTGCGTCGCCACAGCACTTTGCTGGGAAGCACGTCAATCAGCGCTCGGCGCAGAATCCATTTTTCGATCATCCTTTTTTCGTGTCTGAGTTTGAGTGATGCGGGAATGTGCATCGCGTAATCAACCATGTCAAGGTCAAGGAACGGCACGTGCGCGACCAGCCCGTGCGCGCTGGCGCTGCGGTCAACCCGCTGGAGAGCGGTGTTGTGCAACCTGTGGGTGATGTCCACCAGTTCGTCAGGAAGTTGGCCACACTCAACCTCTTCAAGGTACGCATATCCAGCGAAGAGTTCATCCGCTCCTTCGCCAGAAAGCACGGACTCCACGTAGTCGGCAGCCCGTTGGGCCACCAGGTAGTTGGTCACAGACGAACGCACGAGCAGCGCATCAAAGGATTCGAGGTGGTAGATCACCTCTGGCAGTGCGGCCAGGATGTCATCCAGTGTGACGTAGACCTCGTGATGCTTCGAGTCCAGGAATTCTGCCACTCGTCCGGCGAACTCCAGGTCCGGTGCACCCAGCAGGCCCGCTGAAAAAGTGTGTAGTTCCCGAACGTGCGGGTGCGCCAGCGCGGCCACGGCGCTGGAATCCAGCCCACCGGAAAGCCAGCATCCCATCACCTCGCTATCTACCCGCTTGCACACTGCTCGCTCTAGCCGTAACCGCAACTCGGACGCTACCTGGCTGTCACTCTGTCTCAAAGCAGGACGCATCTCTACCTCTGAGAAGACCTGGAGACCTTTCTGGTCATCGTAACAGGCTCCGGGTGGGAACTCCTGGACGTCTTCTGTCACTTCCATCAGCGCCTTGACCTCCGAGGCAAAGCACAGTGCGCCATCATCGGTGCGACCATAGTAGAGCGGCCGTACGCCCAGCGGGTCGCGTGCCAGGAACAACCCATCCGGTGTCGCCGCCGCCAGCGCAAAAGGTTCTTGCTCTTGGTCCAGCGCTGCTGGATCAGGCAGCGGCGGGTGGCGTCCATCCCACGCTGCTTGCTGCTGCAACTTCGGCGATGTAGGCACAACCTGGGCTTCAGGCCAGACCGCCCCTAGCGTTGCGCCGTGGTTTTCGACGATTTTGAAGCCAGCCTCTCCTCGGTGCCCGATTCTTTCGAGCATCTGCGCTACCTGTTCTTGTTTGCCATCGCAGTCAATGCCAGCAATCCCTGCCATAATCTTGCCTCCTTGGTTCCATTGTACATTGCCTTACCTTATCTCACTCGCGCTCAAGATGCTCTACTCACGTAGCCCGAATCACGGTGGCCAATTTGTGTCCTTGCCCGCTCCGGCACGTCAAACGATGGGGAGCGCTCGCCTTGTCTGATGACGTAAGCGGGCCGATGGGCGCGCTGCACGGCAGAGTAGATAGTCAACACGAGGAGACCTCCGTATCGTCAGATAGGATCGGGGCAGGTACGCCTTTGCCACGTAGGGAGACGTCATCGCTCTGAGCAGCGCGCTATATCCGACGTCAAACCGCACTTCGTCGCCGACCTCCAGGTCTGAACCCTCAACGTCCAGAATCAGATGATCGCTGCTTGCTCCCAGGACGTCTGCTTTTATCCCGGGCTTGATTGCCGATACGTCAACGTCCTGCCTTCCGAGGGCGAGGATTGCCCTCTTCACGTCTCCTTTGTCCTCGAATGCGGGAATGTGGCCGAACGCATCCTGGGCGATTTCACCATAGGGCTTGGAGGGCTTCATTTTGAGTTCGATCACCTCGGCGACCAGCGTGAAGGCGTCCGTATACAGGCCGGGAATCCGCTCTCGGGTTAACGTGTCGCAACCCAACAGTATCGCCTCGCCGATGCGCAGGTGGTTGACGAGGCCGACGTCTGGCGTCGAAACGAACCACTGGTAGTTCGCCGAATTCCCCCCGGAGACTACTTCAAAACTGATACCATATTTCCGTTGAATGTTGCCGGCAATCGAGGACAACTCCCGCATGTTTGCCTCGGTTGGCCTGACTCCCCCGAAACAGGCCAGGTTTGTTCCTATCCCCATCAGTTTGACGCCTGGCAGTCTAACCGTCTCCTTCACCGCAGACTCGACGTCGGAGGGCAGTATGCCTTCTCGCAGGTCACCCAGTTCGATCATCAGAATGATCCGATGGATCTTGCCGTGTTTGGCCGCGTGCTCGGCAAGAAGTCGGATAACGGAGATCTCGGTATTGAGGCTCACGTCGGCAAACTCGACCACTCGCTCGACCTGGCTGGGCATAGGGGAGCGTGTGAGGATGAATTGCGCGTCTATCCCGGCCTCTCGCATCTTTTGGATGTTGGCAATGCGCGAATTGCCGAGGGAACGAATGCCGCTGTTGAGCAGAGCACTCGCAATCCTGGGGGATCCACAGACTCCTTTAGTGACAGCAGTGACGCGGATTCCCCTGGAGCCGTATAGCGCCGTCAGCTTCCGGGCGTTATGTATCAGCTTACCGAGTTCTATCTCTATCCGCGGTGCTGGCATCTCAATCTCGAGTCTTCAATCTGAGTCTCTCGATAGCCATCTGAATGATCTCATCCAGCAGATCCTTGCTGTCCTTTCCTTCCGCACGAGCCATAAAGCCAATATAGCTGTGGGGTTTTTCCTTGGGTGTGCACATCAGTCCTGCAAAGGTGTTTCCCTCCAACAAGAACAGCTCTTCTTCGGTCAATATCGTGTCAATTCGGCCAAAGTCCTTGAAACCCAACGCTCGATAGGCCTGGAGGGCCAACTGTTGCATCGTATGGGTCTCTTCGGCAGTCAGCGGGGCGGGGCAGAGGAAAGAATCATTATCGAGTTCCTTCTTCTCAAAGGTTAGGGTAGCGTCTCCTTCACGGTACACGATCTCCAAGGGAGGAAGGGCTCTTGCGTCCTCATTACCCAGGACACCCAGGGTGATTTCTCTCCCTTGCAAGAACTTCTCTATGAGGACTGGTTGGTCAATGGTCTCGAGCCTTTCCACGACGCCGCTGACCAATTGATCATAGTTGTGGACGACGGACGCGTCGCTGATCCCCGCACTACCTCGGCCGGCTACCGGCTTGATGAAAAGTGGATACTCGAACGGCGGGCCGTTCCGGAACACCGCGCAGTCTTTCTCCGTCCTGGCCACGTGGAAAGGCGACGTCGGCAGGCCCGCCCGCTGCCAGAGTCTCTTCGCCAGCGACTTGTCGGCGGCGACGGCTATAGTGAATGTATCGGATCCGACGTAGGGTATCTCCAGTTCTTCCAGGATCGCAGCTTCTACCAAACTGGAAACGTTGAAAACGAGGTCAACCTGTGAATCCTGCAGGTCTTTGACAAAATCTGGCCCCCAACGGATGCGACGAACGCTATACCCGGTTTCGGTCAACGCTCGTTCGTGATGTTCCACCTCGGCGTCCGTCTCATCAACGACGCCATCAGCACCGACAAACTTTTCCTGAATCGCAAAGTTTCCCCGCTTCTTGTTTAACAAGCCTATTCTCAGTTTTGCCATTGTAGTCTACAGCCTTCCATTCAAGCCGCTTGCTGACGTGGCATCGGTGACGTGGGCATATCCTACCCTCGCCTGAACCGCTTGCCCAGCAAACGTTCAATGCGTTTCACGTCCACAGGGGCCACCTCTGCATCCTGTCGCAACTGGCGCTTGGACCGCTTGCTCTTCTTGCGGCGCAGGTGGCTGCGCTTCTGTTTCAGCCGCCGCAGCTTTCGCTTGCCGGTGATCTTGAAGCGCTTGGCCGTTGACTTGTGTGTCTTCATTTTAGGCACAGTTATACTCCTTATCTATCTACCGTTCACTACTTTTCGTCAGCATCCAATTGCTCTTTTTGAGCGGATTATTCGTGTCTCCCGCCCTCGGGCAGGATTGCACCTTTGAGTGACCTGGCCTGGGCGAGTTGCGCACTGGTCACGTCGGCCTTGTACAAGTTGGCAAAGCATAGGTTAGCCCCGTTCAGATTGGCCTCACGCAGGTCGCCCTTGACCAGGTCGGCTCCCATCAGGTTGGCCCCGGCCAGGTTGGCACCGCGCAGGTTGGCATTCTCCAGATAAGCCCAACTCAGGTTGACATCGCGCAGGTTGGCTCCTTCCAGTTCGGCTCTGCGCAGTCTGACTCTGGAGAAGTTGCGCTTGCCCGCTTTATATTTCCTGATGATCTCTCGTCCTTTCATTGCCTGCTCCTCGTATGGTATCTGTAAGTATAGTGAGTATCAATTGCCGCCTGGTCAGGGAGCGGCTGTTGGTTTGAGGGTGCCGTTCGCCCAGGTGTGCGAGAAGCATCTCTAGCCAGTGGCACACAGCTTGCGGCGACTCCAGGCGACAATCGGCCCTCGTCTTGCGCGGCTCCGCAGCAACCAGAATAGCAATGCCTCCTCGTGCCTTCATCACGCCAAACGCCTCTTCGTCCTTATCGTCATCACCCACGTAGAGGGACAAAGAACCAGACCAGCCGTAACGATTCAGTAGGTAGTCTACCGTCTGTCCCTTATGCGCCAGCCTGGGACCAACCTCCAGGAACTTGTGCCCACCTAGCAGACGGAACAGTTGTCTCGAAGATGCCACCTCAGTCGCCATATGACGCGCGGTGTCCAGCACTTCTTCCGCCTCGGCATCGTCGGCAAGACGAGCGTGGAGCGCCAGTGCCCACCCCTTGTCCTCCAGGAAGAAGCCACGACGCTCTCGGATCAAATCTAGCCAGCGAGGTTTAATCGCATCCAGTACGGGACGAACGGCATTGTACTCCACCCTATTGATCCGCTCTCCTTCGAGTAGCCGCAACTCAATGCCGTAGGTGCCCGCCAATAGAATGCCCGACACCGGCACCAGTGTCTCCACGTGGTTCAGCCGCCGGCCACTGATCACGGCTACCCGGATACGAGGGTGACGAGTCAGCCTGGCGAGCAGGTCTATGATCTCCGGGTCGGGGTTGACGTGCTCCGGCGTGGGCGCGAAGTCGGCCAGCGTGCCATCGTAGTCCAGGAGCAGCCACAACCGCTCGGCCTGAGCCAACCGTTCGTTGATCTGTTCGGGAGTGCACAACATCACACACCCTCTTCGCTTCCAAGCAGAGGCTCGATATGCCGGTGGAAGATCGCACGCCAGGTGTAGTTTTGCCGCACCCGGCGACGCAGGCGATGCACCGGGCTCTGCCCGGCCCAGGCCAGAATTCGGTCGGCCATCTGCGTGGGATCTTGGCCAACGTCGAACAGGATCACGTCTGCGCCGCCAATTTCCTCAGCCGCTGGAATGTCGGCACACATAACCGGCACACCGACCAGCCCCGCTTCCAACACCGGCATGCCAAAGCCCTCCCGATGGCTGGGCATGAACACCACGTCGCTCATGCGATACAGGTCTCCTACCACCCGTGCATCAATGGTGAAGGGCTGGCCGGGCTGTGGACCGGACTCGAAGACGAAACATGTTTCTTCTTCGATATCCAACCGCTGGCGCAAGGCCTGCAATGACCGGAAATAGGCCATGCCCTGCTCGTCGTGCGGGTCGGGCGGGCCGGTCACGACCAACTTGGGGCGGCAGCCGCGTGCCTTCAACGCCGCCGCCACGTGCAGCGCATGTTCGATGTTCTTGGCTTGGGTGACGCGCACCGGCATCAGCAGGACCAGGTCGCTTTCCAGCAGGCCCAGCCGTGTCACTAGCGCTTGACCCTCCACAGACAACCCCAGCAACGCTCTTGGATCCACCCCGGTATAGATCACGGGGATCCGCTCCGGCGGGCAGCCAAGGAGCGCTGCCAACGCGCGCTGTCTGCGCTGCGACACGACAACGTAAGTCACGTCTGGGCGATAGGTACGCAGCAGGTCCCAGGGATAGCCTGGATGGACCTTGGACCGAGAGTGGGGGCTCGTCCAGGTGAAGTCGTAGCACCAGGCAATGCAACGGCAGACGATGCCTGCATCAAGTAAGCGGTGGAGCGCTACCGTAAGCGGCAGGTTGAAGTGCTTGGTGAGCACGTTGTGGACGATCACGATGTCAAATCGGCTCAAGGTCGCTGTCAGGGCCTCGATCAAGCGATTGAGTAGACCGTCGAACCCGGCTGGTATCTGGCCCTGCTCCAATGCTGCGCTCACCTGTGCTACCTCCTGGTAGCGGGAATCCATCTCCGGGATGCGGACAAATCCTGCACCGGATGGGAGCGCTGTCTGCTCGCCCCAGCCAGCGACGACGGTGACTGGGTATCCAGAGCCGACAAACGCCTGGGCATGAGCCTGGATCACGGTCTCTACCCCACCGACTACAGGGGGAGCGGTGTAGTGCACGATCGCAGACTTTGGCGAGTTCAGTCGAGCCTTCTCCGGTCGTTTCATACGTCGTTCGTAATCCTCCCTACAAATTAAACTCGGCAACGGTCTCCAGTTGGCGGCCCAGCCAGGCGGTGATGTCCTCGCGCTCAATCAGCCAGCGCAGTCGCTCGGCGCGTTCCTGACGCTCCTCAGGCGGCATAACGAGCGCCTGGTGGAGCGCCTCGGCTGTGGCATACACATCGCACGGCGAGATGACGATCGCCCCCGGCTCTAGCTGCTGGCGAGCCCCTGTACGTTCGGAAAGGATGAGCACGCCGTGACATTGGTTCGCGATCGGCCCCTCTTTCGCGACCAGGTTCATCCCATCGGCGATGGCGTTCACCAGTAAGACGTCATACAGTTGCAGGGCCGCCATGGCCCGTGGGTAGTTATCGCCCACCAGCACCCGCACCGGTTCCCACTCACTGGTGCCATATTTCGCGTTGACGCGCCCGACGGCGGCCATGAGTTCGTCCAGGTAATCCTGGTACTCATCCACCTCCATGCGCGAGGGCACCAACAACGCCAGAAACGTCACTTGCTCGCGGTGTTCAGGATGGAATTCTAGCACTTGCTCAAAAGCCTGGAAGCCGCGCACGATATTCTTACTCGGCTCTGTGCGGTCAATGCGCACGATCAGTTGTCGGTCGCCCACGAATTCCTGGACTTCGGAGCGATACTCGGCCACCTCCTGCGACTGCGCCAGTTGCCTCAGTGCCGCCACATCAATGGAGATCGGAAAATCACGCACGTGCGTGGCGTGATTTCGATACCACACCCGGCCACGCTTGAAGTTCACGCGCGCGCGGGGCAGGTGTGATTCGCAAGTGCGGGCAAAGTTGAGTCCATCCTCGCGTGTCTGAAAGCCCAGCAGGTCCACTGCGCATAGCCCATCCAGAATGGCCCGTCGCATGGCAGGGGGCAGAATGCGCCAATACTCCGGACCCGGCCAGGGGATGTGGACGAAGTGCAATACCGTTGGTCGCTGGCGCGGCCGCAACCTCTCACGCAGGAATCGCGCCACCAGGTACAGGTGATAGTCCTGCAGCATGACCAGCGTGGGGCGGGACGTGGCAAGGACCTGCTTGGCGATGGCGCTGGCAAACAGGCGATTGATGGCTACGTAGCCGTGTTCCCAGGCTTGCCATGTGGCGCGGTCAATCACCGGCGCGCGTGGGACGTCCCACATGGAGTGCTGGAGGAACCACAGCAGTGGGTTGGCGATGATGTTGTAATAACCTTCGTAAGCCGCCGTTTCTGGTGAGAGAAAGTGCACACGAACAACACTACCGTCCGCCAGCGACACACTTCCCTCCCGCCAGGCAGCATCAGCTTCCGTCTGTGCACAAGCGATCCAGGTGGTGTCCACATACGGGGTCAGGCCAGTGAGAGCCGTCACGAGCCCGCCTGAACCACGCTCGAGTTCCAGACTCCCGTCCCCGGCTGCCTCGAAAGTCACTGGTCCGCGATTGGCGGCGATGGTCAAGGCCCGGTTGGCGAAGAAATCGGCTTCCAGGGCTTCATAGCGCTGATGCATATCGTTCGCATCTGAACCTGTCATGAGGGACTCCCTGATGTATCGTTTTCTTCCTGGCGAGTCGCCTGGATGGCCAGGTCAATGAAAACAGCCGAGAACTCCAAATCGGGATCGGTCTCGTGCAACTTGAGCGCCGCCCAGGCCATGAGGGGCAGCTTGGTGACCTCAGCGCGGAGAGGGTGGTCAATCTCAGCGACGACAGCTTCGTCGTAGACAGCGTCGGGGATCATGCCATCTGGCAGTTGGCAGGCGAGCATGGTCCGTAACTGATTCCGGGCCAGCACGGGGTCCACGTGGCGGAAGGCCAGGGCATGGAAGCAGGCATCCCAGTTCCAGATGCCCACGTACTGGACTTTGGATGGCATCATGGCCTCGTGAGCCACATGCCCCAGGGGTTCCACCAGGTTGCTGCTCATCACCCACCAGGCGTAATAGTATCGGTCTTGATAGTGCTCAGCCACTGATGGCACGCGAGCGAACCAACCCTCCCAGCGCCTCTCGGCGGCACTCAGCGTCTTGGAGAAAGGGGCTGGCTCGCCGTCCAACTGAAAGTCGCCACGGATGTTGAGATGGATGGCGACATCGCCGCCGCCGTCTACGACGAACTCAACCAGGTAGGCTTCCTGCTCTAGGCGCAACTCGTTCTTGAGCACGCGGCTGTTGGTACGGTAAACCAGGTTGCGCACTGCCTTCAAACTGCCGCCCTCATCGCTCTGCTGCCACATTTGAGTGCTAACGCGAAAGCGTATCCCGGCTGGCACACCCGGTGGCAGGCTGACGGCCAATGTATCGCTTTTGTGAAAGGCCAGAGTGAACAGGCCCAGGCGGGTTTGGAAAAAGAGGGCGTGGGGGTAGATCATCACGTGATAAGCAATCTGCATCCCCTCTTCATCAACGAAACAGAGATCCTGGATGTAGGGCGGACGAAAGCGATAGGTCTCCAGGCCGGGTTGGATGGCCGTTAGCCGTTCGGCCAACTTGACGTAGAGACCGGCTCCATCGGGGTATTTGAACACCAGCAGACGGGAGCCCCGTTCGCTAAAGGGTACCCGGGTGGTGTCAACGTGGTTTCGGAGCAGATTGAGATGGAGAGATGTGGTCATCTTATTCGGAGTCCTCTCTGCAAGAGACTCAGTAGCGGAACACAGCAGCTAAGGTTGAGCCCCCTGGTACTTCTTCGCCCTTAACCGCATATACGGTTCCCCCGTTTAAGAGCGTTTGAATTGCAGCAAAGTCCAACGAATCCTCGTCGCCAGGCTTTGCCTCGGAGTGCAACTGCACCACATTCGTATTCGGGTCAAAAGTGCCCCACCGTTGAACACCGATGGCGACAAACAACGTCTCGACCCGGCCATGATAGGCCGCGGGAACGACCTCTTTCAGATCGCTGGAAGCCTGCCCACTGCCAGCACCCGCCAGTTGCCTGTATTGGACCGCCGCCTCTTTCTGTGCTGCCAGGAAGAGTGGATGCACGATCGCCCACACCTGCTCGTGCAATTCTTCCGCATTCAGCTCTTCAGGATTCCCCTCAATTCCTTTGTCCACCAGATGCGGGTAAGTGTTCGCCTCTTTGTAAAGCGGAAGGAGATAATCCACTCCTGCCAGCACCAAAGGCACTTCCTCACCCCTGAGCAAATCGTGCAATCCCTCATCAACCTGGTGAAAGTAACGTAGAATGTAGTCCTTAGGATCATCCGCGCTGGCGACGCCGTGACCGTGAAAAATGGCCGCCCGTTTGCCGTCTGCCCTGGCGCCTGTTTGGGTGTGCCACTGGAGGCGTTTCTCGGGATCATCCCACCTGAGGGCCTCGGCAAGGCTCTCAGGGACATCTTCCAGGTCCACCTCGCTCGCGCTGTATCGTGTGCCCTGAAGCAGCCTGATCTCGTTTTGGCTGAGGGCGAGGATGTAGAACCTCCCGTCGCCGCTGAGAAAGGGAAGCAGGGGCTTGATGTGAAAACGGTCGGTGACGACCACCAGTTCCTCGAAATCCAACGGAAGGCGGTAGTAGTGAAACACCTCCGGGGAGAGGAAGATCGCCAGCCCGTCACTCTGATGTCGCCAGAAAAGGCTGTCCTGTAAGAGCTTCTCGGCTGGATCGAGTAACTCCTTCACCTCAGGAGTGCGAAGGCCGCTCGCGAGCAGACGCTCCTCAGCCTCCCCAAGCATATTCTTCAACCGAATCGGGTCCTGTTGGATTTCCGGTCCCGCGCGGTGCGTGGGCATAAGAACCGAGACGCATGGCCCCTTGTGTTTCTTCAGCAACGTCTTTAGATCATCTCTGGTCAACATGTTCATAGGGTTGATCTCCTTTCCACAGCGGCTGTTTGTTAGTGAACGGTATGTGTATGGTTATTGGCGACTCCCTTCCATCCAGTTGGCCTGCCATCCCCCATACCCCGCGGCGCAGAACCGACAATGCCCTCATAATCTTTTTCTGGTCCTCATCACTTACCAGGTTGGCACCATCCCTGACCCTCGCTGCCAGAATCTCCGGCAAGGTGCGCAGTGTGGTTTCGTAGGCCGTGCTCAGCCCCCGTCTTTCATCATCACAGAGGTTCAAGGCCAAATGCGCGTACTCGCCCTGCAACTGGTTAAGAATCTGCGAAACGCTGTAATGCTTCAAAACGAAGCGCCACCGACTGGTGTGAGAAACGTGAAATTGAGCGTAGTCGCCTTGGCTGCTGGTGGCTCCTTCCACATGGATCAGAACGGCATCCGGGATATAAAGTGCTCTGTAGCCCGCCCGTCGGGCACGGTAGCAGAGGTCCGGTTCCTCGTAGTACAGGAAATAGCGTTCATCAGGCAAACCAATCTGATCCAGAACCGAGCGCTTGACGCCCAAAGCGGTACCCATCACATAGTCAACCTCGCGTTGCCTATTGTATTGCCCTCTATCTATCTCCCCTCTGCCGTATTGATTCCCGATTGCCAAGGGGGCCTGGATGAATCCGCCCGCATGTTGCAGTGTGCGCCCATCGGGAAAATAGGCTTTGCCGCCGCCAATCCCCACGGTCTCATCGGTAAACATACCCTCAGCCAAGTTGTGCAACCATCTCGGCCGCACGATGACGTCAGGATTTAGCAGCACAATGAGCTCACCCTTGGACCGGCGAATGCCGGCGTTACTCCCTGCCGCGAAGCCCTGGTTGCGGTGGGTGCGATGTATCTTGACCTGAGGGAAAGTGCTCTGAACAAAAGCGACCGAAACATCGGTGGAGTTGTTATTCACGAACAGGACCTCGTAACGAGAGTAATCCGATGCCAAGAGTGATGTCAGGCAATCCTCCAAGTAGAGACGGCCGTTCCAATTCACTATCACAAGCGATGCAAAGGGTATGTCGTTCGTCATCTTTCTCCCATCCTAACATTGCCTTTGACCACAGCGGTGTAAATCGCGCATTCAGAGCTTCAATTATGCGGTTTTCGACTGCTGGTCAAACCTTATGTTAGCTGATGAAATCACGTAGTCTATGCCAGTTCCTTGGAGTTCTCAGAGTACGAAAAGCCTTTGATTCGATCTGGCGTACACGCTCGCGCGTTATCCCAAGACGTTGCCCAATCTCTTCCAGCGTGTGCTTGTCATAGCCATTCAATCCGTAGTGCATTTCCAGCACCAGTCGCCGTCGCTCGCTAAGCGAATCCAGAGCGGACTGCACTTCTTCACTGAGAAGTCGCCTGTAGGCTGTGTCAGCTGGCCTGGGTCTGCTTTTGTCTTCTATAAAGTCACCCAACCTGGCTTCGCTATCCGACGTATCACCGGATACTGGCGTGTCTAACGACAGTGTCCTTTGCGAAAGGCGTATAAGGCTTTCCGCCCTGTTGATAGCCTGACGCAATTGGTTTCCTTGATGAGGTGACAATGGCTCTCCTGCCGCTTGCGCGCGCTGGATAGCTGCCTTATCTTTGGGTTTGAGCAGGTCAGACGCTATCACCAGTTCCTCGATGGTGGGCTCTCGCCCTTTTTTCTGTATCATCTCGCGCCGCAGGCCCCGTAGTTGATTAATGCGCCCCCCCACGTGGACAGGGACACGAATGGTACGTCCGTGGTCTGAGAGTGCCCGGCTGATCGCCTGGCGGATCCACCAGGTGGCATAGGTGGAAAACCTGAATCCCAGGGTGTGATCGTATTTTTCGACTGCTCGCATCAGGCCTATGTTTCCTTCCTGGATCAGATCCAGGAACGTAAGACCACGCCCTACGTATTCCTTGGCGATGCTGACCACCAGGCGCAGGTTAGCCTGAATTAGATGCTGTGCAGCCTGGTGAGCGCGATCTTCCAGGTCATCCCACAGCGCCGACAAATCCTCTTCACTCGGTCTTTGCTTGATCCTATGATGCGACGGAAGGGTTCCCACTTTTCTGGCACGGACAGAGAATCGGGATACGGATTCACGCAGGGGTCCACCGATTTGACCAAGAACCGGCAGGAATCGAGGGGCGTCCGCGAAAACCTGTGTCCTATCTCGAGTTCCTAAATCACCCCACTCTTCGGAGACCCAATTGAGTATGGACTTGGGCAGCAAGTAGAGCAATAGCACGACGTCGAAGAGATTGCCGGCAAGCGCTGTCCAATCCTCATTTTCCTCATCCTGTCGTGATTCCGACCACCCTGATTGATCGAGAAAGTCGTAGAGATACGGCGTGGTTTCCGGTATCGGTGCGTGGTGCATTGCTCTGACTTCATCCACCAACGCGGCCAGATCGGGTAATGGCACATTCAGGCGCTTGCAGCTCCGAAGTACTTCTGACCACCTTACGCGAAGTGAATTCAGTACGGCGTCCAGGGTTTCGTTCGCAGTGGGTGGCCGACCTTTTCGCTCGTGCAATCGGTCTCGTAAAGCCTTGATACGAGGGGCCGCCTCTTGTTGAATGGAGAGCCAGACCTCCTGGTACGGGGCCAGGAGCGGCACCTGCGCGATCTCGCGCAGGTACATTCCCACAGTGTCATTCGTAGGGATGTTTGTTGTGCCATTCATCTGAGCAAATCTCTATCTACTTGCCTTGCCTCTGCTTGTGCTTAGGGTTCTCACAGATTACGTATATCACGCCCTTGCGCTTGACAATCTTGCACTTTGGGCAACGGCGCTTAACTGACGCTTTCACTTTCATAGCCGTCACCTTCACCTTCATTCTCTCGCTCCTGGTCGTTCTCTGTCGTTCTCCCGCTGTTCCAGCCGGTACTCGACAAAGCCCAAACCGCGCAGCGTGACTAACACCAGCACAGTCGCACCCACCGCCAGTACCAACTGGGATAGCGCCACACAGACCCCCACGGCGGCAGCGAACAAGATCGAAGCCGCCGTGGTAAGCCCTTCCACGTGGCGTATGGAACTGCGACGGATGATAGTCCCTGCTCCCAGGAAGCTCACACCAGTGATCACTGCATCAATGATGCGGACGGGGTCCGACTGCACTAACTCACTACCCAGGCCCGAGTTGAAGTGTCTTACCATAACATCACTCAGTGCCACGAGCAACGCCGCTGCGCCCGCCACGAGCATGTGGGTGCGCAGGCCGGCTGGCTTGTCTTCAATCTCGCGCTCAAGCCCGATCGCGGCGCCCAGCAGCATCGCCACACCAACGTAAGCCAGGATCTGGAACTGGATCTGGTAAAACTCAATAAACCTCACAAAAGATCTCTCCTTAACAACGAATTGGGAGAAGCAGATACGTTGATCCAACCACAGGCGGAGATAGTGGAAACCACTTGCGCGCACCGTGTGTTCTTGCCGAAAAGTGGCGAAAGCGAACGCGGCGACGTAGGAGGCCCTTCAGTGCTTTCCAGATGCCCTTGGTGCGGCCACTGGGAGCCCATTCGGGGGCCCCTGCCACTCCTGCCGAAAGAGAATCCGGCAAGCAATTCCCATTTGCCCCAAACGATTCTCGGATCGTTCCTCTGAGTGGGCTCCCAGCGTCTGCCAAGGCGGGCAGAGCAACACCTATACTTGGGGGAACGCTACCTGTCTTTCAGCACAACAACGTCCACAGCACTTGGCCCCTTTGACGTTTGCTCAACCTCAAACTCCACACCGTCTTCGTCCCTCACCCACTGAGCATCCGCTGTGGAACGAAACTCGTTCAGGTGCACAAAGACGTCCGAGTGACCATCATCGCGCCGGATGAAGCCATAGCGCTTCTGGTGGTCGAACCACTTGATGTGTCCTCTCACTCGATCAGTCATCGCTCAATGTCCTCCAATCGAACCTTCCGGGAACTGCTTCCACACAGATGGAAACCTGCCCCACAATGAGCCCGAACCCTCGCGCACCTAGACGGCGAAGGGTCCTTCTTCATCCTTCGGTTCCTTCAGCTCAGGCAACACCTCGCCTTTGTAGATCCACACCTTCACCCCAAGGCGGCCATAGCCTGTATGTGCCTCTTCCTGGGCGTAGTCAATGTCGGCGCGCAGAGTCTGCAACGGCACGCGGCCTTCGCGCAGCCACTGCTCACGTGCCATCTCGGCTCCAAACAGACGCCCTTTGCACATGACCTTGATTCCCTGCGCGCCGGCGTTCATCGCCGCCCGCAGCGCCCGCTGCATCGCCCGCCGGGGAGAAATACGCCGCTCCAACTGGGAAACGACGTTCTCTGCCACCAACTTGGCGTCCAGTTCGGGCTGCTCCACCTCCTGCACATCCACGGAGACGCGCTTGCCGGTCATCTCTTGTAGATTGCTGCGCATTTCTTTGACCGAGGACCCCTTGCGCCCGATGACGATGCCGGGCCTCGCCGTCCAGATGGTTATCGAAACCTGGTTCGGAAAGCGCTCGATCTCCACGCGAGAGATACCGGCACGCCTTGCGGTGTCCTGGATGAACTGGCGAATCTCCAGGTCTTCGTGCAACAGTTCGGCGTACTCGTCGCCCTCTGCGTACCAATGTGCCTTCCAATCCCGGATCACTCCAAGCCTGAAACCGTAGGGGTGAACTTTGCGTCCCAAATCCTTCCTCCTCTTCAAATCTCCAAATCCGTCAATCTTGAATCTCTGTCATAATCACATCGCGGCGGTCGGCGACAGACTTTCCCTCAACGTTGCGCTGACCTGGGCCTCGGCATCATCTAGGTCAACGCCCTGCACGGCCGCGATTTCCCCGGTCAGGATTCTCATCCCTTCCTCGTACCTTCGTTTCCCTGTCGTGGTCAGGCGACCTTTTCGCTGCTGTCGCCAGGCCATATCTCTCACCACCTCCGCGACTTGAAAGACATTCCCGGTGTGAAGTTTGTCTTCCAGCAATTTGTAACGTTCCTTGTGCTCGGCCGGCAGTGTCCTGGGATCGGCACGCAACACACGCCACACCCTGCTCAACCTGGACCGCGGGATCACGCGCCGCAGGCCCAGCGTCTTCGCAGCGCTGATCGGGATCATCAGCCTGGTACCTGGCTGGCCCAGCAGATTGATCCTGTAGTACAGATCGTTGCTTCCGCGCCATTGTCGCTCCTCGACACGTACCACGACGCCTGCTCTACGAACGGGGTGAATGATCGCGTCGCCTGCCTTAAACATCGTCATTTCCTCCTTAAATCTCTATCTATGCTGCTGTTTGTGCTGAGGAGCATCACCCGGCTTTCAGCACGACGACATCCACAGCCTTTGGTCCCTTCGGCGTCTGCTCAACCTCAAACTCCACGCCGTCTCCGTCCCTCACCCAATAGGCATCTGCTGTAGAACGGAACTCGTTCAGGTGCACGAAGACGTCCGGGAGACCGTCATCGCACTGTATGAAGCCATAGCGCTTCCGGTGGTCGAACCACTTGATGTGTCCTTCTACTCGTTCCGTCGTCGCTCCATCTTTCAGCATGATGACGTCCACAGCCATTGGCCCCTCCAGCGCGTGCTCGATACTGAATTCCACGGCGTCTCCTGGCGTCACACGAGAGGCATCTGCAGTACTACGGAAGTCGCTCAGAAACACCCAGATGTCCGGGTATCCATCATCAGGTCGGATGAGCCCACTGCGTCTCTGGTGACTGAAACGCTGGATGTGTCCCCGCACTCGTTCAGTCATCACTCGCACCTATTTGAAAATCCTCTTGCGTTTGTAGCGGTACACAATTCGTCCCTGCGTCAGATCGTAGGGGGAGAGTTCGACCTTGACGCGGTCGCCCAGCAGGATACGGATGTAGTACCTCCGCATCTTGCCGCAGAGATAGGCCAGGACCTCGTGCCCGTTGTCCAGTTCCACCCTGAAGCGGGTCCCTTTGAGTGCCTCCCTGACCGTTCCCATCATCTCAATCTTCTGCTTGCTCGGCTTGACTTGCTTGCCTCTCACAAACTCTCCTTTTCGGTGCTTCCACTGCACTCTTGCACCACACCACCTGATACCCTGCGATCTATCCTCCCCCGCTTTGCCTATGACTTTGGGCCTCTGGACCGCCTACGATCCCGCCTTGGGCGGTCACGGCCATCGCTGCCAGCATGCTCCACTCCGACGAAGAAGTGGTGTGGAGGAATGGTGGAGGTGCCTGCGATTCGCACACCGTTCAGATGGATCTCCTGGCCCTCCGGAAACATGGTAGTGTGGACGTAGCAAGTGTTTGGGGTCTTCCCCGCGAAACGAGGCTTGGCGCAGTAAGCCGCCACAGCTTCGTCCACTTTCACTTCCAGTGACTTGTCTTTGCTGTCGTCAAACCAGAGAAGACCCACTTCCACCTATTCTTTCTCCTTCGTCTTCCTCGCAAGTGACGTCGAACAAGGCCACGTCGTCGGTCTCATCCCTCGACATGCGCGTCTCACGTAGCCGACACTGATAAGAGCGCATTGTCATCCCTCACCCAATTCCACGTTCAAGGCTTCCGGCCCCTTCGTAGAATAACGCACGTGAAAGCGCACTGTCTGTCCCTCGTGCGCTTCTTCCCCATTGCCTCCGAGAACCTGGCGCTGGTGAAAGAAAACTTCCTTGCCTTCCTCAGCAATGATGAATCCGTAATGCTTGCGCGAGTCGAACCACTTCACCTTGCCGCGTTGCTTGGGCAGCGGCCCCTTCCTCAGGAAACAGGTCGGACACAACACCGGCAGCACTGTCTTTGCGCCCCGCCGCGCCAGCCAATCACGATAGGTGGATGTCAATATGAAACCACGTCCGCAGCGCTGACATACGGTCATCTGAATCTGATCTGACATTGACATTCGCCCCCGAAAAGACTCTATCCGACGCCCACTGGAGAGGGCAACGTGTCCTCCACACTCGGTGATGGAACCGTTTGTGCAATTCCCCGTAGGCTGAGCGCGATGCGACGCCGCCAACGGTTGATCTCCAACACACGCACTCTGATCGGGGAACCGGGCTCCAGTTCTGCGTAGGAGGCTTCCCCACCAGGCATCTCAGAAGTATGGATCAACCCCTCAACCCCCTCGCCGAGGTCTACGAACATGCCAAACTCTGCGACCTTTGTCACAGTTCCCTCGACCACCTGACCGATGTGCAGTCTGTTGGCCACGAGAGGCCAGGGATCGGGCAACACTCGCTTACGGCTCAGCCCCACGCGTTCCCGCTCGTGATCCACGCTCAGGACGTACACCTCCACCTCGTCGCCCACGCTCAGCACCTCGCTGGGGTGTGTCACGCGCCTCCAATCCAACTCCGAAATGTGGATCAGGCCGTCCAAACTGCCCATGTCCACGAAAGCACCGAACTTGACCAGATTGCATACGACGCCGGTGCGCACATTGCCCTCCATCAACTCTTCGAGCAGTTGCTGTCGCCTGCGGCGACCCGCGACATGCTCTGACAACACCAGGCGGCGGTGATGTCTGCCCACCTCGATAACCGCTAATGACAGGGTTTGCCCAACCAACTCAGACTTCGCTTGGTTCAAACGTTCTTCCTGCCAGCCCCGCCGCACCGACTTCAAGTGCGAGTTCGGCACAAAGCCGCGGAGACGGCCAAACGGAACAATGACGCCACCACGGTTCACTTCCGTCACTTCAGCTTCGCAGACCTCTCCGCTCTCCAGGCACTCCTGTGCCCGCAGCCAGTCCTGCTGAGCCAGGCCCTGCTTCAGTGAGACGATGAGTTCGCCGTGGCGGCCTGAGGTAGTCAGGACGCAGACCGGGACGCGGCCCCCGGCCTGCAGGCTGGCGCGGCACGTTTCGTCCAGCAACTCCAGGTCTCTGCGCGGGACAATGCCATCCCGCTTGGTTCCCAGGTCAACGATAACATCGTTCTCACCGACAGAGAGGACGACTGCCTGGCGCACCTGCCCTCGTCTTGGGCGCGTGTAGTCGTATTCACTCTCAAGCAGCGTTGAAAATCGTTGCTGCTGCAAATCAGTACACTGTTTATCCATCACGCACGCTTTACCTGCGATACCGTCTCTGTTTTCGTCGCTGGCGTTGCCGCTCCCGGCGTATGGCCTTGAGACGAGCACGTCGCCGCTTCTCGCTCTTGGAAACGAAGAAGCGTTTCTTCTTCACGTCGCTCAGGATACGATCCCTGGTCACTTGCTTGCGAAAGCGCCTGAGCAGACTCTCCTGTGACTCTCCATGTCTTAGCACAACTCTCGTCAATCTCGATTCACCTCCCCCTCTATTTGTGATTGAATCTGCAGCCCCAACTCAACCGATGGCGTTCGCCACTGCTGAGTGCTTGCTGCTAACCGGCTCACTTGCCCCCACCGGCCCTCGCACAACGTATGCATATCCTGGTATCCGGCAGAACCGCCAGGCGGTCGGGATGGATCGGCTTTCCACACTGCTCACAAATGCCATACGCAACTTCGGCCACCTGCGATAACGTACACTCGATGCTCTCAGCCTGTTGCTTGAGCCGCTGTAACAGGGTCCAGTCAAGTTCCCAACGTGTGACTGAAGGAGCTCCCTTGCCAAGCCCATAATCAGGCTTTTCATCAAGGGTTCTCTCCAGCGCGGTGATCTGAGCGCGCAGTTCGTCCAGTTCGCGCTGCAGGATCGCTGCTTTATCTTCCACAGTCCGCCCCTCTGTCAACGAAATAGACCTGGATGGCCGCAACCCCTACCACAGGTCTCGGCACAACCAGGTCTACAGCGAGTCCTGGACCCGAATTATGGAAAATCGCAGACAGAATCAGACGGAATCTAAGAATGATCCGCTGGGCGCGCGCCTCAGATAGTCAAGATAACGCCGTCGCCCTTTACGACCTCCACGGGTAGTGGCTGTTGAGATAACTGTTCCAGTATGCTATCCAGCCAGGCCAACTCTGCGGTGGCCAGAGCCGACCCATAGGCAAATGCCAGACGCTGCCCAGAGTCCATCGTCCCGTCCAGCGCCTCTGCAATCTGCTTCAGGGTAGCGTGATGAACTGCAACCTGTGAGCGCCTCTGCTGCAGGTGAGAGATCAACCCGGTGTGCGAGAAGTTGTTGGCCAGGATCAAGCGCATCACGAAAGTCTTCAAGGAGGCACCCGGCGCGACCGGCTGGTCCATCCACTCTCGTAACGCTAACCTGCCGGCCTCCGTGATGGTGTAGATCTTCCGAGGCGGCTTACCCTGGCGGGGGCCCACCTCCACAGTCACCAGGCCATCTTCCCACAAAGCGCGCAAGGCAGGGTAGATGCTACCGAAGCTGGGGCTATCAATCAACCAGCTCAGGCTCTTGAGAGAACGCTTGATGTCATAGCCGGACATTGGCTGCTGGGTCAGCAAGCCCAGGATCAAGTGACGAATACTCACGGCTCTGGCCATAGCACGTTCCGCTATATGTATATATCGTTATAACGTTTTGCTATATTATAACACACTTCGCTAAGTCCGACAACTGGGCAGAAAAGGGTATATCTCTGAAGTTCGGGGAAATACAGAGGCGCAGTCTTGCAGGGTGAAGCGAGGCAGCCATACTCGCGCCGATCGGCAGGCAGAAAACAGGCCGATCAAGGGTTGGGACGCCCGTCAGCCAAGCTGCAAACCAGTGACGGCGCTGATTTTCTCGGCGGTGAGTGACACAACCTCGTCCACCGGCCGCCGCTCGGCCAGGCAATCTTCGATCAAGGTCTGGAATTGCTCCGAGACGCGGGCGTACTCTGGGATAGCCGGGCGTGGCCTAGCTCTTGCCAGAAGTGGGACCGTCTGTGCCAGGAAGCCGTTTTCCGTGGGGCTCAGCATCCGTGTCACCAGTATGCGGGGCGGGATCTGGCCGGTGCGGATGCAGAAGGGCCTGCACACCTCGGGCTGACCGGTCAGTTTCAGCAAGGACAGCGCCTTCTCCGGCACGCGCGACTGATGATACAAGCCGTAGCTCATCCCACCGACGAGGGTGACCGGTTGACCACCGGGGCCAGCAGGGATAGGCGCGAAGCCGACATGTTCCAGGAATGCATCCTTGTCCCAATCAGCCGTTTGTCGGATGAAGAAACTCTCGTAGGTGCCGCCGAGCGCCAGGGCCGCCTGTCCTGAGGCAAAAGTACGGGCCGCTTGATCCCAAGCGTAGTTTACCACGTCGGGCGGGGCCAGGCGGTGTTCATGCACCAGTGCTCTCAAGAAGTTAATAGCGCGGCGGTTCTGCGGGCTGCCTAACACAACCCGGCCGTCGGCGATGAGATCCCCGCCAACTGCCCATAGGAACGGCAGAAGCTGAAAGGTGGTGGTCTCACCCCCATGCCGGCCGCCGACGAAGACCAGAGAAGAGGTCCCCAAGCCGTAACGAGCGCGCACATCCGACCGCTGGAAGTGGCAGCCGACGGTCACCAACTCCTCCCAGGTAGTTGGCGGTGTCAGCCCTTCGGCGGCCAGCCAGTCCCGCCGATACCACAGCACGCTGACGTCGGCACTGATCGGCATACTGTAGAGGTGCCCCTGGTAACAGTTCGCCGCCAGCATCGCAGGAAAGAACGTCTCCTCGTTGACCTGTAGCCAGGCAGGATCTATCCCATCCAGCGGGTAGAGGTAGTGTTGATGGGCAAACTCGGCCACCCAGACAAAGTCCAACACCGAGATGTCGGGGGCTTCACCCCGGCCCACTGCGGCCACCAGCGTGGGGCGCAACTCGGCCAATGGCACCATCTGGAAATCCAGGTCCAGCGGATCATCGGGGTGGGCAGCGTTCCAGAGCGAGGCCGCGCCTTCCAGCGGTTCCCGCCAGCGCGCGTCGGAGAGGACGATGCGCAGCGTCGTTCCTCTTGCGGCCTGCTGCGCTGGCGTAGGTTCGGCCACGAACGTGCCACGGCCGTGGATCCGCACCAGCAACCCCTCGTGGACCAGTTCTGTGATGGCCTGGCGCACTGGAGTACGGCTGATGCCGTGGCGCGTGCACAATTCGTCCTCACTGGGGAGCTGGTCGCCCGGCTTCAAGACGCCATGGCTGACCTGTTCCTTGATGATCTGCTTGAGTTGATAGTATATGGGGATGGGGACGTCACGGCTAATAGCTGGCATGGTCAACTGAGCCCTCCGGGTGCTTTGTCGTCATCTCGTAACATTATAGCCCATAAGAGCAGGGAGGGCAATCACGAGTCACCAGCCAGAATGAATCAGTGCATCTGAATTGACAACTCCAGCGCCGTTTTCTCAGGAATGACCTCTATGGCAAACTCTCCCAACCCCCGTTCCGCCCCAGCCCAGTGCTTAAAGGGGCAGATCTCAAAATGCAGCCGATAGATTGTGCTGAGCCCTTCGGCTTCGCTCAGGACAGGCCTGGCCGAAGCACTTGTGCTGAGCCTGGTCGAAGCATCCGAAACCCCGGGCGACTGGTGGCAGACGATGGTCAGGCAATCAATCTGTGTCGCCTCATACAGTGCCTTCAGCGTGCAGGTCAGCATGCTGGCCAGGTTCCGAATCTGATCCCCAGAACAGGCTGCCAGGCTGGATACCGGATCTCTGGCGATGATCCACACTTCGCAGTTGGTGCGTGGGGCAAAGGGGGCGATAACGGCGCTGAATTCATCCTCGGCGATCCATCGGCCCCCTTTTGCCCTTTCCGATTCGATGATGGCATCGAAAGCGTTCACCTGCCATTTCTGGCTGAACCGGGCGCAGCCGTCGAGTTCTTCCTGAATACGCCTGGGAGTCCTGGGCAACGCGCCGACTTGCCAGTGGAAGTGGCTGAGGGAGGCCCCCCAACCGTGGTTGTAGAACAGCACCGGCGCCCGGCCTTCGACCTCCATCTCCCGGCAGAAACTGGCCGCTGCGGTCAGAGCGTTCGCTTCCTCTGTGGCCTCAATGTCTGCCAGGCTGGTCTTGTGCTCTGGCGTCTCCACGATGTTAGAGTGCTCCATCAACCAGGGGTAGAGGTTAGGGAAGACGCGGGTTTGCCAGGGACCCCCTCCGATCCTCAGCCTGTCCCCTCCCGTGGAGACGGCGCGTGGAGTGTGGTCCTCGAACCCAGGGCAGAAGAAACAGGTCTTCCCCGCCTCGAAGTGCAAAGAGGTCACCGTCCAGGGTCGCTCGGCCCGGGCGATGTTGATGTGGCACCACGTATCGGTGAGGTAGTCCTTTCGCCGCTTCACCGGCTGTTCCAGACGCCCCTCCCGCTGATAGGCACTCAGCGCGGCGGGGACTCCGCTCTCAGGGGGCAGGATCACCTCGACGTCTGATACCTCGACGAACAGATCCTCATCCCAGCGCATGTTCACATCTCTCAGGCAACAGATGATGGCTGGGCAGTCAGGCCCTGGCCGTATTGGAAGGCATAAGTGGCCTGTTTCCTCGTGTTCTCCTCTGCCTCCTCAAAACTACCGGCTTCGTTCAGGCAGAAGGTGAGAGTGCGCAGTTTCCAGATGGCGAAGAGCAGGTCACGGTAGCGACCACTGAAGCGCCGGGCGATGTACCCCCGGGCCAGGCCATCCAGTATGCGCACCCACTCCTCAATACCCAGTGCCACGCTTCGCTCCCTGAAGCTTGTGCTGAGCCCTTCGGCTTCGCTCAGGACAGGCTTGGCCGAAGCATCGGTCTTGGCGCTGAACAGCTTTAGCAGCAGTTCAGCATCCGCAGTTGGGATTCCCAGTTCGCCCATCAGCCAAGCGCTATTCTCCAATTGTTCGACGAAGGCGAAGAAAGAGGCGATCTGCTCGTCCAGATCCACGTAGACCAGAGTGCGCACGTCCTCGCCGACTCGCTCGATCTCCATGGCCGTGGGGGGCAGCACTCGCGCCAGCGACTCCGTGTCCGTCGGCACGGCCTGGTCCCGTCCGTGGAAATTGTGACTGTTCAAAATGTGGGAAAGAGATAGAATAGGGGCAGGAGGAAGCCAATGCGCATCGAGGTCCGATTGCCCAGAGTAGAACCAGAGAAGCACACCAAGCCCAAGGAGTGTCCGAA
>JAXHUO010000025.1:0-2314 GCA_034189605.1 Chloroflexota bacterium
GAAAGAGCAGGTGTCCGGCCGAAGAAAAGGTAAGAGTGAGTCTTACGAGATTGTATGCATAGGAGAAGGTGGTCGGAGGATTCCCATAATCGCTGCGGCAAGCCCGATCTTTGGTGCAGACGGTCACTTTGGGGGTAGTTTTGGGGTTCTCACCGACATCACCCAGCGCAAGTGGGTGGAGGAAGAGTTAAAGAAACACCGCGACCATCTCGACGAACTGGTCAAAGAGCGCACCGCCGAACTGACAGCGGCCATTGAACAACTGCACAGGGAGATTACCGAGCGCAAGCGGGTGGAGGGGGCGCTGCGAGAGAGCGAGGAGAAATATCGCAGCCTGGTTGAGCGGGCGAATGACGGTATTGCCATTGCTCAGGATGCACTGCTCAAATATGTCAACCAGCGTCTGACAGCAATGACCGGGTACACCGTCGAGGAGATGATAAACACCCCGTTTGCCGATTATATCTTTCCCGGCGAACTTGCCACAGTGGCTGAGCGCTACGAGCGGCGTATGGCAGGCGAGGATGTCACGCCGGTATACGAGACAGCACTCAGGCATAAAGACGGTAGGAGGATCGAAGTCGAGTTCAATGTAGGTATGACCACATATCAGGAAAAGCCCGCCAGCCTTGCGTTCGTCCGCGACATCACCGCGCGCAAGCAAGCCGAGGAAGAAATCAGGAAATACACCGCCGCCCTGGAAGAGGCTCGGAACAACCTGGAACTCAGAGTCGAGGAGCGGACAAAAGAACTGCAAGAAGCGCAGGAGAAACTGCTTGCCGCCGAACGGCTGGCTGTGCTGGGCCAGTTTTCAGGTAACATCTCCCACGAACTGAGGAACCCCCTGGGGGTGATTGACAGTTCCGTGTACTACCTGAAGACGAAACTCAAAGACACGGACCCGAAGGTGACGCAACACCTCGACCGTATCGGCGAGAATGTGAGACACTCCACCACTATCATCGAAAGCCTGCGCAACCTGACCCGGGTGCAGGAACCACGCAAAGTCCGGCTTGACCTTGTCGCGGTGGTGGATGATGCGTTCTTGACCTCGAGGGTGCCTCGTAGCGTAGAACTGGTGCGAGAGATGCCGGAAGAAAGGTTATTTGTTGATGGAGACCCGGAGCAACTCCGCATGACCTTTAAGAACATCGTCAGAAACGCGATTGATGCAATGGGGGGCCAGGGAACTTTGACGCTGCGAACACAAATTGCCAAAGAGGGGCAATTCGCCCAGGTTGCTTTTAAAGACACGGGCCCCGGCATTGCGCCGGAAAACCTGGGCAAAATCTTCCAGCCGCTCTTTTCCACCAAGGTCACGGGCCTTGGATTTGGTCTCTCTATCTGCCAGAGAATCGTGGAGCAGCACAGCGGAACCATAGAAGCGCAATCAGAACCGGGCCAGGGGGCGACGTTCATCGTCCGCCTACCCCTGCTCCCATAGGCAGAGTGAAGCGTAAAACGTGAAACGTGAGATTTGAAGTGGGATCACGTTTCACGCGAGGTGGGGCGATGCTTTGCAGGCGTTCAGGGAGGGATAGACCATGAGTGGCAAAAAGAGAATACTGATTGTTGACGACAACGAGGAATTCTGCGCGAATCTATCAGACATCCTGGATCTGAAGGGATACAGAGTCGTGATCGCTTATGATGGGTTCCAGGCCCTGGAAATGACCAGGGAAAGTGGTTTCGACCTGGTGTTGATGGACGTGAGGATGCCGGTGATGGACGGCGTCGAGACGTTCAAAAAGTTCAAGGAGATTGCGCCCCAAACCCCGGTTATCATGGTAACGGCCTTTGCGGTGGAAGAACTGATCAAGGATGCCCTCCGCGAAGGAGCCTTTGGTTCCCTGCGCAAACCGCTCGACTTTGAGCGGCTCTTTGCCCTCATTGAGGCCGCTCTTCCGAACGGGGGACTGGTCATGGTGGTTGACGACGACGCGAATCTCTGCGCCAACCTGCAAGAAATCCTGGTCGAAAGGGGCTATCGGGTCAGTGTGGCCACAGATGGTGAGAGCGCCATCCAGAGGGTGCAGGAGAAGAACTTTGACATCATTATCCTGGATCTGAACCTGCCCACCTTGAACGGTCTGGAGACATATCTGGCTATTCGGGAGTTCCGCCCTGGTGTGGTAGTCGTCGTTATCACTGGATACGCTGACGAGATGAGCGAGATGGTTCAGGAAATCATGGATAATCACGCCTATATTTGCCTCGAGAAACCGCTTGACATGGACAGGTTCATCATGTTATTGGGTGAGGTTCTTGAAAAGAAGCGCGACGGTATAGATGTGAAACGCAAAACGTGAAACGT
>JAXHUO010000025.1:2414-64550 GCA_034189605.1 Chloroflexota bacterium
AAACGCAAAACGTGAAACGTGACCGTCATGCAATGCAGTACGTTTCACACTTTATGCCCTCGTGGGGGAGCATTGATGCAGCAGTTTCTGCCCATTCTGTTGCTCAAGTGAGGAGGTCGTTCCTATGATGAGACAGTGTACCGTTATCATTATTGACGACGAAGTGAATTTGGCGGCCAATCTCCGGGACATTATAGAGGAGGAAGGTCACCTGGTGGACACTGCCTTCGATGGCGCTAGCGGCCTGGCCCTGTGTCGCGAAAAGATGTTTGACGTGGCCTTGATTGACATTAGACTGCCGGACATGTCGGGGCACGAGGTCGCCGGAAAGATAGCCGAGTTCTCTCCTATGACGGGATGTGTCCTCATCACCGGCCACGCCTCGTTGGAGAGCGCCGTCGAAGCGGTGAAACAAGAAAGCGTGGTGGCCTATGAGATCAAACCACTGGATATAGGCCGTATGCTGATACTTCTCAAGGAGATCGTCAAACGCAGGCAGGCTGAGGAGGAACTGCAGGAATCCGAGCGAAAATACTGCAGTGTGGTAGAGCAAGCCCAAGATGCCATCATCATCGTTCAGGACGGCGTATTCAAGTTTGTCAACGCCAGAATGTCGGATTTTACCAAACACACTGTGGAAGAACTGGTGGGCATGGAGTTTGTAAAGACTATAGATCCAGATGCGGTGGAGATTGTTAAAGAGAGAGTTGCAAGAAGAATAGCCGGCGAAGACGTGCCCAACTTTTATGAAACGAAACTCCTTGATAAGACAGGCCAAAAGATGACCGTAGAGGTAAATGCCAGGGTGATCGAATACCAGGGCCGGCCAGCAGACCTGGTCTTCCTGAGAGACATCACTGAGCGCAAACGGGCGGAGGACGCTCTGCGGGAGAGTGAGGAACGGTATCGCCGCCTCGTAGAATCATCACCTGATGCTATTCTCGTTCACAGCGAGGGTAAGGTTGTCTTTGCGAACCTCGTCGCAGCAAAACTTCTTGGTGTGGCGGATCCCAAAGAATTGATCGGAAAACCGGCGATGGACTTTGTTCATCCCGACTATCGGGACATAGCCAAAGGGCGCGTCCAATCAGTATACGAAGATGGGCAGCAGGCCCGTCTTATTGAAGAGAGATTTGTTCGTCTCGACGGACAGAGTTTTGACGTCGAGGTAGCGGCGGCTCGCATTACCTTTATGGGCAAACTGGCATCACGGGTCGTTTTTAGGGACATCACCGAGCGCAAGCGGGCGGACGAGACACTGCGAGAGAGCGAGGAAAAATATCGCCACCTGGTTGAGCGTGCGAATGACGGTATCGCTATTGTTCAGGACAGTCTGCTTAAATACGTAAACCCACATTTGGCCGAAATTGTCGGTCACGCTGTTGATGAGATGATTGAAACTCCTTATGCCGATTATGTCTGGCCTGACGAACTTTCGAAGGTGGCTGAGCATTATGAGCGGCGTATGGCAGGCGAGGATGTTACACCGGTATACGAGACGGCACTCGGGCATAGAGATGGCAGAAGGGTAGATGTTGAACTTAACGCTGGCATAATCACATATCGGGAAAAGCCGGCCGACTTTGTGTTCATCCGCGACGTCACCGAGCGCAAACGGGCAGAGGAGGCTCTGCGGGAAAGCAGGGCACGTTTGTATCAAGTGGTTCAGAACATGCCGGTCATGATGAATGCTCTTGACGAAAACGGAAACATCATCGCCTGGAACCAGGAGTGCGAACGAGTGACAGGCTACAGCGCAGATGAAATGATCAACAATCCCAGGGCGATGGAACTGCTGTATCCGGACCCAGCCTATCTCCAACGTATGATGGCGGAATGGAGCGAGCGCGGCGGTGACTATCGCGATTGGGAATGGGAAATCACCTGCAAGGATAAAAGCGTCAAGACGGTGGCCTGGTTCAACATATCTCAGCAGTTCCCGATCCCGGGTTGGGCGCAGTGGGGTACCGGTGTGGACGTCACCGAGCGCAAACGGGTGGAGGAAGCACTGCGCACCCGCGAGCGGTTCCTGGAATGTCTCTCAGAGGTGTCCCAGGAACTGTTGCGGGCGAGCGATGTGACCGGCGTGCTCCCTATTATCCTGCGCTGCCTGGGCGAGACGGCCGAGGTCAGCCGGACGTACCTCTTCGAAAATCATCTCGGCCTGGAGGGGGAACTCCTCTGCAGCCAGCGGTACGAGTGGTGTGCACCGGGGGTCGAGCCACAGATGGATAATCCCGATCTGCAGAACTTTTCCTACGTTGCCAGCGGCTTTAGCCACTGGGCGGAGGCCCTGGCACAGGGTGATATCGTCGTCTGTTCCACTGTGGACGCGCCAGAAAGCGGGCAACCTCTGTTGGAATGTCAGGACATTCACTCCCTCCTGATCATTCCTGTTTTCGTCTCCGACTATTGGTACGGCTTTATCGGTTTCGATGTCTGCGACCAGGTGCGAGGGTGGCAGCAGGTGGAGGTAGACCTACTGAGGGCTGTTGCCAGTGCCATCGCTAGCGGTATTGAGCGAGAGCGGGCTAGGCAGCAGGCGCTGGCGCTGGCCGAGGCGACTGCGGCGCTCACCACCACGCTTGACTTTGAGCAGGTGCTGGACCGCATCCTGGAACAGGTCAGTTGCGTCGTCCCCAATGACGCAACCAACATAATGCTCATTGAAGACGATCAGGCACGCATCGTCCGCTGGCGGGGGTACGAGCGTTTCGGCGCGCAAGAATTTGTCTCCACAGTTGTGTTTCACGTTCCTGAGGTGCCCAATTTTCAACAGATGGTGGAGACCGGGGAGCCAGTGGTCATCTCCGATGTTGCCACCTACCGGGAGTGGGTGCACGTGCCGGTGCAGGAGTGGCTGCGCTCCTACGCCGCCGCGCCCATCGTCGTGCGCGGCGAGGTGATCGGCTTCCTCAGCGTGGATAGCGCCACTCCGGGCTTTTTTACCCCGGTTCACGCAGAGGCTCTGCGTGCCTTTGCCGACCACGCCGCTGCCGCCATCGCGAATGCCCGATTGTTCAAGCAGGCCCAACGTCGTCTCCGCAGTCTGGTCAGCCTCAACCAGGCGTCGCAAGTCATCGCCGCTTCCCTGGACGTGAAAGAGGTGCTGAAGCAAGTCGTGAGTCTGGCGGGTTCTGTGGTCAACTCGGACTATACTAGCGTGGTTCTGGTGGATGACCAGGGAGATCCAATACTGGGGACGGAGGACTTTCGCAGCGTGCCTCCCATAACACGGCGTATCCGCAGCCGTGGAGTCAACCACCGCGTGCTGGATAGTGGGCAGCCGGTAGTCGTGGATACGATCTCCGGCGAGGGAGAGATGAGCCCGCCGCTCCGGCAGCCCGATGGGGGAGTGATGGCGGCCAATCCCGATATCGTCGCCGCTGGCATCCGTTCCTTCGCTGCCGTGCCCATTCAGGCCAAGGGGAAAACGTTGGGTGTTCTGTTTGCGCACAGCCGCCGGCCCCGCGCTTTCCACGGCCAGGTTCCACTGCTGACCACCTTTGCCAACCATGCCGCCGTGGCCCTCGAAAACGCGCGGTTGTTCGAAACAACCCAACAGCGCGTGGCCGAACTGGAGGCTCTGCGCCAGGCGAGTCTCAGCCTCACCTCCAGCCTGGAACCAGAGGCTGTGCTGGAGGCCATTCTGGAGAGTACAATGGCGCTCCTGTCTGGGGTACAGGACGCTCACCTTTTCCTCTATCAGGATGGTCGTCTTACTTTCGGCGTCGCATTGTGGGCCGGCGGCCGCAAAGGCCAGCCCCTGGCCCAACCCCGTCCCCATGGTTTGACCTACACCGTGGCCCGGCAGGGAGAGGTCATTCTCGTGCCCGACATGCGCACCCACCCCCTGTTCGCCGATGCGCCTTCTGATTGGGAGGGCGCTATCGTTGGCCTGCCGCTCAAAATCGGCCGGCGCGTGATAGGAGTGATGAACATTGCCTATCAGCAGCCTCGCGTCTTTACGGAAGCCGAATTGCGCCTGCTGCGCCTGCTGGCCAGCCAGGCCGCCATCGCCATCGAGAACGCTCGTCTCTACGAGGAAGCCCAACTCCGCGTGCGCGAACTTGGGCTCATCAACCGTATCTCCGCCGAGTTTGGGGCAGCGTTGAACGCAGACACCACGATCAACCATGCCCTGGAGGGTTTGCACGAATTGGTAAAGGCCGACCGTACCTACTTTGTCACCACTGGCGCCGACGCCCGTACCTGGGAGACGACACACGAACGTGTCGCCCCAGGTATAAAGCCGGACATTGGGCTGACCGGTGCTTTAGACGATGCGCCGGTCGAACTGGAGACGCTCCTGTCTGGCCAACCCCTCGCCGTCTCCGACGTCACCACCGATCCCCGGGTTGAGGCCTCGCGGGAGATGTACCGTTCGCTGGACATACAATCCATATTGCTGGTGCCGGTGCAGGTTGGGGAGCGGCTCTATGGCGCGCTGGGTTTTGACTATTGCCGTGAAAGGCACGTCTGGCAGCCCGATGAGATGCGCCTGCTGGAGACAGTAGCCCACCAACTGGAACTGGCGCTGGACAACGCGCGCCTCTTTCAGGAAACGCGCCAGCGCGCCGATGAACTGGCGGTCGCGCTGGCCCGGCAGGAGGAATTGGACCGTCTCAAAGACCAGTTCATCCAGAATGTATCCCACGAACTGCGCTCGCCACTGGCCCTCATCCGTGGTTACGCCGAGATGCTGGATACTGGCGAATTGGGCGAGTTGCAACCAGAGCAACGAGATTCAGTAGCCGTCATCGCGCGCCGCGCGCGCATGCTGGGTGACCTGGTGCAGGACATCACGCTCATCCTGGAAGCCGAGGTCAGTCCACCCAAGCCAGGGCCTGTCCCACTGGACGAACTTGTGCAGGCTGCCGTGGAGGACTTTCAGGTGGTAGCCAGGCAGGCAGGATTGACGCTGCACGCAGAGACCGCGCCCCACCTCCCTCCTGTAAGCGGCTCTCACATCTACCTGCGACGAGTGCTGGATAACCTGATCGGCAACGCGGTCAAATTCACTTCCGGGGGAGGAACGATTACCGTGCGGTTGCGGCAGAAGGGAAAACAGATCGCCCTGGAGGTGAGTGACTCCGGCATCGGCATACCGGCCGACCAGTTGGAGCACATCTTTGGACGTTTCTACCAGGTGGATGGCAGTAGCCGCCGCAAGTACGGTGGCGTGGGACTGGGACTGGCGCTGGTCAAGGAAATCGCCGAGGTTTATGGCGGGAGCGTGACGGTGGAGAGCCAGGTCGGTGAGGGCAGCACTTTCACTGTGTTGCTTCCCATCGCCACCGCTGTGGAGACCAGCCTCAGTGATGGGAAACGATGACCGAGCAGGCCGAATCTCAGAACTATGAGCAAGCCGCCCGCGCTTGGACATTCCGGGGTTACCGGCTGGACCCGACCCACTTTACCACGGCGATGGTCCACCTATATCGGGGGGAGGTGAACAGGGCCAATACCTGGCGCACCCGGCTGGATGCCACCACCAGTTGGGCCGTGGTCACTGTGGGCGCGGCGCTCACATTTGTTTTCGGCGCACCGCAGAACCCCCACTTTGTGTTCTTGCTGGTGTTTATGTTGGTGCTCATTTTTCTGGCGATTGAGTCTCGCCGCTACCGGTACTATGCCCTCTGGTCCTACCGGGTGCGTTTGATGGAGACCGATTTTTTCGCTGCTATGCTCGTGCCTCCTTTCCGCCCTTCATCTGACTGGGCCGATCACCTGGCGGAGAGCCTGCTTCATCCCACCTTTCTCATCACCTGGTGGGAGGCAATGGGTAGGCGATGCCGGCGTAACTATGTCTGGCTGGTCACTTTGCTGCTCGTCAGTTGGGGGGTCAAACTGGCGTTGCACCCGGTACCAGCACTGGATGGGGGCACGCTAGTTGAGCGGGCGGCTGTCGGATTCGTGCCGGGGGGGTGGATAATGGCGGCTGTCGGGATGGCATACGGGTCGCTGGTGGTGCTGGCGCTGGCCGTGTCTCTCCCGCGCGCTTGGTGGGAGGCTATGCCCGAACCGCTGGGCCGGCGGAGGATGGGGCCGCCAGCACCGGAGCCTGGCCTCCAGGAGCGGCTGGCCACCATCATCACCGCCCGCGGGCGACAAGTCGCCATACAACTGCTGACGGAACTGGAGCGGGGAGTGACGGCAGTGGAGGGGACCGGGATGTACACTAGTGAGGCACGGGACGTGCTCCTGTGCGCCGTGACCGAGGTGCAGGTGCCCCACCTGAAAGAAATTGTGCGCCGGGCAGACCCGGACGCCTTTGTCATCGTCAGCCCGGCGGATGAAGTGCGGGGCAAGGGATTCCGTCCCTTTGAGATCCCCAGTTAGTTCTCTGTGAATTGTGAGCCGCCGAACAGAGTTCGCTCAAGTCTGCTGTTTCACCAATCATTGTCTGGCAGTACGTCGCGCTTGCCTCTACCTTCAACTCGCTGTACAATTAGGGTGGTGGGATTCGTTCCGGGTCTCTGGGAGTTCCAGTGGATAGTGCGCCAGAGTCCCGAACTTGCTCAGGTTCATCGCGCCGCTCTCCAACAAGATGGCGCCCTCCTGGACAGGGGCGAGAGGGGGAATCGAAATGAGCAGGATCATTGGTGTGCTGAACTACAAGGGGGGTACAGGCAAGACAACCACGGTGGTGAACCTTGGCGCTGGTCTGGCTTTGCATGATGCGCGTGTTTTGTGTATTGACCTGGACGCCCAAGGCAGCCTGGCGGCGCACCTGGATGTGTGTTATACCTACTCCCTGACCCATCTATTGCTGGGGCAAGCGGAACCAGGGGCGTGCATCGTGCGGGCGCGGGACAATCTTGATCTCATCGCCAGCGATGGCAGCCTGCTCCAGGCCGAGGGAGAGATGTGGCGTATGGGTGATAGCCGAAAGGCCCGGCGAACACTGGCCAGCAAACTGCGCGGCATAGAGGACGATTACGACTATATCATTCTTGACTTTTCGCCTTCGGCCAGTCTCTTGAGCGAGAGTGGCTTGTTATACGTTCGAGAACTCGTCGTGCCAGTCTCAATGGGCTACATGGCCCTGATAGGGACCCGCCAGGTGGTCGAGACACTGGCGAGCATCGGCCGGGTACCCGGACATCGCGTTCGGTTTTACCTGATCATTCCCACGCTCTATCGCGCCCAGTTGCGGCAGGATCGCGAGGTTCTGGGAATCTTGCAACGTCGTTTTGCCAACAGAGTGACTGAGCCGATCCGGGCGAACGTAAGGGTTTCCGAAGCGCCCAGCCACCATATGACCATCTATGAGTATTCACCCCGCAGCACCGGCGCGGTTGACTACAAACGTCTGGTAGAGAGGGTTCTTCGCGATGGCTAAAAGAAAGCAAGAGTCCGGCAAGGCACTAGGCCACGACCCGTTCGAGGGCCTGGATATGGAATGGATGGAGCAGGAGGAGGGGGAACCGTCCATCAAGGTCCTGGGCCACGATCCATTCGAAGGCCTGGATACGGAATGGATGGACCAGGAGAGAGACGAACTATCCCCCAGGTTGGCTCAGGAGGAGACCGGGGTTGCGCTTGGTGAGGTAGGGGCCGGGCCTGTCCTGAGCGCAGTCGAAGGGCCTGCCCTTGAGCAAGTCGCTGCAGAGATTGAATTGCTGGCTCAGCCCAAACCCCTGGAGCCGCTCCGAACAGGCCAGCCGACCGGAGTCGCTCCTGCCAGAGCCGTTATGCCCGAGGCCACGTTCCACTTCCCCGCCGGCTTCAAATGGGGTGTCGCCACCGCCGCCTATCAGGTCGAGGGCAACAATACCAACAGTGACTGGTGGGCCTGGGAGCAGCAGGAGGGCCACATCAAGGACGGCCACCGGTCTGGGCTGGCCTGCAACTGGTGGGAAAGCGCCGAGGCTGACTTTGACCGCGTTGTCAGACTGGGCCTGAATGCGCTCCGTCTCTCGGTCGAATGGTCGCGTATCGAGCCCCGCGCCGGTGAGTTCGACGATGCTGCCCTGGAACGATACGGCCAGATGCTGCAGGGCCTACGCGAGCGGAATATTGAGCCCATGGTCACCCTCCACCACTTTACCAATCCCCTCTGGCTGGCCGAACGGGGTGGATGGGAGAACCCGGAGGCTGTTGCACTCTTTGCTCGTTTTGTACGTCGAGTCGTCGAATCGCTGGGCGAGCACTGTGATCTGTGGTGTACCATCAACGAGCCCAACGTCTACGGCTACATGGGCTACCTGGAGGGCGTTTTCCCTCCCGGCGAATCTGATTTCCAGGCGGCGATGCGCGTCATCCGCCACCTTCTCGCAGGCCACGCCGCCGCTTACAGGGAGATCCACGCACTCCAACCCCAGGCTCGTGTAGGCTTTGCCCACAACGTGCGCATTTTCGACCCGTATACTCCCCGCTCCCTGCTGGACCGCCGCGTTGCCCGGATAGTGGACAAGGTCTACAACCAGAATATCCTGACCGCGTTGGCCCGGGGGCGCTGGGCGCTCCCGATGGGTCTCGGCCTGGCCTGGAAACTGCGGCACACGCTCGACTGGATCGGCCTCAACTATTACACTCGTGATCTGGTTGCTTTCGATAGCACGCAGCGTCAGGCGCTCTTTAGCCGTCGCCTGCACGCTGATGATGCCGAGTTGCTCGACGGTGACTATGGCGAGTTTTACCCCCGGGGGATATTCCGCAGCCTCCAGCGGTTGGCGCGCCTGGGCCTGCCAATCTATGTCACGGAGAACGGCATCCCCGACGATGACGACGACCAACGGCACCGCTATCTCCTGACCCATCTGCACCAGATGTGGCACGCGATCCAGTTGTGCTACCCGGTGATGGGCTACTACCACTGGACACTGGTGGACAACTTTGAGTGGGCCGAGGGGTGGGCACTGCGTTTTGGCCTCATTGCGCTCGATCCAGAAACCCAGGCTCGCACACCGCGTCGCAGCGCCGACCTTTACGCCGACGTTATCCGCGCCAATAGTATCACCTCCCAGACTATTGATGCCTACGCGCCGGAACTGCGGGCCGAATTGTTACCCCGGTGAAGCCGCCTTTGAGCAACCACCTCTGGATCTCATCATTGTGTCCAGAAACGAAATTGTGATTCTATGACTCGTTGTTAGGAGCAAAGATGCATGATCAACCGATGATCTACTGTCCTCACTGCGGAGCGACGATGGAGACGGCCGAAGCCGGCGGGCGTGTGCGCGAGGTTTGCCCGGTCTGCAGTTTTATCATGTACCGCAACCCAGTGCCCGGCGCTGGCGTGTTGGTGGAGATGGAGGGAGGCATTTTGCTGGTCCAGCGACGCCAGCCGCCGTTCGTAGACTGGTGGGCCCTCCCAGCCGGCTACATTGAGGAGGACGAGAGCGTCGAGCAGGCAGCGGTGCGAGAGTGCAAGGAGGAGACCGGGCTCGATATCGAACTTTTGGAACTGTTCGGTGTCTACTCCTTCCCGGAGGGACCGGTGCAGAGTGGCATCATCATTTTCTACCGTGCTCGGCCCGTGGGTGGGGTACTGCAGGCAGGTGACGACGCGCAGGATGTGGGTGTTTTCCCCCTCAATGACCTGCCGGATAAACTGGCCTTCCGCACCCACCGGGAGGTAATCGCCCGCCTGGTCCACAGCCGCTCGCCGGAGTCCCGCGCCCAGATGCCCGGTGTTGTCATCCGCAAGACCCGTGCCGAGGACGAAGGGCGGGTGCTGGAACTCTTGCCGCTGATCCCCGCGAACGCGGATCTGAGTCCTACCGAAATACAGGCCGCGGCTCAGCGTTTCCGTGAGAGCCTGGCGATGGATGTGCTGGTGGCTGAGGTGGATGGAAAGGTGGTGGGTTTTCTCGTCCTTTCGTTTGTCCCCGCCCTTTCCGGGTTGCGGGCTTTGCTTGACGACCTGGCCGTAGATCCGGCCTACCGGCGGCAGGGAATCGGCGCGGCGTTGGTGGAGGCAGCGATCCAGCAGGCCAGCCGCCATAGGGCGACTCACTTGCTGGTGGACACATCCCGAGGCGACCCCGTCGCTCGCGACTTTTACCAGGCTTGTGGATTCGAGGCCGGTGGCGTCGCTCCCCTGCGCATCCGGTAGGATGGCAGATTGTTAGATTGGAAAACTGGTAAATTGGTCAAGCAATAATTTGCCAGTATACTGAATCATTACAGGAACAACTCCATAAAGATCTCGTTTTCGTACTGCCCCTCAATCTTGACCTGCCGGGCCAGTATGCCCTTGGGGGCAAAGCCCAGGCTGCGGTAAAAAGCCCGAGCCCCGGTGTTGCCTGCCCGCACGTAGATGATGATCTTCTCGTAGCCGTTGGCGCGGGCAAAGGCCAGCGTGTGCTCCGCCAGGCGATGGCCTATGCCCCTCCTTCGCCATTTAGGGAGAATGATGGTGCCCATCACGCCGACGTGGTCGAACGAGTCGGTGTACTTGGCCCAGAGATCCAGCGATTGGAAGCCGGTGAGACGACCATCCACTTCCGCCAGAAAGATACCTTCGCGGTTGGAGAGAGAAGCGATGTAGGTCTGCTCCTGTTGGGGAGTAAAGGCCCGATTTACGGCAGTGTAGACCCGCTCCGCGCAGACGACCTCCCATACGGCGGAGATGGCCTCGGCGTCGTCGGGTGTGGCACGGCTGATTGTGACCTGCATTGGCATTCTCCTGCAAGAAGAGGGCGGCCCCATGCGGGGCCGCCTCGTGGCGGAGAGGGCGGGATTTGAACCCGCGGAGCATTGCTGCTCACGCGCTCTCCAGGCGCGCGCGTTCGGCCGGACTACGCAACCTCTCCATGCCTACTACGACCCAGATTATACCATCCCGTGTCATGGTTGACAAGAAGGGTCCCAGAACTCTGGTTCTCGTTTGCCTACAACACAAGTTTGGCCAGCGTGAAGATGCCCAACAAGGTGACGGCGATCCCAATCGCCCAACGCATTTTCTGTACAGGTGCCTTTTTGACTGTGAGGGCTGCAAAGGGCACCGAGATCACAGCCCCCAGGATGAGCGAGGGAGCCAACCCCCAGTTAATCGCGCCGTTGCCTGTCAGCGTGTAGGCGAGCACGCCGACGATACACACCAGTCCCTCGGCCAGCGAGGTGATGCCGATGGCCCCTTTGCTATCCACCCCCGCCAGTATCTGGCCGCCGGTGACGAGTGGGCCATAGCCGCCGCCGCTGATTCCCTTGTTAAATGCGGCCACGAGTCCCAGCCCGATCACTTTCTTCCACGAGAAGGCAAAGTTCCTGCCTATGGTCAGCAAGATGCCGATGCCCATGCTCAGCACGAGTATGCCGATGTACGTCTTGAGCAACCATCCAGGCACATTTACGGCGAGAAAGACGGCCGCCAGCGTGCCAACGACGCTGCATGCCGTCAGGACCAGGACGACCTTGAGCGAGCGCGAGCCTGGTTTGAAGTTGACGTTGCCGTACTCGTGGTGGAGTGTCCCAGCCAGGATGCCGGTCAGGAATTCCGAAAGCAGCACCGAGGGCACGATCTGCGTCGTCCCATACCCTGCCAGGAGCAGGATGGGGGTGAGAGTGGTGCCGTACCCCATGCCCAACGTCGAGTCAACATATTCGCAGACCAGTGCAAGTATGACCAGTGGCCAATGGATTTGGATAGGCATATTGGTTCTCCTTTTTGGAAATATTACATAAGTTCTAGAGAGATTATAGGGAATTTATCAAAAATATATAGGGATTCAAGTTTTCTCGGCGACCAAATCAGCCAGGGTAGTGTTTTCCATTAGCCTGACCACGATATCGCGCACATCTCTCATCACGCGCCGCAGCCCGCAGGTCTCCATATCGGGGCAGCCACACGGCTCATAGGCCGTCTCGCTCACGCAACTGATAGGGGCCAGCGGCCCATCCAGCAACCGCACGACTTCCGCCAGGTTGATCTGGTGTGGGGCGCGGGCCAGGTAGTATCCCCCCTGAGGCCCTTTTTGACTGCGCACGATTTGGCCGTGCTTGAGCGTGAGCAAGATCTGCTCCAGGAACCTGGGTGGGATGTTATTTCGCTCGGCCAGGTCTTTGTTCCGTATTGGTCCCTCGCCGTGGTGCGCGGCAAGGTCCTGCAGAGCCCGTAAACCGTACTCGCCTCGTTTGGAGAGTTTCATCGTATCCTTGTAGCACTATAAAATCTATAGATCCAATTGATTTAATTATATAATATAATTACAGGAATGTCAAGAGCGAGACTGACACCTCAGACCTCCGAAGTTTTGGGCAAGTGATGTGTCAAAGCAGCGCGTGTCGAGAGCAAAATGCGGGTTGTTTTGTTGCAGGGAGTGAAATCTCGGAGGTCTTTCGGATATGTGAGTAATCACCAGCGAGACAAAAGAGGCGCGAGACTCATTCGATGCTCGTGTCGGAGCCTGGAGCCGGCGATTGCTTGAGGCCGCCATAGGTGATGAGAGCGATGCCCAATTCCCCAATGTGCTGCCGCACGCGTGGGTTGAGCAGACCATAATAGTCCCCTTCGCGCCAGCCTTCCGTGCCGGGGTGGGCCAGCAGTTCGGTGACACCGTCGGGGAGAGCATCCAACAGGCCCAGCAGATACTCTGTAGTGCGATGTCCATCCTGTGAGAAGGACATCTCGAAATAGTTAGGGCGCTTCAGACCATATCGCTCCACCAGGCGTTGGTAGCGCCGTCCTTGCCGGCTGACGTACCAGATGGGGAATCCATTGTCGGCGGCCATCTCTGGCGCTTTGCTATCCAGCGCGTCGTCGAAGGGCATACGTACTGGGAGATGCCCATACTCTTGGGCCAATTCCAGGCTGACGCGAAACCAGGCAGGGAAGACGTAGGGGTAGTAGCAGTGCAGGTCCAGGTGGTCGGGTGGGCGGCCGGTATCGGCGAAAAACTTGGCGATCTGAGCACGCCATTCAGCCTTGAGTTCGGCGGTGCGAAGACGCCCGTAGCGCAGGAGCAGCGGTGTGCCGTCACGGAAATACCCCTCAGTGTTCACCAGAGAGCCTACTCGCTCCAGCGGGAGGATGGGGCGCCCCTCGTTCATCACTAGGTGCACGCCCGCACCCAGGCTGGGGTGGTCGCGCAGGTAGGCAGCGGCCTCTGGCCAGCATGGCTGATTGACCAGCGCGGTCGTGCTGGTGACGACGCCGGCCTCGTGGAGGGCGATGGTGGCGGGGACGGAGCCCTCAGCATAGCCAAAATCATCAGCGTTGATGATGAGATGTTTGGTCATTTCTATGATCTCTCATTCATTGACAGTTGGAGGCCATGCGCTGCAAGATTTTGCCGCTTAAAGGACGGCGTCCATGACCGGCGTAGACCCACTCGAGCCCGAGTACCTGCAGGCGGTTGAGGCTCTCCGGGATGAGCGCCCAGTCGTCGGCGCATGAGCGCTGCACGTGAGGGCGAACCGAGGTGGACAACAGATCGCCCACGAACGCGACGCGCCCCTCTACGATGAGACAACTGGAACCGGGGGTGTGACCCGGTGTGTGGAGCACTACTGCGTCGAGGCCGTATGCGCGCAGGTCGTCCCCGTCGTCTAGGAGCAGGTCGGGCGGGGTTGGCTCTGGTCGCAGATACGGTCCGAACAGTCGCAGGAGTGCCCACATCAATCTGCCCCGGCCTCGCACTGAGCCGAGGTGGGTCTCCCCTCGTGCCATCATGTCCCCATCGGCGCGATGAATGGCGATGGGTGCGCCGGTAAATAGCCGCAGCGCAGCCGCGCTGCCATAATGATCCAGGTGGGCGTGAGTGATGAATATGAGCCGCAAGTCATCTTGCCCCAACGCTTGCATCCGCCGCAGCACGCTCTGTTCATGGTGGGGTAACCCCGCGTCCACCAGCACCAGGCCACTGGCGCTCTCGATCAGGTATGCGGTTGCTATCCCCATTTGGATGTTGTGCACCTGGAGTGACATAAGAGTTCTGTGTTGTCAATGGTCAAGGAAGCCGGCGGGTGAAAGAGCCGTGGCTCTCTCTCGTAATAGGCTGAAAGGCGCGGCCAGGTGGGTGCTCAGATGAAGCCAGCCAGAGCCTGCGAGACTCTGGCTGGCTTGTAGCACTCTCTGCCGCGCAGGGCTAGTCGCCGCAGGGACCGGTGTTTCTCCAGTTCAACACCGTGTCCTCCAGCGTCATCGTGCCGTCGGTCCCGTAGACGATGGTGGCGGTGCGGTTGTTTACCTCCCCGCACGCCGCATCTTTTTCCACATAGGTCCAACTGCCACGGGTGTACTTGTACTGAATCTGCATCCCTTCGTCAAAGGTCAGCGTGACCGTCGCAAAGAGACCATTGGGGTCTGGCCGTGTCATCAGTGTGCCGGCTGGGTCCCAGCCGTTAAAGTCACCGCCGATGTAGATGTCGTCGCCATCGGGCGTGGTGTCCGGCAGCGTGGTGTTGAAGGTGACCTGTACCTGCCGCGCCTGGGCCGTGGCCTCGACTTCGTTGGAGTGGCCCGAATTGTTGAACGAGGTGTCAGTGGCCAACACGACATAATAGTAGACCGAGCCACTCGCCACGTTCCAGTCGGTGTACCCGGTGACCGAGGCCAGGACGTCGGCGATCTTGGTGTATGGCCCGCCGCTGGTCTCGCCCCGGTAGACCTCGTAGCGGTAGAGATCAGCGTCCGGGGCTGCGTCCCAGGCCATGCTGATGAAACTGGGTGAGGCCTCGGTTATGTGCAGGTTGGTAGGAACACCTGGCGGCGTGGTATCGTCGGAGGGGTTGACCGTCAGATCACCCGCCTGGGCCGGGTCGTAGCCGTTGCCTGTGCCATCCAGGTCGGCGTAGACCCAGGCGCGGCCACCGGTGGTGCTGTAGCGGTAGGCGTAGTCGTAGCCTCCCGTTGCTTCGGGCAGGAGATGGCCCATGAACTCGTCGTTGTTGCCCGCGTCCACGTTGAACTCGGCGGCGACCCAGATCCAATCGGGGTTGCCGTCGGGGTCTGATCCGTCGGGGCCGTAGCCCACCTGGGCGATCAGTCCATCGGTCGCGCCGGGTTGCTCGGTGTGGCCATCAATCCACACCTGGCCGTAGATATTCTCGGTGGGGGTGAGGGCGCTGATGGTGTGCACGATGCTGGGCGGCCATTGCAGGTTGGCCCAGCCGATAACCAGGTGTGGCAACGCCTCCACCTCGTTCGAGCGGTCGCTCTCGTTGCCCGCGTCGTCTACACCGGTGACGACGTAGTAGTACAACCGCCCGTTGACGACGGTGTCATCGGTGTAGGCTGTGTCCGCCAGCGGGGTATCGTTCAGGCGCACGTAGCCGCCGCCGGTCACAGGGCTGCGGTAGATATAGTATCCCGCCGCGTCCGGCACGTCGTCCCACGCCAGTTCCACGAAACCATCGTTCGCCGTAGCGGTCAGGCTGGCAGGCGTTTCGGGTGGCGTCAGGTCGGTGCCGGGCGGGGTGACGAGAATCACGCCCCAGCGCCCGTCCACGCTGATTGTGACTTGACCGTCCACCACCGCATAGGTGCCGCCGTTCAGCTCATCGGTGAGCACCGTGCCCTCAGGGACGTAACCACTCAGGTCAATCGTCAGGTCGTGGGCCGCCGTGTCCCGGTTGACGGCCACCGCCGCCGCGCCCGAAGCGTCCTTGCGCCCGTAGGCGTAGGTGCCGTCGTCGTTGTGGGTGTAGAGCCGGTCATAACTGCCGGTGCGCAGGAAACTATGCTCGTGGCGCAAGTTGGCGAGCGTCGTATAGTGGCCTAGCAGGTCGGTGTCATGGTCATCCCAGGGGAACGGCCGCCGGTCGTCGGGATCGGTGTCGCCAGTCAGTCCGACCTCGTCGCCGTAATAGATCGTCGGCGCACCAGGCAGCGTCATCTGGACGATGGCCAGCAGCTTTAGCTTGGCCTTGCCCTCGGCCAGGTTGTCGGCGTCGAACTCCCTCGCTTCCCTGTTTCTCGCTCCCGGCGTCAGTGCCCACAGGATACGCTGTGTATCGTGGGTGCCCACCAGGTTCATGGCCGCTTCAAAGGCCGGCGGTGGGTAGTCCTCTTTGATGGATTGCATGACGCTGTTAAACTGATCGGGGTTGAGGTCCTGGATAAAGCCCTGGTTGGGGTCGTTTGTGTCACCGTTGACAAAGCCGATCAGCGCTCTGCGGAAGCGATAGTTCATCGTGGAGTCGAACTCGTTCCCCAGAATCCAGGGGCTGGCGTCGTCCCATATCTCGCCGATGATGACGGCGTCGGGATTGGCTGACTTGACGCGCGGGCGGAACTCTTGCCACCACTCGTGACTCTTGTCGGGGGCCACGTCCAGACGCCAACCAGCAGCGCCCAGTTTGACCCACCAGCGGGCCACGCTGTGGTTACGCTCGTAGATAAAGTCGCGCACCTCCTGGATTTCGGTCAACACTGGCAAGGAGTCGAATCCCCACCATGAGTCGTAATCGTCGGGCCACTCGAAGAAGGTGTACCAGTCGTAGAACGGAGAATCCTGGCTCTCGTAAGCCCCCACCATGGAGTAGCGGGAATACCTGTCAAAGTAGAGACTGTCGGACGAGGTGTGGTTAAAGACGCCGTCCAGGATGATGTGGATACCCTTCTTCCGCGCTTTATGGACCAGACGCACATAATCACCAATCGTGCCAAAGTAGGGATCAATGCGATAGTAGTTGGTGGTATCGTAAAGGTGATTAGAGGGGGCCTTGAAGATGGGGTTGAAGTAGATCGCAGTGACGCCCAGGTCTTTTAGATAGTCCAGATTCTTGGTGACCCCCCGCAGGTCACCGCCGAAGAAATCCCGGCCCATCGGCTCCTCGTCGCAGGTGACATCCTCGTAGGCGCGGCAGTACCCCTCGGGCAGGTCATCCCACGATTTTTCAAGCACTGGGTTATCATAGACCGTGGGGTCTGTGGACTGAGGATCGTTCCGGTGGCGACCGTTGTTGAACCGGTCGGGAAATATCTGGTAGACGACCGCGTTCTTCATCCAGTCGGGTGTCTCAAAGTCCGGCTCGTAGACGTCAATCTGGAAACTGTAGTCGGGCGAATCGTCGTAGGGAGTACCCCATCCGCCATCAAAGAGGTCATCGTCTTCGTAAAAGTCCTCGTCGGAGCCATCGCGGACGATGAAACGATAGTAGAGGATAGTCGGCTCGTCCTGGGCGGGGATGGTGGCCTGCCAGTAGTCGTGGCCATAGGGCGGATCGTCGGTGGTGGCGACCAACTCCATCGGGTAGAGCGCCTGTGCCCCTGCCGCCGTGCTCCAGGCGCGGACGGTGACTTGCGTTACATCGTCGTGGAAAGTGCGGAAGCGGAGCGTCACCGGTGTGCCGGTGGTCACGGCCCCCCAGGGCACACGGTACAGGTCATCCCGTGAATCGTGGCCCAGGCCATCCCACCAGACATTGTTGTCGTGACCGGGCGCAGGCGGGTTGTTGACGCTGTCCTCTACCTCGTTCGTGGCACAGTTGTAACGGAAGGTAACCTCGGTTGGTGCTGACAGGTTCAGCGTCACGTTGGATGCCGGATAGCTCTCGGCCCAACCCTCGTCGCGGGCGACTTTGTACTGCCAGTTGCCGGATGGGATCTCGGCTGTGAACTCGTACCAATCGTCGCCGTCGGGATTGGTCATCCAGCTCACCAGGTTATCGGGCGACCAATCCGCGCCGTCGAGTTCACTCTGAAAATCACTGGCCACGGTGGCGATGCACTGGTTGATATTGTCGTGGACGACGTGGTCTCCGGTCCGGTAGTAAAAGCGCACCTCCTGGCCGGCCGCGCTGATTTCCAACACGACGTTGCTGGCTGGATAGGCTTGGCCCCAATCCTGATCCTCCACCACTTTGTACTCCCATGACCCAACGGGTATGCCGGTCGTCGTGAACTTCCATACGCTATCCTCGTTGGTGTCCTCCATCTGCGTGGTAGGATCGCTGGGGTCCCAATCGTTGCCGCCCAACTCTGACCCAAAGTCACCGGCCACGTTGATGAATTTTTCGCCCTCGCCAAAGAGCACAAAGGCGGAGAGAACAGTTGTGTCATCTCCCCAATCGGGGTCGCTATAGGCCACATTGGGATCGCTGGGCACAGTGTCTTGAGCGTGACCGCTGCCGCCAGTGGTGAACAATTCCAAGGCGATGCGGGGCGGATTGCCCAGAGCTGCCTTGGGTAGGCGATACTCGATCCAGTCGTCGGCGGGTCCGTAGCCTTGCGCGCCTCCCTGGGAGATGAGGCTATCGTAACTCCAGGTTGAACCGTCCCAGTGGTTCAATTGGACATCCTGTAGTGCGTCCCAATCCTCGTGCCAGACGTAGAGCGTGTGCTCCGGCAGGTGGGTGGAGGCAGCGGTGACAGCCCGTCCCCAGGGATCTGAGGTCGCGCCAGAACCATCCACCTGGTCGGTGTCCAGGTAGATACCAAAAGTCATGCCCCATGTGGAGGCAGTGGCGTCGAAGCCGATGTAATAGTTGTCCGCGTCCTCAATGACGTAAAGACCCTGTAGGTCCAGATTGGGCTCGCTCATGTCGCCGGCAGGATCGCTGGTCAGGGGATCTCCCCAGGCTGCCTCTTTGACCCCGTCAATGACAATGCCGTTTTCCTGGGTCGGAATCATTGCACTCGTGGAAATCACACCTATCAGTAACATTACCGCAACGAGCAGTGCGCTTCCTTTCAGGTTGTTACGTTTCATCGTGTGTTTCTCCTTTCGGCTGGATCAGCATCTCACTGATTGTGCAGCTGTTCAGTTGTGCAGTGGGAATATAAGAGGGGATGGTCAGTCCTTTTTCAGGGCGCCTCCTTTCGCGCTAGAGTCCACAGGGTAAACCCATTTTATCACAGCTGTATCCGATGTCAATGCTTAACTCCCAAAGATCTCCAAAGTTTCACTCCCTGCAACAAAACAGCCTGCACCTTGCCCTCGACACGCGGTGCTTTGACACATCACTTGCCCAAAACCTCGGAGGTCTGAGGTGTCACATTTACGCCGTCAGGTTGTAGGCAACAGGTATAAGAGAATCGCGAAATAGTGGCACACGCTGCCCCCCAAAACAAACACGTGCCAAATAGCGTGGCTGTAGGGCAACTTTTTCCATGCGTAAAAGATGATGCCTGTTGTATAGATCACCCCGCCAGCAGCCAACAATATCAGGCCGCCGGTGGGAATAGCGCCCAATGTTTCCTTCCAGGCGATCACACATAGCCAGCCCATCAAGACGTAGAACAGGGTAGAGATCTTCTGAAAACGGTTGATGAATAGGGCCTTGAAACCGATCCCCAGCAGGGCCAACCCCCAAATGACGACTAACAAGGTCCACCCCCAGGTCCCGCGTATGCCAACCAGAAGGAAGGGGGTATAAGTCCCGGCAATCAACAGGTAGATCGAGGCATGGTCAATGATTCTAAAGACTCTTTTAACGCGGGGGTTTTGGAAACTGTGGTAAAGCGTTGAAGCCAGGTACAGAATAACCATGGTGCTGCCGTAGATGCTAAAACTGACGATTCGCCAGCCGTCACCGTACAAGACGGCCAAGACAACCAGCAAAGTCAACCCTGCTACACTCAGGCCGGTTCCGATGCCATGGGTAATGCCGTTAGCGATCTCTTCGCCCAGACTATAAGTCTTTTTATTTTTGTGCTCTCTGTCCATTTGCTACCCGCTTTCATTATACGACAATCTCACGCCTTTGCCAAGATATCCCATTCTTGTCCCCTCCGTGACACGCTCGCCAACATCAGCACGCCGACGCACTCGTTTGTTCAATCGGGTAACCCGATAGCAAAACATACTCAGCTCGATGCGCCCATATTCAAACTGTCCAGTGCATCCTCAGCAGTCAGCCAGCCGGTGCCGGGGAAGAGCCGCGCCGCTTGTGGGGCGAAGAGCGGCAAGGGACTCCCCTCCGCTTCGGGGAGGCTGGGGGGGGGAGAGGTCAGCACCTTGGCCGGGATGCCGTCGGCGGTGACCTCTCCCTGGCTGAGCACCACGACCCGGCCAGCGGCCTGCGCGGCCAACTCGACGTCGTGGGTCACGAGCAACACACCCGCTCCCTCTGCCCGCCACTCCTGCAGAAGACGCACCAATGCCTGCTTGGCAGGGTAATCCATCCCCCGCGTGGGCTCGTCTAGCAGCAAGAGCCGGGGACGAGTGATGGTGACCGCACCCAGCGCCACTCGCTGCCGTTGGCCAACGCTCAGGTCGCGGGGGTAGGACGCGGCCAGGTCGCTCAGGCCCAGGCGATCCAGCAGGTCGGCGGGAGCGAGAGGGGATCTGTCCAAAAGGCCGTGGTTGCGCAGCGTGACCTCCAGTTCTTCGGCCACGGTATCGGCAAACAGGAGATCATCCGGCTCCTGGGGCAGGTAGCCGCTGCTCCGGCAGATATCGGCCGTCTCCCGTCCGATGAGCGACTCTCCCGCTAGCCGAATATTGCCCTGCTGTGGCCGCAACAGCCCGACGATGCATTTGAGCAGCGTGGTTTTGCCGGAGCCGTTGCGCCCCATCAGCGTGACCAGTTCGCCTGCGCCGACGGTGAGCGTGACGCCGCGCAGGGTGGGAGTAGCACCGTAGTTGAAGGAGAGCCCCTCTACCTGGAGGAGAGTTTTGGGTTTCGGAGTCTCAAGTTTCAGGTTCGAACGCGAATCCTGAAACCTGGAACCTGAAACCATTTCTTGTGCAAACACCCGTCCCTCCTCTACGGTAAGTGGCAGTGGCTCCCAGCCCAGCGCCTTGCCCAGCGTGACCAGTGGTGGGGTCAGGTTCATCTGGCGCAGGATGTGGCGAGGTGGACCGCTCAGCACCGGCTTGCCGCGGCCAGGGAGATAAACCAGGCGGTCGACATGAGGCAAGACGCGCTCCAGCCGGTGTTCGACCAGGATGATCGTCAGCCCCAGATCGCAGTTGAGGCGCACTAGCGCGCCCAGCACATCCTCTGCCGACCGGGGGTCAAGTTGCGAGGTGGGCTCATCGAGCACGAGGATACGCGGGCGGAGGGCGAGCGCCGCAGCGATGGCGAGACGCTGTTTCTCACCGCCGGAGAGCGTCTCCAGCGACCGGTCGCGCAGCGGGGTCAGGTCCAGCAGTCCTAGCGCCTCCTCAACGCGCATGTGCATCTCGGCCGGGGGAATGGCCGCGTTCTCCAGCGCAAAGGCAATCTCGTCCTCGACCCGGTCCACGACGAACTGGGCCTCTGGGTCCTGGAAGACAAAGCCAACGACGTGGCTGAGTACCTGCGGCCCCTCGGCGACCGGGTCGTGACTGGCGACGGTGCATCTTCCACTCAGTGTGCCGCCGGTGAAATGGGGCACCAGCCCGTTGAGGCAACGCAGCAGCGTGGACTTGCCCGCGCCAGACGGCCCGGCCACGAGGACGAACTCACCTTCGTCAATACGCAGCGTCACGTCGGCCAGCGCCGGGCGGGAGGCGTTGGGGTAGGTGTAAGTGAGATGGTTGAAGTGGATCATCTCTCTGGCCAAAGGGATCGAGCACGACTTGCCGGGTCTCCGGTGACAACTACCGCTGGCACGAGCAATCCCAGCAGCCCCAGGCCGATGAGCGGGTCGAAGGAGGGCAGAGTCAGGCGCGGGTAAGGTGCGTAGGCGAGCGTGGCCCGGCCGGCCAGGGGCAGCGGCAGCAGGACCATAGCCAGCGTCAGCCCACACCCCAGTACGACGAGCGTGTCCCGGACGGCCCAGCGGTGCGTCCGGTAGGTGGTGCGGGGAGTGGCCCGCCCAGCCAGCCGTAACACACCAACAATGAGCCCGGCACCCACGACCATGCCACCAAGGGCAACCCCGCTCCGCGATGGCAGAAACAGCCACGTCAGCCAACCCCCCAGCAGTGCAAGCAACCCTAGCGCCAGTAACCATTGTGTGCGCGGCAGATTAGCCCGGTTGGAGACAGCCCCGTAGCCCCGGGCGACCATCGCCTCGGCCAGCCCCATTGAGCGCTCCAGCCCGCTCACCAACAGCGGCGCGACGATGGGCAACCAATCGCGCAGGCCGCGCACACGGTGTCCACGCACCGCCTGGGCCTCGCGGATGCGGGCCAGACTGCGGGTCGTCTGCGGGATGAAGGTGAGGGCGATGGAGAGCACCACCCCTGCCTCGTGAAAGGCGCGCGGCGTGAGTCGCACCAGGTCGTGCACCGGCGTCACCTGGTTAAAGGCGGCGAAAGCGCTGAAGATGGCCGCCAGCGTGAGGCCATTCGTCGCGCCAAAGAGGAGCGCCTCGAGCGTCACCGGCCCGCCCACCAGTGGGAGCCAATCGGGCAAGCGAAAGAGCACTGTGTCGCCCAGGTGAGCGGTCAGGCCGTTGAACAGAGCGGCCAGGGGAACCGCTATCGCTGCGAAGCGAAGCGGAGAAAGGAACGCCCGCCGGTCCCGTACGGGCACGCAGGTCACACCCACCACCACGGTGATCAGTAGTAAAAGGAGAGCGTAGAGCGGGTTGCGAGTGGATGAGGCCGCCACCAACACCGTCAGCGCCCAGAGAAGCCATGCGCGTACGTCAATCATTGGCAGTACGCGCCTCAAAATGAAAACGGCGCTGGAAGCGCCCAAGTGCCCGTATCATCGGCGCGCCCAACAGCAAAATCAGTGCCATGTTGCCTACTGCTCGTATCAGGTCCCATCCCAACGAAGTCACCGCATAGAACGTGGCGTAACGGGCCAGCGTCTCGCCCAGGCTGGCGCCCGCCTTCCAGGCCTGCTCGGCCGGCCCCACGGCGAATGGCCAGAAGTAGACATTCATAATCGCGCCGAAGAGCAATCCCCAGATGAAGCCAAAGGCACTCAGGAGCGCAATCTCCAATCTCCAATCTTCAATCTCCAATCCCTGGAGCCAGCCGGCGGTGAGGCCGACCCATCCCGCCGCGAACATCTGGTAGGGCAGCCACGGCCCCACGCCACCGGTGATCAGCCCGGAGACGAGCATGGTGAATGCCCCCATCAGAAAGCCAAAGCGGCCGCCAAAGACGTAGCCAGCCAGGATGATGGGCGCGAAGATAGGCGAGAAGCCACCTGGCATAGGGACGGCGACTTCGATGAAGCGCAACACACTGGTGATGGCGACCAGCACACCTAACATGGCGACCATCTTGGCGCTGATCGCCTGTCCTTGCAGTTCCACCACCAGTGCAACCAGCGATAATCCCACCAGCGCCGTGGTCACCAGCGGCGCGTCCTGGCCGTGAGCGATGCCGATAGGGCCGCTGGTCCTCGCGGCGATGAGGAAAGGGTAGATGAAAGCCATGACACCAATGGCAGCGCTGAGAGCGTAAATGACGCCGCCCAGAATGCGATGCATTAAACGTGTCTCCTGCGATTCCCGGCCAGGATCAGCCAGCCCGCCAATCCTAGAGCCATGATGCCAAAGACGACATAATTAAAGGGGTTGTCGTCCTGTTCGTGAGCCTCGACAGGATGAGCAGGTGTGGTGGTGGGGAGGGGGATGGGCGGACTGGTTGGTAGGGTGGTAGGTGGGTTGGTTGGTAGGGTAGTGGGCGGGGTGGTTGGTTGCATAGTTGGTTGGTTGGTTGGTTGATTTGTTTGTTGGCCAGCAAGTGGAGCAGCGGTATCTGTGGGTAGGATGGGTGTTGGGAGTGGAGCCGGAGTGACAGTCGGGGATGGAGACTGAGTAGCGGGAACCGGGGTCGCGGGCTGAATGGCAGCGGTTGGGGCTGCGGGCTGAGCCGAGTCGGGCAAGCAGACCTGCTCAAAGGCTACGATTGGAGGAGCGGTGGAGCCGTCGCCCCACACCCAGCCGTCCACGTCACCATCGTGCACCTGCCAACCGCTAGCGCCGACGCCGGAGACGGCCCAGGAGCCATCGGGACGGCGGTGGGAGTAGATCCAGTAGGCACATGGGGCGCCCCGGCATTGGCAGAAGCAGTCCTGGCCCGCGAAGCAGCCTTCGCTACCGATCGCACAGACACCATAGCCCAATCCCCCGTAGGCGTCCAGCGCGACTCCCAGACCAGAGCGGCGCAGCAATTCCGCGCCGCTGAGGCTCTCCTCGGTAAAGGCAACACAGGCACTGACGACGTTCCCGTCGCCGTGTACCACGACCAGACCTGCCCGATGCAGGTCAGGCTGCTGGGCGCGAATGGGTGCAGCCAGCACAGCGACCAGGATCAAACTCAAGACACCGATTCTCAGACGCATTGTTCAGAAATCTCAGTAGAGGCCCTGCACCAACAGGGATACCCTTGCTGAGGCAGGGCCTCGTTTATTTTCATGCGCTAGCGGCGGCGCAGGGCGAATCCCGCACCCAACGCGGCGACGCCTAGCGCGACCAGGCTCACGGGTAGCAGAACAGTCCCGCCCGATTCGGGCAGAAGGACAATGCCTGGCCCCGTCGCAGGCCCCGGCACGTTGGCTGCCCCAATACGCGGCAGGTGCACGAATGTATAGCCTGCCATGGCAGGGATGGCTTGCGCGGTTGCCAGCACGTTGGGGTAGGGCATAGCCAACTGCCAGAAGAAAGCGCCGCTGGTGGAATCGTGTAACGCAACTAATGCGCCGAGGGGATCGGTGCCGCTGGGCGTCCAGTTGCTCAGTGAATCGCCCGCTGCCAGGAGCGCTTGCAACACGACGGCGGTGGAGTTGGCGTCCGTGTCGGTGCCGTAGTTGGAGGGGTTCTGGTAAGGGAAGCCGCCGTCATCGTTTTGTACCCGGTGGAAATAGGCAAAGGCCTCGCCAATCTCGTCCCGATGGCCGGTGACGAGCAGCGCCTGGATAGCCAGAGCGGTCGTGTTGGTGTCGCCTGTGCCAGCCGTCGTGCCGCCAAAGAGTGCCCATGCACCGTCAGTACATTGGTTATCCAGCAGGTACTGGGCAGCCCCCTCGGGAACTGGTTGACCGGCATTGAAGAGTGCCAACATCACCAGTGCCTGATCGAAGATGGTGCTGCCGTAAGAGCCGGTATTGTCATCGTAGGTCCCGTTTAATTCGGCGACAAGATTATGCCCGGCGAACGCCGTCGGGTCCTGTCCGGTTGCCAGCAGCGCCAGCACGGCCTTGGCCTTCAGGCCAAGTTTGTCCACTGCGCCCCCTGCGACCTGGGCGTAGAGGTAATCCAGAGGCGAGTTGCCACCATCCGACACCCACGTGCTGGCGTCTTGCCCGCCCGCGGTGATGCCCAGGATGACGTCATAGGTCGTGCCCAGGTCGGAGCCCTCACTGAAACCGTTAGTGAAACCGCCGTCTGGCTGCTGCTGAGCAGCCAGGTAGCCCAATCCTGTCTCCACAGGGTCTTCTGCCCAGGCTGGCAGGGTACAGGTCATTAGCAGAGCAAGAGCGAGCCAACTCGCTATAAATACACGAGACATTAGAAACCTCCTCGACTTCTTTGGTCATTTGTCATTGGTCATTGGCCATGCAAAAAGCCCTTCCCCTTACGTTTCTTGGGGAAGGGCCGTTGGTGCTGGATAACCCTTCATGCGCCACCCCCTTTCCGCGAAGGTTGTTGTGTGCACTGGTAGAGGCGGGTACCCTGGCTTATTAGTCTTATAGTCTTGTTGTCTGGTGGTCTTGTAGTCGCACCGCCTGACTATTTGACTACCTGACTATCCGACTAACCTACAGTTGCGGGACAGCGCCGGACTTTGACCGGCTTCCCCCTTTGTGCCCCTCGCATCCGGACTTTGGGGCACCTCTGCCGTAGCAGTATGCGGTTGTAGGGAGAGTATAGCACATAGGGGAGGGGCTGTCAAATCAGGCGGCAGGTCAACAAGATAAAATACTCGAGTATCAACGCTGCGAACAATCGCTCTACAGCCTGTTCGACCCGCTTTTGGGGTAAGATTTACTCGTGAGGCGATGCACCAGTCAGGATATTTTCGAGATACGCTCGATCAACGGTTCGACTACGTTGCACCGCCTGCCGCTTACGGAGCATTTTGGGGATGCCGATGAGACCCGCCAGTTGGCCCCGCAGCCGTGCCCGCGCGGCTGTTCCTTGCCAGGCGCGCAGTGCTTCGGCTGTGACGCGCAGTTGTGCTCGCAAGATTGCCCGCCAGTGAATCCGCCAGAGGTCGCCAGGGTAGTCCTTGATCAGCAGATAGATAGAGTTACGCCCATCGTAGAAACTGGCGGTGGTGCCGCCGCCGGTGGCGCTCAGTTTGTGGTAAACTACAGCATAGGGGGTATAGACGCAGCGCCAGCCGGCCAATTGCGCCCGCCAGGCCAGGTCCATGTCCTCGCAGGAGAAGAAGAAATCCTCATCCAACAGGCCAACCTGATTCAGCATGGCCTTACGGTAGGCCGCGCTCCCTCCGCAGGCACTGAAGACGGTTTCTTCGTGGTCGTACTGCCCCTCGTCTTTTTGCCACACCCCTCGATTGCCGGGGATGCCGTCCACGCGGTAAAAGTCGCCGGCGGTGTGAAAAGTGTCGCGCCGGTCGAAGAGCAGCATCTTGGAGGCGACGATCCCCGCCTCGGGTTGCCGCCGGAAGGTGGCCACGACCTCTTCCAGCCAGTAGGGATCGGTCTCGGTGTCGTTGTTCAGAAGGACGATGAACTCTCCCTGCGCAGCCTGCATCCCGGCGTTGCACGCCCCGGCAAAGCCCCGGTTCTCCCCCAGTGGCAATACCCGCACCTCAGCATAGTCGCGGGACAGCAAATCCAGCGAACCGTCGCTGGAGCCGTTGTCGGCGACGATGACCTCAAAGTCGCGACAGGTCTGGCGGCGCAGGCTCTCCAGACAGATGGGAAGGTGATGTGCGCCGTTCCAGTTGGGAATGATGACGCTAACCAGATGAGAGAATGGAGAATGGAGATCGGAGATCGGAGATCGGGTCATTGGGATTTGAGGAACTCTTCCAGAGCCTCCTGCCAGGGGCGGAGGGTGATGCCCAACGCTGCGGCGGCGGTGTTGGTCAGGGGGGCAAAACGTGGCGGTGTGGAGGCGCGCTGGAAATCGGCCAGGACGATGGGCTCGACGGGTATGTGTTCCCGCCCGCTGATGCGCAGGGTCTCGCGGACAAAGTCATAGCGAGAACAGTAGCCCGCGTTGACCAGGTGGTAGACGCCATAGGCCTCTGTGTGGACAAGCGCACCGATGGCCGCCGCCAGGTCGGGCGCATAGGTGGGATTGCCCACCTCGTCGGTCACCACTCTCAATGCACCTCGCTCGTCGGCCAATTGCACGATGCGCTGGGGGTTGCTAAAGTTGCGTCCTCCAGGGGCGTACAGCCAGGCGGTACGGGCGATGTAGAAACGTGTGAGCAGGTGGCGCACGAACCACTCACCAGCCGCCTTCGAGCGGGCGTAGGGGTTGCTGGGGTGGGGTGGGTCCCATTCCCGGTAGGGCTCTGTGGCTGTGCCGTCAAAGATCTCGTTGGTGCTGATATAGACCATTGCTGCGCCGCATGCCGCGCAGGCCAGGGCGACGTTTTGTGTGCCTAGTGCGTTGGCGTGGTAGGCGCGCTCTGGGTCGCGGGCGCAGGCATCCACGTCAGTCCAGGCGGCGGCGTGGATCACCACGGCGGGAGCAAAACCGGCGATAGCCGTCCCGATGGCTGCCTGATCGGTGATGTCCAATTCTGGCAGGTCGCAGCCGGAGAGGGTGTGGCCGTCCAGCGCGGTGTAGAGCGCACAGCCCAGTTGCCCCTTGCAGCCGGTGATAAAGATGCGCATAATATCTCCTTGCAGTGTTCCGATTGGTAGGGCGGTTTTGCTAACCGCCTTTTCCCTCCCGCCGCACCGGTCGGATAGCAAATCCGACCTACGTAACCTCAGCGAACAGGTCTCTTTCCACCCGCTCGCCCTGGCGGAATGGCGGCGCAGCCCGATGAAATGCCTCTCTAGACTGCCATCGCCGTACCAGCCAGCGCGGCAACCGCCCCCAAAGTGAGGCCGGCCCCGCGAGTTGGCTGGAGTGGCAGGCGGCCGCTCGTTGTTTGACGTCATAGTAATCGTTGATGTCCACTTGCGTTGTATCCGGCAGTTTGCGTTCGAGCACTGCCCGCAGGTTGACGTCCCGGTTTTTGCCCACTGCCTCTGGGTCCATTCCGAAAAGCGGCATCAGCCGCACGAGCCAGCGCATGTACGTCTGTGAGAGCACTGTGAAGTAGAGTTTCTGCGGACGCTCCTCCGGCGACAACCGTTCGAAAGCGGCGATGGTAGCACGGTGCATCGCGATGTGATCGGGATGGCCGTAGCCACCGAAGGGATCGAAGGTAAGCACCACCTGGGGCTGCAGATGACGCATCAAATCGGCCACCTGCCCGGCCAGCGTGTCTGGGTCGGCCTGTGCGAGCGCGCGAGGGTGTTGGTTGGCCGGAGAACCAGCCATCCCCGAATCGCGATAACCCAGGAGATGCACCTCCGCCAACCCCAGAACGTCCACCGCACAGCGCAATTCCTGCTCGCGCTGGCAGGCTAGGTCCTCGCACTCGCCCAAGTCGGTAATCTCGCTGTCGCCCACCTCGCCCAGGGTGGCGCAGATCAGATGCACGGTCACGCCCTCAGCGCTGTACTTTGCCAACGTGCCGCCAGGGCCGAAGGATTCATCGTCGGGATGGGCAAAGACGGCCAATAACGTCTTCATAGAACGCGATTCATAGTTTCGAGAGTTTGTGATGGGGATGTCCTTACACCAGCCTGTCGTTACACTGTGAGCGGTAACCACAGGCCCGGCAACGACGGGGGTCATCGTGACTGCGAGGTGCGTCCCCGTCCACCAGATTGGCCCGCATCTGATCCATCGTTGCCATTAACTCATCTTCCAATTCAGGCGTATAGTCCACCTCAAAGGCGCGGTCTCTGTATTTGACGATGCCATAGGGAGGCCGCCGTCCATAACACTGCTCGACTAGGGCGCAATAGGCTGCCAGTTGGAGGAGGTGCGAGGGGTAGGGCTGGACCTGTCCTGAGCGTGGCCGAAGGGCCGGTGCGCGGCTCGATTTGACCTCGACGGGTATGACGTCGCCCCCGTCGGCCACCAGGTAATCGGGCTTGCCGGTGAGGCGGAGTGCTTGCGAGAAGAGTGGGCGCTCCAGCCGGCCCCATCCGCCCATGTCGGTGTAGACCACGCGGCCTTGTGGCAACCCGCTGCGCGCTCGCCCGCGTCGCGACAGCCAGAGCATCAGCAGCCCCAGTGCTAACAGGATAAAAAACCACAGTGCCATATCCACTCACCCAACTAACCAACCAACTAACTAACCAACCCAACCCACCAACCACACAACTCCGATCACCACTGCCAGCAATAACACCCCATACGCCAGCCGGCTCAACCAGAGCGAGGTTTTCACCTCTTGTCCGTGGCGCAGGTGGGCTGCTTTGCCCGCTGCCATTTCCCGATGGTGGGTCGAGGGTAACCCCTGGACACTCCCCAGCCACCAGGCATGGGCGCAGTAGATGTACCGCCCAATCTCGCTGGCGCGGATGACACGATCGTTACCCATTTACCTATTACTCACTACTCTCTCTATCCCCAACCCGTTCCTCGAAATCGCGCAGGGCATTGACCAGCCGGTCTTGACGCAGACTGTTGGTCAGATCTCCTCGCGTGCGCTCCAGCACGCCGCGCAGTTGGTCCACTCGGCGGCGCAGCCCGCCGGTGATGGCATCGGGAAAGTCAAAGGTGCCCAGCACGTCATAGATCTCATCCATCGCTTGCAGCAGCCGCTCGGCCTCGGCGGTATTGCCCCGCCGCAGTTCGTCCAGACAGCGACGGCGCATCTCGCTGGCCGCCTCGCATAGGCCGTTCAGGTAGGTTGGGTAAGCCACTCCTAACGATTCCGGTTCGGGGATAGGCTCGCCGCTGGCCAATGTCAGCGTGGCGTGTGCCTCGACCAGTTCCTTCAGAGCGTCCCGAGTGTAGCCGGCGTACAGCAGATCGGGGTAGGGCGCGAGTGCCTCCCGTATGCCGTCGGCGACTGTGTCGGCCTGGGCCAGCAGTTCGCGGGCCGTGCTCCACTCGTCGCGGTGGCTGGCGCGGATGACGGTCGCGCACAAGCGGATCAACTCGCGAGAGCGGCGTAGCGCCTCGTCGCGAATCTTGTTGTGGGTCTCAAAGTCGGCCCGAATGCGTTCGGCGATTGTCTCCAGGTGGTTCACATTGCGCTCCGATGGAAGGCTCACGTTACTGGGGGTTGTGGTGGCTTGGCCGCACCGAAGAACTGCTGTGCCAATTTGTTGGCATCAGAGGGCAATTTGACCTCGCCAAACTGGGCCTCGTACTTTTCCAGATTTTCGGTCAACGCTCGCAGGAGCAGTTTGGCGTGCAGCGGGGTGGTGATGATGCGCGCGTGGACCTTGGCCTTGGGGGTGTTGGGCAGCACGCGGGCGAAATCAATGATGATCTCGGAAGCCGAGTGGGTGATCAGGGCCAAGTTGGCGTAGATGGCGTCCAGATCGGGCGGGACTTGGACGTTGACTTGCATCTGGCGACGGCGTGGATCTTTCATAGAAGGTACCTCCTGAGAACACTGATTCCAGGACATTAACGGATCGTTCGTCTCCGTCACATCCTACTACAAAATGGATGGGCTGTCAAAATTGAGACGGGCAAAGGCAGACCGCCGCTGCAGGGCGGCGGTCAGGCTGTGCCACTGGGCCTGCTTTCCGCAGTGCAGGGGTAGATTCGTGGTGAGTATTTCAGAACTCCAAGGGTGCACTGAAGGTAACCGTTCGCCAGGGAGCAAAGGAACCAGGTTTTTTCGCCCAAGAAACCACTCTAGCCTGTGAAAAGACACGCCAACGATGCGTATTTCGCTCGAGAGCCGTTTAAAAACCTGGTTTCTGGCCCATTCCCCAAACGCCTACCACCGAAGTGCATACTATGAGCGGGAAAGCACCCACTATGTGCCTGGCCCATCGTTGCGCCGGGGCCAGGGGATGAAATGCGCGGCAATGATGTCGGAGGCTGGCCTAGAAGGGAATTTCTTCTCCTGCTTCGGCAGGGGGCTCCTCGGGCGCACCAGGCATCGCGGCCGGGGGTGCTTCGCCGCGCCCGCCCAGGAACTTGACGCTCATCGCCGTCACCTCGAACGATGCACCTGCCGTGCCGTCGTTGCGGGTAAAGATACGCGGACCGCCTCTGTCATCGGGCTGCAGTCGCCCCTCCACCAGCACAAGCCGACCCCTTTGGAGATACTCATTGCAAGTCTCAGCCAGCCGCCGCCAGGCGCTGACGCGGAACCAGACTGTCTCTTCTCCTGGGCTGCCGTCGGCGTTGGTCCAGCGCCGGTTGGTCGCCACCGAAAAGTTGGTGACCGGTGTGCCGTCGGAGGTGTAGCGCATCTCCGGGTCCCGGCCGAGATTCCCAACGATGATGATTTTGTGGTACATGATGACCTCCTTTGCTTGTTGTCTTCCACGCGATAGCCTTTATCTTACCCTAGATTGCGCATAAAGTCAAAAGCGGCGGTGTAGCGTGGCGCTTACGAGATCATTTGTTGGCCGTCACTGCCTCAATGCGGGGAGCATCACTGGTGGTAGTGCTACTCGAAGGCTGACCCGTCCAGAATCTCCCGCTCAATCTCCTCAATGAGTAACTGTAGATTGGGACGGGTGAAACTCAGGTAGGATTCGCTCACGAACAACCAGTCGGACTTGACCGAAACTTAATTTGCCTGCCACCCGTGCCAGCGATGCCCCTCGCCGAACGAAGGTCACCGTGGATGGATGCAAGCCAGTCGTTCGTCTCCCGATAATTCACATTCAGTCACCCTGGCGAAGGTTAAGAGTTTCCAAACCTTCGCCAGGGTTGCCACGAAAAAGACCGCCGCTACAAGAGCGGCGGTCGGAGGAATCCCCTTATTACTCGGGTAGGTTTACACCCAACCTCGCAGTTTGCACACCTCGGCTACGCGGCTCACAGCCACGATGTAGGCGCCCATACGATTGTGAACCCCATGCCCCTGTGCCGCTTCGTGCACGGCGTGGAAGGCAGCGGTCATCTTTTGGTCCAACCGCTCGTGGACGGTCTCCAACTCCCAGTAGTAGTCGTAGGCGTTCTGCACCTGCTCAAAGTAGGAAACTGTCACCCCACCGGCATTGCACAAAAAGTCAGGAACGACGTAGATGCCGTTCTTGTGGAGGATTTCATCCGCCTCCGGCGTGGTGGGGCCATTGGCCAGTTCGGCCACGATGCGGGCCTTGATCTTTTCGGCGTTGTCGCCGGTGATCTGATTCTCCAGCGCTGCTGGGATCAGCACCACGACGTCCAGTTCCAGCAATTCGGCGTTAGTGACGGGCCTGGTGCCAGGGAAGTTGATCACCGACCCAGTATTTTGCTTGTGGGCGATGACTTCCTGTGGGTCGAGCCCATCAGGGTTGTAGATGCCGCCCTTGGAGTCGGAAACGGCGACGACTTTTAGGCCCAGCAGTTCCTGCCCCAGGGTGTGAGCGAATTGACCGGCGTTGCCATAGCCCTGGATGGCGGCGGTCGCTCCATTCAGGTCAAGCCCCAGCACCTTGCCTGCCTCGCGGACGCAGTACATCCCGCCGCGCGCGGTGGCGTCACCTCGACCCTGGGAGCCACCCAGGGGGATGGGCTTGCCGGTGATGACACCGGGGACGTTGTACCCTCGTATGAAGGAGTACTCATCCATCATCCAGGCCATAATCTGCGGTGTGGTGTAGACGTCAGGCGCGGGGACGTCCGTCTCCTCGCCTATGATGCGGCCTACCTGGCGGATGTAAGCGCGGCTCAGTCGCTCCAGTTCCCGCTCCGACATCTCTTTGGGATTGCAAATGATGCCACCTTTCCCACCGCCCAGGGGGATGTTGACCACCGCGCACTTCCAGGTCATCCAGGCGGCCAGAGCCCGCACGGTGTCAATGGTCTCATCGGGATGGTAGCGAATGCCCCCCTTCGTCGGGCCACGGGAGTCGTTGTACTGGACGCGAAAGCCATGGAAGATCTTGGTCGTGCCGTCGTCCATCCTCACCGGGAGCGTGACGTGCAGTTCACGCAGCGGCCAGCGCAACAATTCGTGCGTCGCTGGATCCAACCCCATGATCTCAGCCGCCTGATCCAACTGCTTCTGAGCGATAGCAAAGGGGTTCAGTGCTTCTAACATGTTTGTTCCTCCGTTCAAGTTATGTGATCAGTTTCATAGATAGGCACAAGTATCGGCGTGATAACTTTTGACCTGCGCCAAGGTTATCGCCCTCGTTTATTCATTGGGCGATCACTGGGCAATCTTACGGTTACTGCCACATTAAGTTTGACCGTGCACACCTCCTCGATTATTCTGTCCTGATTACAGTATAACCACTCGTCTCAGGCACGCCAGTGACAAACAACATATTCCGGCTATGACAATCTTCGGGGCTAGCCCCGAGTTTCTCGATGACTAGCCCCGTCGTGTCTCCAGTTGGGCCTGCAGTAACGTCCGTACCACCTGGGGGTTGGCTTTACCTCGGGTGGACTTCATCACCTGCCCCATCAACCAGCCGAGCAATTGTTCTCTGCCATCCAGGTATTGGTCCACCTGCTTTGGGTTTTCCTCCAACACCTGCGCTACAGCCCTCTCCAGCACCAGCGCGTCGGATACCTGCGCCAGTCCGCGCTGCTCCACAATCTGGTGGGCGCTACGGCCACTGGCGAACATCTCCTCCAATACTCCCTTGCCCGTGTTGAGGTTGATGGTGCCATCACTGACCAGGCCGATCAGTTCCACCAGGGCCTGGGGCGAGACCTTCACCGTGCCAATTCCCTTTCCCGTCTCCTTCATCAACCGGAACAACTCACCAGTGACCCAGTTGGCGACCGTCTTGGGGCCGGCCGTGCCTATTACGACGGCGGCCTCGTAATAATCGGCCACGGCTTTGTCGGCAACCAACACCCCGGCGTCATAGTCACTCAGCCCATAGTCGGCGATAAAGCGCCTCCGCTTGGCCTCGGGTAGTTCCGGGAGACGGGCACGCAACTCTTCCACCCACTCGCGGCTGACCTCCAGGATTGGGAGATCAGGCTCGGGGAAGTAGCGATAATCGTCGGCGTATTCCTTGCCCCGCTGGGGCACCGTCATCCCTCGTGCCTCGTCCCAGCCCATCGTCTGCTGGGTGACCGTGCCATTGGCATCCAGCGTCGTTATCTGTTGCTCAATCTCGTAGGCCACCGAGCGAGCCAGGGCGCGGAAAGAATTGAGGTTCTTGATCTCGTGGCGCGGGTTCAGCACGCCAGAGCCCGCAGGACGCACGCTGACATTGGCCTCGAAGCGCATCACGCCCTTTTCCATATCCCCCGAATTGACGCCCAGGTAGACGAGGATGGAGCGCAGTTTGGTCGCGTAGGCCAGTACCTCCTCGGCCGAGCGCATATCGGGCTCGCTGACAATCTCCAGCAGCGGCACGCCAGCGCGGTTGAAATCCACCAGGCTGGCACCACCCACGTGGTGCAATTTGCCGGTATCCTCCTCCAGGTGCGCGCGGTTGACGCCGATGTGCTTGACGCCCGCCTCAGTCTCAATCTCCAGGTAGCCGTTCACCGTTAGAGGTGGGAATACCGGAGTGTACTGGGATATCTGGTAGCCCTTGGGCAGATCGGGATAGAAATAGGACTTGCGCGCAAAGCGGGTAAAAGAGGGAACCTCGCAGTGGAGCGCCAGCCCGGTCATGATAGCGATCTCGACCGCGCGCCGGTTGATGACCGGTAGTACCCCAGGCAGGGCGGTGCAGACTGGGCATACGTATGTGTTAGGGGGCAGGTCGCCGGTGTCTTCCACCACTGGGCAGGAGCAGAACATCTTGGAGCGGGTGTGGATCTGGGCGTGGACCTCCAGGCCGATGACTGGTTCGTATTCCATTAGAATCTTTGCCTCTGCCCTCTCTTATCTGGCACAGTCTCAAATTGAGAGACACGCAGTTGCTCTGGAGCCGCGCATGTGCTCAAAGCAAGGAACTCGACGCCGACGACACGGTTGTCTTCCCCTCCTCTATTATACCGCATTTTGCACCCCGCGCCACAGAAAAAAGTCCTTCACACCTAATTTACCAATCTACCCACCTTCTTCCTCCTCTCACATAGATACGCGTTACCCGTGGCAACAGGCTGGTGGTCACCTCATAGTTGATCGTCTCAGCCCAGCGGGCGACCTCCTCGGCCGGGATATTCTGCTCCCCCTGCCGCCCGATCAGCACCACCTCGTCGTGCAACTGGACGGCGGGGATATGGCTGACGTCCACGACAAACTGGTCCATACACACGCGCCCGATGATAGATGCTCGCTGTCCGTGGATCAGCACCGCGCCCCGGTTGGAGAGGAAGCGGTGGTAACCGTCGCCGTAACCGACGGGAACGAGGGCCACGCGCGTGGGCTTGGCAGTGATGTGTGTCCGGCCGTAACTGATGCTGGTCCCGGCGGGCAGCGTGCGCACACGGGCCACCCTGCTTTTGAGTCTCAGGGCTGGGCGTAACGGGATAGTTGGCTCCACCTCGTCCGAGGGGCGCAAGCCATACAGGGCGATGCCGCAGCGCACCATGTCCAGTGCCATCTCTGGCAAGTCGAGCGTGGTGGCACTGTTGGCCACGTGTTTGAGAGGGAATGTAAAGCCCGCCTTCTCTAGTTGCTCCACCACGTCCATATAGATGCCGAACTGGTGGCGGGTGAAGGCCTTGTCGGCCAGGTCGGCCACGGCGTGGTGGGTGTACAGCCCCTCCAGTGCCAGGCCCGGCAGACCGCTCAGAAAGCGCGCGAAATCCAGCACCTCGTCGGGCAGGAGCCCATAGCGCCCCATGCCGGTGTCCACTTTGACGTGGACGGGCAGCAGTTTGCCCTCGGCCACAGCCGCCGCAGACAATGACTCGGCCTGGAGATGGCTATTGACCGTTGGTGTCAGACTCCGGTGCACGACCCGCTCCGACTCAGCGGGCAGGGTGTATCCCATGATAAGAATGGGGGCGGTGATACCTGCCTGGCGCAGTTGTACGCCCTCCAGGGTGCGGTGCACCGCCAGACGGGTGGCGCCGCCCTCCAGTGCCGCCCTCGCCACTGGTAATGCCCCGTGGCCATAACCGTTAGCCTTGACGGCGACCATCAATTCGACTCCTCCGGCGCGAGCCTTGAGCAACCTGGCGTTATGCGCGATGGCATCCAGGTCAATCTCGGCCCAGGTCAGAACGTCGTCTAGTTCCACGCTTGTACTCCTGGGTAACCCAAGTTACAGGATTAAACGGATTAGTTTAGGTCAGGAACCGGGTTTTTTGTGCTTCACAATCAAGGTACTACTGGGTGCAAGTGCTCTTCGGAAACCCAAATAGCCCTTCTGGCAGGAAAAACATGGTTTCTTCGCCTCTAGTGAGCAACTGCCACGCAAAAGCCCCCAACGCCTAAGACGCGGGGGCCAGATCCTGCATCCTGTCCGCTTGCTAACTTGCCTACTTGCCCACTTGCCCACTTGCACCTTGAGCCTCACCCACCCAGATAAGCCTTCTTCACCTCCGGCTTGGCGGTCAGTTCCGCCGATGTCCCCTCCAGGACAATGTCCCCTGTCTCTAGCACGTACCCACGGCTGGCTAGTTTGAGAGCCATGTTCGCGTTCTGCTCTACCAGCAGGATGGTCGTGCCCTGAGCGTTGATCTCCTTGATGGTGTCGAAAATATCCCGCACCAGGACGGGGGCCAGGCCCATCGAGGGTTCATCAAGCAGCATTAGCCGCCCTCGGGTCATCAGCGCCCGGCCCACGGCCAACATCTGCTGCTCGCCGCCGCTCAAAGTCTCACCACTCTGGTGCTTGCGCTCCTCCAGCCGGGGAAAGATTTCGAGCACACGCTTGAGGTCCTTTTCGATCTGAGCCTTGTCTTTGCGGGCGTAGGTCGCCAGCTTGAGGTTCTCCAGCACCGACAGATTACCAAAGATACGACGTCCCTCGGGCACCTGGGAGATGCCCAACTTTCCCACTACCTGGTGGGGTTCATACTGGAGCAGGTCTTGACCCTCGTAGGTGATGCTCCCACCCATCACCTTCCCCCCAAGTTCGGCCACGCAGGGAATCTGGCGGGAGATAGTCATCAGGATGGTGGTCTTGCCAGCACCGTTGGCCCCGATGAGGGTCACAATCTCCCCCTCGTCCACGCTAAAGGAGATGCCATGCAGGGCCTCTATATTGCCGTAATTCACTTGCAGATCTTTCACCTCAAGCAGCATTAAAATGCCCCCTTGTCCAGGTGTTTAATCCGTTGATGCCCTGGAATCCGTGTTCTGCCAGCATCAGAACGCCTCCTCGCCCAGATACGCCTCGATCACCCTGGGATTGTTCTGGATATCCACCGGTGTGCCCTCGGCTATCGTCTCGCCAAAGTCAATCACCTTGATCCGCTCGCAGATGTTCATAATGACCCGCATCTGGTGCTCAATGACCCAGATGGTCAGGCCAAAGTCCTCGCGGATCTGCTGGATGAGCGCCAGCAGCGCCTCAATCTCGCCGGGGTTCATCCCCGCCGCCGGCTCGTCGAGCAGGAGCAATCGTGGCTCGGTGGCCAACGCCCGAGCGATCTCTACCCGTCGCTGTGCGCCATACGGCATGTTCTTGGCCAGTTCCTGTGCATCCTTTTCCAGGCCAAACACCGCCAGCAACTCCATCGCTTGCTTTTTGATCTCTTTCTCCTCTTTCCGATACCGCTTGCCGTGCAGGATCGAATCCGGCAGGCCGTACCTGATGCGGGAGGCGTGGGCGATGCAGATGTTGTCCAGCACTGTCAACTCGTTCCACAACCGGATAGTCTGGAACGTGCGGGCGATGCCTTTGGTCGTGATCTGGTGGGGTCGCAGGCCGACCAGGTTGTCGCCGTTGAGCCGCACCTGGCCCCCGGTTGGCTTGTACGCCCCGGTGACCAGGTTAAAGATCGTCGTCTTGCCCGCCCCGTTGGGGCCGATCAGACCGACCAACTCCCCCTCTTCCAAGTTGAGGTTAAAATCGTAGACGGCCCGTAGCCCGCCGAAGAAGTGGGTCAGATCCTTAATTTGAAGCAAGGACATAGCTCTTCTCCTCCTCCTCCTTGGAACCAAAGATCGCCCGCAGCCTGGGGAAGACGTCAGTCAGTTCCTTGTTGCCCAGGATGCCGGTGGGGCGGCGAAGCATCATCACCACGAGCAGCAAAGGGATGACCACCCATTTGTACATCCCCAACGGGCGCAATACCTCCAACAGCAAGGTAAAGCCGATGGCACTGATGATAGATCCGCTGATGGAACCCATCCCACCCAGATAGACCATGACCATGACCTCGGTGGATTTGAGGATGGTGAATGTGCCAGGGTTGATGTATCCGCCAGGCCCGTGGGCGAACAGTCCGCCGGCCAGCCCAGCCAGCCCGCATGATAGCATAAAGGCGATCAGCTTGATGCGGTGGGTGTTGACGCTCATCAATTCGGCCGCGATCTCGTCCTCGCGGATGGCCTCCACGCCCTTGCCGAGGGTAGAGGACATAAAACTGTGGATGATGAGGATGGTGCCGAGCATCCCGATGAACGTCCACATGAGGAGCCACGGCGCGTCAAAGACGTCGCCCATGTTATTCATCACCCGCTTCATGCCCACAAAACCCCGAGGGCCACCGATGAATTCCATATTTTCGATACTGCTCTTGATGATGTAATTGACGGCCAGGGTGATGATTGCCAGGTAGTCACCCCGAGTTCTGAAGGAAGGGATGGCGACGAGCAGCCCCACCAGAGCGGCGGCGATAGCGCCGATGATCAGGGCCACGGGGAACAGTGGGATGGCCCATGCGGCGGGGAGGACGGGTGGACCGAACACCTTGTCATCGGCGAACAGCCAGACGGTCAGGATACTGGTCACATAGGCTCCCACGGCCATAAAGCCAGCGTGCCCGCAGGAGAACTCGCCCATGTAGCCGTTGACCAGGTTCAGACTGACCGTCAGAATGATGTTGATGCCCATAAACAGCAGGACCAGTTGCCAGTATTCGTTAAAGACGCGCAACCAGGAGCCGGCTATGACTATTACAAAGAGCATCAAAACGATCAGGGGTAGGTAGAATTTTTTCATTGGCTACACCTTTTGCCTTCTGGCCACTCCAAAGATGCCGGTGGGCCTGATGGTCAGGATCACCAGCAGCACAGTGAAGGACACGAGGTCGCGGTAAGTGGAGGACAGCCACTCGAAGCCCGAGACCTGGCCCAGGGCGACGACAAAAATCTCGATGAATGCCAGAAGAAAACCGCCCACCATGGCCCCTCTGATCTCGCCGATTCCGCCTACCACGGCGCAAATGAAAGCCTTCCATCCGATAAGAATCCCCATGTCAAAACTGATGACCTCGTAGGCAGTGCCGAACATGACCCCGGCCAGGGCGGCCAGCGACGAGCCGATGACAAAGGTGGTGGTGATAATGACATTCATAGGCACGCCCATCAGGGGCACGGCCACCTTGTCGTAGGAGATGGCGCGCATCGCCATACCCATCTTGGTGTGCCGCACGATCAATTCGAGGATGATCATCACCAGTATGGTCAATCCGATGACTAAAAGTTTGACGTTGGTGAAACTCACCCCTCCAATTGTAAAGATTTTCTTGGCGATCAACTGGGGGAACCCTTTGTCGGCAGCGCCCAGCGTGGCCAGGTTCAGGTACTCGAGAAAGAGGCCGATCATCAAGGCGGTGATGACCAGGTACAACCGGTCCGCCCCCCGCTCTCGCAAGGGCCGGTAGGCTACTCGCTCAATGGTCACTCCCACCACTGCGGTCAAGACCATTGAGCCTAGTATGGTCAGCGCCAGAATGAGCCACGATGGTAAGGGAATAGCGATGCCCAGTAGAAAGGTGGCGATGAAGAATCCGATATAGGCACCGACCATAAAGATGTCGCCGTGGGCAAAGTTGATCAGCAACAAGACACCGTAGACCATGGTGTAACCCAGGGCGATCAGGGCATAAAAACTGCCCCACTGCATAGCGTTGAGCAAGTGTTGAAGAAAGATGTCTAGCGTCATATAGGGCGACTCCTTGTACTCAGAAACCCGGTTTTTGGTTGAAACGGGTTCTAGTCTCGCACTAGAAGGAGAGGAGCCCTAACACCAAGGCCCCTCTCCTCTCTACATCGTTCCCCCTCTAGGGCAGCGACAAGAAAGACGTTGGTGGGGGATATTTTATCTTCCTACGGGCAGGCCGAGTCGTAGAAGGTGAACTTGCCGCCCGAGATCTTGACGATGACCGCGCACTTGATCGGGTCGCCCTCTGGGGTGAAGGTCATGTTGCCCGTGATGCCGGCAAAGTCCTTGATCGCGGCCAACTCGTCCTTTACGGCTGCTCGGTCCTCGGCCAGGTCGCCGCTTAGGCCGCCGGTGTTCTGGATGGCCTGCAGCAGGAGGCCCATGGCGTCCCAGGTCAGGGCGGCCACGTCGCCGGGGGTCTCGTCGTGTTGAGCATTGTAGGCGTCAATGAACGCCTTGGTAGCGCCCGTCGCGCCCTCTGCGGCATAGTGGGTGCTGAAGAACAGCCCCTCGCAGGCGTCGCCACACAGTTCCAGCGTCTGGGGGTCGCCCCAGGAGTCCGAACCGACGATGATCTGCGTCAGCCCCAGTTCCTGGGCCTGCTTGACGATCAGCGGTACCTCGTTGTAGTACTGGGGTGTGAACAGCACTTCGGCGTCCGAGCCCTTGATCTTGGTCAACTGGGCGCTAAAGTCTGCGTCGCCGGTGGTGAAACTCTCGTAAGCCACCACCGATCCCGCGCCGTGCAGAGCCTCCCAGGCGTCGCGAAAGTTCTCAGCCAACCCCTTGGGGTAGTCAGATGCCACGTCGTACAACACGGCTGCCTTGGTGAAGCCGAACTCATTGGTAATAAAGTTAGCCACCACCGGCCCCTGGAAGGGGTCGAGGAAGCAGCCACGAAAGACCCACGGCCGGTCCAGGGTGGTGTTGGGGTTGGTGGACCAGGGGCTGATCATGGGGGTCTCGTTCTCATTGCATACCTCGCCGGTGGGCACAGCCTGCTTACTGGACTGCGGGCCGACGATGGCGAGCACTTGGTCCTGGGTGATCAGTTTGGTCGCCGCCGCTGTGGCCGATTCGGCTTTCGATTCGTTGTCCTCGATGACCAACTCGATGGTGTACTTTTTCCCGCCGACGTCCAGACCGCCGGCATTGTTGATCTCTGCTGCTTTCATCTCGGCTGCGCGCTGGGACTGGGTACCAACGTAGGCAATGTCGCCCGTCATCGGTACGTCGAGCCCGATCTTGATCGTGTCTGCCCCTCCGCCGCCACAACTGGTGAGAGTGGGGATGACTATGATCAGGGCCAAGATTAAAAGTGTGGCTTTCTTAAGCATGATTGACTCCTCCTTATAGGACTAACGGGTTTCTCGTAACAAAGGCCGAGAGAGTTTGTGTCTTTTCCTTCGCGTTGCCACCTCCTTTCCTGTGAATCCGAAAAACCTGCCTCTATTGTGGGGTGTTCACAGGTGGGGACTTTTACATCCAATGGGACGGATTATAGCATTGAGTAACTCAAACCGCAAACTTTTATCCGTGCCTTCTCACAAACCGGCGCAGCCGCTCCAGCGCTTCTTCGATCTTCTCGTAGGCCGTGGCGTATGAGCAACGCACGTAGCCTCGTCCAGCCTCTCCGAATGCGCTGCCGGGCACCACCGCCACCCGCTCCTCGTGCAGCAGTGTCTCGGCGAACTCGTTCTCGTCCATCCCCGTGATCTCAATGGAGGGGAAGGCATAGAACGCGCCTTGAGGCTCAAAGCATCTCAGGCCAATCTCGTTTAGACCGTCCACGATGAGGCGGCGGCGGCGGTCGTATTCGGCCATCATCTCTTGCACATAGGGCTCCCCTTCGCGCAGCGCTGCCAGTGCTGCGTATTGTGAGACGGTCGGCGCACACATAATTGTGTACTGGTGCACTTTGCGCATCATGCCCAGAATCTCGGCCGGGGCGGCGATGTACCCTATCCGCCAGCCGGTCATGGCGTAGGACTTGGAAAAGCCTTGCAACAGGACGGTGCGGCTATACATCCCTGGCAGGCTGGGGAAGCAGACGTGCTCCACGCCGTAGACCAGCCGGTCGTAGATCTCGTCGGAGATGACCAATAGGTTGTGCTGCTTGACGACAGCGGCAATCTCGTTGAGGCGCTCACGGCCCATCACCGCGCCGGTGGGATTGTTAGGATAGCCAATCAGCAGTGCCTTCGTGCGGGGGGTGATAGCAGCCGCGATCCCCTCGGCAGTGACCTGGAAATCGTTCTCGACCGTGGTCGGCACGATTACCGGCACCCCGCCGGCGAAGACGACCTCTGGCGCGTATGAGACAAAGCAGGGATGGGGAATGATAACCTCGTCGCCAGGGTCAAGCGTGGCGGCAAAGGCCAGGTAGAGTGCCTCGGAGACGCCGACGGTGACCAGTATCTCACTGGCCGGGTTGTAGGTCTGGCCGTACATCTGGTCCAGGTACTCGGCGAGGGCGCGGCGGAGTTCCATCAGCCCGGAATTGGAGGAGTAGTGGGTCTCTCCTCGCTTCAATGCCTCGATGCCAGCCTGCACGATAGGCTCAGGGGTGGCAAAGTCTGGCTCACCTATCCCCAGGCTGATCACATCCTCCATCGTGGCCGCGATGTCAAAGAAGCGACGGATGCCGGATGGGGGAACGGCGGTGATACGTTCAGAGACAAAGTTGCGAACGCGGTGCATTGAAACCTCCTTGATGCGTGTGGCGAGGGGTTGCTCGTCCTACTTTTCGAATACCAGTTCCGAACACTCGCTCCAGATCATCTCCGCGACACCTCGGAACTTGCCTTTGACCATCAGGGGGATGAAAACCGTACTCTTTCCACGGCCATCTCCTTCATCAACGTGATGGCGGGTGGGAGTCAGGTCGCCGCCGTGGTAGCGGGCGTACATCTCGCGGAGCTGGGCTTGTGACCTGGTATTATGACAGTCCAGCAGATTAGTGCCGATCAGTGCCGCACCTCCCCTGGTAGCATAGTGCTCGCTGGCCAGGTCGTTCATAAAGACAATGTGATACGTTTCGTCGGTGACGGTGACCGCTGCGCGCAGTCCGCCGAACAGCGTGCCTAGTTCAGCCAGGTTGATTTTCACCCATCTCTCCTTTGCTTCCGGCAGAGCCACCACGCACCTGCGCCAAGGGTGGCGGCCAGCAAGCCCAGGCCCGCGGCGGCAGTGACGACGGTCTTTGGTTCCATCCCTGGCATCACCGCGCCGCGCAAACCGGCCTCGGCTCCGTATGCGGTGAACAGGCGACCCCACCTGGTATCCAGTGCTGCCTCTACCCGTTTGCGCCCCACGAATGGATACCAGTAGACGTTGTGGTAAAAGTTGCTGGCAAAGTAGGACCATGGCACCAACGGTGTCCGCAACAGCAGTGGTTCTAGTGGGTGGAGCCAGCCGTGGTAGATCATTTTTTGCCCTCGGCTGGCAAAGGTATCTTCTTGAACAAATTGATAGTCCTGGGCCATCGCCCAGTCCCGCTCTTCGCCCACGATTTCTATCTGCTCGGGGTCGCCCACGCCCAGCCCCATCTCGTGGGCGATGCGGATGAAGGGGATGGAGAGCGGATCGAAACCCTGCAGGTGGGCGGACATGGCGTCAATCGCCACCTGATCGGCAGAGGCCAGGATGACATCTTTCTCGTGCCAGCGCATGGCGCGGGGGCCGGGGCCGTCGCCGGCGAACGTGCCATCCATCACGGCAAACAGCCCTGGGTGGATGTCCTGCTGGATCATCAGAAGATCCACCAGCGTCTCGTGAATCACGCCGTGAGTCCAGTGCCTCTTTGTGCCGAGCAATCCGCCAAAGGCATTTTTCATCGCGCCGGTCACCTGGGTAAATACGTGCGTCTTTACCGTTGGCAACTGGATGATGTTGCGCCCGACGAGGAACTCGGGGATGTACACTCCTTCGGGATAGACCTGATCTAATACCAGGAACGGCTGCTTGGGCTCGTAGCGCACCCACTTGTGCTGTGGCTCGTAGAGGTGGACGTTGCGCAGGCCATACTTTTCAACCACGTACTTGTGTTTGTTGTTCCGCTCGCCCACGTAGGCGTCTACGACGACGGTGTTGTTGTGAGCGGCGCTGAGGTTCTGGTAGCCAGCGGCCTGCAGGGCCCGGATCACACCTTCCAGTTGCCAGGGGACGGTCGAGCAGGCCGGGTACCAGGTCTGCCAGGAGATGTTGATTTTGAGGGTGGTCTCTTTGTCCTGGGGCAGCGCTTCCCGGAAGCCTGCCAGTTCCATCAGATGAACATAATCATTCAGCACCGTCTCCGGGCTGGTTCTGAGAATTGCCACCTTGCCTCGGCCAGGGAATTCTTTGTTCATTGTTCCTCCGCTGGCCTGCTGGAGAACTCGGCCAGGTTGTGGATGTCGTCCGCTGCTGTTGATCTCCTGATGGCAATTGTATCATAGTCCAGAGGGGGCGTCAACTAACTCCGGAAAGGGTGCGCACTAGATGTTGTCCTATCATCTATCCTGTGTTATCATATCGTTATGCTACGTAAACTCTACATCCCAATCTGCATCTGCTTTACATTGCTGGCGGCCTGTGCGCCGGCCACACCGGTCACCCCCCCCCCGACCCTCACACCCACGCTCACGCCATCGCCCACTCTCACGCCTTCCCCCACCCCGACTGCCACCCCTATCCCGCCGTTGGCGCTGACTATCCGCTGGCCTCAGCAAGTCTCGGCCCTGCGGCCGGTGCCCGTCAAGGTGGAATTGATACCGCCGCCAGGTGTCGGTGTGACGGCAACCGTAAACGCCACCGTGTTGGACCCCGAAGGGTTGCCCTGGTGGACGTTCGAACTGCTGCCACGGGAGAGTAACCTGTACATTGCCGATGAGATACTGCAACTACCGCTCGAACCGCTGGAGGGGGACTGGCGACTGGTGATGTATGTACAATCCATACTGGAGGTTGAGGGGGACCAGGAGTTGGCTTTCCGGCCAATTCCCATCCATTTCCGTGATCTGGTGGATGACCTGCCCGCCGGGGTGGACGTGCGAGTGCCCCAGGACTTTGCGGAGGTAGTTGCTCAGGGGGATCGGTGGGCCGGGGGGCGCGTGTGGCGCTATGGCGGTGGCGAATTGGCGCTGTGGTGGGCCCCTGGTCCTGTCGAGCCCTTGTTGCTCAACAACGCGGTCGTGATGCTAGAGACAACCCACAGTCCAGATGCGCCGCCCCGTGTGCTGGGCGTTGAGGAGATGGAGTGGCAGGGGCAGACGGCTTTTCTCTTCTCCGAGGAATGGCCTGGAGCACCTGGAGCAGAGGATGCCCCTGCCGAGGCACTGGTGGTGCAGGGGCCTGACTATTGGCTGTACGTGCTGCGGGTGCGGGCCGTGGATAGTGATCTCATCCCACCGCTCCTGCGCCAGGTGTGGGAGACATTTGCCTTTGCAGAGGATGGGGCCTAGTTGTGACATCTCCCTTGACTGCGCCAAGACTTTGCTAGCGGCTAAAAAATACTGATCGGCGTGCCGACGCGGCGATCGCTCTGGACAAAGTCATCCTCGTAGCCGCCGATGGGGTGGACCCAACGGTAGATCCAGCGCGCTGTCTCACAAGAGACGTTCAGACAGCCATGACTGCGCCGAAGGCCAAAGTCGTTGTGCCAATAGGTACCGTGAATGGCGGTGCCACTCAAGTCGAAGAATACGTTCCATGGGATGCCCGGCAGGTCGAAAATCTCCACTGGTGGTGGGGGATCGCCCGGCTTCTGCGGACGGTTGCTCATGTGACGTGACACTTGTTTAAGCAGCACACTAGTCTCCCCCGTGTGCGTGCTCAGGTCAACCACTGTGCCGTCCTCCAACTTGGACATCCCCACACCGGAGGCGACCAGCGTGGTGAACGCGACCTGTGCCCCTTCGTAACAGGTCAGCCTCTGTTCTTTCAGATCTACCTCAATGCGCTTTTCTCCCGCAAAGGGATGGATGGGGGCCATCTCGGCGCGGGGGATGCGACGCACGTCACGCGCCAGTACCCACTGATAATCCGTCGGCGGTAGTTCGTCAAAGATCTTGTACCAGCCGGTGCCCTCCTCATCCTTGTAAGCATCCACGATGTGGTAGACGGTGCCGCCGTAAAAGCGGTAGACCTTCCCGGCCTGGAGGTGGGGCCCATTGCGGGCCTCGGTAAAGATTTGGGAGACCTCACCCCAAAAACCCCATGCGCCTACGTTGCGGATAAAGGGCTGTGGGGGATAGACGCGCACCGGAAGAACCCAGGCGGAGTGGACATAGCCCAAGGGGGTCTCGTACCACAGGTCGTTGTGGGCGCTGAAGGGGGCACGCACCTCGCCGGTGATGAGGAAAGACTGATCGCGGCGGAGGGTAGTCAGCCGCGTGGCGGAGGTAGAGGGTTCGTCGTAAAAGGCGAGGGTGTGAATCGCCCGACCCATCAAGACCCAGGCGTCGGTATTCTCATCCTCTTCTCCAGGGTCCGGTGGGATAGGGTAGCGGGCACGGGCATGGAAGGTGGGTGCGAGCGCCGCTGCCGCGGTGGTGGCGGCGACCATTTTAAGCATGCGGCGACGGGTGATTTTGTAGGACATAGATTCCCTCTGCGACGGGGATTATAGCATATATGGCCCACTCTCGCCAGAGAAGGTATTCTCTGAGTTGTCACTCAGCGCGATCTGACCCAATTGGGCCGATACCAGCCCCCCTGTGGCTGGAAAATACAATAATCATGTGTTTAACCCTCGATTAGCACGTCCGCTGCAGCGACTTGTTGGACGGCACTTTGCAACTTGAACAACGTTGCTTTTTGACTAAACATTCTCGAGTGTGTACAAATCGGTTGAGGCACATACATTGAATTTCTCTGCCATGAATTTCGTAACCAGGCATCCTAGCCCTACCATAGACCATAGTATGGCGTAAAGCAGTGCTTTTTCGACCACGCCCGTGTACACACCGCCTGGCGGTTGCACAAAAAATAAGAAAGCATCGTGCAGGTAGTGAAACACTATACCGGCAATCAAGGACCGAGTCTTGTATGCTGCATAGGTGAAGCCGGTAGCTATGATCATTACCGAGATAACCTCGAACATCGCCGGAATATCCACTCCTTTCACGTGGCCGAGTCCAAAGAACACCACCTGAATAGCCGCTGCTCGTCTGAGTGACTTTGTAAGGCGAAGTAGAATCATCATCAGAATGCCTCTATAGAATATCTCTTCCCAAAAACCTGGATTTAAACTGAACACTGACTGCGCAAGCGTAATAGTACTGAAATCTAGTGCATATCTGCCAGTAAGGATCGAAGCGATGAGCATACCTGACAACGTACACAAGGCCAGTATCACTCCCAGTAAGATGTGTTTCCAGGCACTGTCGGGAAGATAGAAACCGATTCTTTTGTTGAAATCTCGAGTCTTGATTTTCCCAAAGGGGATACCAAAAACCTGCGGGAATAGAAAGAAGGTCGCAAATGCCGCAACGACCAGGTTGATGATAGAACTGATTAACTTGGGAACCTCGATCTTGAAAAACATCTCCACCAAAAGGCAAATCAGAAATCCTGCTGCAGGAAATGCTATTGTCAAAGCAATAGGTCTGACTTTATCTTTCATAAATTTGCGCATCGTGTACTCCTTTCATTGTTTCATCTGTCCTTGATCTCCAATATCAAGGGGATTTCACTGATCTCCACACCTTCATTCCAGCCTAACGCGATTGCGCAAGCGAGCGGATCGTGTTGGAAGTTGAGAAACCGCTCAAGAACGGCGCAAGACCAGGTTGCGTATCTTGCGAAGTGCGAAAAACCAACCCATCAACATCGCTTGCATTCTAGAGAACTTTTGCGCTCTCTCAAATGGCTCCCTGGAGTTGGCGCAGGCGTCCTGGATATGCTCCCGAGAGAACCTGAATAGTCTCTTTGGCAGCGCATCCAATGGAAACCATCTCACAGCGATTGATTCCCAATCGTGTTCGGATATATCGCCGCTGATAGCCTTACCAACAAACACCTGCATCCTATCTCCACCCTTTGGGTATTGTGGACGCCAGTACTTGCCTACCAGCCGCTCTAATTCGATGTTATATCCTGTTTCTTCACGTACTTCACGGATAGCAGCCTGTTCGAAAGTCTCACTGGACTCAAGCCCTCCAGCAGGCAAAGCCCAAACCCGTGCATCTTCACGCAGAACTAGTAGGATTTCTTGCTTATCGTTGAAAACAACTACTGAGCTACTCTGTGTCGCCATAGACGTTGCCTGATACTCTTTTGTCTTGACATGCTCTGCCCCGAATGAAGCAGAAACGTGCGGCTGAAGAAAATCTCAGCCGCCTACCCCGTCCTTTGCTAACCAATGAGCCTGGTCAAACCCTCAACGTCGCAAACGCCATCTCCTTTGGAGCCCCGCAGGGGCGGGCCGGCTGCAGCGGCGAGCCAGCGCGCCTTCACAACGGACCGTTGGTACTAGTCCACCTCCAGAATCATATAGGTCATGCCCCCGCCTGCGATGAGCGTATCGCCGCCGGGGGCGAGTTCCAGGGGAAAGAACTCGCCTGCGTCGGACAACATCACCTCGACCTGGCCGTAGGTTGGCGCCGCCGGGTCGAGGTCCATGCGCTTGACGCCGCCTACGCGCCCCATCTCGCTCCAGCCACCCCAACCCTGCTCACTGACATAGGCGTAGCGCCCCTCGTCGTCCACGACGACGTTGGCTGGCCAATCGCCCCGCGAATAGATCACGCCCACAGTCTCGTACTGGTCAGTCCCCAGGTCGTAGCGCACCAGGGCAAAGTCGCCAAACTCGCCGGTGAACTGATGCACGACGTAGAGGTATGTCCCGGCGCCATTGATGTCCAGAGCCTGTGGCGAGGCGGGCCAGGAGTCAAACTCGAGGCCCAACGGAGTACGAGCACCCGTAGTACAGTGGAAGCGGTAGACGTTACCCCCTCCATCGGTGGCATACCCATAACTTTCGTCGTTGGGGTCTAACGCCAGTCCCTCGGCGCCACTGGTAGGCACCAGGTGGCTGGCCCCGGTAGCCAGGTCCACCACGTTCACGTTGTCGGTATAGTGGTGAGTGTGATAAAGGGTAGTCCCATCGGCGGTGACCGCCATGTGAAAGTTGCTCCAGGTTGTGCCGGTGACCAACGAGACGCACCCGGCCTCCAGGTCCAGCGACAGCAGGCGGGGGGTGAACTCGTCGCCCAGGTAAAGCTGCCGCCCGTCAGGGCTGAGCACGCCGCCCTGCTGCCGCTCCATCTCCTCGTAGATTGGCTCAGGGTGGTAGTAGACGGGATGGACGTCCGACGAGGGGAGGATGGCCACCGTCGCTGCCGCGGCCAGGTCCACGCGCCACAGCGCGCCGGTGCTCTTGCGGGCCACGTAAAGGTCGTTCGGGTTCTGGCCCAGGGCGATGGCGGCCGGTTCTGCGCTCCAGCCGTGGCCGCCTGAATAAACCCACTCGTTGGCACCTGTGGACAGGGTCACCCTGGCGACGCGCGGGTTGTCGGTGGCTTCGTCAGCCAGGACGTAGGCGTAGCCGTTCGCCTCGTCCAATGCCACGTCCAGCGAGGGCAGCAGGCCGGTGGTCACCGTGCTGACAGCGCCACTGCCAAGCGTTATGGATAACAGGTTGCCCTCTTCCCGTTCCAGCAGGTAAGCGACGGCACCGGCGGCATCAAGGGTCAGACCGCGCGGCTCGTTCAAGCCGCCGGCGATCCAGGCTGTCTGGTCATCGCTGGCGGTCAGGTCCACCTGGTGCAGGGTGCCATCATTGGTGGTGAAATAGGCCAGGGGTTGCGTGGGATGCAGGGCCAGGCCGGTGATCCAGTCCGTGTCGAAACCGCGCATATTCAGAATGTCGCCATCGGCGGCCCGGATTTGCATCAGCGTGTTGTGGGAGGCCACATAAAGGCTCTGTTCCCCCGGTGCGAGAGCCACCTGCTGCCCCCAATCTATGCGCCCGTCCACGAGCACTTGCAGAAGGCCGAACCCAGGCGACGCGGGGTCGGCGTTCACCTGGTAAAGGCTCTGGCTGGCCCGGTCGAGCAGGTAGGCGCGGGTCTCGGCTTCATTGACCGCCATGTCAGCCACGTCCAGCATCGGCGGCCGGTAACGCAGTCGTACCGGTGGTGGCGGGCCGAGGTTTATTCTAAAGAGGTGGTGCGGGCCGTCATGACTGGGGGCTACGTATGCTGTTCTGCCGTCGGCGCTGAGGGCCAGGTTGGCCGTCCATCCGGTCGCGAACAGGTCGGTCCAGTTGCTAGTGTGCCACGGCTGGAGCGGCATCTCGTCCACGATGTCGCCACTGGCCAGGGCGACCAGGACCAGCGTGCCACCTCGCCCCTCCTCCAGCACCCAGGCCGCCTCCTCGCCGGGGGCAAGGGCCACGGCCACTGGGAAATGCAGGCCGTCGGTTACAGTGACGACGTGACCACTGGCCACGTCCACCTGGAACAAGCGGTGCAGGTCTCGTTGGGCGACATAGAGGGTCGTCCCGTCGGCGCTGAGGGCGTGACCGTTGAGGCCCCAGCCGTAAGAGTCGTTGCCGACGTAGGTCACCTGGCCGGTGGTCAGATCCACCCGCTGCAGTTCGGCGTTGCCGCTGACGTAGGCGTGGGCCTCGTCGGGTGACAACGAAACGCCGCGCAGGTTGCCAAAGGCAAACGTTGTGACCGGCTGAGTCAGGCCGGTGTTCAGGTCCACGCGCAACAGGGTTGGCTCCACGTCGGTGTCTTTGACCACCAGCGCCCAACTTTCGTTGGCGTTGAGGGCCAGCCCCCCACCTGCCCCATCCCAGGCTCCCACCTGCGCCAGGCGCTCGGGCTGGCCATAGTCGGGCGCGGTCGGGTCCACGGCGATCCGGCTTAACTGGCCGCTCTCCTGCTCCAGGATGTAGGCGTGAGTCCCGGCGGCGTTGAGCGTCGCACCGGTAGGGGCCAACAGCGTGTCCAATACTGGCTCAGCCTGCCAGGTATTGAGGTCCAACTGCAAGAGCAGACCCGCCGTGCGCCACAGCACGTAGGCGGATGCTCCCGAGGTGCTCACAGCGATGCCATCTACGCGCATAGATGGCAGAGGGTGAAAGCTCTCGCTCTCCCCAGTGGTGGTGTTTACGACGTGGACCGAGGGCTGGCCAAAGCTGGACACATAGAGGTCACTGCCGGTCGAGTCCAGGGCCAGGGCGTGTGGCACAAAGCCGGCCTGATACGCAGTCCGAGCGCCAGTGGACAGGTCCACTTTAACGGTTTCCAGGGGACTGGCTACCCAGGCCTCGCCACCACCGGGCGCCAGGACCAGACCGGTGGGGTGGAACAGATCGTCAGTCACGGTAAAGACTTGCCCCGTTGCTAGTGTGACGGAGACCAAAGCGCCGGAATCGAGGGTCAGGTAGGCCATTGCCCCATCGGGGCTGAGGGCTAGATCGTGAGGGTAGTGCAAGCCGCTCGCGATGGTGACCACCTGACCGCTGCTCAGGTTCACCCGCTTGAGCTTGCCGGGTGCGTTCTCGACGATGTAGGCATAGCTCTCGGTGGGGTCGAGGGCCAATCCCATTTGTAGGTCTTCTAACCCAAGAGCCACCGGGGTGATGATTCCATAGTCGGGCGAGCTGGAATCAATCCCCACCGCCACCAGCCGACCGGTTCCCTTCTCGGCGACATAGGCCACCGTCTCGGCGGCGTTCAAGACCAGCCCCACCGGGTCATCCAGGGGCGGTTGGTCAACGGGGACGATGGGCTTCTGGCCACCAGTGATGCCCGGCGACGGGACGCGCAGCCAGATGTGCGTTGTGGCCGTCAGCCCCGCGCTGTCGGTGGCGGTCAGAGTGATGGTGTGTACACCGGTGGCCGCCAAACTGGTGGTGAGCAACGCGCCGTGTCCCAAGGGGCCGTCTTGATCGGAGGTCCAGGCCAGCGAAGTGCCGCCCAACGAGCCGTCCTCGGGGTCGGTGGCGCTCCCCGCCAGGACGAGAGTCTCGCTGGCCCGAATCCAGTCGCGGTTGGGCGGCGCGGTGATGCGTGTCTGGGGCGGTTGGTTGGCCGCGGCGACGACGACCACCTGGCCCTGCTGGTGGGGCGCGGTGGCCAGGTAATAGGGATGCTGGCCAGGGGTTTCGAAGCGGTGGCTAAAGGTGCCGCCCGGGGGCAGCGTGGCCTCAAAGTCATCGTCCAACGCGCCGCGAACCTGAAAGGAGCGAGGTGGGCTGTGTACCGTCGTTGGCCCACTCCACGCGCGCAGTACCAGAGGCAGACACACCCGATAGGGCACCCCGCTGCGCAGCACGTGTGTTGTTCCACTGGCGTTGAGCCATATAACCTCACTGACTGTCGTGACGGTCAGCACAGCGGGATCAAAGCCAGCAGCAGTCAGGGTGATCTGTGTATCCGCAAGCAGCGCGGATGTAGTGAGATACGCCAAGTGCTCGCTGACCGGCTCCACGATGGGGTGTTGTGTCGCCTCGGCACCCAGTCCGATTTTGCCCGATACCAAGAGCACTGCCAGGAACGCCAGAGCTGGCCATCTCAGTAGACCCCCTCCTGAGATGGCAGCGCCAGAACGGTGTTTAGGCGAGAGGGCATCCGCAGGCAGATAATTGTGGGGTTGTTCGAATCCCCGAACCGTGATGCATTCCATGGAAACATCCTAACTCTGGTTTTTTAATACTCATGTCATCTCACAAGGTGTGACCTTCCCCCAAGGTGCAGCACGCCTTGCACCTGCACCCCCACGGGCAGGCCTGCCTACCAATTCATATTTGAATTTATTCCCAAGACCGTTAAAGCCTCGCCGGTCGCTACTGGGCGACCAACAGCTCTTGCACCTTCTTGAGTTTGCCAAGGTGGATTCTTGGGCACACCAAGATATAGTGCGTGCCATCTTGAAACACAAAGTGCGCTGCTGGCATGACACCACTCTTGATCTCCATCGCCCGCAAGTCGCTGCGGGGATGCTGGACAAGCAGCTGGCCAAGCAAAGTCTTGAACATACCCCGCTTCATTGAGAAGAACCCCAAATTGTTGGGTCCGACAGCCACGTAAAAAATGCCTGTTTCACGGAATGTATCAACTCACGGTTCACTTATTCTTGATCGAGTCTCCGACCACGAGTGCCATTCTCAGCCGCTGTGCCCCTTGACCCAACGCGGCCTGCCCTCAGATGCAATCTCCATCCCCAACCGGTGCCCTTTTTCAGCACAGCCTTCTCAAATTGTCTTTCACAGAGAAGTGGGCTACTTCTTGCCCAGAATGCCCCCCAGTCCCTTGGCGAGATCCCCCGCGCTTTTCGCCGGTCCAGCGCCGCCCAATGCATATCCCGGTGACTTGGTGGCACAAGCTAGATCGGGAGTATCACCTCAAGTGGCTCACCCACAGGGTTATAGCATTTGACCATACGTGGCACTTTCAGACCAGCCTCCTGCTCATAGATCGCCCGCATCTTAGTGAAGGCTTCATTGTCGGCCTGAGTGAGCACAGCGACTTTGTCCAGTAGTCGCCATTCTTCTTCGGTGTACGTTCCCACGTCTTTTGACATCAGCCCCCAACTGTCCCAAAGCAGGAGCTCCTTCTTGTTCTGTGCTGCCAGATCGAGGATGAGATTGCCACGGACGAACCATAGGCCCTTCATGTCATCGAATCCAAAGAGCCCAAACCTATTCGGATCGACCTCACCGGTACGGCACATCTGCCACGCTTTGCCCGCGACGAGGAATTGGTCGCGGGGAATGTCGTGCACATCGAACTGGATACTGTTCTTTTGAATCGATAGATCATCCCGCTCAGGGTCTACGAGCCGCCAGCGATTCTCGCTCAAATCCCAAGCCTCCGTTATCACATGGGAATCGTTGAAATCAGGGCCAGGTTCAGCGAAATAGGTTGCAAATCCAACACGAGTACGCGTGGGAATGCCCTGATGACGTGCCATGGCAGTGAATAGAATGGCCGCATCACGACAACAACCAATCAGGCGCTTTTCTGGTGGTCGAGGTTCTGTCAAAGGACGAGCATCCAATTCGACAATCCGGGCCAGCATTTTCTCCACATAACGGCTGTTGATTTCCGGCAGTCTTTCCTCCGGTATCTCATAATCATACATTTCTCCTTCCATATAGTGGATATATACTCCGTGTACAACCCGACATAAGCCGTCAAGGGTACTGGGTAGATCAGCAAACAGTCCCATATGCTCGCCCGGATTGGTTATTGGGCTTTGCGTTGTATAGTATGCTAATGGATCCAGGGTCAAACCTCCTCGTGTTTTTGGTGTTTTGTGACGCTCTGATGACGCCAGCTGACCATTAATGTCAGCAAACGTGAATCTGTGACAGTATGCCGCCCAACGGCCTGCGGTTCAGCCGCATTGCGGCCGCCGCAGTGTGACCAATCTTGATTTGAAACGCTCAAAAGCAAAAACACCTTCACAAACAGCCTCGATAGCAAGGTCGGCTGCAACTGCTGGTTAGGTGCATTTCCTTCCTGTCAGTATGAAAAAATCGGTTGAATATCAAACTCATCCACAATAGATTTCATTTCTGCATCAGATGGTCGCTTCTCATAGCGGTATGCGGCATCTATCATTTTAGGAAGAAGTTGCATATCTCCTGCCGTAACTACAAAGCTTTTTGGCAAACCCAATGCCCAATGCACCGCCTTTTCAATAGCTTCTTGGCTCTCTAATGGTTCATAGAAATATGTGTTGTATGTTTTGGGCCGGTCATTCCATGGCCTTCGAGCTACCGACTTGATGGTTTGCACTGCCACATTACGTTTCCGACACATTTCAATCAGTTCGTCAAAATCAGTTGCATAGCGAGGATTCTGCATCTGCCAATAGCTGTATGGCAATATAACTGTTTTGAAATCGAATCTTTCGAGGCTTCGTTTGTGCATGGCTGGAACTTTGCTGCCATGCCCTGTCACTCCCAAGAACCTCACCAAGCCTTTATTACGCGCTTCGATGAAAGCCTCCAATGCTCCCCCAGGCCCCATCGCTTTTTCCCATCCTATTGGATTGGTCAAACCATGCATCTGCCACAAGTCTACATATTCAACTCTCAATCGCTCCAATGAACGCTGAAGATTTTTCCACGCTCCTTCGTATGTACGACTTCGCGATTTTGTTGCAAGAAAGAATTCTTCGCGATGCTTCTCCATCCAAGGCCCAATACATTTTTCGGCATTTCCGTACATCGGCGCTGTGTCAATATGGTTTACGCCATACTTCAGCAATAGTTCAAGAATGTCATCGGCCTCGGCTTGTGTTGCTTGGCTTAGAGCATATGCACCAAAAATAATCCGAGTACTTAAATGCCCTGTGCGTCCAAAAGGTTGTTTGGGGATCATGTGTCAAACGCTCCTTGAATTCTGTCTCCGATCAAAGCTTTCATGCACCTAACGGTCAGCATCACCCGCCTGGCGAGTCTGGCGTGAGCAACTTCGCTGGCTCAACGACTTTTCAGGCGTGGAGACGCTGAAAAGCGCCGAGATTAGCCAGGTCGGGTTCACGCTGGGTTAGCCGCGCCCTTCCCTTTGGACCAACTGCCTTAGCCAACGGGTGCTCCCTTGAGTTGACCGAGCACTTCCTCCTGCAAAGTCTGTGGTAGCCCGCGAGATTGTATCCCCCGACGAACAAGGTCAATGTCGCACCCGCACGCCCGCATATGCTCTATGATCGGTGTGTACCTATCAGGCCGGTCGCGAAGCATCTCGGAAACCAGACGTAGTTCAAGTGCTACCGTCGGTACGGTGTATGGTCCACAAGAAATGAGAATGTAATGCTCCCAGGGACCACGCCCAAAACACTCGATGCCGTCCGAATCGGTCTCCCATTCTACTGTGCTGATTCCCACCTCAACACCGTTGATTTCGTAGTTGGCATAGTACTGTTTCGCTTCCGAAAGATATGTAGGCGGTGTAAGACATTCGAAAGATGATAAAGATGAATCAAGTGTGTCAACGTCCTCACGCTCTTTCATTAGCAAATCAACGTCTCGTGTTGGTAATTGCACCCCCTGTAAAAGAGCCGCCCCAGTACCTACCAGACGGTATTTGCTCTGATTGAGGATAGAACTTGTGTGGTCGAGCACTGCCACGAGTATACTTTGCAGATGGGATTGATCTAGAACTGGCACCGGTGTTTTCCTCCTCTGATCAAGATTGTGATACAATGTTACGCGGCGTCCGGGAGCGCCTCTGCCAGGACTGTCGCAAATGTCTCTGGGAACAGCTCCTGTGTGTCTGTCTCGCGAATGATCGTCGCAAGATTCCGCCACGCAAGGCGTCGAACGTCCTTGACGCCAAGTTTCAGTTGTTGTCCAACCAAATGCTCCACCCACTCGACCCGACACGGAATGGCGGCGGGTGGATCGCGGTAACCGTGATCGCTTTCAATGAGCACACGTTCAGGGGGGACCCGCGTGCGAAACTTTGAGTGGCGAGCGACGGCTGAGTGTATAGAGAAGTAACACCCAAGGGCCACAGCCTCTTGCGTTTCATCTGCGGTCCCGGTCCACCAATGAAGAACAGGAACAGCAACCGGCCTTCGGCGCAACTCCTCGATCACCAGTCCAGTCGCGCGGTAACTGTGGATGCTGACTAACCGTGGGAGTTCGGCAACGACTTCCAACGCCTATCTGAACGTCTGGAGTTGCATCTCGAGCGGAACACGTGATCCTGTATCCAGTCCAATCTCGCCGACGATTGCGGCTCGCTCCGCCAACTCGCCAAATTGCTTTGCATCGAACGCTTCCTGCGACTTGAGCTTTCGCGGATGGCATCCTACGCCCCACGTGATATGGGGTTCATATCGATCAACGACGCGGACAGCCTCGTCGAGAGAGAGGGTCATAGCAATGACTGCACCTGTATCGGTCATCTCATTCGAGGTTCGGTCCGGGTCGAGGTGAGCGTGAGCATCGAGCGGTGGAAGTGTCTTCATCAAACCATCAACCCCCTTTTCACAAGTTCGGAGTACTAACGTTCCGGTTCAGAGGCGGCGGTACGCCGTCCACTGGAACCAGTTGTTAGCTGACTATTTTTACCCTCCTGTCAGAAGTCATCGAAGACGTTTATGCTACGATCAGGCGAGGTCAAAACGGTCAAGGTTCATTACTTTGTTCCAAACCGCTACAAAGTCGTGCAGGAACTTCTCCTGTGAGTCATCACATGCGTAGACTTCCGCCAAGGCTCGGAGTTGGGAGTTTGACCCGAATGTTAGATCTACCCGAGTTCCAGTCCACTTGAGTTCGCCCGTTGCGCGATCTCGACCCACGAAAACGTCATCGTCTTCTGAGGTTGCCTTCCACGTCGTGCTCATGTCGAGCAGATTCACAAAGAAGTCATTAGTAAGCATCTCTGGCCGCTTGGTGAATACGCCGTGCTGCGACTGTCCAAAGTTGGCATTCAAGACTCGCATACCGCCAACGAGAACCGTCATCTCAGGAGCAGTCAGCGTCAGCAATTGCGCACGATCAACCAGCAGTTCCTCTGACGCTACGGCATATTTAGCTCCGAGGTAGTTTCGGAACCCGTCTGCAGCAGGTTCGAGTACGGCAAATGACTCTACGTCGGTTTGTTCCTGCGACGCATCCGTGCGTCCCGGCATGAAGGGAACGGTTACATCGTGACCGGCATTCTTCGCAGCTTGCTCCACACCTGCACATCCACCAAGGACAATCAAGTCAGCAAGCGAAACCCTCTTTTCTCCTGACTGCGCGCTATTAAACTCTTTTTGAATTCCCTCAAGGGTCTGCAGCACAGTCTTCAGTTGGGCTGGCTGGTTGACTTCCCAATCCTTTTGCGGCGCAAGACGAATGCGCGCCCCGTTTGCCCCTCCGCGCTTATCAGAGCCGCGGAACGTGGACGCCGACGCCCAAGCAGTCGAGACCAGTTGGGAGACCGACAGTCCCGAAGCAAGGATCTTGCCCTTGAGGTCTGCAATGTCCTGTGCATCGATCAGGTCATAATCGACTGTGGGCACCGGGTCTTGCCAGATCAGTTCCTCTGTCGGGACCTCCGCGCCGAGATAGCGTGATCGAGGGCCCATGTCGCGATGGGTCAACTTGAACCACGCCCGGGAGAAGGTGTCTGCGAATTCATCGGGGTTCTGCTGGTAACGCCGCGCGATCGGCTCGTATATCGGGTCAAACCTCAGCGAGAGGTCAGCCGTGGTCATCATCGGACGATGCTTCTTCGACGGGTCGTGCGCATCAACCACCATGTCTTCTTCGGCCACGTCCTTGGCCAGCCACTGATGCGCGCCGGCCGGGCTTTTGACCAGCTCCCACTCGTATTTGAACAGCACGTTTAGATAGCCCATGTCCCATTTGATCGGGTTCGGCTTCCATGCGCCCTCGATGCCGCTGCTGATCGTATCTCCACCCTTGCCGCTTCCGAAGCTGCTCTTCCAGCCGAGACCCTGCTCCTCGATGCTCGCGGCTTCCGGTTCCGGACCGACAAGGGCCGCATCGCCTGCACCATGACACTTTCCGAAGGTGTGCCCTCCTGCAACCAGAGCGACAGTCTCTTCGTCGTTCATCGCCATGCGTGCGAATGTCTCCCGAACATCACGGCCGGAGGCGACCGGATCCGGGTTGCCGTTCGGGCCTTCAGGGTTTACGTAGATCAGGCCCATCTGAACGGCAGCAAGCGGATTCTCGAGTTCCCGGTCACCGGAGTAGCGCTTGTCGCCAAGCCACTCGCTCTCGGCCCCCCAGTAAATGTCCTCTTCCGGCTCCCAGACGTCCTCACGTCCGCCGCCGAAACCGAAGGTCTTGAATCCCATCGACTCAAGCGCGCAGTTGCCGGCGAGGATCATGAGGTCGGCCCAGGAGATTTTCTTGCCGTATTTCTGCTTGATAGGCCAAAGCAGACGGCGTGCCTTGTCGAGGTTCACGTTGTCTGGCCAGCTGTTCAGGGGCGCAAAGCGTTGGGTGCCGGACCCCGCGCCCCCGCGACCGTCGCCCATGCGGTATGTGCCTGCGCTGTGCCACGCCATCCGGATGAAAAGCGGCCCGTAGTGGCCGTAATCGGCTGGCCACCAGTCCTGCGAGTTGGTCATCAGTGCATAGAGGTCCTTCTTCACGGCCTCTAAGTCGAGTTTCTTGAACTCTTCAGCGTAGTTGAATTCTTCGCCCATCGGATTGGACTTGGAAGAATGCTGGTGCAGAATGCTAAGATTCAACTGATTCGGCCACCAGTCCCGGATCGACGTGCCTCTGCTGACAGCGGGTTTGTCAGATGCTTCCGTTACCGGGCATTTACTTTCTTTATTCATATCTTCTCTCCTTTTATACTTAGGTTTGTACAGCTAACGGCCCCGAGTTCACCCGCCGCCGGGGTTCGCAGTGACACCACCCACGAGCCGAAACGCCACAAAACCAAAACAAGCAACTTGACAGGCCTCGATCAGGCGGTCGGGTGCAACGAGTTGGTGCGACCCGTTCGCCCGAAACCGGAGTGATCCGGGGGATGGGCGGAAAGGTCGCGTGTTTCTCAAACACGTTGTACCTTGATAACTGTGCGTCCATGCAGGTGAGATGATACACCGAAATGGTGAAAACATCAACTCCTGGTCCCCAGGTGGATGGGGGAAAGCGCTGTCCTACGGCGTGCGAGTGGTCATCAACCCTTCGGCAAGCTCAGGGCCGGGAGCAAGGGTAGAAAGGCGTCAGCGCCGAGCTAGACGGCGTCACACGTCGAGCGAGTGGCTATGGACAACGAAAATGAAGTTGCGTATGTACGTGCTGTCATGGACAACCTGCCTACGCTGGCTAGATGACTTGCCTTTGGCAGGCGGCAGGCCCCAAAAGGGGAAGGTCTCAGGGCCATACAATCAACTCGTGTATGGTATCCACCCGCAAGAAGACCCGGTGCAAAGCACACGTCCTAACGTCACGCAAAATGGACGCACGGAACGGTGGAACCCGCCGACGGTTCTCTCTTCAACGGGAGTAGGCGACCATGCCACAAGCCCAGGCGGGGAGGATGCCCCAAGAAGCCAAGGCCGGGGTAACGCCCAGGATATGCTGACGTGGGGCGGGTAACCGGGAAGGTTAGGGTACTGACAGAAGTCCAGCTTTAGGCAGGCGTTCCCTGGAACGTACTGAAAGCCAGATGCCCGGAAGGGTATTTGCTTCAAAGGTGCATTGACCAAGCGAACGTGGTGAGTAATCGCCGCTAGTAGTGCCTATGACAAAGGCCCTGGTGCTCAGGAGCCGGATGAGGTGAAAGTCTCACGTCCGGTTCTGTAGCGGGGGCGGGTCGGGCGGCCGGCCCGCCCACCGTAACTAGCCGCAATCTTTCACTGTTGTGGAACACAATTGCATTTCATCGGGGGCAGTTACTGCTTTCTTCTGCCCACGTCTTGCTTTCAGGCGAATGACTATGTTTTTGAACGCAGATAGCATTGTCAGTGCAAGTCCGAATACGAAAACGACGGAATCGCATATCACGAGAATCACTAACCCCGATACAAACAATGCACTTACAGGAATATCGGGATGATAAAAGCCGAAAAGAATCGTCATGATACTGGCTATGGCTACGCCCAACAACAAACCCGACAATAGGAACCCCCCAAGTCGCGGAACAACGCCACGGACAGATAGTCGCTGACAGATAAGATCGGTAGCCAATGAAACTGGCAAGACGATTAGGACATTGAAAGCTACAACCACGAGTGAAATCGCAGACACAGCAAGCGCACCAATGCCCCCGAACATCAATGGCACAAGGACTATACCAAATGGGTCATCTACTAGAACGCCCTGCAACATACTTTCTCCGGTCAGCAAATAGACTACGAAATCCAAAACCCATACCAGAACCCACGCGACAGCCGCAAAGATGGGAGTTGATGCGGCGAGCAAAGGGAGCAGTCCAGACACCACTGTAGAAATACAAGTGGCAATGGCATAACGAATGAGATGCCAAACAACTTTGATCGAGGATTTCATTACAATCGCTTTCCCAGTTTTGCGGCTAACGGTGAAACTGAGCTGCCGGGCGGCTTGGCAAAACCACCCTCGCTAGAACGCAAACTACGATAATGAAACCAACCTCGATTTCGGCGCGCGACAGCCCGGTCAGATCCAGCGCATTGTTGGGCGGCGTTATGCAAGCATTGGCTCAGTCTTGGTCAGAAAAGAGACCCTTTACGAGTTCCGTTGCGCGCTCATCCCCAAAGGTGGGATATGAATGGCCCAAGTGCTCTGCGGTCTCAACAGACAGCCATCGAAACAGATCCATAGTTACGAACAACGCACGCCATATGTCATCCTCATCATAATGTGCAAACGCTTCCCGTAGCCCTTCCAAGGCACGGGGGTCTACCCACTCTTCCAGGAAATGCCCACGCAGCCAGGTATCGTAGTTCTGACCTTTCGTTGCGCGAGCGTGCCATTCCATCATTCGCAGCAGCAGCCACTTCAAGTAGCTATCACAGCCCGACTTAGCCCACCACAGCCCGCCCCGCCGTAGATGCTTGGCGGTCCAGACCGCGTGGTACCAGAAGTCGTTGACGGCTTCAAGAAACTCAGGTTGGGTTGGCGGCTGAGGCAGCTGGATCTCAGTTGTGGAATCTCCCAGTTGCATCGAGAGACCATCTTTATCTAACAGCACCCGCACTCCGCGTCGTAAGGTGTCTGCAACATCGGAGGGAACTCCTGTTTCCACCATCTGCCGGACTAGGTCTACAGGCATAGGGTTGAAATCAACATCCAGTCCCCCTTCGAACAGAACGCGACGTTCCATTCCACGCCCGTCAGGCGTCGGTTCTACAAGTGTCAGCCAGGGATTACCAATGTTTTCAATCCAACTGGCTGTTGACCAGTAGCGCTCCGGATCGGTTGTGATGATGACAATATCCAGGTCAGACCATTCGTCGGCCGGGTGGTCGACTCGAGCCCGAGACCCGATAACGACCGCTCCACGGATATCTTGCTCCGTCTGAGCCCATTCTATGAATCTTTCCATCAGTTGCTCGTAGGCCTGTGCAGTTTGGTCCATTCTTGTTCTCCTCGAATTTTGCTTTCGTTGTTGATTGCGAATCCCTCACTAACCAAGCCGCCCAACGTCCCCGAGATAAGCCGCCCGCTCCAGGACATTCAACCAAAATCAACGAGCCCACGCCAGGCGACTCACACAAACTCATTCGGTACTCAGGGCCGGCTTCATTGAGTGGTTATGTAGGAATTGCGGGTTTACACCTCGACCGCCGCTCACCAATCCCCCCCACATTTACCCGGGCTCACCGCTCCAGATCCCTCGCCGATTGCTCGACGCCTGCCGGAACTCTACGGCGCGATGGATGGCAAGTCGCCTCTGTCACAGACAC